>DASXVG010000129.1:0-12712 GCA_036504355.1 Candidatus Limnocylindrales bacterium
GTTCAACCTCGCGTTGCTCAACACGGTCGCGGTCCTGATCATCGCCTGCCCCTGCGCGCTCGGGCTTGCGACGCCCACGTCAATCATGGTCGGGACCGGCAAGGGCGCCGAGAACGGGATCCTGTTCCGCAACGCCGAGGCCCTCGAGCGGCTCGGCTCCGTGAAGGCGGTCGTGCTCGACAAGACGGGCACGCTCACCGAGGGCAAGCCCCGCGTGACCGATGTCGTGCGTGCCGAGGGCGCGTTCGGGGAGGACGACATCCTCGCCCTCGTTGCCGCCGCCGAACGCGGCTCGGAGCACCCGCTCGCCGATGCGATCGTGCGCGAGGTCACCGAGACCCGTCAGCTCGACCTCGCCGACGCCGCGGACTTCCTCAGCATCGCCGGAGGCGGCGTGTCGGCCATGGTCGGGGGCCATGCGGTCCTCGTCGGGCGGCCGGGCTTCCTGGAGTCACTCGGCGTCGACGTCGCGTCGCTCGTCGGCGCTGCCGACGCACTCGCGGCCGACGGCAAGACCCCCGTGTTCGCCGCCATCGACGGCAAGGCGGCTGCGGTCATCGCGATCGCGGACACGCTCAAGACGGGCTCGTTCGATGCCGTCGCCGAGCTCCACCGCCTGGGCATCGCGGTCACCATGCTCACCGGCGACAACCAGCGCACGGCCGAGGCGATCGCACGCTCGGTCGGGATCGACCGCGTGGTCGCCGACGTCCGACCGGATGGCAAGGCGGCGGCCGTCAAGGCACTCCAAGCCGACGGCACCGTCGTCGCGATGGTCGGCGACGGCGTCAACGACGCGCCGGCCCTCGCGTCCGCCGATATCGGTGTCGCGATGGGGACGGGCACGGACGTCGCGATGGAAAGCGCGGGCGTCACGCTGATGTCCGGTGACCTGCGCGGCCTCGTGACCGCGATCGCCCTGTCCCGCGCCACGATGCGCAACATCCGCCAGAACCTGTTCTGGGCGTTTGCCTACAACGTGATCCTGATCCCGATCGCGATGGGCGTGCTCTATCCCTTCACGGGGATGCTGCTCGACCCGATCTTCGCGGCGGCTGCCATGGCGCTCTCGTCGGTCACGGTCGTGTCGAACGCGCTGCGGCTCCGCCGCTTCAAGGTCAAGGGGACCGTCGCCGAACCCCGGCCGCGCACTGCGACCGTCCCCTCCGCGTCCTGACGCCGCGTTCGAGCCCACGGGAGTACCCATGCGTCTTGTTCATCTCGCCCTCGTTGCCGCCATCGCATTGACCGCGGCCGCGTGTTCCAGTGGCGGTGCGTCATCGGCCCCCGCAACTGCCGGCCCGGTGGAGTCAGTCAAGGCATCCGCCCCAGCGACCCGAATCGAGGTCACCCTCACCGACGATCTCAAGATCGAACCGGCGGCGATGACCGTACCAGCGGGCGTGCCGGTGACCTTCGTCGTGACCAACTCGGGCACGATCCTGCACGAGTTCGTCCTCGGCGACGAGGCCGAACAGACCGCCCACGAGGCGGAGATGGCCGCGGCGGGCGGCATGTCGATGCCGAGGGACGAGGACATGGCCGTCGGCGTCGAGCCCGGCAGGACGAAGGAGCTGACCGTCACCTTCGACGAGCCGGGCATGGTCCTGGCCGGCTGTCACGTCGTCGGCCACTATGCCGCCGGCATGAAGGCCGCGGTCACGATCGAGTGACCATGAACCGGTTGGTCGTGCCGTTCGGACTTGCCACGCTGGTGCTGGTGGTGCGCCGTGACCTCATTGTCCGCGTCGTCCGCTGGCTCGACCGTCGCGGCGGGATCACGAGCCGGCGCGGCGAGGATGCGTACGCGGCCGCGAGCGGACTGTTCGCGGGCATCCACCATCGCGTCGTCGCGGACGCCGCCACGCGAGGTGCCCTGTCCATCGTAGACATCGGCGCGGGTCCCGGGGACGTCCTGGAGGAGCTCCGCCGACGTGATCGTGGCGCCAGCCTCACCGGCGTCGAACCGTCCGAGCGAATGCGCTCGATCGCCGCGGCCCGGGGCATCGCGGAGGTAGACGGACGTGCGGAGCACCTCCCGCTTGCCGACGATTCCGTCGATCTCGTGCTATCAACACTGTCATCCCACCACTGGGACGACTCCGCCGCCGCCTTCGCCGAGATCGCTCGCGTCCTGCGGCCCGGTGGCGAAGCGCGCATCTACGACGTCCGGTTCGCCGGCTTCGGGCCGGATGAGGTGCGCCGGATCGCGCGCGACGCCGGCCTGGAGCCGGCCAGCGTTCGTCACGAGGTCCTGGACGAGCGCCTGTTCGGCCTCCGTCCGTACTCACTGATCACCATCACCTCCTGAAGAGGAGCAGCATGCAAGCCGAGCGTCCCGCCAAGCTCATCGACCCCGTTTGCGGCATGACCGTCGACGTCGCCACGGCTGAGGCCGCAAGCCTGCTGCTTGAGCACGAGGAGCGGACCTACGCGTTCTGCCGGTCCGGGTGCCTGCGGGCGTTCGTCGAGGATCCCACCGAGTACGTCGCGAAGGCCGAGGCCGCGGTCATTGCCGCCGACAGCCCGAAGGCGCTGCCGGTGATCGACGAGGGCATGCGCCGCTGGTACGAGAGCTGCTCGTGCTGCCTCTCGGAGACGTACCCGGAGATCAAGGCGCAGCTCGACGCACAACGCGCCGCGGCGGTGCAGGCACCGGTCGACGCCGGCATCTGCGAAGTCGCCGAGGCCGAGCAGGCTGCCGAACCCGCCCACAGCCACTGAAGACGAGCAAGGAGACCGACATGGCGGACCATCGCACTGTCGCCCCGAACGAGGATCCTGTCTGCGGGATGACCGTGGATCTCGCCCAGGCCCGCGAGAAGGGCCTGGTAACGACCTACGAGGGCCGGGAGTACGGCTTCTGCGGCAAGGGCTGCCTCCTCGAGTTCGGCGACGATCCCGAGACGTTCCTCGCGGCGGGTTTCACCCCCGAGATGTAGCAGACGTGGAGGCGTGGCGAGCCGTTGGGAGCGAGCAGTGACCAAGATTGAGTTCCTCTGGTTCGGCGGATGTGCGAACCACGAGCAGGCTCGGGCGCTGCTCCACGACGTGATCGCGAACGTCGCTCCAGGAGTGCCCGTTGAAGACATCGATGCCGGGGACGAGATCGTCGCGATCGCGACTCGCTTCCCAGGCTCGCCGACGATCCGCATCAACGGACGGGACATTGACCCCCGATACACGGACCCCGGTGACTACGCGCCACGATGCCGTGTGTTCTGGACGGCTGACGGGCTACGTGGCATACCGCCTCGCGAGTGGATCGAAGATGCGCTCCGAACGGCGGTTGTTCGTGACGAGGCAGTCCGGCGTGCGACGTAGTGCGTCAACTGCGCGTGATCCAGCCAGGCAGAGAGGTGTCCGTGTGGCATCAGCAGCGCAGCTGCAGCGCGCTGGAAATGGCTCTCGGCTAGCGGAGGATCTGTGCGACGGCCCGCTCCATGTCATCCCTCGATAGCGCGCCGATCTTGATCTCCTTGATCAGCCCGTCACGCCCGATGAAGATGTGTGTCGGGATGCCCACGAGGTTGTAGGCGGCGCCGATCTTCGCCTTCTCGTCGGCAACGATCGGAAACGTGAGGCCAGCCCTGCCCGCATAGGCTTCGATGTCGGCCCGCGGATCGTTGATGAATACGGCGAGCACGTTCAGTCCCGAGCCCTGGAACTGCTCATACGTGGCTTGAAGGTCGGCGGATTCGACCCGGCAGTCGCGGCACCATGAGGCTCCAAAGGTGAGCCAGAGGGGCTTGCCAACGTAGCTCGTGAGCGAGACCTGTTCGCCGTCGTACCCGAGTCCGGTGAACGGCGTCGGCACCCTGCCAACAGCCGGTGGCTCCACGCTTGCGTCGCGCGTGATGTCGATGCTGGTGATGCCATCGTCGAACCCGGCGGTGATGTACCAGGAGAGGGCCCCGACCGCGACGATCGTCATCGCAAGCACGATCAGCGTCTGCTTGCGACTGGCCGGCTCACCAAACCCTCGGCGGGACCCGAGTGCAACGCCCACGGCCGGGCTCCTTGCCATGCGTCGTGTTGTTGCCGGGCAGCAGCGCACCTGCAGGAGCCGGTCCAGACGTCTCTGCGTCTTCCGCCAATGATCCGCTCGTTCGAACATGAAGTCGGTGAAGGCGCGATCACGCCTTCCTCAAGACTCGGTCAAGCCCGGCGAACTCGTCCGTCACCCGCCCGCCGTTGGTTGGTCTCGGACGGCTCGTCATCGTGTCTCACCATTCGAGACGTGTATCGGGGTCGAGACGTGTATCGGGGTTGACGGCTCAGTCACGCTCATCGCTATGCAGCGAGCCACCACGTCGTGACCACCAACAGTCCGAACGCCCACCCCCACGCCGATCACGCCGCCCATGCCGAGCACCCGGGGCACGAGGCCGCCGGCGCCGGCGACCACGCCACCCACCCCGCCGGCCACGACAGGCACGAAGGCCACTCGGTCGCGATGTTCCGCGACAAGTTCTGGCTGAGCCTGCTGCTCACGATCCCGGTCGTGCTGCTCAGCGACGACGTGGCGACGTGGCTGGGCTACACGCTCCCGACGGTCCCCGGGAGCGGGTACGTGCCGGCGATCCTCGGCACGGTCATCTTCCTGTACGGCGGCATGGTCTTCATCCGCGGTGCCCAGGGCGAGCTCGCCTCGCGCCAGCCCGGGATGATGACCCTGATCTCGCTCGCGATCATCGTCGCCTTGGCCACGAGCTGGGCCGGCACCCTCGGGCTGTTCGAGGTCGTGATCTGGTGGGAGCTCGCGACCCTGATCACGATCATGCTCCTCGGCCACTGGCTCGAGATGCGCTCGATCGCGCAGGCGCGCGGGGCGCTCGCCGCGCTCGCGGACCTCCTCCCCGACACCGCGGAGCGGGTGACCGGTGACGGCAGCCAGGCCGTGCCACTCGCCTCCCTTGTCGTCGGCGACGTGGTCCTCGTGCGGCCCGGTGGCCGGGTACCGGTCGACGGCACCGTGAGCGACGGGGCCGCGGACGTGGACGAGTCCCTGATCACGGGCGAATCGCGGCCCGTCGCGAAGCAGGCTGGTGACAGCGTCATCGCGGGGAGCGTCGCCGCCGGCGGCTCGCTGCGCATCCGCGTCACTGCGATCGGTGACGACACCGCGCTCTCGGGGATCATGCGGATGGTCGCCGACGCCCAGGCGTCGGCCTCGCGGGCCCAGGCGCTGGCCGACCGCGCGGCAGCGCTCCTGTTCTACGTCGCCCTTGGCGCCGGCATCGTCACGCTTGTCGGCTGGTGGCTCCTCGGCCATCCCGAGGATGCGCTGGTGCGCACGGCGACCGTCCTGGTCATCGCCTGCCCCCATGCCCTCGGGCTCGCGATCCCATTGGTCATCGCCATCTCGACGTCGCTCGGCGCTCGCAACGGGCTGCTGGTCAAGGACCGGATCGCCCTCGAGCGGGCGCGGGAGCTCGATACCGTCATCTTCGACAAGACCGGCACCCTGACGAAGGGCGAACCGCTCCTGGCCGCGATCGCTGCCGTGGACGGCATCGACGAGGCCGAGCTGCTCCACCTCGCGGCATCCGTGGAGGCCGACTCCGAGCATCCGCTGGCTCGTGCGATCGTCGGCGCCGCGGCCGATCGTGGGATCAGGCTCTCACCGATCTCCGGGTTCGAGTCGCTCGCTGGTCGAGGCGCTCGTGCGACCGTTGGCGGCGTCGACGTCCAGGTCGGCGGACCACGCCTGCTGGCAGACCTCGGGATTGCGCCCACCGGCGCGCTCGGCGGTTCGATGGCCGACTGGGCGGCCGACGGCCAGACCGTGCTCGCCGTCGTGGCCGACCGACGTCTCCTCGGCGCGCTCGCCGCGGAGGACGAGATCCGGCCGGAGTCCGTCGAGGCGATCGAGGCGCTGCATCGCGCCGGGCTGCGCGTGGCCATGATCACCGGCGACGCCCAGGCGGTCGCTGACTCGGTCGCCCGTCGCCTCGGCATCGACGAGGTGGCGGCCCAGGTGCTGCCCGCCGACAAGGCGGACGCCGTGCGAAGGTTCCAGGCCGACGGCCGAAAGGTTGCGATGGTCGGCGATGGCGTCAACGATGCGCCGGCGCTCGCGACCGCCGACGTGGGGATCGCGATCGGTGCGGGGACCGACGTTGCCGTGGAGTCCGCGGGCATCGTCCTCGTGCGGAGCGACCCGCGGGACGTGGTCGGGGCGATCGAGCTGTCGCGCGCGACCTACCGGAAGATGA
This sequence comes from Candidatus Limnocylindrales bacterium, assembly GCA_036504355.1. GTDB lineage: Bacteria > Chloroflexota > Limnocylindria > Limnocylindrales > CSP1-4 > CAIXZV01. The sequence continues at coordinate 6,219 of DASXVG010000129.1, forward strand.
TCCAGAACCTTGTCTGGGCGACGGGCTACAACCTCGTGGCGATCCCCGTGGCCATGGGGCTGTTCGTCCCGTGGGGAGTCGACCTGCCGATGGCCGCCGGCGCCGTCGCGATGAGCCTGTCCACGATCATCGTGGCGGCCAACGCGCAGCTGCTCCGTCGCCTCGACCTGCATCCGGTGGCGGCTCGCGCGACGCCCACGAGCGCGATGTCCGGGCGGGCGATGTCGTAGCACCTCGACCCGTGCAGCACGAGCCCGGGTCACATGCTCGTCCGGGTCGCCGGGAGCGGTCGCACGTAGGGGTGTCGCGGGCGGGTCCCCGGTGGGAGACTGTCGCCATGGCTCCCGGGGACAGCGCGCGGCTCTACCACCGACTGAGCTCCTACTGGTACGTCCCGGGGATCGACTGGCTGCCGCCGATCAAGCATCCGCTCGTGCGCCAGGACTTCGTTCCCAACCACCTGCCGACGTTCCCCGCTCCGACCAAGTCCTACCCTTCCAGCCTCCCCACCGTGGAGCTGCCCGCGACGTGGCCCCGGGTGCCCGGCTCGGCCACGGCGGTCATGGGCGGGCTGCCGGCGCCCGTTGCGCGCCCGCTGGACCTGGCCGGGCTCGCGCGCGTGCTTCACCTCTCCGCGGGCGTGGTCCGCGTCGCCCTGCGGCGCGACGGCCGGCGGTTCCTGTTCCGCGCCGCAGGGTCGGCGGGCGGCTTGTTCCCGCTCGAGCTGTATGTCGCCGCCCTCGGCGTGCCGGGGCTGCCGGACGGGGTCCACTGGTACGACCCTGTCGGCCACGCGCTCCGACAGGTCGGTCCTCCACCGGTCGGCGAGGCGACGACCCTGATCCTGACCGGGATCCCATGGCGAACCGGTTGGCGATATGCCGAGCGAGGCCTCCGCCATATCTACTGGGACGCCGGGACGATGCTGTCGCACACCCTCCTGCTCGCCACGTCCGGTGGCCTTGCGCCTCGGCTGTTCACGCGCTTCGACGACGGCGGCATCGCACGCCTCGTCGGTGCGGACGGCGTCCAGGAGTTCCCGCTCGCCCTCGTCGCGCTCGGTCCCGGCGCACCGGCGATCGATGCGGGTGGTGGCGCCACGACGGGCGTGATCGATCGCGAGCCGGTCGACTTCCCGCTCGTCACCCTCGCCCAGCGCGCAGGGGACAACGACAGGCTGGGTCGGCCGTGGCCGAGCGCGCCGGTGCTGGACGGCGAGCCTCCCCCGTCCGAGGACCTGGACATCGTGATCCTGCGCCGCGGCTCCGCGCGCACACTCGACCCGGGCGCGGCCGTGGACCGACGCACCTTCGACTTCTCGCTCGCGGCATCGCTCCGCGGGACGTCGGTGCCGCACTTCATCGCCGTCCACGCCGTCGACGGGATCCAGCCGGGGCTGTACCGCTGGCCGGACCTCGAGCATCCCCTCCGGCGTGGCTCCCTCCGGGACGAGCTGTGGGTGGCGTGCTATGAGCAGGATCTCGGCCGGGACGCGTCCTTCGTGGTGATCGGAGCGGTGGACCTCGAGGGCCTGGACGACCGCGGGTACCGCGAGGCCCAGCTCGACGCCGGTCTGGTCGAGGGCCGGCTGGATCTCGTGGCGTACGCGCTCGGAATCGGCGCCTCGGGAATGACCTTCCTCGACTCGGAGATCGAGGCGCTGCTGGGCCAGCCATTGGCCGGGCTGCTGTTCACCTGCGTGGGCGTCCCGCTGCACCGCACGAGGCGAGCCGGCTCGCCGCGAGCCCCGACCGACGTGAGCGAGCCATGAGCGGAGATCCCGCGGGCCGTCGACGAGCGTGGCTCCGAGAGCGACGGGCAGCAGTCCGGGCTGCCTACGATGCGCGGGGCGCGCGGCGACGCCACTCGGGATGTCGCCCGGTCCCGTCAACGCACCCGGCGAACCAGATGCCGACGGCCGTCGGGGTCCAGGTCGAACCCGCCGTCGCGACGAGCGTGTCGTGGATCGTCGGCAGGTCGGTGACGTCGCGGAGCGTCTCGCCGAACGTGGTCACGAGCCGCTCAGCGTTCACGCGTGATCGGTCGAAGCGGCGATCGACGCGCCCCTGGATGGCGCGCCGGAGCGGCTGGAAGGCTGCCGCCACGACGAGCGTGGAGAGGGCAACGGCGAGCGTGCTCGACTGGGTCACCGGTGCGAGCACCGCCTGGGCCACGATCACGACAGCCCCGAACGTCACGGCGAGGATCGCGGTCACGAGGGTGTACCCGACCGTGCGGGACAGGACACGATCGATGTCGTAGAGGCGGTACCGGAGGATCGCCAGGCCGATGGCCAGGGGCAGGAAGCCCATCGCCAGGATGCCCAGGGCCCACGCGACGTCGGAGACCGGTCCGGTGTCGAGGATCGAGACCGCGAAGAGGACCGTCGCGATCGTGGCCACGAACAGGAACCACTTGATCTGCTGGCGCTCGGCGCCCCGCGACCGGCGGAACCGGATGACGAGGCTCGCGAGCGCGAGCACGAACACCGGCGGCGCGATCACGTTGCTGAGGGCCGACGCGGTCTGGATCCAGGTCAGCAGCGGCTCGGGCGGGACGAGCGGGTTGAGCGGGCCCCGCGGATCAGCCAGCGGCCCGGGATGCACCGCGGGCCCGATCGCCCCTGCCGCGACTCCGAACACCCCGGCGAGTGCCACCCACCGCCACCGCGGGCCGGGCAGGTGCCCCGTGGGGTAGAGGAGCGGGAGGAACACGACCAGGATGCCGATCGCGGGGATGAACCAGGATGCGGCGATCCACGCCGCCGGCAGGAGCAGCGGCCAGTCCCAGCCGCCGGCGGCGATCGCGGAGCGCTCGTACTCGCCGGTGGCGAAGGTCACGGCCGCGAGCGCGCCGGAGACCAGGAGCAGCCAGCCGACCATGTTCTCCGGACGCCGGGTCGTCAGGACCCGCCCCACGATGCCCAGATTCGCTGGCAGGAGGAGGAAGATCAGGTAGAACGGGAGGGCCTCGAGCTCGCCCCGGACCAGCGCCACGGCCATCTCGACCACGAGCGGGACGATTGCGACCGCGACGATCGCGGACAGGCCGAGCGAGGCGACGCGGGCGCCGGCGATCCGCGGTCCGGGAGCGGGGGAGCGGCTGGTTGTCGCCGTCACGGCCGCGCGCAGCCGGAGCCAGTCTTCACCTCGGTATCGTGCCCTGCGATCGTTCCGGGAGTGTTACGAGTCCGCCGTCGGCATGGCGATTGCGTATCCGCGGGCGAGATGCGGCTCCCGACGCGCGCTCACCCGCGACGGGGGAGACGGGGAGAGCGCAATCCGGTGCGATCCAGGCACGAGCGGCCCGTGGTGCCCCCGGGGATGGGGCCGGACCGTCGCGTGATCACCACCGCATCACCTCGCGGACCTGTCACAGCCTGCGAGCCAACGCCGGGGAGCATCGCCGGTCGGGCAGGCCCGGCGACCGGGTCGGGTGGACCCTTTCCGTAGTCGTTGTTGCGCGAACCTGTGCGAATCGCCCACGTGCTGCCCGCGGAAGCGGGCCCGACGATCGCCGTCCGACGCCCGTGGCCGGGCATGGGCCTCGGGCCGCGGCACACGCGATCGGCCGCTCCAGTCGGAGGGCGTGCCTGCCGGAACGCGTCGCCCTACGCTGACAGCGTGCTGATCATCCTGCCCCCGTCGGAATCGAAACGTCCGCCGCCGGACAGTGGTCCCCCTGTCGCCCTCGAGGCTCTGTCGTTTCCCACGCTTGCGGGCACGCGCACCCGCGTCCTCGAGGCGCTGATTACCACGAGCGCTGGTGCCGACGCCTTCAGCCGGCTGCACGTCCGACCGTCGATGGCCGCCGAGGTCGCGCGCAACACCCGGGTACACGAGCTGCCGACGCGTCACGTGCTCGCGACGTACAGCGGGCCGCTGCACCTCGGCCTTGATGCCGCGACGCTGTCGCCCCGGGCCACGGCGCGGGCGGCCTCCGTGCTGGTGGTGACCTCGGCCCTGTGGGGCGTGCTCCGTCCCGCCGACAGGATCCCGCCCTACCGGCTCCACCTCGGCTCGCGCCTCGTCGGCATGGACCGGCTCGACGATGTGTGGCGCGCCGTCGTCCCGGACGTGCTGGCAGCGGCGGTGGACGCCGACGGCGTCGTCGTCGATCTCCGCTCGCCCCAGTACCGGGCCATCGGCATGCCGGCCGGGCTCGGCGAGCGGACGGTGGCGCTTCGCGTCCCGCAGTCGGGGTTCGGCGGCGCGAGGATCGGGGACGTCATCGCAAAGCGCGTCCGCGGCCAGGTGGCGCGGCACCTGCTCGAGTCCGACCAGGTCCCGGAGTCACCCGGGTCACTTGCAGACCGTCTCGGTGAGCGGTGGCCGGTGGAGCTCGTGCCGCCCGAGCGTCCGGGCCGGTCGTGGTCGTTGTCGGTGTTCGTGACCGATTGAGCCCGCCACCCGAGACCGGATCGCGGTGCACGGCGTATACCTCGTGCAGCGGTCGCGTCGCGCGCATTCGACGCGGCCCGAAAGGACGGCACAGTGAAGCTCTTCATGGACACCGCCGCGATCGACGACATCCGGACGGCGGCGCGCTGGGGCGTGCTCGACGGGGTCACCACGAACCCCACCCTGTTCGCGAAGGTCGGCGGCAGCTACGACGACGTCCTGCGCGAGATCTGCGCGATCACGCCCGGACCGGTGAGTGCCGAGGTGGTTGCTGCCGACGTGGACGGGATGCTCCATGAAGGCCGCCATTTCGCGACGCTCGCGCCGAACATCGTGGTCAAGATCCCGATGAGCGAGGAGGGTCTCGAGGCGATCGCCAGGCTCCGGGCGGAGGGCATCCAGACGAACTGCACGCTGATCTTCAGCGCGAACCAGGGACTGCTCGCCGCGAAGGCAGGCGCGTCGCTGCTGTCGCCGTTCGTCGGCCGGCTCGACGACATCAACCAGGACGGGATGGACGTCGTGCGAGACCTCGTCGCGATCGTGGACTCGTTCGGCCTCGATGCCGAGGTCCTCGCTGCCTCGATCCGGCACCCGCGACACGTGACGGAAGCCGCCCTCGCCGGCGCCCACATCGCCACAGTGCCGCTCGCGGTGCTGCGGCAGATGGTCCACCACCCGCTCACCGATGCCGGCATCGTCGCGTTTCGCCGCGACTGGGAGGCGGCACAGGGGACAAGGTAGGCGATGCGGGTTGCCGCGACCTGCTGCGGCCCGATCCAGGCGGCCCGGAGACATGAGCCGCGAGCCACCTCCGCGCCTCGCACCGCCCCACCGATACTCGTCGTGGAGGTTTCCAGATGAAGGTAGCGGGCAAGGTCGTGGTGGTCACCGGCGCCGGCAGCGGCATGGGTCGGGAGATCGTTCTCGAGCTGGTGCGGCGCGGGGCGCGGGTCGCGGCGGTGGACATCAATGAGGCGACGCTCGGCGAGACGGCCGCGCTCGCCGGGGCCGGCGACGCACTCGGCACGTTCGTCGTGAACATCGCGGACCGTGCTGCCGTCGAGGCGCTCGCGCCCGCCGTCGTCGAACGCTTCGGTGCCGTCGACGGGATCATCAACTGCGCGGGGATCATCCAGCCGTTCGTGCGCCTGCAGGACCTGGACTACGCAGCGATCGAGCGGGTGTTCGGGGTCAACTGGTGGGGCACCCTCTACATGACGAAGACGTTCCTGCCCCAGCTGCTCGAGCGCCCGACCGCGCACATCGTCAACGTGTCGAGCATGGGCGGCTTCCTCCCCGTGCCGGGCCAGACGGTCTATGGCGCGTCCAAGGCCGCGGTGAAGCTGCTTACCGAGGGCCTCAACTCGGAGTGCAGGGGCACGCGCGTTCGGGTGACGGTCGTGTTCCCCGGGGCCGTCGCGACGAACATCACGGCCAACTCCGGCGTGGCCATCCCGGCGATGGCCGGCGGCGGGAAGCAGCCGTCGGTCCGTCCGGCCGACCTCGCCGCGCGTGACATCCTCGACGGCATGGAACGCAATGCCTTCCGCGTGCTCGTGGGTCGCGACGCGGTGATGATGGATGCCCTCTACCGCCTGTGGCCACGTCGCGCGGCGGGGTTCATCGCGACCCAGATGAAGGGCCTGCTCGCCCGCTGAGCCACGTCAGTCCGGCGGCGCCGGCCCCTGGAACGCCGGGATCCACGGGCGCCGGACTGCCGGTCGCGTCCCGCGACGATCCGGACGGTCAAGGTCCCTGGAGCCAGGCGCTCGCCTGGTCGTTGTCGGGATAGCCGCTCGTCCCGACGACGACGGGCAGGCTGCCGACTAGCGCGACGCCCGCGAGGCTCGCCCCGGACATGCTCACCTGGTCGGGGAGCCGCTCCCAGGTGACGCCGTCGGGCGAGCTCCACACGACGCCGGAGCCGTTCCCGGCGTCCGACTTCCAGCCCGCGCCGAGCAGCGTCCCGTGGCCGGCCGCGATCGCCAGGAGCCGGATCGGCTTGTCGTGGTTCTCCAGCGACGGCGTCGTCGGCTGCGCGGTCCACGCCGTGCCGTCGGGCGAGGTCCAGGCCATCGCCCGGTCATCCGC
>DASXVG010000130.1:0-6689 GCA_036504355.1 Candidatus Limnocylindrales bacterium
GCCCAGCGCTACGACATCCAGGTGATCGCACGCGACCGGGGCGGCAACACGACGGCGTCCACGATCACGACGACGCCGACGCGGTACTCGGAGTCTTCGTCGAGGGCGAGCTACTCGGGCACGTGGACGCTCGTCTCGAACGCGTCGTACTCGGGCGGCAAGGCGCGCACCGCGTCGCGGGCCGGCCGGTCGGTGACGTACACGCTCTCCGGTCGGTCCGCCGCCTGGGTCTCGGCAATGGGCCCGACGCGCGGTTCCGCGAAGGTCTACCTCGATGGGTCGTTCGTGGCGAACGTGAGCCTGTATGCGACGACCACGGCGTACCGCCGGGTGGTCTGGACGCGATCCTGGGCGGCCGCCGGCAGCCACACGGTCAGGATCGTCGTATCCGGGACGAGCGGCCACCCGCGGGTCGACATGGACGCGGTGATCGTCGCCCGCTGACCCTCGCCGGCCCGTCGGCCCGGGACCCCGCGGGCATCGACAACGGGCCGGATGGCGCTGGGCGCCGCGCGTCCTGCCCGCCGATCATGGCGCAGCCGTATCGGCGTCAACCCGGAGGAGGCCGTCTCCATGCGCGTGCTCGTCGTTCATGCCAGCCAGTTCGGTGCGACGAAGGGCATCGCGGACCGCATCGCCGAGGTGCTCGTGCGGCGCGGGCTGCGGGCCGAGGCGTACCCCGTCGCCGAGCTCTCGAATCTCGCCGGCGCGAATGCGGTCGTCATCGGCTCCGCGATCCATGCGGGACACTGGCTCGACGACGCGACCCGGTTCGTCTATCGCCACCAGGACGAGCTGCGGCAGGTGCCGGTCTGGCTGTTCAGCAGCGGTCCGCTCGGCGACCGTGCGGTGCGCGCGCCCCAACCCGACCCCAAGGAGGTGGGGGCGTTCCGGATCCTCATCGAGCCACGCGGCCACGAGGTGTTCCCGGGCGCCTACGACAAGGAGACGGCCGACTTCAGCCACTCCGGGCTCATCGAGCGGACGGTCGTCAGCCGGCTCATGCCGGAGGGCGACTGGCGTGACTGGGACGCCATCGACCGCTACGCCGAGCGCATCGCCACCGCGCTGCTGGGGACGCCCGCCGCGGTCTGACGCCTATCGGGCAGGCAGCGAGGCCAGGAGCACCTCTCCGCGGTCCTCGAACGTGAAGCCCTCGGACGCGAGCAGCTCGCGCATCGCGTGGTTGTCGGGTGACAGCTCCGCGAGCAGGTTTGCGATGTGCTCGCCGCGGGCGACCTGGACCGCGGAGCGGACGAGCGCCGCCCCGATCCCGCGCCGCTGCCACGCATCCGCGACGACGAGCGTCAGGAGCCGGTCCTCGGACGCGGGGATCCGCGACACGCGGGCGATCCCGGCGATCTCGGTGGCGCCGGCCGCGTCCGGCCCCTCGGCGACGAGCGCGAACTGGCGGTCGTAGTCCACGTAGCAGATCCGGCGCAGCCGCTCGTGGGCGGTCCGCTCGGCGAGCGGGCGGTCCTTGCCGTAGCGGGCGCGGACCGTCTGCTCGGACAGGCCGGCGTGGAAGCGCACGACCGCGGGCTCGTCCTCGGGCCGGATCGGCCGGACGAGGACGGCGACGCCGTCGTCGGTCGTGCTCTCGCGGAGGTACTCGTGGGGATAGGGCCGGATCGCGAGTCGCGGCAGGTCGGCGTCCGCGATCGACGCCGGGTGGAGGACGACCCGCGCGTCGAGCGCGATGGTCCGCTCCGGCGAGGCGAGCAGCGGGTTGATGTCGATCTCGGCGATCCGCGGCTGCTCGGCCACGAGCTCGCTGAATCGGACGAGCAGCGCCGCCAGCGCGTCCTTGTCGATCGGCTTGCGGCCGCGGACGCCCTTGAGCGCCTCCGCGATCCGTGTCTCCTCGACGAGGTGGCGCGCGAGCGTCATGTTGAGCGGCGGCAGCGCGAGCGCACGGTCCTTGAACACCTCGACCAGCTGGCCACCCATCCCGAACAGGAGGACGGGGCCGAACTGCGGATCGGGCGAGGAGCCCACGATGAGCTCGTATCCCGACCAGTTGATCATCGGCTGGATCGTGACGCCCTCGAAGTGCTCGACGCCCACCTTCCGGGCGACCGAGTCGCGGATCCGCTCGAACGCCTCGCGCACGGCATCACCGCTCTGCAGGTTGAGGACGACGCCCCCGACGTCCGTCTTGTGGGTGATCGTCCGCGACAGCAGCTTCGCGACGACGGGGTAGCCGATCTCGTCGGCTGCCGCGACCGCCTCGTCCGGCGTCTGGGCGAGCTCGGTGTCCGTGATCGGGATGCCGTACGCGGCCAGGACCTTCTTCGACTCGTACTCCGTGAGCAGCGTCCGCCCCTCGGCCGTCACCGTCGCGATGATGCGGTCCACGTCCTCGCGGTCCTCGCCGCGCTCGGGGAGGCCGGGCAGGCTCGGCGTCTCGTACAGGGACTTGAGCCGGTGGGCGTATCGCCACAGGTGGTTGAACAGCAGGCACGCCGTGTCCGGGTAGGCGAAGGTCGGGATGCCGGCCTCGCGCAGGATGCGCGCGCCCTCCTCGACGTCCGCGCCGCCCATCCACGACGCGAGGACGGGCTTGCCCTCGATCCTGGCGTGCTTCACGAGCGCCCGGGCCGTTGCCGTCGGATCCGTCATCGCCTGGGGCGTCAGGATCACGAGCAGGCCGTCCGTCTCCGGGTCCGCGGCCGCGATCTCGAGTGCCTTCGCGTACCGCTCCGGCGGTGCGTCGCCGATGATGTCGATCGGGTTGTTGTGGCTCCAGACGGCCGGCAGGACCGCGTTCAGGCGATCCATCGTCTCGGTGCCGATGTCGGTCAGCTCGCCGCCGCCGCCGATGAGCGCGTCCGTCGCGAGGACGCCCGGGCCGCCGGCGTTGGTCACGATCGAGAGCCGGCGCCCGCGCGGCCGCGGCTGCTTGGCGAGGATCTCCGAGACCTCGAACAGCTCGCTGATCGAGTCGACCCGGAGGACGCCTGCCCGCCGGAAGGCGGCATCGAGCACGTCGTCGGAGCCGGTGAGCGAGCCCGTGTGGCTCGCCGCGGCCTTGGCCGCCTGGGCCGTGCGCCCGGGCTTGATGACGATGATCGGCTTCGTCATCGCGACCTCGCGCGCCGCGGACAGGAATGCCCGCGCGTCGCCGATGGTCTCCATATAGATGACGATCGAATCCGTGTTCGGGTCGTCGCCCAGGTAGTCGATGACGTCGCCCCAGCCCACGTCGAGCATCGAACCGAGCGAGACGATCGAGCTGAAGCCCACGTTCTCGCGCGTCGCCCAGTCGAGGATCGCCGTGAGGAGCGCACCGGACTGGCTGATGAACCCGACCCGCCCGGGGTTGGCGATCCCGGCCGCGAACGTCGCGTTCAGGCGGTCGATGGGGTTCATGATGCCGAGGCAGTTCGGCCCGACGACGCGGATCCCGTACCGCCGCGCGGCCTCGAGCACCTGGCGCTCGAGCTCCACGCCCTCCGCTCCGACCTCCTTGAAGCCGGCGCTGATGATGATGATGCCCTTGACCCCGGCCTCCCCGCAGTCGATGACGAGCTGCGGGGCACTCTTCGCGGGAGTCACGATGACCGCGAGGTCCACCGGCTCGCCGATCGCGCCGATCGACGGGTATGCCTTGACGCCGAGGATCGCCGGCCGGGTCGGGTTGACCGGGTACACGGTCCCGCCGAACGGGCTGGAGAGCAGGTTCCACAGGATCGTCCGGCCGACGGATCCCTCCTTCTCGGTCGCGCCGATGACGGCGACGGAGGTCGGATGGAAGATCGCGTCGAGCGGGTGGCGGTCCTCGCGGAGGTCGGCGGGCGCCGAGGGTGCGGACAGGGCGGTCATGGGGTGCGGGCCTCGAGGTGTCGGGCGTGGCGGGACGGCAGGCGCGAGCTGCGCGGACGGGTGCAGCACACAGCCTCGCGCGCCGGGCGCCCTGACGCAACGGGCCTGTTGGCGCGAGCGGCGGACCCTCTGCCCCGCCGGGAACGGGCCGTTCGCCGGATGCGACGGGGCCAACTGGACGCGGGCAGGCAGCGATGACGCTACGCTCCCCCCGTGACCCACGAGTACACGCTGCTGCTCGGCGGGATCGTCCGTCCGGGTGGCGGTGCGCCCGATGCGACCGCGCTCGCCTACGCACTCGACACGGTGCTGGCCCTGGGCACGGACGACGAGGTGCGCGCGATCTCGCGGGGCGATTCGCACGTGGTGGAGCTCGCGGGTCGACGCGTGGAGGCGGCCGCGGGCGTCGTCCTGGAGCCGGGTGCTCCCGCGAGCTTCCGGATCGTCGACGCGTCGGCCGGGGTGGTGGCGGTCGTCGTGGCCGGGCGCGTCGTGGAGGGCGGCCTGCCGGGCGCGCACTGACGGCCAGGACGCGGGCGGGCCGGGGGTCCTGCCCGGTCCCCGCAGAACGGGGTCGTTCGGCCCCGGTCGACGGACGGGTTCCGCCGCACGATTAGACTCCACCCGCGTCCCTGGACTCAACCCGCGTCCCGATGCACGCGACCCACGCGGAGAACGCAGCCCGCCATGACCGCCGACACCAGCGCTCCCGGGCGCCTCGCCCGGCTCCGGTCCATCCATCCCGGCTGGATCCTCGTGGTCCTCGACATCTTCGGGCTGGTCATCGCGAGCTACCTCGCGGTCGTCGAGGTGGGCGGCGGCGTCCCGGCCTGCGGCCCGCTCCACGGCTGCGAGACCGTCGCCCAGAGCGAGTACGCGCGGATTGGCGGGATCCCGGTCGCCGTGTTCGGCGTGATCCTGTCGCTGGTCCTGCTGACGCTCGCGCTGTGGTGGATCCGGAGCGACAACCCGCGCCTCCTGGACCTCCACTACGGGCTGTCGCTGATCGGCGTGATCTTCGAGATCTACTTCCTGACGCTCCAGATCTTCGTGATCAAGGCGGTCTGCGTCTGGTGCACGCTCTACGGGTTGTCGCTCATCGCGCGCTTCCTGGTGGCGATGGTGATCTGGCTCAAGCGGGGCAAGGCATCGGAGCGCTTCCGCCAGTAGGGTCGATCGGGCAGCCGGATCAGGCCGTGTGATCGGGCCGCCGGATCAGGCGGTCGGGTCGGCAGCCGGCTGGGACGTCGCGCCAGCCCGGGCGACGGTCGCGGCCGCCGGCCGCTGCGCGAGGATCGCGCCCACGAGCACGCCCGCCCCGCCGATGAGCTCCGGGAGCCCGATCGGCTGTCCGAGGAGGAACGCCGCGAGCAGCACGCCGGTCAGCGGCTCCGCGAGCATGAGCACCGACGACCGCGTCCCGCCCACGCGACGCACGCCCTTGAGCAGCCACACCTTGGCGAGCCCGGCGCCCACGGCGCCCGCGAACAGGATGGCCAGCCAGGCGGACGGCTCCGTCACCCAGACCGTGAGCCGGCCGGACAGCCCGTCGACGGGCAGCGCCACCGCCCAGACCGCGATCGCGGCACCGGCAAGGATCACCGTCACCGCCTGCGTCGACGGCATCCGGGTGAACCCGTTGCGCGAGGCCACGAGGTAGGTCGCCTGGCAGCAGGCCGCGATCGCGGCGAGCGCCAGACCCATCGCGGAGATGTGGGCGTCCGGCCCCATCCGCCCGAGGACGATGACGAGCAGCCCGGCGAGTGCCACGACGAGCGACGCCGCACGGGCGGGTGTGAGCCGTTCGCGGCCGAGCGCGATGGAGGCGCCTGCCACGAGGACCGGGTAGGAGAAGTACACGGCGAGCACGAGCGCGACGGTCATCGCGCCATACGCCGCGAACAGCGCAAGCGACAGGCAGGCCTGGGCTGCGGCCGTGAGCGCGAGCATCCCCTGTTCGCGGCGTGACAGCGAGCCCAGCGAGACCCGCCGCTCCGTGCGGCCCGCGAACGCCAGGAGCACGAGCGCGCCGATCGTCGCGCGCAGCGCGGCGAAGGTCGGGCTGCCCATCCCGGCCGAGTACGCGATGTTGGACACGGGCCCCAGCGTCCCGAGCGCCACGCCGGCGCCGATCGCGTACAGGACGCCCGTTCCGTAGGGCGACAGCGCGACGGCTGGGAGCGCGGGCCCGTCACGCGCAACGGAGCGGTGCATGCGACAAGGATCGGAGCGCGCCGGTGTCGGACGCACCGGTCCGCCGGCCCGTGGATCCGGGATCGGCGCGAGGGAGGCCCTGCCGCCCGGCCCCGCCGTTTCGTGACCCGCGGCCTCCCGTCGCCAGGTCGCACGGGCGGGTGCCAGGCGAGTCTGTGTCAGCCCGTCAACGCGGGCCGCGGCGGCCCGGCAGCGATCCTGCGCCGGACCCCCTCCGCGCTCGTGTCCGTCCAGTCGGACTCGATCCACCACGTCGCGCCCGCGGCCTCGTGCTCGCTCGCGATCCTCGCCGCGACGTCTGGATCGTCGGCCGGCGTCGTCCCGTCGACGACGATGTCGAAGGCGCCCATGCGACCCTCGCGGGCCCGGGCGCCCATGACCCAGTTGACGACCTCGCCGAGGACCTCGGGCCCGCCCGGCGTGCCATCCGGCCGCGCCGCCTGCACGACGATCCCGTCCCAGCGCGCCGCGCGGTGCATCGACCGGGCGTGCGGCCACGCGCCGACGACCCAGATGGGGATCCGCGGTTCGTGGACTGGCCGGGGGCGGAAGGTCATCGGACCGAAGCGGTAATGGTCGCCGTCGAAGCCGAACGGCTCGCCCCGCCACAGCCCATCGAGGATCGCCAGGGTCTCGTCGAGGCGCTCGGC
>DASXVG010000131.1:0-2147 GCA_036504355.1 Candidatus Limnocylindrales bacterium
GACGCCCGAGTCCGTCATCTCCTTGATCAGGTCGTTGCCCTCGCGGGAACGCTCGCCGACGCCGGCGAACACGGAGACACCGGCGTGCTCCTTGGCGACGTTGTTGATGAGCTCCTGGATGATGACCGTCTTGCCGACGCCCGCGCCGCCGAAGATCCCGATCTTGCCGCCCTTGCGGAACGGGCACACGAGGTCGATGACCTTGAGGCCCGTCTCGAAGACCTCGATCTCGGTGGTCTGGTCCTCGAAGCTCGGGGGCTGGCGGTGGATCGGCAGGGAGTGCTCGGCGTTGACGGGGCCGCGGCCATCGATCGGGCGGCCCAGCACGTCGAACACGCGGCCGAGGGTCGCCTCGCCCACGGGGACGGTGATCGCGGCGCCGGTGTCGCGCACGGCGGTGCCCCGGGCGAGGCCGTCCGTCGTCGTCATCGCGACGGCGCGCACCCAGTTGTTGCCGAGGTGCTGCTGCACCTCGCACACGAGGCCGTCCTGGCCCTCGCGGATGATCTCGACGGCGTTGAAGATCCTGGGCAGCTCGCCCGCCGGGAACTCGATGTCCACGACAGGGCCGGTGATCTGGATGACCCGGCCGGTCGCGGCAGGGGCGGCGGTCGCCATTGGGTGGTGCCTCCTTCTGCGCCGGCTAGCGGGCCTGGGCGCCGCTCGCGATTTCGACCATCTCGCGAGTGATGTTGGCCTGTCGGACCTTGTTGTACGAGAGCGTCAGGTCCTCGATGAGCTCCTGGGCGTTCTCGGTGGCGTTCTTCATCGCGACCATCCGGGAGCTCTCCTCGCTCGCCTTGGCCTCGAGCACCGCCTGGAACAGGCGGGTCGCGACGTAGCGCGGGAGGAGGGCCTGGAGGAAGGCCGCGGGGTTGGGCTCGAACAGGAACTGGTTGCCCGGGATGCCATCGGTGTCCCCCGTCGGGATGACGGGCAGCAGCTGTTCCAGGGACGGCTTCTGGACGAGGGTGGACACGAACCGCGAGTAGACGACGTCAACCCGGTCGTACGCCCCCGCGACGTAATCGTCGGTGATGAGGCGGGCGAGCGGCAGGACGTCGGCGAACGACGGCCGGTCGCCGAAGCCCTCGAAGTGCGCGGCGATCGGCACCCGGGCGCGGCGCATCGCGTCGCGGCCCTTGCGGCCGACCGTGGCGACCTTGAGGTCGCCGGGGTGCTCGGTGATCTCGCGGGCGATGAACCGGACCGTGTTCGTGTTGAGCGCCCCGGCGAGGCCGCGGTCGCTGGTGATGATCACGATCAGCCGGCTGTGCTCGGTCCCGAGGTCACGCTCCGCGAGCAGGGGATGGTCCTCGCCGTCGAGAACCGCAGCGAGGTCCGCGATGACCTCGTCCAGCTTCTCGCGGTACGGGCGCGCGGCGAGCGTGGACTCCTGTGCCCGCCGCAGCTTGGACGCCGCGACGAACTGCATGGCCCGGGTGATCTGCTTGATGTTCTTCGCCGAGCTGATCCGGCGTCGGATCTCGCGTTGACTAGCCATGGTTCATCTCATGCGCGGGCCGAATGCGCCGAGCGCAAGGCGCCGCCGAGCACGCGAGCGCACGCACTTGTGCGTGCGTCAGCGAGGGCGCGGAGGCGGCAACGCGGCTGTCGGCCATGTCGGGCAAGCGCATTACGCCAGGAACGACTGGCGGAAGTCGTCGATGGCCGAGTTCAGCGCATCGGAGATGTCGTCCGTCAGGGCCCCGGACTCGGCCAGGTTCTTGAGGATGTCCGGCCGCTCCGTCTCGAGGAACCGGTACAGCTGCGTCTCGAAGTCCTTGACGCGCGCCGTGGGGATGTCGTCCAGCTTGCCGGTCGTGGCGGCCACGAGGATCGCGACCTGCTTCTCGACCGGGAGCGGCTGGTACTGCGGCTGCTTCACGATCTCCGACAGCTTCTCGCCCCGGTTGAGCTGGTCGCGCGTCGCCTTGTCGAGGTCGCCGGCGAACTGCGCGAACGCCGCGAGGGCGCGGTACTGGGCGAGGTCCAGCTTGAGCGGACCGGCGACCTTCTTCATCGCCTTGGTCTGCGCGGCGGAACCCACGCGCGAGACCGAGATGCCGATGTTCATCGCCGGCCGCTGGCCCGCGTTGAACAGGTCGGTCTCGAGGAAGATCTGGCCGTCGGTGATCGAGATCACG
>DASXVG010000132.1:0-5448 GCA_036504355.1 Candidatus Limnocylindrales bacterium
CGAGCGCGGCGGCCAGCTCCTTGACGGACCACGCCGGGGACCGGCGCTGGACCATCGTCTCCAGGATGCGCATCCGGGTGGCGTCGCTGATCGCCCGGAGCGTCTCGACGTCGCCGATGTAGCGGACGTCCTCCGGCTCGAAGTCGGGGGAGAGCTCGGGCTCGGTGGGCGTCGGTCCGGAAGTGGTCAACGTTCAGGCTCCACGTACCATTCAGCAATTGTTGAACGATAGTGCGCACGTTGAACCGTGCGTGTCAACCCCCGATTTCGCGGCCCGCCGGCGGGTCGAGGACCGGTGGTCGCCTGCCAGTCAACGAAACTCCGGTGCCCGGCAGCTCCACTGCGCCTGGAGGCGAGTTCGTTGACCCATGGGCACGAATCCCACCTTCGCAGGCGGGTTCGACGCCCGACAGGCACCGATTGCCCGTTCCGGGGGCCGCCGACCACGACTTCGTGGACTGTGGCGCGGGGCGAGGTGGCGCGGAGGCGCTGCGCCTACGCCGGCGGCCTGACCATCAGGGCCCTGCTCGTAACGCGCGAAACCCCGCCGGTGGGGCGGGGCTTCGGAGCTGCTGGCTGAAAGCGTCGGGTCAGGCGAACGCGGCGTGAGCGACGATCCCGAGCGCCGTGAGGAACAGCACGAGGAACAGGATGATGGTGGGGAGGACGCCGATGGCGTCAACCTCGAGATACGGGGTCTGCGCGGACATCACGCGTCTCCTTTCGGGGTCCTGGTCGATGGGCCGGGCTGGTGCGCCGGCTGATGACCAGATCCTGACCCCGAGGCTCCCGGAGCCCCACGGACGCGTGCCTCGACCACGCGGCCACGAACGACCGCGATCGCGATGGACGAATGACGATGCCCGGGTGTGCGATCCCTAGATCGTGGTGTGCCAGGTCCCGCGCTCGGCGTCCTCGCCGACGGCGGTCGGCTCGTCACCGTTGGTCGACGCGAAGTGATCGGCTGCCTGGTCCAGCGCTCCCTCGAAGCCCGGGCCGTCATCGGAGGCGGTGGTCTCTTCGAACGCGCTGTCGGGGGCAGTGACCGGCTCGCGCTCGATGGACGACGGGTCGGTGATCGGTCCATCGGCGAGCGGCATCACGGGCTCGGGCCCGTCGAACCCGGCCGGGGAGGCCGCGGGGATGTCCATGACCGGGATCCGTGGCGCGCCCGCCGGTGCGAAGCGACCATTGGCGTCGCGCGCAGGGCCGCCCGAAACCTCGGCGCTGGAATCCGGCTTCAGGAGCCCGCGTTCGATGGCAAAGCCGCGGGCTCGGTCGCTCGTCATGGTGGCGGTCCTGCCGAGCTGGCCCGAGACGTCCTTCGTGGCAGTGCGCAGGCGGTCGCGCAGCGCGGCCCGGCGTCGCGGGCCCTGCTTCGGGTCGAGCAGCCACGCGCCGGCGATGCCGGCCGCGATCCCCGTCGCCGCGCCGACGACGATGAACGACGTGCGTGCCCGGGCCCAGCCACGGCTGTAGGCGCGATCGTACCGGCCCTTGTCGGTCGTCGGCAGCTCGCGCTCGAGGTTCTCGACGATCCTGGAGATCCGATCGGTGGGCAGCGACTTGCGGAGCTTCTCGGCGATATCGTCGACGCCCTTGCCCTTCACGGCGTCGAGGTTGACGTCCTTCGTCGCCTTCACCGCCTCGTCACCGACGTGCTCCAGCGCACCCCCCGCACGGTCGGCGGCGTCTGCGGCCATGGACTGGAAGTGCTCGATGGCGTCGGCCGCCGCGGTGCGGATGTCCTTGACCTGGTCCAGGACGCCCACCGCGTCGCGGCCCAGGGCGCTGATGTCTCGATTCATGAGGTCCCTCGCGATGCGGCCGAACTGGACGGGGCGGCGTTCACCGCGGATGCGCTCGAGGATCGTCACGCGTGTCCCTCCGTTCGGTTGGGTTCCCACCATGCCAGTCGGCGCATACCGGCGCGGTGGGGCGGCGCGCTCCCGGGGTATCGGGTGTGTTGCAGCCTGCCGTCGCTTCGTGCCGGCGTGCGCCCCGCGTGCCCGCCTGGGCCGCGCTCGGCGGTGTCGCCTCGGTGATTCTCGCACGCGAGTGGCGGCTCGGCCAGCCGGTCGCACGTGGCGCTCGAGCGCCGCGAGTCGGAGGTCGTTCCCAGCGGCCAACGCAAGAATGGGCTTGACAAAAATGAAGAGCGACATTAGAAATACGAAAGCGGTGTTGCTAGTTGAGAGGTCTGACCGGTGTCACACGACGTCATCTCCACCTGCCCCGTCTGCGCCAGCGAGCTCGCGGTGACGCGCCTCCGGTGCGGCGAATGCGGGACCACGATCGAGGGCGAGTTCAGCGTGGGCCGGTTCGGGCGCCTGTCGCGGGAGCAGGTCCAGGTCCTCGAGAGCTTCCTCCGCAGCCGCGGCAACCTGCGCGACATGGAGCGCGAGCTCGGGATCAGCTACCCGACGGTCCGCGCCCGGGTGGAGGCGCTGGTCCGGGCCCTCGGGTTCGGGCCCCGCGACGAGGCGGACCCGCCCAGCGCGGCCGAGGCCGCAGCCACCGCCGCCGCATCCGCCGAGGGAGCCGCCGTCGCGCGGCGCGAGGTCCTCGAGCGTCTCGCCCGCCATGAGCTCACGGCCGAGGCCGCGGCCGATGCCATCCGCACCCTCGGAAGGAGCGTCCGATGACGGACTCGACCCGCGTCGCCACCACCGTTCGCGAGGTCCCCCTGGGGCCCGGCGGCGAGGTGTCGATCAACCTCACCTCGAGCGACCTCCGTCTGCACGCGGTCGACGGCGACCTCGTCACGATCCGGACCCGTGGCGGCGAGCACGTCGACGACGTGATCCTCATCGACCGGGAGCCCGCGCGCGTCTCCGTCCGCGACGCCGAACGTGGCTTCCGGCTCGGTCCCGTCAGCCTCGGGAGTCACCGCTCCCTCGCGCTGGACATCGACGTGCCGCGGACCGCGGGCATCACGTGCCGGACGCTCTCGGGCGACGTGGAGGCCGACGGGATGGACGGCGAGAGCCGCTGGTCGACCGCGTCCGGCGATCTTCGGCTCGCCGTGGCGGGAGGCGCCCTGACCGTGGACACGATGTCCGGCGACCTGACCGTGGAGTCGAGCGGCCCCGTGGGTATCCGGGCGCGCACCGTGTCGGGCGACCTCCGCCTGCATGCGCCCCGCGTCGATGCCCTCCAGGTGTCCACCACGAGCGGCGACATCAGGCTCGACGCCGACCTCGGCGCCGCGTTCGAGCACAGCGTCAGCTCGGTGAGCGGCGACGTCCACCTCGAGACCGCCAGTCCCGTGCGACTGGAGACGCAGACCATCGCCGGCGACGTCCGGGCGACCGGCCCGCATCGGGCCGAGGGCGGCCGTGGCCGACGCATGATCGTCGTTGGCGATGGCTCCGTCCGGGTCGCGGTCCGGACGACATCCGGTGACATCCGCCTCGGCGCACGCGGGACGTCCGGTGTGCCGGCGACTGCGCCGATGCCGCCCGTCGTGCCCGAGCCGCCGCTCGCCCCGGCCGCACCGGCCGCCCCCGAGCCTCCGGCGTTCGACCCCCCGTGGCTCGTGGCCGAGGCCGAGGCGGCGCCGAACCTCGTGCGCCCGGACACCGACGCCGGGGGCGCCTCGACAGGGAGCGAGGGCGTCGTCGACCGTCGCGAGGCCGCACGGCTCGACATCCTGCGCTCGCTCGAGCGAGGGGAGCTCGACGTCGAGGCCGCCACGCACCGGCTGGTGCAGCTCGACGAGGCCGCCCCGCGCAGCTTCCGGGGGTTCTGCTGATGGCCGCCGATCCGCTCGACCAGGTGCTCCGTCTCGTGGCCGAGGGCCGCCTGTCCGCCGAGGAGGCGGCGCCGATCCTCGCCGCGCTCGACGAGGCGCCGCCCGCCGAGGCTGGTGGCGGCACGGGCTCCGCGTCCAGGACGGAGCGCGGCAGCTCCCCATCCGGGCGGTCCGCCGACCCCATCCAGGGCGAAGCACCCACGGGTGCGCCGTCGTCGCTCCGGATCGAGATCCGGGACAACGGACGCAACGTCGTCAACCTCAGGCTCCCGATCGCGGTCGGCCGGTTCGCCCTCGACCGCGTGCCCGGTCTCTCGGGCGAGCAGGTCACCCGCGTCCGAGAGGCGATGAACTCGGGCTTCCGGGGCCCGGTCCTCGTCGTGGACGACGGTGGCAGCGGCGTCCGGATCGTCCTCGAGTAGTTCCTTTCACCCATCAGCTGGGGGTGCCGCCATGACCGCCATCGCCCGCGCGCGCGGCCTGCCCATGTGGCGGTCGCTCGCCGTCCGTGACTTCCGCCTCCTCTGGGCGAGCGAGGCCGTCTCCCTCGTCGGCGACCAGTTCCACGTCGTCGCGCTCGCCTGGCTCGTCCTCGACCTCACCCAGTCGGGCCTCGCGCTGGGCCTCGTGCTCATCGCCGTCGGCGTGCCGCGCGCCATCCTGATCCTGCCATTCGGCGTCCTCGCGGACCGTCTGCCGGCCCGCACGATGATGGTCGGGGCGCACCTTGCCCGCGGCATGCTCGTGGGGGCGATGGCCGCGCTCGTCGTCACCGGCACGGCAACGATCCCGCTGCTGGCCCTGCTGGGCGTCCTGTTCGGGAGCGCGGACGCCGCCTTCGTGCCCGCGCAGCAGGCGTTCCTCCCCCGGACCCTCCGCAGCGACCAGCTCCCGTCGGGCAACGCGCTGCTCCAGGGGACGATGCAGCTCACCGGCATCGTCGCGCCGCCGCTCGCGGGGGCGGTGATCGCGGTCGTGGGGACCGGGACGGCGTTCGTCGTGGATTCCCTGTCGTTCTTCGTGGCGGCGGGGATCGTGTTGCTGATCTCGTCGCGCGGCGCCATCCAGGCGATCCGCAGACCCGTCGCTCACGACGTGACCGGCGACGACACCCCGACCGAGCCCGTCGACCTCGGCGCGGCGTCCGCGGTCCCGGCTACCTCGTTCGGCGCCCAGCTGCGCGAGGGGATCGCCTACGTCGTCGCCGATCCGACGCTGCGGCTGACGCTGCTGATCTCGCTCGTCATGAACTTCGCGCTCGGCGGCCCGTCCGCGGTGGGCATGCCGTGGCTCGCGGAGATCCGCTTCGACGCCGGGCCCATCGGCCTGGGGTTGCTCACCGCCGGGTTCGCCATCGGCGCGCTCGCCGGCACCGTCCTCGCGGGCAACCTCACCCACTCGCGCCTGGGACGCCGCCTGCTCGGGGCGCTCGCCGTGTCCGGGGGCGCGATGCTCGTCGTCGGGTTCGCGCCCTCGATCTGGGTCGTGTTCTGTGCCCTCGCCGTGATGGGGCTGCTGATCGGGTACACCAACATCGTCGCGCTCTCGTGGCTCCAGCGGCGCGTGGACCCGGCGATGGTCGGACGCGTCATGGCGATCACGATGCTGATGGGCTTCGGGATCACGCCGCTGTCGTTCGCGATCGCGGGCTGGCTGCTCGACGTCAACGCCACGGCGATGTTCGCCGGCGCGGC
>DASXVG010000133.1:0-6158 GCA_036504355.1 Candidatus Limnocylindrales bacterium
TAGTCCGCGTAGCCCGGCGCCGGCCGGAACGAGTACATCTGGGGCGCCAGGAACTCCCCCGCGAAGATGTTGCCCTCGGACAGGCCGACCGTGCGCTCGATGTGGAGCGGCGTGACCTCCTCCCGATGGAGCACGAGGTCGCCGAAGCCCGGAAAGAACGACTCGAGCGTCCGCTGGACGGTGTCGCCCAGGTTCGTCTTCTCGGCGTCCCAGCTGCTCTCGCGCAGGTGGTACGGGGCGTACTGGACGAAGCACGACATGACGTGCTTGCCGGGAGGCGCCATGTCGGGGTCGATCGTGCTCTGGAGCGCGCAGTCGAGGTACGGACGCGACGAGTACCAGCCGTACTTGCCCTCGTCGAACGCGCGCTCGAGGTACTCCATCGACGGCCCGATGTTCGTGAACCCGCGATAGTGGTCCTCGCGCCCGGCGAGCGCCGGGTAGACGGGCAGCCCGTCCAGGGCGAAGTTGACCTTGGCGCTCGTTCCCTGGAACCGGAACCGCCCGATCGCGTCCACGAGGTCCGACGGGAGCTCCCGAGGGTCGACCAGCTCGAGGAACGTCCGCCGCGGGTCGAGCGCGGACACGACGATCGGCGCGTCGTACTGCGTCCCGTCCTCGAGCGCGACACCCCGGACCCGGCCGCCGTCCGTGCGGACCGCCACGACCGGTGCCTCGAGCCGGACCTCCGCCCCGAACGATGCGGCAGCGCGCGAGAGCACCTGGGTGAACCCGCCGTTGCCACCCTTGTGGAACGCCCACGCCCCGAACTCGCCGTCGTGCTCCCCCAGCAGGTGGTACAGCAGCACGAGGCCGCTCCCCTGCGAGTACGGTCCCACCCGCGTCCCGATGATGGACGACGAGGCGAGATACCCCTTCAGGATGTCGCTCTCGAAGTAGTCGTCGAGGAAGTCGGCAGCCGATCCCGTGAGCAGGCGAACGGCGTTGTGGAGCACGTCCTTGGGCAGCGCCCTGAACCGGGCGCCGAGCCCGGCGAGCGCCAGCATCTCCTCGGCGTCATCGCTGAACAGGTTTGGCGGCGGTGCGTCCAGCAGGGGCTTGAGCGCCTGCAGCACCTTGCTCATGTCGTGGTTGAAGCGGTCGTACGCATCCGCGTCGTGCTTCGAGTGGCGCGCGATCTCGCGCTGGTTGACGCCGTGGTCCTGCCCGATCAGCAGGTAGTCGCCGTTCTCCATCGGCGCGAAGGTCGACGACATGAGCAGCGGCATGAACCCGTGCTTCACCAGCTCCAGGTCGTGGATGATGTCGGGTCGGAGCAGGCTCAGCGCGTACGAGAAGGTCGTGAAGCTGAAGCCCGGCCACAGCTCCTCGGTGATCGCCGCGCCGCCCACGAGGTGGCGGCGCTCCAGGATCAGGACGCGCAGCCCCGACTTCGCGAGGTAGGCGCCGTTGACGAGGCCGTTGTGCCCGCCGCCGACGATGATCGCGTCGTACGCGGTGTCGTTGACGGCCCGGCTGTTCGTCTCGCGGCCGTCCTTCGCCGCGCGGGTGTCCTGCCTGCTCATCGTCAGGCCGTCTTCCGGGCCGGGTTGTACAGCGGCATCCGCGCGGTGTGCGCCGTGACGTGGACGTACCGGTGGCTGACGGGGATCTCGATGTTCAGCTTCGTGCCGGGCGCAGCCGCGGCCACGGGCACTCGCGCGATCGCGATGTGGCGCTGGAGCACCGGGGAGTACATGAAGCTCGTCGCGTACCCGACCTGCGCCCCGTCGTCGTCGTACACGTACATCTCCTCCTGGACGGGGGTGTGGTCCTTGGGCGGGATGAGCCCGGCCTCGTCGTGGACACGGTCCCAGTCGCGCCAGTCGACGACGAGGCCCGTCGTCCGGAAGCGTGACGTCCCGTCCGCGACCTCACGCCGGATGGCGTCCCGCCCGAGAAACCGCCGGTCGTCGTCGGCGACGCCGCGCAGCATCCACCCGAGCCCCAGCTCGTGGGGCGTCGCCCGGTCGGCGTCCGTCCACGCGAAGCGGCTGTTGTGGAAGTCCACGTCGAGCAGCAGGAGCCCGGCCTCGATGCGCGTCATGTACAGCGCCTGGAGCCCGAACGGCAGCACGCCATACCCGCGGCAGGCCTCCCACACGGCGTCCCACACCGGGAGCGCGTCGTCGGTCCTGGCCCAGATCTCGTAGCCCAGGTCCCCCGTGTACCCGGTCCGCGAGACGGTGACCTTGCGGCCGGCGATCTTCGCCTTCGTGAGCTCGAAGGAGCCGAGCCGGTCGATGACCCCGTCGAGGCCGGCCAGGAGCCGTCGGGACCGCGGCCCCTGGAACGAGAGGACCGCCCACTGGTCCGAGATCTCCTCGATCCGGACCTCGTCGCGGCGCCCGACGAGGTCCGCGAAATACGCGAAGTTGGGTTCCGCGGCCGTGAGCACGAAGTCGTCCCGGCCATGTCGCAGGAGCACCCCGTCCTCGACGATGAACCCGCGGTCGTCGCACCACAGCGTGTACTGGGCCCGGCCCGGCTCCAGCGGCCTCGGGTCGCGCGCGAGCACGCCCGCGAGAAACGCCTCCGCCCCATGTCCGGTGAACCGGTACTTGAACAGCGGCGACGTGTCGAACAGGCCGGCGGCGTTCCGAACCGCGAAGTACTCGAACTTCTCGGACAGGCCGTACTTCTCCGCGGCCAGGTATCCGGACCAGTGGCTCCACAGGCCGGACTCGTTGAGCGCCGCCGTGCGCTCGTGGAAGGGGGTCGTGCGGATCATGCGCGCTCGCTCGTGCCTCCTCGACGGTGGCGCTCACGGTAGCGGCGGGCGGGCCCCGCTGGGGGTGGATGTTGCTGCCCGCGGATCAACGCGGCCGCAGCCGACGGTGACCGAGCGATGTCACACGGGGGACAGGACGTCCTCGGCGCGCTCGTCGTCGGACTGGGACGAGATCCCCCAGCCACCGAACAGGGCCATGCCCTCGAGGCGCAGCGTGGGTGCCTCGGGCGCCCGATCGCGCGCCGGGCGTCCGTCGCCAGCGCCGCCGATCCCGCTGACGCGCGTCTCGACGTTCCACTCCTCCGGGACGATGAGGTTGCCGCCGCCGAACAGCGCGTTCACCTCGATCGTGGCACCCATCGGGTCGAGCGTCGCGTCGCGCAGATCGACCACCCCACCGCCGAACCACGTCTCCACCCTGCCGCCGCGAAACGCCGACGCCGTGCTCTTGAAGTCGAGCGGCGCGAATGCGGCGACGAGGTCCACCTCGTCGGCGTCGGGCGCCTGCGGGACGACATCGCGCTTCTTGAGGAACGCCAGCCCCATCGCGGCGAGCATGAACAGGAACCAGCCGACGAACAGGGCCGCCACGAGGCGGCCGATCGATCCGAGCATCTGGACCCCCTAGTCCGGGGCGGCGGCTCCGGGGGCCGTCGCGTACCCCAAGGATCGCGCGAGCGGGCGCCGAGGTCCAGTCCATTCGGCCGAATCGGGCGTGCCCGGGCGCACGGATTAGGCGCTGGACGCGGCGTCGTGTAGGCTTGCGGGGTCACTTCGTGCTCGATGGGCGCGCCGGTCAGCGCCCGCGGTCACCCCGACCGCCTGATCCCGATCTACCACCAAGCGCCCTGACCGGGCCCCGCTGATTGCGGGAAGGGCCCGTCAGGAGCGTCTCTCCCCATGTCCTTCGATGGTCTCGGGCTGTCGCCCGAGCTCCTCCGTTCCGTGTCCGACGAGGGCTACACGGACCCCACTCCCGTCCAGTCTGCCGCGATCCCCGTCATCCTCGAGAGGCGCGACGTGCTCGCCGGCGCGCAGACCGGCACCGGCAAGACCGCCGCCTTCGTGCTGCCGGTCATCCAGACCCTCCACGCAACCCGGCATGACGGCGGCACCGCCCGCCACCCGATCCGCGTCCTCGTCGTCGTGCCGACGCGCGAGCTGTGCATCCAGGTCGAGGAGAGCGTCCGGACCTACGGCAAGCACCGTCCGATCCGTTCCGCCACCGTGTACGGCGGCGTCGGGTTCGGCCCCCAGGTCTCGAAGCTCCGCGCGGGCCCCGAGATCGTGGTCGCCACGCCGGGCCGGCTGCTGGACCACGTGAGCCAGCGGACGATCGACCTGTCGCAGGTGGAGGTCCTCATCCTCGACGAGGCAGACCGCCTCCTCGACATGGGCTTCATCCGCGACATCCGGCGGATCATCGACCTGCTGCCGAAGCAGCGCCAGAACCTCCTGTTCTCTGCCACGTTCTCGGACGACGTGCGGCAGCTCGCCGACGGCCTGCTCCACGATCCGGCCAGGATCCAGGTCACGCCGCGCAACACGACCGCGGAGCTCATCGACCAGCTGGTCATCCCCGTGGACCGCGAGCGCAAGCGCGACCTCGTGCGCGAGCTCGTGGCCCTCGGGCGGGTCAAGCAGGCGCTCGTGTTCACCCGGACGAAGCACGGCGCGAACCGCCTCGCCGAGAACCTCGGCAAGGACGGGATCAGGGCCGCCGCGATCCACGGCAACAAGAGCCAGAACCAGCGGGTGAAGGCACTCGACGACTTCAAGGCCGGGCGAGTCGACATCCTCGTTGCGACCGACGTCGCCGCGCGCGGCCTCGATATCGAGCAGCTCCCGCACGTCATCAACTACGAGCTGCCGATGGTCCCCGAGGACTACGTCCACCGCATCGGCCGGACGGGTCGCGCGGGCATCGACGGCCAGGCGATCTCGCTGGTGTGCGTCGACGAGAAGCCGTTGCTCCAGGAGATCCAGCAGCTGCTGCGCAAGGCGATCCCGACGGAGACGATCGCGGGCTTCGAGCCCGACCGCTCGATCCGGGCCGAGCCGATCCGGCTCCGCTCCACCCCGGCCGAGCGCGCCGAGCAGGCCGCGCGCCGCGCGGCCGCCGGTGGCGGTGGCGGGCGCGGTCGCGGGGGTCGGCCCGGCGCGGGCCGTCCGAGCGCCGCGGGCGCCTACGGATCCGGCCCCTCACGCCATGCCACGCCGGCCCGCCACGCCGACGACGCGTTCGTCGCTGGGCCCTCCCGCGCGGACGGTGGCTACGGCGGGGCCGCCCCTCGCGGTGGCTCCGGTCCGCGCCCCGGCTCCGGCCCGAGGCGCTCGGGACGCGGGCGGCCGCCCGGCGCGCCCGGCACGGGCTTCGGCAACGCACCGTTCGGCGCCCAGCCGGCTGCGCGGGGTCGCGGACCCGCAACCGAGCGGACGAGCCCGTACGGGCGCCCCGCACAGGGTCGACCGGCCAATGGTGGCCGCTCCGCCGGTCCGAGCCACGGGCGCCCCTCGGGCGCCGCTGGCGGCGGGCATCCGGGTGGCGGCGGGTCGCACGCCCAGCCGCGTGCGCTGCCCGGGGAGCGGATCAACCGCCTCGGCTAGCTGTCGCGGCCGCGGGCGGCCCGGTGTTCGGCGGTCCCCGCCCGCTCAGCGGCTCAACCATGACGCCGGCGCCTCGCATGACCCCCTTCTCGGGCGATCCGACGCGTGACGGCCATGGGACGCGACCATTGGCCCCTCGGGCGGGCGGATGGGGCCCTCGCGCCACCGTTCGCTCGTCCGGCGGACACCGCCCGGCCCGCGCATGGACGGCGCCACCCGCGGGTCAGCCCGCGGGCGCGATCCTCGGCACCGGCGACGACGCGAGCCGGTCCTCGAACCGCTTCGCGGCCCGGTCGAGCTTGTCGAGGTGTTCGGCGAGACGCCGGCGTGCCTCCTCGGCCGCGGCGTCGAGCCCGGTGAGCTCGAACACGCCCCAGAACTTGATGATCGGGAGCAGGACCTCGTCGCGGTGGACGCGCAGGTCGTAGATCCCGGCCTTCGCGATGTCCGCCGCCTTGCGCAGGAAGTTGGGGATCCCGGCCCCCGGCATCTGGAACGAGAGGACCTCGTCGACGATCGCCCGCACGGCCGCGGACGGCTCGATGGCGATGGCCGCCGTGATGATGTCGCGGTAGAACACCATGTGCAGGTTCTCGTCGGCCGCGATCCGGACCATGATCCTGTCGGCGACCGGGTCGTCCGAGTACCTGCCGGTGTTGCGATGGCTGATCCGCGTCGCCAGCTCCTGGAACGCGACGTAGGCGAGCCCGTGGAGCGTGTCCGGCGACTCGTGGTCGTAGCCCTGCTGGAGCTGCGCCATCCGGCCGCGCTCGAGCAGCGTGGGGTCCATGTTGCGGGTCACGGTGAGGTAGTCGCGGAG
>DASXVG010000134.1:0-75441 GCA_036504355.1 Candidatus Limnocylindrales bacterium
GCGGCGCGCCGAGGGTTGCGTTTCGGTTGCCGACGCAACGGAGGGGTTGACGCATGCCCACCCTGTCCCCCATTCTCCGCCACCTGATGAAGCACACCACCCTGACCTGGGACATGTGTATGCGTGGGCGGCCCCGTCGAACGGACGGGCGCCGGGATCTCCCGCGCTGATCGTCAGCGACTGACACGGGGATCTCGGAGCCGAGGTCCCGGGGCCGCGAACCACAGGGTTCGCGGTCTTTTTGTTTGCGCCGCAGCAGGCGCCGAGCGAGCGCCACAGACCAAGGAAGGGCAGGAACGCACATGAGCTTCGATCCGAACAGCCTGGGCAACCTTCGTCCCGAGACGAAGGCCCTCCACGCCGGCCAGACCGTGGACCCGACGACCAAGGCCCGCGCGGTGCCGATCTACGCCACGACCTCCTACGTCTTCGACGATGCGGCGCACGCGGCGCGGCTGTTCGGGCTCCAGGAGTTCGGGAATATCTACACCCGGATCATGAACCCGACGACCGGGGTGTTCGAGGAGCGCGTCGCGGCCCTCGAGGGCGGCGTCGCAGCCCTGGGGCTGGCATCCGGGCAGGCCGCCGAGACGCTGGCGATCCTCAACCTCGCCCGTGCCGGCCAGAACATCGTGTCAAGCTCGTCCCTCTACGGGGGGACGTACAACCTGTTCCACTACACGCTGCCGAAGCTCGGCATCAGCGTGAAGTTCGTGGACGGCAGCGATCCGGCAAACTACGCGGCCGCCATCGACGAGCACACCCGCGCGCTGTACCTCGAGACCATCGGCAACCCGCGCCTCGACGTCGCGGACATCGCCGCCGTCGCGGCCGTAGGGCATGCGGCAGGGGTGCCGCTCATCGTGGACAACACGTTCGCCCCGCTCATCGCGCAGCCGATCGCGCTGGGCGCGGACATCGTCGTCCACTCCGCCACGAAGTGGATCGGCGGCCACGGGACGGTCATCGGGGGCGTGGTCGTCGACTCCGGGAAGTTCGACTGGGCCGCCAGCCCCCGCTTCCACGAGGACTTCGTCGCCCCCGACCCCTCGTACCACGGCGTGTCGTACACGGAGGCCTTCGGGCCCCTCGCGTACATCCTCAAGCTGCGGGTGGTCGGCCTCCGGGACATCGGGCCGGCCCTGTCGCCGTTCAACGCGTTCCAGCTCATCCAGGGCCTCGAGACCCTCCCGCTGCGCATCGAGCGCCACAGCCAGAACGCCCTCCGGGTTGCCCAGTGGCTGCAGGATCGGCCCGAGATCGAGTGGGTCAACTACCCGGGGCTCGAGTCGCATCCCAGCAACGAGGTCGCGAAGCGGACCCTCAAGGGCGGCTTCGGCGGGATCATCACCTTCGGCATCAAGGGCGGCGCGGAAGCCGGCCGGCGGCTCATCGACAGCGTCAAGCTGTTCAGCCTGCTTGCCAACGTGGGCGACGCGAAGAGCCTGATCATCCACCCGGCCTCGACCACCCACCAGCAGCTCAACGCCGAGGAGCAGGTCGCGAGCGGCGTCACGCCGGATCTGATCCGTCTGTCGGTGGGCATCGAGCACATCGACGACATCCTGGCCGACCTCGGCCAGGCGCTGCGCGCCGCGACCGAGCCGTCGGCCGAAGGCGAGCTCGTGAACGCCTAGGCGTCCGATGGCGCCAGACGGCACGCGGCACCCCGGGGAGCGTTCCCCGGGAGCCGATCCCACGCTTGTCCCCTCCTCCCGGCCGTCGCTCGGGGCCGGGAGCGTCGAGGCCGCCGATCTCGGGGAGCTCTCCCTCGAGGCCGGCGGCCCTCGGCTGCCCGTCACCCTGGCGTACCGGCACGACGGGCCGGGTCCCGACGCGCCCCAGGTGCTCGTCGTCCATGCGCTGACGGGCTCCGCCGACGCGGCCGGCGACTGGTGGACGCCGCTCATCGGGCCGGGTCGCGCCCTCGACACGACGCGCGTCGGGGTGCTGTGCGCAAATCTCCTGGGCGGGCGGTACGGGTCCACCGGCCCGACGTCCGTGGACCCGGCGACGGGCTTCCCGTACGGGGCGTCGTTCCCGCCGGTGACGGCACGCGACGAGGCCCGGGCGCTGTGGGCGCTCGCGGACCGGCTGGGCATCGGGCGGTTCGCGCTCGTGACCGGCGGGTCGCTGGGCGGGATGATCGCGCAGGAGGTCGCCCTCGAGCGGCCGGACGCCGTCGATCACCTGCTGCCGATGGCGGCGCCCGCGGCGACGGGCGCGATGGCGATCGCATGGAACCATATCCAGCTCGAGCTCATCGAGCAGCTCGGCGAGGCCGGCCTGGCGCTCGCCCGTCAGCTCGCGATGACCACGTACCGCTCCGAGGAGGACTTCGAGGGCCGGTTCGGGCGCGAGCGCGAGTCCGACGGCCGGTTCTCGATCTCGTCCTACCTCGACCACCAGGGCGACAAGCTGCTCGGGCGCTTCGACCCGGACACGTACCGGGTGCTCGTGCGGGTCATGGACGGGCACGACGTCGGACGGGGTCGGGGTGGCGTCGTGGAGGCGTACCGGGCGCTCGCGGCATCGGGGACCGGCGTCACGGGGATCGGCATCCCGGGCGACATCCTGTACGGCGTCGACCAGGTCAGGACGCTGGTCGATTCGGCCGCGGCGGCCGGCGTCGACGCGACCTACCGCGAGATCCGCTCGACCAAGGGCCACGACGCGTTCCTGATCGAGTGGGACCAACTGAGCGAGATCCTCGTCGACGCGCTCGCGGATGGGATCGCGCGAGCAGTCCGTCGTGGGGCGATGACCGAGGAGGTCGCGGGCGCGGCGTAGATCCATGTGGGGCCACTGGGCGGCGCCGCGCGGAACGCATCGCCAGGGCCGGCCCCCGCGCCCCCGGTCGCCCGTCGACGGTCGCCGGTCGCCGGTCGATCGGACGGTCCGCCTCATGGTCAGCGAAACCACGCCCGCCGCTGCGTTCGACGCGAATTCGATGCGCCGCGGGCATCGCAACCGAGATTGGCGCCTGTGTTTGGGATCGTCGATGACTTCCAGACATCGGAGTCCCGCAGCGGGGAGTTGCGACCGGGGTTTGGTTGACTCTGGCGCAGGCCCGGCGCCCCGCGTCGCTGCCGGCGCCTGTCGCCAGGTTGACAGTGTCGTTCGTCGCGGGCGGTGGGCACGCGCGGCCGCACATCCCTAGGATCTGCGCAGTCGCAGCCGGCGCTGCGCCCGCGGCCGGCATCGAGCTTCCAGACGGAGACCCCACCATGCCCCCGGCCATCGGCCGCCACCTCGGGACGGCGAACCATCCGCGCACGACAGTGCTCGCCGCGCGAGCGGTCCTCCCGATCGTCCTCGCGGCCATCGTCGCCGCCTGCGGCGGCACCGCGACCGCGCCGAGCGCCGCTCCCAGTGCGGATCCGGCGCGCGACAAGCTGGCCCAGGTCCAGGCCCGCGGGACCCTCGTGCTGTGGACCGACCTGGAGTACCCGCCCCAGTCGTTTGCGGTCGAGGGCGCGACGCGTGCCGCCGGGACGAAGTGCGCACCCAACGAGAAGACAGCCCCCGAGGTCTCCGGCTATGACGCGGAGACCAGCAAGCTCGTCGCGGCCGCGTTGGGCGTCGAGCCGTGCTTCGTCACGGCCCCATTTGACGCGATGATCGCCGGCAGCTGGGGCGACCGCTGGGACGTCGCCTGGGCCTCGGGTGCGATCACGGCCTCGAGGATGAAGACCCTCCACGTGACGCAGCCCTACTACTCCACACCGGCGACGTTCTTCGTCGCGGCGGACTCGGCGATCACGGATCCCAAGGCACTGTCCGGCAAGCAGGTCGGCGCATGCGCGGGGTGCACGCACGAGAGCTACCTCAAGCGCACGCTCACGCTCCCGGGCGAGGAGCTCACCTGGCTCGTCGACAACCCGAAGATCGTCACCTACAACAACGAGCCGCCCGGCCTTGCGGACGTCGCCGCGGGGAAGATCGACGCCTTCCTGTGCAGCGAGCCCGTGGGCCTCGGTGCGATCGCGGACGGCGTGGCCCTCAAGGCGCTCGCGACGCCCGCGTTCTTCACCCAGAAGACCGGATACGTGGACCGCGACACGTCGCTCGCCGTCGGCCCGTTCCTCGAGCGGATCGACGCGGTCATCGCCGATCTCCATGCGAAGGGAACGCTGAAGGACCTATCGCTGAAGTTCTTCGCCAAGGACTACGCGGCGCCCGCCGCGGCCTTCGACCTCGCAGCGATCGGGCAGACCGTCCCGTAGCCACGCACGCGCCCGAGTCATCGCGCATGATCGCGGCGTGAACCGCCTGCTCGCCCCGATGCGCCGCAGCCTCCGGGCCCGGCTCGTGGCGTACTTCCTGGTGCTCTCGACGGTGACCGTGGTCGTCGTCGGCGCGGCGGTGTACCTGCGGGCGACCGCGGACCTCACCGCGTCCGTCTTCGACCGGCTCGACGCGGTCGCCGCGATCAAGGTCGACGCGCTCGACCGCTGGATCGACGAGCAGAGCCGGAACGTCGTGTTCGTCGGCGTCATGCCCGGCGTGGGCGACGACGCGCGCGTGTTCATCGACCCTGCGACCTCGCCCGCGGACCGGACAGCGGCGGAGCGCCGACTCCGCCAGGTGCTGGGCACGGTGGTCTCCCGGACCGCGGACGCCGAGGAGATCTTCGTCGTCGACCTCGACGGGGTCATCCGGATCTCGACCCTTCCCCAGCACGAGGGCGTGTCGGTCGCCGACCTGCCGTTCTTCGCCACCGGCTCCTCGCACACCACCGTCCAGAACGCCTACACCTCACCGATCACCGGCCGGCCCACCATCACCGTGGCGTCGCCCCTGTTCGACGCGAACGGCGGCGGGCAACGGGTCGCGGTCGTGGGCGCCGATCTCAGCCTCGCGCGAGTCGACCGGATCGTGCTCGACCGGACCGGCCTCGGCGCGACCGGTCGGGCATACCTGGTCGGGGGCGACGGCCGGCTGATCCAGGGTGCGTCGGGCGACCCGGCCGCCAGGAGCGACACCTCGCTCGCGATCACGGAGGTCGCGGCGGGCAACACTGGGCGGGCACTCTATGCCGATGCGCGTGGCCTGCCGGCCATCGGCGTCTATCACTGGGAGGAGGCGCGCAACGCCGGCGTCGTCGCCGAGATGAGCCAGGACGAGGCGTTCGGCTCGGCGCGGCAGCTCGCGCTGGTCATCGGGCTCGTGGGGCTGGTGTCGGCTGCGCTCCTCGCCGGCGGGATCTGGTTCGTCGCGCGGCGGGTGACGCGACCGATCCTGGCCCTCGCGGCGACGGCGAGCCGGGTCCAGGCTGGCGACCTTCAGGCGACGTCGGGCGTCCGCTCGGAGGACGAGGTGGGGACACTCGCGGCGGCGTTCGACGCCATGACCGCGGAGCTGCGCGAGAACGTCGAGACGCTCGAGCGGCGGGTCGAGGACCGCACGCGCGAGATCAACGCGCAGAAGCAGGAGCTCGAGATCGCGCGCCGGGAGGCCGACGCCGCCAACCAGGCGAAGAGCGCGTTCCTGGCCGCGATGAGCCACGAGATCCGGACGCCGATGAACGCCGTCATCGGGATGAGCGGCCTGCTGCTCGATACCCCGCTCGACGCCGAGCAGCGCGACTACACGGACACGATCCATACGTCCGGCGAGGCGCTGCTCACGATCATCAACGACATCCTGGACTTCTCGAAGATCGAGGCGGGCCGGTTCGAGCTCGACGCTCACCCGTTCGGGCTGCGGCACACGATCGAGGGCGCGCTCGCGGTGATGCGTCCGATCGCCACCAAGAAGGGGCTGGCACTCGAGTGGGCGCCCGATCCCGACCTCCCCGAGTGGTTCCTCGGCGACGCCGGCCGGCTGCGCCAGATCGTGCTCAACCTGCTCTCGAATGCCGTGAAGTTCACGGACGCGGGCTCGGTGCGCGTGGCGCTCCGAGGGACAGCTGCGGACGGTTCGACGGCGGCGTCCGGACGCTGGGAGCTTGCTGTGGAGGTCCACGACTCGGGGGTCGGCATCCCTGCCGACAAGATCGGACGGCTGTTCCAGTCCTTCAGCCAGGCGGATGCGTCGGTCGCCCGGAAGTACGGCGGCACAGGCCTGGGCCTCGCGATCAGCCGCCGTCTCGCGGAGCTGATGGACGGATCGCTGGTCGCGGAGAGCAGCGGGATCCCGGGCGAGGGCAGCACGTTCCGGCTCACGATTCGCGTCGATGCCGTCGCCACCGACGCGGCAGGTGCGGCAGCAGGCGCGGGATCGGGGGTCGGCCCGGCGGGCGCGCCGTCCGCGGGGAGTCCGCCCCCCGGGACGTCGAGCGCGCAGCCTGCGGGCGGGCCGATCCGCGCCGCGACCGATGCCGAGACCGCGGCGCGCAATCCCCTCCGGATCCTCCTCGCCGAGGACAACGCGGTCAACCAGAAGCTCGCGCTGCGGCTGCTGGAGCGGATGGGCTACCGCGCGGACGTCGTCGAGGACGGGAGGGCGGCGATCGAAGCCGTCATTGGCGGCGCCTACGACGTGGTGCTCATGGACGTCCAGATGCCGGAGGTGGACGGGCTGGAGGCGACCCGCCGGATCCGCGCCCGGCTCCCGGACCGCGCGCTCCGCATCGTGGCGATGACCGCGAACGCGATGGAGGGCGACCGCGAGGCCTGCCTGGCGGCAGGGATGGACGACTACGTCTCCAAACCGATCCGCCCCGACGAGCTCGCGGCGGCCCTCGCATCGGCCGCGGGCAGCAACGACGCTGCAAGCCCGGGGTGAGATCCGGGCGCGCATCCGTCCGCGCTTCGCGGCGAGGCTCGGCGTGGAGGTGATCACGATGACCGATCCGCGCTACGCACCAACGACGCACGACGGGCCTGCCGGGGACCCAGCCCAGGAGACTCGCGACGCGGGCCTCGGGGACGAGCGACCCGCCATCTCGGACGAGGAGCCCACGAGCGGTGACGAGCGACCCGCGAGCGGCACCGATCCGCGGACCGAGACCGACACCCACACGGCGGCCCTCCAGGGCGCCGCAGCCGGCGGCGCGATGGGCGGGAACGCGGGCTACGCAGGCGGCCTCATGACCGGCAGCGAGAACAACATCGGCATGCGCGACATTCCGGCAAAGGACACCGACGAGGAGGGCAACGCGTCCTGAGGACGAGCGCCCGCAGGCCGCGTCGCCTCGTGGCGCCCAGGTGGCTGATCGTGGCGCCCAAGGGCTGACCGGGCAGCGCTGCCTCGGTCCGCCTCCCTCCCCGCCGCCGCCTCGAGGTCAACCAAATCGCGCGGCCAAGCCGAACATCCGGCGTTCCGATGCCCCGCAGTCATCGATGCACCGCCGGGCGAGCACATCCCCGGTTTCCGCTGCCTCTCGGGCAGCGAAGACCCGCAGGAACGGGCCGCCAACGAGAATTCGTTGACCCTGAGGCGCGGCATGACGCTGGAGAGCGCCACGGACGCCGGAGCGCTCGACCGGGACAGCGCGGCTACAGCCACCCGCGGCGACGGGCGACGAGGGTGATCACCACGGCCAGCAGCCCGACGCCGATGATCACGAACCAGAAGCTCATGGGGTCGTCCTTGGACAGCGGGACGACGACGTTCATCCCCAGCAGCCCCGCGACGAGCGATCCGGGCAGCAGCAGCACCGTGACGAGGGTCAGGATCTTCATCGTGTCGTTGGTGCGCTGGGCCGTGCGCGTCATGTAGACGTTGAACGAGCCGAGGACGAGGTCGCGAGCGCCCTCGACGGCCGTCATCGCATCCGCGTAGTGGCCTGCCACGCCCGAGAGCGCGGCCGCCCCCTTGCCATCGCCGTCCGGCGCCTTCATGACCACGCCCTCGAGGGCCGAGTACACGAAGCGGTGCCGCGCGAGGAGGCGGCGCAGGTCAGCGATCCGCGCGCGCACGCCCACGAGGTCCTCCAGCAGCCGATCCCGATGCCGGTCGCGGAGCGAGCGGTCGTCCAGCTGCTCCACGTCCTCCTCGATCGTGTCGACCGCATGGTGGTAGCTCGTGACCGTGGCGTGGAGGAGCGTGGCGAGGAACGACTCCGAGTCCAGCAGGCCGTAGGCGGTGTCGGCCTCCACCAGGGCATCGAGGTCGTCGAGGTAGCCGATCGGCTGGAGATGGTGGGTGAGCACGGCGTTGGGCACGGCGACCACCGACAGCCACGGCGAGCGACGGGGATGATTCGGGTCGGGCTGGGCCACCACGGTGATCCGCAGCGAGTCCCCGTTGATGCGGATGGACGGCTTCTGGCCCGGCGTCGCGAGCGCGGCTGCCGTCGCATCGTCGAGGTCAAACGCTTTCGCCAGCCGCGGCGCGAGATCGTCGGGCATCTCGCCCGTGATGTCCAGCCACAGGAGCTGGCGCTCGGATGGGGGGCTCGCCAGGGCATCGTCGAGCTCGAGGACCTCGTCCGTTCGATCGGCATCGAACCGGCGGGCGCGGACCCGGGGCTTCGCGCCGCCCTCGGCCTTGTTCACGGGCACATCGTGTTCATGGGTGCCCATTGTGCGCGGCGATCGGCGCGCATGGGACGCGCGAAGGCACCCGGCGGCACGGCCGCCGGGTGCTCAACGCGCTGTTGACGGTGGTTAGCGATTGGTGTCGTAGGTCGTCGTCGTGGTCTCGACGACGCCCTCGTCCTTCGCGTTCTCCTCGGTCTTGTCGCCGGCACCGGCACCGGCACCCGCGCCGACCGCGCCGCCGACGACCGCACCTGGCGGACCGGCCAGCGCGCCACCGATGAGCGCCCCGGCGACCGCGCCGCCACCGGCGCCAACGCCGGCCCCGGCCTCGTCGTTGCCCTCGGCCGCCTCACCGGCGACCGCGCCGCCGACCGCACCGATCACGCCGCCGACGGCCGCGCCGACCGGGCCACCAACGACCATCCCGACACCCGCGCCTGCGAGCGCGCCTGCGCCGGCGCCGACGGCCTCGGTGCCGCCCTCGTTGTGGTCGACGTGCGTGTCAACGACCTTCTCGGTCTCCACGACGGTGTTGCCGTCCGTGTACTTCGGATCTGTCATGCGTCGGTTCTCCACTGGGGAGACGCCATGTGCGTCTGCGGCCCCAATCGTCGGCGGGCGAGGTAGCACGACACGTGCAACGAGGGGCTGTCCGGCGTTCCACCGCCCTCGCAATTCGTGCCGCAGTGGCGGCGTCGATCAGGCGCCGGGCTCCGGATCGTCCGCGGCCACGTCGGCGGAGGTGCTCGGCGCAGCGGGCGTCGGGCTCGGCATGGCGGGCGTCGGAGCCGCCAGGCCGCCGCGCGCGATGTCCGAGACCGCCTGTCCGTGTCCCTCGCCGCGGCCCCTGGGCGCATCGTGTGCGGCCGCGGAGACCTCCGCGCCGTGGTTGCGGAAGCCGCCGGCGGCGCCGGCTTCGGATGCGTGGCCGTGGCCCTGGCCGTGGTTCGACTTGGGGGGCATTGCGTTCTCCGATCGCGCTTCGATGTCACCGGCGGACGCCGGGTACCGGAGCATCGGCGGGAGCCGCATGCGAACGCCACATCAGGGCGTGTCGTCGCCTTCCACCGCTCTCGCAGCAGCGGAAGGGAATGATGACCACGGCGATGACCTGCGCTAGAATGCGCGACGGTCGCTGGCGCGTGGCCTAACGGTATGGCACCTGACTCTGGATCAGGGGGTTCCAGGTTCGAATCCTGGCGCGCCAGCCAATTTTCCCGTTGCATCCCCCGTGTGTCCGCGCGCCGCCGCGCGCCGATCAGCCCCCGGACATCACTCCGGGCTGAACGGGAACTCCGGACCGGGCGTCCCCGACTTCAGCTCCGCGTCGTCGATCGTCCACGCGATGTCGGCGTTCACGTCCCGCACCCCGGGCACGAGCACCGCGGTGCGCGCGATCATGTCCGCCGAGGATCGCCGGTCCACGCTGCCGCGGATCGTGGCCACCCCGTCGGCGACGGAGACCTCGAAGTCCTTGGGGTCGAGCCACAGCGTGTTCGCGAGCACCTCGTCGCGGATCGACTGGGCGAGCTCGTCGTCGGTGCGGACATAGGTCCGGACGAGGTCGGCGCGGGTCAGGATGCCGACGAGCTTGCCGTCGTCCACCACGGGCAGCCGGTTGATCCGCTCCCTGGTCATCAGGCCGGCCGCCGTGGGGATGAGCTCATCCGGGCCGATCGTGATCACGGGCGAGGTCATGAGCTCGCTCGCCGTCGAGGCGTAGTGGCGCTCGCCGGGCGTCCCGGTGCCTCCACCCCAGCCGAACAGCCTGGCGATCGCCGAACGCCGAACGGCCGGGCCGCCCTGCGCCTCGACCAGGAAGTCCGCCTCCGACACGACGCCCAGCAGCGCCCCCGCCTCGTCCACCACCGGAACCCCGCTGATCCGGTGCTCGCCCAGCACCCGGGCGACGTCCCGGAGCGGCGTCTCCGGACGCACCGAGATCACCGACCGCGTCATGACGTCCTGGACCCGCATCGCTCACCTGGCCTTCCGTGGTGGTGCATCCCGCATCGCGTGGGACCGAGGGCCCAGTGTGGCAGAGCGGTCACCACTTCGGCTGCCCGCGGTCGGATGTCACAATGGGCGAGTGACCCAGCCCGCCAGCCCGGATACCCCCTCCCCGATCCCGACGTCGCCAGAGCGGTCCGACTTCATCCGCGACATCGTCGCCGGGGACATCGCCGCGGGGCGGATCACGACGCCCGTGACGCGGTTCCCGCCCGAGCCCAACGGGTATCTCCACATCGGGCACGCGAAGTCGATCTGCCTCAACTTCGGGATCGCGCGGGAGTTCGGCGGCACCTGCAACCTCCGGTTCGACGATACGAACCCGGTCAAGGAGGAACAGGAGTACATCGACTCGATCATGGCCGACGTTCGCTGGCTGGGCTTCGACTGGGGCGAGAACCTGTTCCACGCGAGCGACTACTTCGAGACGCTCTACGCGTGGGCCGTCCACCTCATCGAGCACGGCGACGCGTTCGTGGACGACCTCTCGGCCGACGAGATCCGCGAGACCCGCGGCACCCTCACCAGCCCCGGCACCAACTCCCCCTTTCGGGACCGCTCGATCGAGGAGAACCTCCACCTGTTCGCGCGCATGCGCGCGGGCGAGTTCGAGAACGGGGCGCGCGTCCTGCGGGCGAAGATCGACATGGCCAGCCCGAACATCAACCTCCGCGACCCCGTCCTGTACCGGATCATGCACGCGACGCACCCCCGCACGGGAGACGCCTGGTGCATCTACCCGACGTACGACTTCGCGCACGGCCAGTCCGACGCCATCGAGGGCGTGACCCACTCCATCTGCACCCTGGAGTTCGAGGTCCACCGGCCGCTGTACGACTGGCTCATCGAGCATCTCCCGGTCCCGCACGTGCCCCACCAGTACGAGTTCGCCCGGCTCAACATCACCTGGACGGTGCTCTCGAAGCGGTTCCTGCTCAAGCTCGTCCAGGACGGCTACGTCCGCGGCTGGGATGACCCGCGCATGCCCACGATCTCGGGCCTCCGCCGGCGCGGCTTTCCGGCCGAGGGCATTCGCAACTTCGCAACCGAGGTGGGCGTCGCGAAGGCAGATGCCACCCACGACGTCGCGCTCCTGGAGCACGAGGTCCGGGACGTCCTCAACCGGACGTCGAAGCGCAGGTTCGGCGTGCTGGACCCGATCAAGGTGGTCATCGAGAACTTCCCGGATGACGCCGTCGAGCTCATGGAAGTCGTCAACAACCCCGAGGACGCGTCGGCGGGCGAGCGCGCGGTCGCCTTCGGCCGCGAGCTGTGGATCGAGCGCGACGACTTCATGGAGGAGCCCGCACCCAAGTTCTTCCGCCTGGCGCCGGGCCGCGAGGTGCGTCTCCGGAACGCGTACTTCATCACCTGCACGGACGTCATCAAGGACGCCGACGGGCGGGTCACCGAGCTGCGGGCCACCTACGACCCGGCGACGCGCGGCGGCGACTCCCCTGACGGCCGGCGCCCGAAGGCAACGCTCCACTGGGTCTCCGCGGCCCACGCCGTCCCCGCCGAGGTGCGGCTGTACGACTACCTGTTCACGCGCCCTGATCCGGGCGTCGGTGGCGACCTCGTGGACGATCTCAACCCCGACTCGGAGACGATCGTCACGAATGCGATGCTGGAGGCCTCTCTCGCCCACGTGCCCGTGGGCGAGACCGTCCAGTTCGAGCGCCTGGGCTACTTCACCCCCGACGCGGACTCCCGGCCGGACGCGCTCGTGTTCAACCGGACGCTGACACTCAAGGACACCTGGGCGAAGGTGCGCGCAAAGGCCTAAGTGCGGATCGTTCGATGAGGATCGAACGCTTGCCTCCGGCGAGCACGGGGCCGCTCAGCTGACTCCCAGCCTCCTCAGGGAACGCACAGTTCGCGCACGGCCAGCAACCGGACGACGCCTGCCAGCTGTTCGATGCGAGCGAGCTGTTCGATGCGAGTCGAACGATCCCAACGGTCGTGGTTGGCTGCGCGATCCCGCGGTCGACGGCGGGTCGGTGTCCGTGCCTCGCCGCTGCCGAAGCCACCCTCGACGCCTGCGCGCGCTGCGGCCACATTCGCGACGCAGCACGCGCCCGGTGCCGGAAGTGCCGTTTGCCGAAGTCCCTTGCGGGAGATCACCCATCGCCGTCGACGGCCGGCCGCGCGATGATCCCGGCGTGACTGCACACCGTCGCCCCATCGGCCCACTGCTTGTCGCGCTGCTCCTCGTCGGCATCGTGGCCTGCTCCCCCACCCCGGAGATCGTGTGGATCGGTGGCGAAGACGGCGGCGCGAAGCTGACGCCCTGTCCCGTGGCGGACTGCGAGCCGATCACCGCGCTCGCCCGCGTGGGCCTCGAGCGAGCGCACCCGGGCCTCGCGCCGATCGCCCGTGCGCGCCTGGGCGAGCCCGCCTGTGGGCCGACTGTGAACGCGCTGTGCAGCTACGGTGGCCCACTCGGCATCGCGAGCCGCTGGGCGGTGGTGTTCGACCTCGCCGACGGGACGACCCGGATCGGGACCGTCCTGTGCTTCGTCCCCACGAACGACAACGGCGCGAGCCTCGCCTGGAACGGCCAGCGCTGCCTGGCGCCGTAGGCCTCGGGCGGCAGGTGGTCAGCTCGCGCCGTCGGCGGCCTCGTCGTCGATGGCAAGCATCAGGTCCTTGATCCCGGCGACCGAGAGCGGCGCGTCGGCCATCGGCGCCGGGAGGCCGACGAGGTGGCGGTCGGGATCGAACACCGCGACGCCCGTGGACCATGCAGCTTCGGCGACGATGGCCGCGACCATCTCCGCCGACTCCCACGGGATGCCGACGAACACGTGGTGGCGCATCGCGTCGAACTCGAACGGCCGGTGCGCCTCGTCCGCCTTGAGGATCCCCGGGAACGACTCCTCGATCCGCGCCTCGAACGCGTCGAGCCGGTGATCGCGGCGCATGCCGATCTGCCACCCGCCCGCCAGCTTCTCGATGGCCGCGGCCGCCTCGTCGGCGGTGAGCGGTTCATCGACCGGGAAGACGATCAGCTCGTAGAGGAGCACGGGTGAACCTCGAGATGGTGCGAGTTCGGCGGGCGGGTGTGTGTCGCGTCATCAGGATAGAACGCGCCGGGGTCGCGCAACCATCCGCCCGCGGATCGTGTTTCATGGGTCGATGGACATGCCCTCGACACGCCGGGTCTGCTTCGACACTGCCCTCGGCCGATGCGCGGTCCGCTGGAGTGACGCCGGGATCACCGGCGTGCTGCTGCCCCACCGCGACGGGCGGCCGGGCCCCACGATCGAGGACGGCATCGACGTCCCGCCGTTCGTCCGCCGCGCAATCGACGGGATGCGGGCCGTGCTTGGAGGTCGGGCTGCCGACCTCCGCGACATCCCGCTCGACGAGGCCGGCATCGACGAGCTCCGCCGTGCCGTGTACGCGGCGACCCGCGACATCCCGCCGGGCACGACCCGGAGCTACGGCGAGGTCGCCCGCCTGATGGGCCGCCTGGACCACGAGGGCGCCCGCGACGTCGGCGCGGCCCTCGCCCGCAATCCGTTCCCGATCATCGTCCCGTGCCACCGCGTGGTGGCCGCGAACGGCGCGCTGCACGGCTTCTCCGCGCCGGGCGGCCTCGTGACGAAGCGCAGGATGCTCGAGCTCGAGGGCGCGCCCGGCTACGGCCAGCAGTCGCTCTTCGACTGACGCGGCCAGCGCGTGCGCGGCGGGATCGGCGTCACGCAGCCGTCAGCGGTGGTAGCGTGCCGCCATGGGTCTTGTCGACAGGTGGCGCCCGGACGCGTGGATCGATCGATGGGACGACGGGCGGTGAGCGACCTCAGGCGCCGGTCGCTGGGGCGCTGGATGCTGCTCGAGCTCCTGGCGGGCGCCATGCTCGTGGCCTTCGGCCTGTTCATCTGGCTGTCCATGTCCACCGTCACGAGCGACCCCGGGGGATCTCCGGGCTTCTCCCCCGTTCGGCTCGCGGGCGTCGCTGGCCTTGTGGTCGGTTTGACCTGGATGATCAGGATCTTCCGCCGCGGTCCTGACGACGCTGCGTCCTGGCGCCACCGCGACCGCTGAGCCACGTCCGATCAAGGGGTCGGCGGGAGCCTGCCCGTCGTTCGAGGTCGTATGCTCGACTCGATGACGCAGTCGACAGCGGCGTTCGCGGGGTTCCGGCCCGAGGCGATCCAGTTCCTCGCGGACCTTGCGCAGAACAACTCGCGCGACTGGTTCCAGCCCCGCAAGGCCGACTTCGAGCGGCTGATCAGGACGCCGATGGAGCAGCTGTGCGTCGCGCTGGAGCACCAGTTCCGGGCGCGCGACATCCCGCTTCACGCCGACCCGGCGCGGTCGCCCTTCCGCATCTATCGGGACACGCGGTTCGCGAAGGACAAGTCGCCGTACAAGACTGCGGCCGCGGCGAGCTTCTCGTGGGCAGGCGATGGCGGCGATGCGGCCGCGGGCCGGTCGCACACCGAGAACGTCCACGCGAGCGGCGGCTATTTCCACCTGCAACCGGGTGAGATCTACCTGGGTGGCGGCGTGTGGCACCCGGACAAACTCTGGCTCGACGGGTTCCGCCGTCGGCTCGTCGAGGACCTGGACGGATTCCTGCACATCGTCGAGGCGCCGGCGTTCGTGGAGGCGTTCGGTTCGGTCGGCGACGACGGGGAGTCTCTCAAGCGCGTCCCCAGTGGCTTCCCGGCCGACCATCCGGCCGCGGACCTGCTGCGCAGGAAGAACGTGACGTTCGGCCGGCGCCTGTCCGATGACGAGGCGCTCAGCCCGTCACTCCCCGTGATCCTTGCGGACGACTTCGAGACGGGCACGCCGCTCCTGCGCTATCTGGCCGCGTTCTAGCCGGCGCGCTCGGCAGCGCCCGAGCACCAGCCACCACCAGCGACGGTCGAGTTCACCGGGCCTAGACGTGGGGCGCGACGCCCGCGGCGAGCTGGGCCATGAGGTCAAGCTGGGCGGCGTGCTCGAGGAGCGGCAGATGGCTCCGGGTCACGAACTCGACCGGGACGCCGGCCTTGGAGCGGATGTCCAGGAGCACCTCGACGAGCGCGTCCGGCGGCCCCGCGAACGTCGCACGCCCGCGGAGCATGTCCTCGACGTCGCGCGTGAACGCGGGCGCAGCGGGCGGCGGGAGCGGGCGCGTGGCCGACGCCTCCATGTCGGAGTACTTCCATTGCATCGACCACAGCGCGTCCCGGTAGCGACCGAGCGCTTCCGCGCGCGACGGCCCGGGCAGCAGCACCGAGTAGTGGACGAACCGGAACGTTGACGGGTCGCGGCCGATCTTCGCGCACTCGTCGAGGACCCAGCCGATCTCCTCCACGAACTTCTCGGCCGAGGCGTTCGCGAACACGCCGTCGGCGAGGCGGGCGGCACGACGGATCGCAGGCTCGGCGCCACCGCCGATGAGCACCGGGATCTTCGACGGAGGCGTGGGCCGGACGCCGACCGTGGGCAGGGTGTAGACCGATCCCTCGTGGGTGAACGGCTCCCCGGTCCAGGCCTGCGGGAGGATCCGCAGGATCTCGTCCATCGCGGCGCCACGGCGTCGCGCGTCGGCCCCGAGCCCCGTGAACTCGACCTCGGACCAGCCGAGGCCGAGGCCCAGGGCGAGCCGTCCATGGCTCAGGAGCTGGACGGTCGCCGCGTCCTCCGCAAGCCGGATCGGGTGATGCAGTGGCGCGAGGATGACGCCGGTGCCGATCTCGATCCGCGTCGTCGCCTGCGCGATGGCCGCGCTGACGACGAGCAGCGAGGGCATGTACCCGTCATCGACGAAGTGGTGCTCCGTCGTCCAGACGGAGGTGAACCCGAGCCGCTCCGCCTCGACGGCGAGCGCGATGGTCTCGTCGTACGTGCGCGTCCAGTCGGTCTCGCCCGGCCGGAGCTGGGCGCTGAGGAGTCCGAAGCCAAGTCCCATGGCCGGACGATAGCAGCGGCCCGCCCGTAAGGCATGGCGAGGACCGCCGCCCGGAACTTTGAGGCACGCCCTGCACGTCCCCTGCGGCTCGTGCCCGATGGCGCCAGCTCGCCTGCCGCACAGGATGTCGTCAGTGCCGATGACGGCAGGTGAACGACAAGGAGCGACCACGATGTACCACCCGGAGACGATGTACGAGCTGGCGAAGCTGCGCATGGCCGATGCGCAGCGTGATGCCGATCGCCAGCGGCTGGTCCGGCAGGCCGGATCGACGAGGGGATCGGGCGCGATCGACGCCGTCCGGTTCCGTGAGCGCCTCACGCGGCTGTTCGGGACCATCTGGCCCGCCAGCCCCGCAGGGAGCGCGACGGCTGGTGCGTGATGCCGCACGTGCCGGAGGATCGCCCGGGTCTCGGGGACCGGGCGAAGGGACCGCGCCGTCCTCGTGACGGTGCGGTCCCCATTGACGATGGCACGCGAAACGAAGAGGCTGCGCGGTGCCGAGGGAACGATCCAGCGCCCCAGCGCACGCAGGAGGTGGACCGTGCATTTGCAGATCCGTTCCGTGCCCGCCCTGTCACCGCCCAACCTGGCCGACTTCCTCAAGGTCCTGGCGGAAGCCAAGATCAACATCGAAGGTGCCAGCGGCAGCAACATCGGGTCCGGCGGGGAGTTCGCCCTCGCGGTGAGGGACGGCGAGGAGCGGGCAGCGATCGACGTGCTCGAGCGCGCGGGATACAAGCCGCGCCTCGTCGCGCCCAAGCAATGTCAGCTCAAGGACGAGCCCGGCGCGCTCCTCGCGTGCATCACGGATGCCATGGCCGAGAACGAGGGAACCGACCGGGAGATCAAGGACATTCTCGTCGGTGCCAACAGGGAAAACGGCCTCGTGGTCGTCCAGGTCTATTCCTCGGTGCCGGGCGAGGACCCGGGCGACGTGCGCTGACGGCCGTCAGCGCCGGGGCGGCGCGTCCGGGTCCTCCGGCTCGCCGCCTCCCGACAGGCCGATCCGCGCGGCGACCATGGCCGCCCCGACCCGGTTCGGGACGTCGAGCTTGTCCAGGATGTGCGTCACGTGGACGCCCGCGGTCTTGCGCGTGATGAACAGGCGCTCGGCGATCTCGCCGTTGGACAGGCCGGCCGCCACGAGCTCGAGCACCTCGACCTCACGTGCAGAGAGCCCGAGCGCGTGGGCCGCGGCCCGGGGATCGGTCAGCGGGGCCTCGTCGGCCTTCGTCGCCGGTCCTGAGGCCGACCCCTCGGCCGTTCGCGGGGCGATCCGGCCGCGTGCCGCGAGCGTCGCAACGGCGGCCGCGAGCGGCGCGGCGCCCGCCGCCTCCGCGACCGCCGCCGCCTCGTGCACGAGTGCGGTGACGTCGGCGCGCACCCCCTCGGTCCGAAGCGCGGCCTCTGCCGCGCGGAAGCGGGCGTAGGCACCGTCGATCGGGTCGGGCACGCCGTCGAACGCGGCGACCGCGGCGCGCCAGTCGTCTGCGTCCGCCTCCCCGCCCGCGCGCGCGAGCTCGCCCCTCGCGCTCG
This sequence comes from Candidatus Limnocylindrales bacterium, assembly GCA_036504355.1. Lineage (GTDB taxonomy): Bacteria > Chloroflexota > Limnocylindria > Limnocylindrales > CSP1-4 > CAIXZV01. The sequence continues at coordinate 17,890 of DASXVG010000134.1, forward strand.
CAACCCACGCCCGACCACTCGAAGTCGTGACGCGCGGGGCGAGTCGGTCGAGCTGGACGCGGAAGGGGCCGGTTCGCGCGATCGCCGCCTGCAGCGCGCCATCGGCCCGGCGGGCCCGAGCCGCCTCGGCGAGCTCGGCGCAACACCGCAGCGCGTGTGCGACGAGTGGCGCGGTCCACAGGACGTCGTCCAGCCCCTTGAGCTGCGCGACGCCCGCCTCGGCGGCCGCGAGCGCCTCATCGGGCCGGTCCGCCCAGGCGAGCGCCTCCGCGCGGACGGTGGCGACGTATGCCGCGACATCCGGGTCGAGCGTCGAGAGGTCGATGCCACCGATCCGCCGCTCGACGTCGGCGGTGTCGCCCCGGATGCCGGCGATCCGGGCACGCACCGCCGAGAGGTAGACGATCCTCGATCCGCCGGGTGCCAGCGTGAGCCCGGCGTCCACGACCTCGAGCGCATCGTCGACGCGGCCGAGGCGCAGCAGGACATCGCCGGTGATGGCGGCGAGATCCTGGCCGAACCGGCGCCGGAGGCCGCTCTCGTCCACCGCCCGCCGACCTGCCTCGGCTGCCTCGAGCGCCTCGTCGAGGCGGTCGGCCGTGGCGAGATTGAGCGCGAGGTTGTAGTGCCCGACGATCCGCACGTGGGCCTGGCTCGTCTCCTCCGCCAGCCGGCACGCCTCGCGCAGCTGCGCGATGCCGCCCTCGATGTCGCCGAGCGCCACGAGGTCGGATCCCAGCATGTTGCGGGCGCGGCTCTCCTCGGCCCGTGCGCCCGCGACGCCTGCACACGCGATCGCCGCCTCGCACACCTCGCGCGACTCCGCCCATCGGCCCGCGCCCATGAGCGCCCCGCCGAGCGAGGCGAGGACGCGCGCGCGCTCCGCCGTCGGCGGCTCCGTCGGGACGAGCCGGACCGCCTCGCGATGGGCGTCGAGCGCGGTTGCACTGTCCCCGAGGCTCCACTGCAGGTATCCGACCCGGGAATGGAGCGTCCCCGCGGTGGCGGGATCCGCGGCAGGATCCACGAGGGTGAGCGCCTCGCGAGTGAGCTCGAGCGCCCGTGCGAACTCGCCGTCGAGATCCGCGTTGTCGGCCGCGCGCCGGCGAAGCTCGAGCCGGCTGCCAGGATCGTCGGCGACCTGCGGCAACCGCGGCTCGAGGGCGAGGGCGCGTTCGAGCGCCCGGTGGGCGTCCGCGTACGCGTGGACCGCCTCGGACGCGTCGGCCGCCCGGACGAGATGCGTGTATGCCTCGACGGCCAGCCCGGCCTCCGCGAAGTGATGGGCGAGCTCGGCGGCCGCGCCGACCGGGCTGGTGTCGGCGAGCTCGGGACGCGCCTCGAGGCGGCGTGCGAACCGCTCGTGCAGCCGGCGGCGGGCGCCCGGGAGCAGCTCCGCTTCGACGACCTCACGCAGGAGCTCGTGCCGGAACCGGTAGCCGGTAGCGGGCTCGTGCTCGAGCACGCGGTCGTCGAGCGCGGCCCGCAGGCCCTCGTCGATCTCCGCCTCCGGGACCTCCAGCACCTCTGCCAGCAATCGATCGTCGACGGGCCTGCCCGCGATCGCGGCCGCATCGACGATCGTCCGCGCCGGACGGTCAAGGCGCGCGACGCGCGCCAGCAGCACCTCCACGACCGACCTCGGGCCCTCGCTCCCCCCCGCGGCGAACAGCTCTTCCACCAGCAGCGGGTTGCCCTCCGAGCGTCGCCAGATCCGGTCCAGCACCCCGGCCCCCGGTTCGCCCCCGCCGATCAGCGAGAGTTGGCGCTGCACCGCGTCCCGGTCCAGCCGCCCGAGCTCGAGGACCACGGTCGACGGCACCCGCTCGAGCTCCGCGAGCCAGGCAAGGATCCGGTGGCCCCGCGGCAGGTCGTCCACGCGACAGGTGAGCACGACCGCGAGGCGCTCGCTCGTCAGGTTTCGCGACAGGAACGTCAGCAGGTCGCGGGTGGCGCGATCGATCCAGTGGACGTCTTCGACCACGAGCACCGTGGGCCCCACCGCCGACAGGGCGCCGAACAGGCCGAGGATCCGCTCGAACAGGCGAGCCTGGCCCAGGCCGGAGGGCAGCGCCGAGGCGCTCGCCTCGACGGGCGGGGCGACGCCATCGGTGGCCAGCTCGGGCACGATCGCCGCGAGGTCCCCGCGCGCGGGACCAAGCAGCCGCTCGAGGTCGTCGGGCGGGACGGCGCGCGCCAGCCCGCGGAGCGCGGACGCGATCGGCAGGTACGGGAGTCCCGCCACGCCGATGTCGAGGCACTCGCCGGTCAGGACGAGCCGCCGGGCGCCGTCGCCGGGACGCGTCGCCTCGCGCACGAGGCGCGACTTGCCGACCCCGGCCTCGCCGAGGACGACAACGAACCGCGGCGCGCCGGTCCCGGAGGCGTCCAGGGCTGCCGACAGCGTGTCCACGTCCCGGTCGCGACCCACCAGGACCGCGCTCGAGATCCGGCTGATCATGCCGACGATGGTACGAGCCTGCTCAATGGGGGCTCGGGCGTTGGGCGCCGCACGGACGCCACGCGAAGACGCCGCCCCAGCAGGGACGGCGTCTCGATGTCGGTCCGGGTGCCGGGCGAAAGCCCGGCACCCGGGCGGGCGTCACCGCGCGAAGCGGGTGCCGTTCCCCCCACCCGTGCCGGCGTCGGCCGGGACGGACTGCGTCGACGTGTCGGTTGCCCAGCCGCGATCGTGCAGGACCGGCGCGGCGCCGGCCGCCGGAGCCGTGCTCCAGCCATGGTCGTGGGCGTACTGGGCGCCGACGTTGAGCGGCGCGGATGCCGCGTGGGACGCGCTCAGCTGGCCGTACGCCAGCGCGAGCACGAGGGCCACGGCCAGCAGGACCGTCGCGAACGCGGCGGCGAGCGGGCGGAGGCTCGGGGTTGCCTGGATGGAGCGGGGCGCTGCGGACATCTGGTCCTCCTTGCCGCCGTCCCTGTCCGATACCTTCGGGCTGGGCGGACCGGCATCTCGTGACCTCATCCTCCCCGCGGCGGCCGCCGGTGTAATCGGGCAGCAGCCCCAGGCGACGCGTCCTGCCTACCTCAAAGTCGCTGCGGGCAGATCAGCGGTGCCTTAGGCCGGCTGGTCGAGGCACGGATCGGCACCACCGAACGATGAGCCAGGCGATCCACGACGTGTACTGCGGGATCACGGCCGACCACGAACACCCGAACGACAAGGACCGCGACCAGGCGGCCCAGATCCTCGCAGCGCTCGGTCGGCACGCGGGCTGATCGCCCGCGTGTTCGAGCCACGGTCTGCGCCTCCGCCTCCGGCCCGTCGGGGCGGGGCGTGCCCGCGTCAGATGCGGGTGTGGATGAACGCCGTGAACGGCGCGCCGAGCGCGTACAGGCCGGTCACCCGGATGCCCTGGCTCGGGTTGAGCGCACTGACGATCTTGCCGTTGCCGATGTAGATCCCGGCGTGCGAGCCGTCGCCGTAGATGACGACGTCGCCGACGCGGCCGTTCGTGCGCGAGGTGAGGCCCATGCTCCGACCCCACGCGAGCATCGCCGAGGCGGAATGCCCGCCACCGAGCTCGCCGCCGACGCCCGCCTGCTTGTACGCGTACCGGACGAGGCCGGAGCAGTCGAAGGCGTCGGGGCCGGTGCCACCCGCGACATAGCGGTCGTTGAGCTGGGCGAGCGCGATCCGCACGACCCGGTTGCGCGCGGCCGACGAGCCGGCGGCGAAGGTCACCGCAGAGCTCGACCTCGCCGGCGAGGCTGCCTTCGTCGTTGCAACGTGGCGCACGACCGAGGCGACCGCGCCCGCGTGCAGGTTGGACGTCCGGGTTCGCGTGGCCGCGCGGGCGAGCACGGCGGCGGCACCCGCGGTGGCGGCAGCATCGTCGCGCAGCTCGGTCGACGGGATACGTGAGGAGCGCGCCGGGCCATCGGCACGGGCGAGGCGCGACGAGAGCGTGGCCCCGCCGGTCGAAGCCGGCACGACGACCGTCGAGAAGACGGCGGACGCGAGCGTGACGGGTGCGGACGGGGTGGCCGCGACGAGCGCGGCGGGGACGGCGACGCCGACGACGGCGATCAGGGTCGCGATGGCGGTGGCCCGGGAAACGGTGACGCGGAAGCCCAAGATGCTCCTCTCTGCCAGGACACGGCGGGACGACCACCGCGGCGATGGGACAGCGCCGCCCGGCACGGGAGAGAGGGGGCTCGCACGGCACTGGGGTGCCAGGAGCGCACAACGATCGACAGGTGGTCGACCGCACGGCAAGGGAGTCCCTGCCTGGGCGGCGATATGTGGTTGTGGAACCCCTGTCGATGAACGGTTGCGGGCGTGACGATACCAGCGATCGGCGGCCGGCGCGTAGGATGGCCAGGATGGGCTGCTGCGATCCGTCCGTGTATGACCATCACTTCGATGCCCGCCGGGCCCGAGACCAGCTTCGCGCATACCGTCGTCATGGGCCCCGGGGCTCGACCTCGCGCCTCATCGCAGCACTCGCCGAGGGTGGCGTGGACGGGCTCACCGTGCTCGACATCGGCGCGGGCGTGGGGGCCGTCCACCACGCGCTGCTGGAGGCGGGCGCGGCCTTCGCGGTCGACGTCGACGCCTCCGGGCCATACCTCGAGGCCGCGCGCGGCGAGGCCGCCCGCCGCTCGATCGACGACCGCGTGACCTACCTCAAGGGGGATGCCGTGGCGTTGGGCGACGCGGTCCCCGAGGCAGACCTCGTGGCGCTCGACCGGGTCGTCTGCTGCTACCCCGACATGGATCGCCTGGTCACGATGGCGGCGACCCGGACGCGACGCCGGCTGGGGCTGGTGGTGCCGCGCGATGACGCCTGGGTCCGCGCATGCGCCGCACTCGGGAACCGGCTCGAGGCCCTCGGCAGCCGTCCCCTGCCCACGTACGTCCACCGGACCCACGCGATCACCCGGGTCGCTCGGGCCTCCGGCCTCGTCCCCACGGGCGCGCACAGCGGCCTCCTCTGGCAGACCCTCGTCTACGTCCGACCGTGACGGCCGGGGGCTCGCGGCGGCAGCCCGCCGACGCACCTGGTGTCAGGTGACCGGGATGGCCCGCCCGCCCACCGGCGGCGCTGACCCGCGGGCCGCGGGCTCCGGCGTCTCGACTACCGGCTCGTCGGCCCACACCGGGAGCGAGAACCCGAACTCGGCACCCCCCTCGGCTCTGGGCCGTGCCCAGATCCGACCGCCCATCGCCGTCACGAGCTCGCGGCAGACGAACAGGCCGATGCCCGAGCCCGGGGCGGACAGCGTGGCCTCCGACCGGTAGTAGAGGTCGAACAGCGACGAAGCCTCGTCGGGGTCGAGGCCCGGGCCGTCGTCGAGGACGCGGATCGTGACGCCGCCCGGACCGTCGTCGACGACGTGGACATGGACGTTCGCCCCCGGGCCGGCGTACTTCGCAGCGTTCGAGAGCAGGTTCCGGAGCACGAGCGACAGTGATTCCTCGTCGCCCGCCACGAGCGGCAGCGACTGCGGCACGTCGGCCGTGATCGTCACGCCACCCGCCTGGGCACGCTCCCGATCGATGACTCCCGGCAGGATGCGGTGGATCAGGACCGGGCTGACCTCGAGGACGTCGGCGCCCCGCTCGACCCGCGCGAGGATGAGCAGGTTCTCGATCATCCGCTGGAGGCGGTCCGCCTCGCCCGCCACGTCGACGAGGAGCTCGCTGCGGGTCGCCTCGTCGAGCCTCGCACCCTTGGTGAGCAGCACCTGCGATCCGCCGAAGATCGACGTGACCGGTGTCCGCAGCTCGTGGGACAGCACGCCGATGAACCGGTCGCGGAGCGCGTCCGCCTCGTGGCGCCAGGTGACGTCCGTGACGACGACGAGGTTCGACGGCTCGCCGTCGAACACGAACGGCGACGTGGCGACCTCGACCGGGAAGGTCCCGCCGTCGCGCCGACGGCCCGTGCCCTGCGAGCGGCTGACGCCGCCGTCGGCCTGCGAGCCGCGGATACCGCCCGCGGGCAGGATCAGCTCATCCAGGCGGCACCCGACGAGCCCGGCTGCATCGGTCCCGAACATCTCCGCGGCTGTGCGGGTTCCCCAGCGGATGACGCCCTGCCCGTCGAGGCTCAGGATCGCGTTCGGCTCCGCCTCGAGGAGGCTTCGGAAGCGCGCCTCGCTCGTTCGGACGGCGTCCGCCTCGTCGAGCGCCCGTGCGGCGTCCGTGAGCGTGGCAACGGCCCGCTCTCGCTCGACCGCGAGCGCGGTCAGCGACCCGAGGAGCGCGATCAGCGTCACGTCGTCCTCCAGGAACAGCGGCCGGCCGCCGACGTCCGCCGACAGTGTCGCGACCGTCCGGCCCTCGGTCACGATCGGGATCGAGAGCTCCTCGCGCCGGGCGGCGGGCGCGACGCTCCCCTTCGCGGACGACCCGACGACCGGTCCCTCACCGAGGACGGTGTCGCCGTCCCGGACCTGGACCCGTCGGGCGCCGAGGATGTTCGTGGCCGAGCCGGCGAGCGAGGTCCACAGCACGCGCTGGTCGGTCCCGGTGGGCGAGGCGACGACGGACCGGACCAGATCGAATGCGACCGCGCGGTGGATGACGTCCCGCAGCCAGCGAGGCGGGACGAACGCCGCGAGGTAGCCGCCCCCGGCGACGAGCGCCAGCAGGCGCGACACCACGGTGATCTCGGGGCTTGACCCGGTCCCGCCGCGCGCCGCGGAGCCCAGGCCCGCGATGAAGATCGAGACACCGAACAGGATCGATGCCGCGGCGGCGGCGGACAATCGGACCCGGGGCAGCCCGAGCCGACGTCGACTCTCCGCGAGCAGGATCGCCGCCGCCACGGCCTCCGTGAACACGAAGTACAGGACCAGGAACAGGATCGCGGGGACGCTGCGGTTCGTCGCAAAGAAGCCGATGACGGAGACGACGAACCCCGCGAACGCGAGCGGGACGACCCAGCGCGGGAGCCGGACGATGAGCCCCACGAGCCGCATCATCAGCGCCGGCTGCGCGACGAGCAGCACCACCGCGATGGGCGAGAGGAACAGCGACAGGTCGGGCAGGACCAGTCGGATCGCGCTCGAGGCGAAGATCGCGGCCGTACTGGTGAACACCAGCACGACGGCCAGCTCGAGCGCGGCGCGATGCTGCGCCCAGCGGCGGATCGAGACGGCGAACAGGAGATAGAACGCTGCGCCGATGAGCAGCGTGACGGCATCCATTCGGTGAGCGCACCCTCAGTGACCCGGGTGAAGATCTGGGTCAGGATGCCAACCGTGGCGCCGAAAGCCAAGACACGGGCGCATAACAAATTGCCCCGCCGGGCGCCGTGCGGCGGCGGGCCGAGCTACTGCTCGTAGCCCTCCACGACCTTCGCCGAGCGGAGCCGTGCGGCGGCCGGGTCGAGCCCGGCATCGGCACGGGCCTGCCGCTGGTGGAGCAGGTCGAAACAGCGATCCAGCTCCACCTTGATCTCGTCCAGTCGGGCTCGCTCCTGGACCGAGAGCCCTGCGCCGTCTCCCGCCTTCGCGTACAGGCGCTCCTCCTCGGCCGACAGCTCGTTGATGTAGGCGAACGGGTCCTGCTGGCTCATCGGTGTCTCCAGGCGGGCGCGGTGATGGGTCACCCGTGGGATACCACTCCCGCGCCGCCGAGTCGAGCGGCGGGCCGGGCGCCGCGCAGGAACAGCACGAGGATCGTCGTCGCAACGAGCGCGACGACCCCGAATGCCGGCGTCATCGCGGCGCTCACGACGGGCGACGCGGGGTCCGCCAGCGACCCGAACCATGGTCCACCCCGATGCTCACTGGCGCGACGTCAAGCCCGTGTGCCACCATGTCCCCCGATGCGACGCCAGATGGCGCACCGCGCCGGAGCGCACCCGAGCCGCGACCCGCGACGGGCGCGGCGGCTCATCGGCCCTGCGATCCTCGGGGTCCTCGGCATCGTCGTCGCCCTCGCGCTGTTCGGCGGACCCTCCCCCGCGACCGCGGAGCCGTCGGGCTCGGTGGCCGGGCTCACATCGGCGCCGTCGACCCCCGCGCCGACCCCCATCGAGGTCGGCGCCACGCCCACGCTGCCACCGTGTGCGTACGGAGACGAGCTCGCGCCCCACCAGGACCCGGATGACTGGGCCTCCACGATGCTCGACACGACCCGGATGCTCGCCGCCGGCTACGCCCCCACGGGCCTCGTCCCGGTGACCGACGCGGGCATCGCGGGCCGCGGCAAGGTGCGCACGCTCGTCATCGACGACCTGCGTGCGCTCGCGAGCGCCGCGGCCACGGATGGCGTCACGATCGGGGTCGACTCCGCGTACCGGAGCTTCGCCCAGCAGGTCCTGAGCTACGAGAGCTACGCGAAGGGCTACGGCCAGGACGCGGCCCGCATCACCGTGGCGCGCCCCGGTCACAGCGAGCATCAGCTGGGCACGACGATCGACTTCACCGGCGACCTCGACTGGCTCGCGGCCCACGCGCCCGGGTTCGGCTTCGTCCTGTCGTACCCGGCGGACCGCAGTCCGCAGCTCACCTGCTACCGCGGCGAGGCGTGGCACTTCCGGTACGTCGGCCGGGAGCGCGCGGCGCGCGTGACGCAGTCGGGGCTCAGCCTGCGGGAATGGCTCTGGACAACCATGCCCTGAGCACGTTCGGCCCTACGCGCGCCCGACGACCCGCCGGCCGTTCTCGTGGGTCACGCCGTCGCACCGCCCGTTCTTCGCGAACACCAGGGCGATGTGGTAGCCCGTCGCCCGCCACTGGAGGAGCGTCCGCCCATCGGGGAGCGGCGTCTCCTGGCTCGCCTCGCCGACCGCCCTGACGATCTCCCGGCGGGTCCTCCCCTTGAGCGCGCCGAGCGCAACGAACTGCTTGCGCAGGGCGCGTCCCGGCGACAGGTAGACGTACGGGACGAGGATCGCCACGGCCCCGGCGACGATCAGGGCGAGGATGCCCAGCGCCGTCGCATCCATCGGATCCTCCTCGCCCGGACCGCCGGCCCGACGAGGGCCGTCACGATCACCGGTGGATCGTATGCCAGGTCGTGGGTGGGCCCGGTCCCGGGGCATGACGGGCCCAAGGTACGGCCCGCCGATGGGACGGGTTGGAAGGTGCACAGGCCGAGCGCGGCGGCGTACGGTTGTCGCAGACGGCGAGAGCCGTCCCAGCCAGGCGGCTGGCCGACAAAGGCAAACCCGGGGTGACCCGGGGACGCAAAGCCACGGGACTCGGGTTGGTGGAGCACAACGCCGACGCGAGTCAGCCGGGTTGCCGAAGTCAGGAGGTTGGTGTGGCTACGGCCCGCCCGCGCCTCGACGCGCTCGTCCGCGTGCTGGCCGTCGCGGCGCTCGCAATCGCGGGCATCGCGTCGGTCCGACCCATCTGAGCCCGCGCGGGTCTGCCCGCGCCATCCCGGACACGCCCCGTCCCCCGGACGGGGCGTCGTCGCGTCCGGGGACGGCGACTACCTGAGGACGACGAACGCGTCGAGGTCGACGCGCGGCCGTCCGCCTGTCCCGAGGACGACGACCCGGATGGTCTTCGTGACCGTCGAGGGGTACGCCTTCCGCCAGACGATCGAGCGGTACTGGGTCGCCGAGCGGTACGTGTCGACCGTCGCCTGGAGCACGCCGTCGACGTAGATCCGGACCTTGCCGCGCGTGACCCCGCGGGTCGTCACGAGCGCGATCGAGCGTCCCGTGAACGTGTAGCGTGCCCATCGACCGGCCGTGGAGGTCGAGCGCACCGAGCCGCCCGAATACCTGGTGGAGCCGGACCGGCTCCACGGCGAGGAGTCCCGGATGGCCCCAGCTGCCCCCACAGCTTGTCGGCGAAGGGGTCGTTCGGGAGGGCGTCGATCGTGGCGATCGGGTCCGCCTCCGCGAAGGCGACGCCGCTGACGCCGTTCAGGCCGGCGATCGTCCGGTTGGCCGCCACGCCCTGGGGCTGCGCGAAGCGGTAGACGCCCATGGTGCCCGCGTTGCCGAAGGGGCCGCACGAAGGTCGCCCGCATCCCCGCCGCGTGCGACAGCCGGTCCACCAGGCGGGCATCGCCCAGCGAGGCGAGCCGGGCCGCCCTCGTTGCGCCAAGCTCGTCCGCGATCCAGCGCACGACGACCTGACGCGTCTCGCGGATCGCCTGGGGAGCGGACAGCGCGGGCCCGGCGGCTGCAGCACCTGCCGCGAACGCGGACGATGCGACGACCACGGCGAGGGCGATGGCCGTGGCGAGCCGGGCGAGACGCGGGGGTCGGTGCATCGTGGGCGCAGGGTACGCCAGGGGTCACGTCACGACGGCGGGCCGCGTCACGATCAGGTCCAGGCGCGGGCGGCCCGGGCCGCCCAGTACGCGTCCGGCGGTTCGGCGATCCCAGGAAGCCCGGACACGGCAGCCGCAAGCCGCCTGCCCGGTGTGGCGGCGGCGACGTTGGACACCGCCTGTGCCGGCGTCGCCGCGCCGGAGAGGGCGACGTCGACCCATGGGTTCGCGAGCACGGCGGCCAGCGCAACGACGTCCGGCCCGCACCCGGCCTCGAGGGCGGCGGCGGCGACCGATGGCTCCTCGAGCAGCCGGCCGTTCGCGAGCGCCTCCTTGACGATGACGCCCCAGCCCGCCGCGTGCGCATCCGCGAGCGCCGGGCCGGCCGACGGCTCGAGCAGGTTCCAGGTGGCCTGGACGCTTGCGAACGGGTTGACGCCGTCGACACGGACCTCGAGCGCGGCCCGCAGCACGTCTCCCTGGCGCGGGCCGCTGATGCTGAGACCGATGACGAGCCCCTCCTCCGCGCGGAGGCGGGCGAGCTCTGCGAGCACGGCACGGTCGGCCAGGATCCCGCTCTCGAGCGTCGCGGAGTGGACCTGATAGAGGCGGAGCCAGCGCGCGAGCAGCGCCCGTGTCTCGGGGAGCTGCGCCCGGAGCATGGCGAGCGAGTGGTCCTTGACCTCGTGGACCGGCGCATCCATCCGCCAGTCTCCGACATACCGGTAGCCCCACTTCGAGCCGACGGTCACGGCCGCCGGGTCCACGACGCGGGCGCGCAGCCACGACCCGAGGAACCGCTCCGCATACCCGTACGAGCGCGCCGCGTCGAGGTAGCGGATGCCGGCCGCCCACGCCGCGTCGAGGACCTCGTGGCTGCGCGCCTCCATCGCCGCGAGGCTCCGGTCCTCGCCGAGGTCACGCTCGCGGCCCGCGTTGATGTAGGCCGGGCGGCCCAGCGCGGCCAGCCCGAGACCGACGGGCGTCACCGCGAGGCCGGTCGCGCCGAGCGGTCGCTGCTGCATGCCGACCAGCGTACGCCCGCTACTCGGCCCGCCGGTGCATCCCGAGCAGGAACCCGTATGGCTCGCCGTCGGGGTCGTCCGCGGCCACGAGGTCCTCGACGAGCACCCGGAGCCGCTCGGCGAAGGCGTCCCGGGCGGCCGGGGTGAGGCGCGCCGCGAGCCTCGACAGCTCCACGACCCCGTCCTGCGGCACCTCGCCGACCTCGGCCTTGAACGCGTCGATCATCGCGGCGATGCCGGGCCCGGTCCGCCCGCCGCGCTGCTCCTCGTCGCTGACGTCGAGCGTCCACGACTTGCCCGTTGACCGGTACGGACGCTCCACGCTCCCTCGCGCACCGCGCCGCTCCTCCTCCGCCGCGAGGAACCCCGTGTCGACGAGCATCCGCACGTGGTGGAGCATCGATCCCGCGTCGCGGCCGAGGCGCGTTGCCAGCTCCTCGTTCGTCAGGGCCCGGTCCAGGCACAGGCGCAGGATCCGCAGCCGCAGCGGGTTCGCGAGGGCACGAGCCTCCTCCGGCGTGGCTGGGCGACGATCCATCAGCCCACGATAGTCCACCGGTTGACGCGAGTCAACCAGTTGGTTACGCTCAACCAATGACGACGAGCCCGCGGCTGCCCGCGAACTACTGGAAGCTGTGGGCGTCCTCGGCCGCCTCCAACCTCGCCGACGGCGTGTTCTGGATCGCGTTCCCGCTGCTGGCGGTGCGACTCACGGACTCGCCGGTGCTCATCGCGGGCGTTGCCGTCGTCGGCCGCCTCCCGTGGCTCGTGTTCGTGCTGTTCGCGGGCGCGCTCGCGGACCGGCTCGACCGCCGCCGGACGATGGTCCTCGTTGCCGTCCTGCGGACCGTGATCTCGCTCGCGATCGCGGGCGCCATCATCACGAGGACCGACAGCCTCGCGATGCTCTACCTCGCGGCGTTCGTCCTCGGCGTGGGCGAGACGCTGTTCGACACGGCGGCGCAGTCGATCATGCCGTCGATCGTCGACCGGGGGCAGCTCTCGAAGGCGAACGGGCGGCTCTATGCCGCGGAGCTCACGATGAACCAGTTCGTCGGGCCGCCCCTCGGCGGGATCCTCGCAGGCGTCGCGATGGCGCTCGCGTTCGTCGGGTCCGCCGCCGCGTTCGCGGTCGGAGCCGTTGCCCTGACGCTGCTCGTCGGCCAGTTCTGGCCGGCCACGACGCCGGGTCGGCGCCCGAGCGTCGTCGCGGACATCCGCGAGGGTCTGCGCTACCTGGTGTCGCACCGGCTGCTGCGGACGCTCGCGCTGATGGTCGGCGTCATGAACCTGGCGAGCTCGGCGGCGTTTGCGATCTTCGTCCTGTTCGCGGTGGCGCCGGGGCCCATGGGCCTCGACGAGTTCGGTTTCGGTGTCCTGATGACGGCCCTGGCGATGGGCAGCCTGCTCGGGTCGCTCCTCGTGGAGCGGGTCGAGAAGCGGCTGGGCCGCGCGACGCTGCTCTCGGCGGCGGTCCTCGTGAGCGCGGTGTCAACGGCGATCCCGGGGCTCACGCCGAACCCGTGGGTCGTCGGGGCGGCGTTTGCGCTGGCCGGGTTCGGGAGCGTGATGTGGAACGTCGTCACGGTGTCGCTGCGCCAGCGGATCGTGCCCGACGCGCTCCTCGGGCGCGTCAACGCGAGCTACCGGCTCCTCGCCTGGGGGTCGCAGCCGATCGGGGCGCTGCTCGGCGGGCTCATCGGGCAGGCACTCGGGCTGCCGGCCGTGTTCCTGATCGCGGGCGCGGGGACCGCGCTGCTGCTGTTCGCCCGGTCGATCGTCACGGACGCGGCGATCGGCGCCGCCGAGGCCGAGGGCGACGCGGAAGTGGCCCGACTCGCCTCGGCGGCGACGGACGCGTCCGACGAGGACGCCGTCGAGCCCGACCCGGAGGTCGCTGCGGCGGGCTAGTCTCGATCCAGGGGGTGCGTTGGGTCGCCGGGCGGTCCAAACGTCGGCCACGACCGCCAGGTGGACCTCCCCGCGTTCAACATCGCAATCCCGCCACCGGGTGGAACCGAGCGCGTTCCACCTCGCGTCGCCGGCCGCCAGCTGGAACGCTGGGCGAACCAGGCGGCCAGGCGAACCAGGCGGGCAGGCGGTCCGGGCTCCACGGCAGGACCGCTCCAGGCTCCCCGCCAGAACCGCGCCCCCGACTAGAACCGCGCCCCGGTGATCCCCGCCCTCGCCCGATCGGCAGCGGCCTCGTCTCCCGGCGCCACGAGGTCCAGCGCGAGCAACGCGGCTCCGAGCACCGGCGGCGCGTGAAGCACCACGACGAACGCTCCGCGCGCACCGAGCCGGACCCGCTCCTGCACGCCGTCGGCGAGGAGATCCCCCGCCCCCCGCGCGACCCCGCCGGACAGGACGACCGGCACCTCGAGCCGCGTCATCGAGAGCCGCCGGATCGCGGCCGTCGCAAACGCTGCACACTCGGCCGCGAGGTCCGCCAGCAACCGGAGCGCCACCGGATCGCCGTCGCGGGCCGCTCGCACCGCGACCGCCGCGAGCTCCTCCAGCCGCCGCTCCGGCACCTGCCCGTGGTACATGGCCAGCGTCACGTCGATCGCCCGACGCATCCCGAAGTGCTCGGGGACGAGCCGCTCCAGCGACGTCCGCGCGCCTCGCCGGTCCCCCGCCCGGACCGCGGCCCCGAGCGCCTCCAGCCCCAGCTCCTCGCCGCCGCCCCGGTCCCCGCTCAGCGGCCCCAGGCCCGCGAACCGGGCCCGGCGACCGCCCGGCGCGACCCCGACCGCGTTGATCCCCGCGCCCACCACCACGCCGACGCCCCACCCCGTCGGGGATCCGGCGCGCAGCCCGGCGATCGTGTCGTTCTCGAGCGCGAGCCGCCCGAAGCCGCTGCGCCCGTGGGCGCGCGCGAGGGCACGCTCGTCGGCCGGGAAGTCGACGCCCGCCAGGCACAGCACGGCCGCGTCGATGTCGGCGCCCGGCGCGACCGACGCACGCAGCGCATCGACCTGCGCGCGCAGCCGGCGCCCGGCCTCCTCGAGTCCCACCTGCTGGTGCGAGACCGTCGGGCCGCGATGGGTCCCGATGACCGAGCCGTCGCGCCGCAGGAGAACCACGTCCGTCTTCGAGTTCCCGCCGTCGACCGCGAGCAGAAGTGCGCTCACAGCCGCCGGCCCGGCACGGTGTCGAGCTCGTCGACGGTGACGAACGTCGCCCCGGAGGCCCGCATGTCCGCGATGATCCCGGGCAGGGCGATCGGCGTCGCGTCCGGCCAGCCATGGAGCAGGACGACCGCCCCGTCGCCCTGCGCACGGACGCCGTCCGCGACCCGCCGCCGGAGCACGGGCGCCGAGACGCCCGCCCAGTCGTTCGGGTCCACGTGCCAGCCGACGTCGACGTACCCGGCATCGGCGAGCCGCCGGACGACACGCAGGGTCCCGGCCCCCGCCCCGAACGGGCACCGGAACCACGGTCGCGGGCTGACGCCCGTGGCGGCGGTGATCGCAGCGTCCGCCGCGCGCACGTCGCGCGTGACGCCCGCGCCGGTCAGCATCGTGAGCCGCGCGTGGTGATGGGAGTGATTGCCGACGAGGTGGCCGTCCGCCGCGATCCGCCGGGCCACCACCGGCTCCGCCTCCGCCCAGCGGCCCTGGATGAACATCGTCGCGCGCACGTCGGCCGCCTCGAGCGCATCCAGGATCGCGACGGTCGCCCCGGGCCCCGTGGGGCGGTCCGGGAACTCGACGTCGACTGTCAGCGCGACCCGCAACCCGTCGCTCACTTCTCCACGCCGGTGATGACGACGCCCCGGATGAACACCCGCTGGAAGATCAGGAACAGGATGACCGGGATCACCATCGTCATGAGCGTCCCCGCCTGCACGTACGCCGGGTTCCGGTAGTGGATCCCGTTGAACCGCTGCAAGCCGACCGCGAGCGGCTGGAGCTCGGGCTTCGTCGAGAGGTAGATCAGCGGCCCGAAGAAGTCGTTCCAGGAGTAGACGAGGTGGAAGATCGCGACCGCGACGATGACGGGCCATGCCTGCGGCAGGATGACCGAGGTCAGGGTCCGGAACGGGCCGGCGCCGTCGATCGCCGCCGCCTCGTCCATCTCGCGCGGGATGGTGAGCATGTACTGGCGGAGCAGGAACACGTCGTACGCGTTGGCGAAGAACGTCGGCACCAGCAGCGGCAGCCACGTCCCCACCCAGCCGAGCTTCGCGAACATGGTGTACGTCGGCACGATCGTCACCGCGGCCGGCAGGAAGATCGTGGCGATCAGGATGATGAACAGGAGCGACCGCCCCGGGAACCGAAAGCGTGCGAACCCGTACGCCACGAGCGTGCACGAGACGATCGTCCCGACCATCCCGATGAGCGCGATCAGGATCGTGTTGAGGAGCAGCCGCGGGAAGTCGATGAGCTCCCACACGTCGGTGTAGTTCTGCCAGGCGGGCGCGAGGATCCACGCCCGGTCGAGCGTCCGCCAGGAGCCGTCCCACGAGACGGGCGGCGCGGCCGCGTTCGCCGGGTCGATGAACTGGCTCTGCTGGCGGCCGGGCTTGAGCAGCGCGAGCGTCCGGTTCGTCCCGTCGATCGGCACCACGTAGACGTCCAGATCCCTGCCCTCGAACGAGAACGTCTCGGGTACGGATGGCAGGAACGGCGCGTTTGTCTCCGACAGCTGGTCGGGGGTCTTGAGCGAGACCAGCACGGAGCGCAGGATCGGCGACAGGAACGCGGCGAGGACCACGACGACGACGAACGTCAGCGCGAACGACGTGGCGGCATCGCGCGGACGGCGCGGGCGGTGTGGCCGCGGGAGGCGCAGGGCGCGGATGCGCGACGCGCGGGAGGGATGGGGCCTCGGCGCCAGGTCCTGGAGCCGGTCCGGGGTGGTGTCCATGGCCGCCTACCGCTCGCCGGCGTAGTAGACCCAGCGCCGCGACGTCCGGAAGACGATGAGCGCGGTGACCAGGGTGACCGCGAACAGGAGCCAGGCGAGCGTCGCGCCGTAGGCCATGTTCTGGTAGGTGAAGAAGTTCTTGTACAGGTAGAGGTTGAAGAACAGCGTCGAGCCGCCGGGCTCGCCGGTTCCGTTGTTGATCACCAGCGGCACCAGGAAGTACTGGAGCACCTCCACGATCCCCAGCACGAGCGTGTAGAAGATGACCGGCGACATCATCGGCAGGGTCACGTTGCGCAGCGACCCCCACCACCCGGCGCCGTCGATCTTCGCGGCGTCATAGAGCTCGGTCGGGATGCCCCGCAGGCCGGCGAGGTTGACGATGATCCCGGCGCCGATCCCCCACACCCCGATGAACACCAGCGCCGGGTAGATGAACGCCGTGTCGTTGAGCCAGTTGGGCGGGTTCTCGACGCCCGTGAACCGCAGGAACCCGTTGATCCACCCGGTCTCGAGGTTGAGCATCCCCTGCCAGATGAGCACGCCCGAGACGAACGGGATGACGTACGGCAGGAAGAACAGGACCCGGAACACGCCGGGACCCTTGAGGTACACGCTGTTGAGGGCGAGCGCGAACATGAACGGCAGGATGAGCGCGACCGGAAGCTGGAGCAGCGCGAACCGGAGGGTCACTCCCAGCGAGTCCCATGTCTGCGAGTCTCCGATGAGCGTCTGCCAGTTGTGCAGTCCCACGAACTGGAGCGGCACCTCCTGGGCGAGGTTGATGTTGGTGAACGTGAACACGAGCGACGCCACCATCGGCGCGAGCGTGAACACGAGGAACCCGACGATCCAGGGCAGGAGGAACAGGTAGCCCCAGCGCGCCTCGCGCCAGGCGAGCGGCGACATGCGCAGCGCCGATGGCGACCAGCGGTGCCGTCGGGCGGGGTTGTGCATCGGGTCCTCGGGTTCGATTGTCGCTGTTCGTGGGCCGCCTGCGCGTGCGGCGCCCGGCGCCCGCGCCCCGCCGGGTACCGTGTCCCGGCGGGGCGTCCGTGTCAGGCCGCGGGGCCTACTGCTTGTCCCAGATCGCCTGGATCTCGGTGCGCAGCTGCTCGAACTCCGCGTTCATGTCCAGCCCCTGGTCCGTCTGCCACTTGGTCGTGAACTTGCCGCCCGACCCGACGAGGCCGAGGGTCTCGTTGTAGGCGGGCATGTACGCCTCGAAGTTCGGATTGTCCGCGAACTGGATGCTGTCGATCGCGACCTGCCAGTCCGGCTTCTGGGTGAACGTCTTGTCCTGGCCGGCGAAGAAGGCGTCCTGGTCCGCGGTCCGGGCGGGCATGCCGCCGTACGTCGCGAGCAGGTCGGGGGCCCCGTCACCCAGGAGGTACGTCAGGACCTCGAACGCCTCGTTGGGGTGCTTGGTGTCCTTGAGGATGCGGAACGTGTCCGCGTTGAACGCGGACGTGGTGGTCCCGTTGTACGACGGCAGCGCGCCCATGTCCCAGTCGCCCTTGAGGCCCTCGAGCCCGTAGGTGGACCACAGGAAGTTCGCGCTCATCGCGATCTTGCCGGTGAAGAACGGGTAGTCCTCGGGGTTGATGTCCGGGCTGCTGAACACGGGGCCGGTCATCGAGAAGTGGTCCGTCCACATGGCGTCGTACCAGAACTGCCACGAGGCCTTCCACGCGTCCGGGATCTGGGCTGTCTTGCCGTCCGCGGCCGCCAGCGACCCGGCGCCGAAGTAGGCGCCCATGCCCCGCAGGTCGTCGCGCTGCGGCTCGAAGCCCCACTGCACGATGTTCTTGGCGTCGAAGCCGGCCTGCGTCGCGTCCTTGCCCGCCTTGTCGACGGTCAGGAGCTTTGCGACCTGCTTGATCGTGTCGTACGTCCAGTCGACCTGGGAGCCGTCGGGCATCGTGTACTTGGCGCCGTACTGGTGCGGCGGCTCGGCGAGCCCTGCCTCCGCGAACAGGCTCTTGGTGTAGAACAGGACCGACGGGTAGATCGCAAACGGGATCCCGACCTGGCCCTCGTCGAGCTTGTAGATGTTGACCGCGTCGGGCGGGAAGCCGGACAGGTCGTAGCCCGAGCTGGCGATGAGCGGCGCGAGGTCCAGCCACTGGCCGTGGAAGGCGTTCGCGCCGCCGATGCCCACGGGCCCGACGATGTCCGGCCCGTTGCCCGAGGCGATCTCCGTGGCGAGGGCGTCGTTTGCCCCGGCGTAGGGCACGGCCTCGAAGGTGACGTGGATGTTCGGATGGCTCGCGTTGAACGCGTCGACCACCTGCTTCTCGACGGTGACCTGCTCGGGGGCATCGCCGCCGCCGAGACAGCAGTACCACCGGATCTCCGTGACGCCCGCAGCCGCGGATGCCGGTTCCGAGGCCGGTGCGCTCGCGACGCTCGACGGCTCGCTGCCACCCGACGGGGCGGTCGTCGGCGTGGTCCCGCCGCAGGCGCCGGCGACGAGCGCCAGCACCCCCATCGCGGCGAAGGCTCGGATCGCTCGCATGTGCTCCTCCTCCGGGCTCGGGACCGTCGGTCGCGGCGGTCAGCTGTTGCTCGTGATGGTCCGCGCGCCGGGTCCGGCGGCGCCCGATGCCGTCATGCCGGTGTGCGGACTCGAGCGGATGACGACCCGCTCCACGTAGTAGCGCGTCCGGTCGCCCCGGACGTAGGAGCGCGCGAACTCCACGGGCTGACCGTCCCGGTCGAACGCCACGCCCTCGATGAGCAGCGCCGGCCGATGCGGCTCCACGCCCAGCAGCTGCGCCTCACGCGCGGGAAGCGCGATCGGCTCGAGCGCCTCGCGGGCGCGCACGACCTGCGTGTCGTAGCGCTCGGTGAGGAGCTCGTACAGGGAGCCGTGCTCCAGGTCGCTTGCCGGCAGGCCCGGGAAGCGGGCCTCGGGCAGGAACACCTGCTCCAGCAGGAGCGGCTCGCCGTCGGCCATGCGCAGCCGCTCGAGGTGGACGACCGACGCCCCCACGGCGATCCCCAGCGCCTCGGCCACGACGAGCTCCGCGGCCAGGGTGCGCGCCGCGACGACCCTCGTCGACGGGTCGTGACCCAGGTGGTGGAGCTCTTCCGTGAACGACAGCGTGCCGTCGAGGTCGAGGAGGATCGGCGGGCGCGACACGAACGTCCCCCGGCCCCGCGAGCGCTCGATGCGCCGCTCCCGGGCGAGGTCTCCGAGCGCGCGACGGATCGTGATCAGGCTGCACCCGTACCGCTCCGCGAGCTCGCGCTCCGGCGGGACACGCTCGCCCGGCCTCCACTCGCCCGCCTCGAGGGCGGCACGCAGGTCGAGGTAGACCTGGTGGTGGAGCGGGATCGGACCCGAGAGAAGCCGGAACCGTGCCATGCGCGTCGCCGTTGCCCTCTTGCGGTGGACGAGCGTGCTGCTAAGGTTATAAGCAATCTGTCAAGGGTCCGCAACGGACCGGCAGGCACGAGGACTGCGCGATGGGCCTCAAGGTCGCGGTGGTCGGCGGCGGGAGCACCTACACGCCGGAGCTGGTCGAGGGGTTCGCGCGCCGCGCCGGCGTCCTGCCCATCGACGAGCTCGTGCTCATGGACCCGGATGCTGCGCGCCTCGACGTCGTCGGCGGTCTTGCGGGGCGCATCCTGCGCCGTCACGGGTGGCCGGGCCGCCTCGTGCTGACCCAGGACCGAAGCGCGGCCCTCGACGGCGCCGCCTTCACGCTGGTCCAGCTGCGGGTCGGCGGGCAGGCGGCGCGGCTCGTCGACGAGACGCTCCCCCATCGCTTCGGTGCCATCGGCCAGGAGACGACCGGGCCGGGCGGCTTCGCGAAGGCGCTGCGCACCGTGCCGCTCGTGCTCGAGATCGCCGAGGAGGCGGCCGCTCGTGGCGCCGCAGGATCGTGGCTGCTCGACTTCACCAACCCGGTGGGAGTCGTGACCCAGGCGCTCGCCGACGCGGGGCATCGCGCGATCGGCCTGTGCAACGTGGCGATCGGGTTCCAGCGGGAGTTCGCCAGGCACTTCGGCGTCGCGCCCGAGGCCGTCCGGCTCGACCACGTGGGGCTCAACCACCTGTCCTGGATCCGGGCGGTCTTCGTGGACGGCGTCGACCGGCTGCCGGCGATGCTCGCCGAGGGCGGCGACATCGCCACCGCCGGCGGATCGTTCCCGATCGAGCTCGTGCGTGCGCTGGGTGCGATCCCGTCGTACTACCTGCACTACTACTATGCGACCGGCGAGGCGCTGGCCGAGCAGCGGGCCGGCCTCAACCGCGCCCGCGATGTGATGGCGATCGAGGAGGAGCTGCTCGAGCTCTATCGTGATCCGACCCTCGACCGGAAACCGGAGCTCCTCGAGCGGCGCGGCGGCGCGTGGTACAGCGAGGCGGCCGCGGCCCTCATCCAGTCGCTCCACACGGGCGACGGCGCGGTCCACGTCGTCGACATCCGCAACGACGGCGCGATCCCCAACCTCCCCGACGACGCGGTGGTGGAGCTGTCGGCGCGGATCGACCGAGACGGCGCGCACGCCCTGCCCACGACGCCGCTCGCGCCCGAGCTGCTGGGGCTCGTCGAGCACGTCAAGGCATACGAGCGCCTGACGATCACGGCGGCGCTCTCGGGCGACGACGAGGACGCGTTCCGCGCCCTCCTCGCAAACCCGCTCGTCCCCGGCGCCGCGGCCGCGGAGCAGCTGCGGGACGCACTCATCGAGGCGAACCTCCAGTACCTGCCGCGGTTCGTGGCCGCGGGCCGGTCCCGTGGCTGAGCCGTTCGTCCCGGCGCCGGGCCGCTACGGGGACATGACGTACCGGCGCGCGGGCCGCAGCGGGCTGCAGCTGCCGGTCGTCTCGCTCGGGCTGTGGCACAACTTCGGCGACGAGACCCCGTTCGAGACGCAGCGTGCCGTGTGGCGACGCGCCTTCGACCTCGGGGTCGTGCACTTCGACCTCGCCAACAACTACGGGGTGCCGGCGGGCTCCGCCGAGACGAACGTCGGCGGGGCGCTGGCGACGGACCTCGCGCCGTACCGCGACGAGCTCGTGATCTCGTCCAAGGCGGGCTGGGACATGTGGCCGGGCCCGTACGGGGAGTACAACGGGCGCAAGCACCTGCTCGCGAGCCTCGATCAGAGCCTGCGCCGGCTCGGGCTGGAGTACGTGGACATCTTCTACTCGCACCGGCCCGATCCCGGGACGCCGCTCGAGGAGACGATGGGCGCGCTCGACACGGCCGTGCGCTCCGGGCGCGCGCTGTACGCCGGGATCTCGTCCTACGAGCCCGGGATGACCCGCGACGCGGTCGCGATCATGCGCGCCCTCGGGACGCCGCTGCTGGTGCACCAGCCGTCGTACTCGATGCTCGACCGGTGGGTCGAGGACGAGCTGCTCGAGGTGCTCGACGAGGCCGGGATGGGCTGTGTCGTGTTCTCGCCGCTCGCGCAGGGGCAGCTCAGCGACCGGTATCTGGCGGGGATTCCCGCGGGCTCGCGCGCGACGTGGTCCCGGTTCCTGGATGCGGACGAGGTCGAGGCCAACCTGCCGGCCGTGCGGCGCCTGGCCGAGGTTGCCGCGGGGCGCGGCCAGCCGCTCGCGGAGATGGCGCTGTCGTGGATCCTGCGCGACCCGCGGATCACGACGGTCCTCGCGGGCGCGAGCGCCGTCGGGCAGCTGGAGGCGAACGTGCGGGCGGCGAGCGCTCCCGGGTTCGCGGCCGACGAGCTCGCCCGCATCGACGAGATCCTCGCAACCGGGGCGTAAGCGCGGTCCACCACGCGCGCCGCTTCTTCCCGATCGACGCCGCCCCCTGGATCGCACGGCGTTCCCGAGAGCGCTGGCAGCCATCGTCTGGAGCTCGGGGCGATCCAGCTGATCCCGGTTGTCGTCCGATGGAACGCCTCGTGTTCCAGCTGGCGGTACGCGCCGCTGGCTGGAACGCCCGACGATCCACCGGGTCCCGGCGCGGGCGAAGTGTGACCGGGAGACAGGCGCGGCCCCTCGCCGCGGGCCATTCGGCCCCCAATGGCATGGATTCCCGTGACCCGTTGGCCGCGACCATGGGCCTGTTCGCCCACGGCCCGGGCCGAGCGCACGCGCACACTTGCCGGGAACGAGTCCGCCGAACGGCGGCGTCCCATCGATACCCCCGTCGCCACGCGAGCACGGGTGGTCGCGCCACCCGAAAGGACGCAGAGCCACGATGACAGCGCACTGGGAATGCCTCGACGGCAACGAGGCGGCCGCTCGGGTCGCCTACGCCATGAGCGAGGTGATCTCCATCTACCCGATCACCCCGGCCTCGGGGATGGCGGAGTACTGCGACGACTGGTCGGCCGCGCAGCGGCCCAACCTGTGGGGCGCGGTGCCGACCGTGATCGAGATGCAGTCCGAAGCCGGCGCCGCGGGCGCGGTCCACGGCTCGCTGCAGAAGGGCGCGCTCACGACGACGTTCACGGCGTCGCAGGGCCTGCTGCTCATGATCCCCAACATGTTCAAGATCGCCGGCGAGCTCACGCCGGCCGTGATCCACGTCGCGGCTCGCACCCTCGCAACGCACGCGCTCTCGATCTTCGGCGACCACAGCGACGTCATGCATGCCCGCGCGACGGGCTGGGCGCTCCTGTCCGCCGGCTCGGTCCAGGAGGCGCACGACTTCGCGCTCGTGGCCCACGCGGCGACCCTCCGCGCTCGCGTCCCGTTCCTGCACTTCTTCGACGGCTTCCGCACCAGCCACGAGGTCAACAAGATCTCGGTCCTCGACGCGGACGACATGCGCGCGCTCATCCGCGAGGACGACCTGCTCGCGTTCCGCCGGCGCGGCCTCACCTCCGAGGCGCCCGTCGTGCGCGGCACGGCCCAGAACCCGGACGTGTTCTTCCAGGCCCGGGAAGCATGCAACCCGTTCCACGATGCCGTCCCCGGCATCGTCCAGGAGGTGTTCGACGAGCTCGCGACCCGCACCGGGCGCCAGTACCGGCTCGTGGAGTATCACGGCGCGCGCGACGCGGAGCGCGTCGTCGTGATCATGGGCTCGGGCGCGGGTGCCGTCCGCGAGACCGTCGACACGATGATCGCCGCGGGCGAGAAGGTCGGCGTCGTCACGGTCCGGCTGTTCCAGCCGTTCCCCGCGGCCGAGCTCCTCGCCGCCCTCCCGAAGACGGTCCGCTCCATCGCGGTCCTCGACCGCACCAAGGAGCCGGGGGCCGTCGGCGAGCCGATGTACCAGGCGGTCGTGACCGCGCTCACCGAGGCGATGGACGGCGACGAGCCGCCGTTCGCCACGGCGCCGCGGGTCATCGGCGGCCGCTACGGCCTGTCCTCGAAGGAGTTCACGCCGTCGATGATCAAGCCGGTCTACGACGAGCTGCTCGCCGCGAAGCCGAAGCGCCACTTCACCGTCGGCATCTACGACGACGTGACCCGGCTCAGCCTCCCGATCGCCACGACGTTCCGCCAGCCCCGCCCCGCGGGCGAGGTCCAGGCGCTGTTCTTCGGCCTCGGCTCGGACGGCACCGTCGGCGCCAACAAGGCGTCGGTCAAGATCATCGGCGAGGGCACGGACCTGTTCGCGCAGGGCTACTTCGTGTACGACTCCAAGAAGTCGGGCTCGGTGACCTCGTCCCACCTTCGCTTCGGCCCCTCGCCGATCCACTCGTCCTACCTCGTGGACAACGCGGACTTCGTCGCCTGTCACCAGTTCGGCCTGCTCCAGAGCGTCCGGATGCTCGACCGCGCGAAGCACGGCGCCACGTTCCTGCTCAACTCGCCGTACGAGGCGGACGAGGTCTGGGAGCACCTCCCGGCCGAGGTCCGGCACCAGCTCGTCGACAAGCAGATCAACCTGTGGATCATCGACGCGATGACGGTCGCCGCCGAGACCGGCATGGGCAACCGGATCAACACGATCATGCAGCCGTGCTTCTTCCACCTCTCGGGCGTGCTGCCCGCCGAGGACGCGATCGCGCGGATCAAGGCGTTCGTGAAGAAGAGCTACGCGAAGCGCGGCGACGCGGTGGTCCAGCGCAACTTCGCCGCGATCGACCGCTCGCTCGAGCGGCTCCACCGCGTGCCCCTGGGCCCGGTCGGCGACGCCCTCCCGATGCGCGCCCTGGTCCCGGACACCGTTCCCGACTTCATCCGCGAGGTGACCGCCCGGCTCATGGCCGGCGACGGCGATCTCCTCCCGGTGTCGGCACTGCCCGTCGACGGCACGTTCCCGAGCGGCACGACGAAGTACGAGAAGCGCGCGATCGCGCCCCAGATCCCGATCTGGGACCAGGCGATCTGCATCGACTGCGGCAAGTGCGCCATCGTCTGCCCCCACGCATCGATCCGGATGAAGGTCTATCCCGAGGAGGCCACCCCGGCCCTCGCCGGCTTCCCGTCCAAGGAGTTCAAGTCGCGCGACCTCCCGGGCCACCGGATCACGATCCAGGTCGCGCCCGACGACTGCACGGGCTGCGGCGTGTGCGTCGACGTCTGCCCGGCCAAGAGCAAGACCGACGTCGGCCACAAGGCCATCAACATGGCGCCGTACCTCGAGCACCGAGACGTCGAGCGCGTCCGCTGGGACGAGTTCGCCGCGATCGCGCCGCTCGACCGGGCGGCCATCCCCCACGACACGGTCAAGGGCGCGGCGCAGCTCGAGCCCCTGTTCGAGTTCAGCGGTGCCTGCGCGGGCTGCGGCGAGACGCCGTACCTGCGGCTGGTGACCCAGCTGTTCGGCGACCGGATGATCGTGGCCAACGCCACCGGCTGCTCCTCGATCTACGGGGCCAACCTGCCGACCACGCCGTGGACCAAGAACGCGCAGGGCCGCGGTCCGGCATGGGCCAACAGCCTGTTCGAGGACAACGCGGAGTTCGGCCTCGGGATGCGGCTCGCCCTCGACGCGCAGACGTCGTTCGCACAGCAGCTGCTCACCCGGCTCGCGCCGGTCGTTGGCGAGGACCTCGTCCGCGAGATCCTCGACGCGCCGCAGGCGACCGAGCCCGAGATCGTCGCCCAGCGCGAGCGAGTGGACCGCCTCCGGGCCGTCCTCGAGACCGTGACCGGCGACGGGGCGGCGGACGCGCGCCAGCTCATGACGCTCACGACGGATCTGGTCCGCCAGGGCGTGTGGATCATCGGCGGCGACGGCTGGGCGTACGACATCGGCTTCGGCGGGCTGGACCAGGTCCTCTCCTCGGGCCGCAACGTGAACATCCTCGTCCTCGACACCGAGGTCTACTCCAACACCGGCGGCCAGGCCTCCAAGGCGACCCCGCGCGGCGCGGTCGCGAAGTTCGCGGCCGCCGGCAAGGGCACCGGCAAGAAGGACCTGGGCGCGATCGCCCGCTCCTACGGCAACGTGTTCGTCGCCCAGATCAGCCTCGGGGCGAACGACGCCCAGTCGATCAAGGCGCTGCTCGAGGCGGAGGCGTGGGACGGCCCGTCGCTGGTCATCGCCTATGCGACATGCATCGCGCACGGCATCGACATGTCGAAGTCGATGAGCCACCAGAAGGACGCCGTGAAGAGCGGCTACTGGCCGCTCTACCGCTTCCAGCCGAGCGAGGTCGAGGACGGCACGCCGTTCAAGCTGGACTCGACAAAGCCGAGCATCCCGATCAGCGACTTCGTAGCGACCGAGACCCGGTTCGCGATCCTCCAGCGGACCGATCCCGATCGCGCCGCGGACCTCGCCGCGCTGGCCCAGGCCGACGCGGACGAGCGCTGGCGCTACTACGAGCAGCTGGCGGGCATCCACCGGAGCGTCCCGCACGTCGTCCACCTGGACCCCGCCGATGCGACCACGGTCGATGTCGGCACGACAGTCCTCGAGGCCGCCGCTCCGGCCGCCGCCGCGTCCAACGGGAAGGGAGACCTCGCGTGACCGTCGACCTGCGCACCCGCTATCTCGGGCTGGACCTGCGCTCGCCGCTCGTCTGCTCGTCGTCCCCCTTCACCGGGGAGCTGGCGACGGCCCGCCGCCTGGAGCAGGCCGGCGCCGCGGCGCTCGTGCTCCCGTCGCTGTTCGAGGAGGAGATCCTCAACGAGGAGATCCAGCTCACCCGCGCCCTCGAGGCCGGCACCAACCAGTTCGCGGAGGCGCTGGACTACTTCCCGGCGATCGACTCGATCCCGTCGGCCAGCGACCGCTACGTGGACCTCATCGCGATCTACAAGCGCGAGCTCGGCATCCCGGTGATCGCGAGCCTCAACGCCGCGACCCCCGGCGGCTGGGTCCGCTACGCGCGCCAGATCCAGGAGGCCGGGGCCGACGCCCTGGAGCTCAACCTCTACCACCTCGTGGCCGACCCGCGGATGACCGCCGCCGACCGTGAGGCGATGGACCTCGAGCTCATCCGGGCCGTGAGCGCCGTCGTCACGATCCCCGTCACCGTCAAGCTCAGCCCGTTCTACTCGGCGCTCGCCGGGTTCGCGGTGAACGCGGTATCCGCCGGGGCGGACGGCCTCGTGCTGTTCAACCGGTTCTACCAGCCGGACCTGGACCTCGACACCTTCGACGTCGTCAACCGGGTCGAGCTGTCACACCCGTCCGAGCTCCGGCAGCCGCTCCGCTGGATCGCGATCCTGCGTCCGCTTCTCGGCCCGGGCGTCTCGCTCGCGGCGACCTCGGGCGTCCACTCCGGGACCGACGCGGTCAAGGCGCTGCTCGTGGGCGCGGACGTCGCGATGATGACGTCGGCGATCCTGCGCCACGGCCCCGAGTTCGTGCGCACGGTCGAGCGGGAGCTCGTCGAGTGGCTCGAGACCCGCGAGTACGAGTCGGTGACGCAGCTCCGTGGCTCCGCGACGAAGGCGACGATGGGCGACCCAACGGCCTTCGAGCGCGCCAACTACATGGCGACGCTCCACTCGTGGTCGACGCCGCCGGAGCTCGCCACCTTCTAGGTCGAGCCGGTCAGGCCCCGCGACCGGACGGTCTCAGGCCGCCCGGATCGCGTCGAGGAACGGCCCGAACCGGTCGAGCGTCTCGTCCGTGAGCGCGGGCAGCGGGCTCGGGTCGTCCGCCGCCCCGACGTAGAACGTCAGGTGCGAGACGCCGGCCACGCCGATCGCGCGCACGGTCTCCGCGACGGTCGCCGCGTCGCCGGTGAGGCAGCCCGGCTTCGGCATCGCGACGCCGTCTCCGTTCACGGTCAGGCGCGCCCAGCCGGTGACCGGGAGCGTCCGCGGGTCGCGGCCCACCGCGTCGCACGCCGCCGCCGCCGACGCGACGACCGCGAGCGCGTCCTCGACCGAGCTGATCGGGCGGTTGACGTTGACGAGGTCGCCGAAGCGGGCCGCGACCGCGAGCGTCTTCGCTCCGGCCCCGGCGAGCAGGACCGGGATCGACGTCGGACGCGGCCCCCGCGGGATCAGCACCGCTGCATCCGTGCGCACGAGCGCGCCCTCGAACGTGTACGGCGCCTCCGCCCGGAGGAGGCCCGTCACGACCTCCGCTGCTTCCGCGTAGCGGGCGATCGGCCGGGCATCATCGAACCCGAACGCCCGCCACGACGGGTCACGCTCCGGGACACCGCTCCCCAGCCCGAGCACGAGGCGGCCGCCGCTCACCTCGTCGAGCGTCATCGCCATCTTGGCCAGGAGCGCCGGGTTGCGGAATCCGGCGCAGGCGATGAACGGCCCGACCTCGATCCTGCTCGTCGCCTCCGCCGCCGCGACGAGGATCGTCCAGCACTCGTGGAACCCGAACACGCCCCGGCCGGGGGTCGTGCGCAGGAGATGGTCCGGGACCCACAGCGTGTCGACGCCCATCGCGTCCATCGCCCGCGCCAGCCGGCGCATGTCCGGCCACGACGCGTAGCCCCCGTCGCGCAGGGGCCACGTCGGCAGGTTGAGCCCGATCCGGATCGGAGCGGGGGCCTGGGTGCTCAGGTCGTCCATGCCGCCACCGTACATCGTGGCGTCAGGTCGGGGCGGCGAGGTCCCGGCGCGGGAAGCGCCACAGCCCGAACGCGGTCCCCGCCACGGCGAGCGCGGCGAGCGCCACCACGTCCGTCGCGACGTCGCGGCCGGCGAGGATCTCGAGCGGCCGGAGGTAGTGGAACGGCGAGAACGGCTGGAGGAACGCGGCGTCGGGCCACAGCGTGCCGAGCACCTCCAGCACGTAGCCGGCGATCACGAGCACCAGCCCGATCCCGGCGGGCAGGGCTACCCGGTCCGACGATGCCGACGCGGCGAGGCTCACGGCCCCCAGCGCGACGAGCAGCGCGACGGTGTTGACAGCGAGGAACCCGAGCGCGCCCGCATCCAGCTGGCCGGCCAGCCCGTAGGCCGCCGCCCCCGCGAGCGTCCCGCCGACCTGTGCGAGAGTCGTGATCACCGCGAACAGGGTGATCGCGAGGAGCAGCGTCGCGAACACGGACCGTCGCGACACCGGCCGGCTCAGCAGCACCTCCAGCGTGCCGCGCTGCCGCTCGCCGGCGATCGCGAACACCGCGAACCCCACCGGGTAGACCAGCTGGAGCCCGAGGGCGACCGGGTGGACCGCCCCGAGCGCGACCGCCCCGCCCAGGCTGAACGGGTCGGCCCCGAGCAGCCGCAGGAACGCGTCCGGGATGATCCCCGACTGGAGCAGCGTCTCCATCTGGCGCCCGAAGGTGGCGTAGATGACGGGCATCAGGAAGCCCCACAGGCCGAGCGCGAGCGCGATGAGCAGCACGCGCAGACGGTGCGCTCGCCACGTGTGCCGGAGCAGCGGCCCGTTGATCATCTCGCGGTCCCTGCAGCCCGTGATCCGTCCCCGGCCTCGTCGGCAGCCTCGTCGGCGGCCTCGCCCTCGTACAGCTCGAGGAACGCCTCCTCCAGCCGCGCCGGCTCGATCGTGAGGTCGGCAATCGGTGCCCCGTCCAGCGCCGCGATGAACGCCCTCGGGTCCCCGTCGAGGTCGCACGTGACCAGGTCGCCGGCGATCACGAGGTTTGACACCCCGGCAACGTCCGCGAGGGCCGGCGGCGGGCCGGACAGCCGGATCTCCACCCGCCGCCGACGCCGCGCGAGCAGCGTCCCGACGTCCTCCAGCGCGACCAGCCGCCCCGCGCGCACGACGGCGACCCGGTCGCACACTCGCTCGACCTCGGACAGGACGTGGGAGCTGAAAAAGATCGTCCGGCCAGCGGCACGCAGCCTGTCGAGGATCTCGTAGAACGCCCGCTGCATGAGCGGGTCGAGGCCCTCGGACGGCTCGTCGAGGATCGCGAGCTCCGGGTCGTGCTGGAGCGCCTGCACGATGCCGATCTTCTGGCGCATGCCCCGGCTGTAGTCGCGGATGGGCCGGGCGAGCGTCCGCGCCGGCAGCTCGAGGCGGTCGCACAGCTCGGCGCGCCGGACGGACGGCCGCCCGGCGAGGGCGGCGAGGTAGTCGAGCTGGTCCGCCCCGGTGAGGCCGTCATACAGCGCGATCCCACCCGGCAGGTACCCCGTCCGGGCGCGGATCGAGACGCTGTCGCGCGCGATATCGAGCCCGAGGACCGACGCCTGCCCGGCAGTCGCGTGGAGGAACCCGAGCAGGAGGCGGATGAACGTGCTCTTTCCAGCCCCGTTGGGCCCCAGGAAGCCGAAGATCTCGCCCTCGCGCACCTCGAGCGTGACGTCCTCGAGCGCGCGGATCGGCCTGCCGTCCGCCGGGTAATGCTTGGTCAGCCCCTGGGTCGAGATCGCGGCCATCGCGCAGAGGCTACCCGAGGCAGCCGCGCGACCTCAGCCGACGACGATCGACAGCAGCTTCGAGATCGCCACGATCCCCAGCCACAGGAGGCCGCCGAACGCGAGCGCGACGCCGCCGACCAGCGCCCACGACGACGACGTGCTCGCGCCGGGATCCACCGCGTGGCGGTGGAACAGGGCGAGGTTCCGGGTGTTCGCCTTGAACCCCACGTCGAACAGGTCGCCCAGGAACGGGATCAGACCGACGAGGAAGTCCACGGTGGCGTACATGATCATCCGGGCGAGCACGACGCCCGGCAGCCGGAACCGCGCTGCCTCGATGACGATCCACGCCGAGATCGCGCCGCTCGTGAGGTCGCCCAGGAACGGAACGAGGCCGATGATCGGATCGAGACCGACGCGGACGCCGGTCCCGGGGATCCGCACGATGTCGTCGAGGAGATGCGCGACGGCGGCGATCCGCCGCTCGGCGGCGAGGACGCGCTCGGTCCGCCCCGCGCTGGTGGCTGTCATGGGGCGATGATGCCGCCTCGTGCCGACTGCGGCGTTCCGTCGCCGCCTCGCGCCCTGCCAGTCGCGTTGCAGGTGCCGTCGCGGGATCGCCCGAGCCGGTAGATTCGATCGCGATGCTGTTCCGTGCCGATCCCTGGCTCCACGTCATCGCAGGGTGCATGTCCTCGGGCAAGACCGACGAGCTCCTGCGCCTCCTCCGCCGCGCGGAGATCGCCAAGCGGCGCATCGTGCTCGTCCGCCCGGACGTGGACGACCGGACGCCCGCCGAGTACGCCGAGAGCCGCTCCAAGGCGCGCTACCCGTCGACGCCCGTGCCCAAGGGCGAGCCGGTGGCGATCCTGTCGCTCGCGCGCGAACGCGACGTGGATCTCGTGGGGATCGAGGAAGCCCAGTTCTTCGACGGCAACCTGCCGCGCGTCGTGGAGACGCTCCGCCAGAGCGGTCGGCACGTCATCGCGAGCGGCCTCAACACCGACTTCGCCGGGCGGCCGTTCGGCTCGATGCCCGAGCTCCTGGCGCTGGCGGACGAGATCACGATGCTCAGCGCGATCTGCGTCGTGTGCGGCGAGACCGCAACGCGGACCCAGCGCCTCGTCGGCGGGCGGCCGGCCGCGATCGACGACCCGCTCATCGTCATCGGCGGATTCGAGGCAACCATCGAGACGTACGAGGCCCGCTGCCTCCGGCACCACGAGGTCGCGCCGGCGCGCTCCGCCCGAGGCGTCGTCGCCGATGGCCAGTAACCGCGATGGCCGGCCGGCCGCAGCCGAGCTCCGCGTCGTGGCGGGCTCCGGTGCTGATGCTCGCCATCGTCGTCCCCGTCCTGCTCGCGATGGTCATGCTGATCCGGGCCGGCGGCGGGCTGCGCGTCGACCCGGGCATCGACTGGTCCGCGTACCCCGCGTCCGTCCACGACGCCATCGACCTCGCCGCCAAGAACGCCGACTGCGCGGGCCTGGCCAGGCAACGTGCCGGGGCCCTGTCCAGGGCCACCGGAGCGGGCGCGGACCCCTCGCCGCTCGTCGCCTACATCGACACGATCCGCCAGCAGCTGGTGTGCCCGCGTTGATCCTCGCCCCGACGACGGTGCGGATGGCCGGTGTCCGTGCGGTCGGCGGGCTGCCAATTGTGCACAAGTTATCCACGGTCCGGCGGAAACGTGGACAACTCCCGGCGAACACGCCCGAACTTCGTGGACAAGCCCGTTGTGACACCCGAGGCCCGCGGATATCGTTCGGTTTGCCCGAAGGGGCCGGTGGTACCGACGCCGGACCGATGAGTGATCATCGGACCGGGTCCCCGAACCGCCGCCGACGAGGCCGCAAGGTCGACGAGGTGGAGGTGCCGGGGCCGCTGCGACAAGGCCGAGCTTGCTTGGCAGTGGCGTGGGCGTGACGGTACGGTACGGTTCCTTCGGGCGCTTTCGTGTGCGCCGCGCCTTCCGGACCCGCCGATGCCCAAGCTGTCCGCCGGACTCCTCCTCTATCGCCGCGTCGATGAGAACGTCGAGGTGCTGATCGCCCATCCCGGTGGGCCGATCTGGGCCCGGCGTGACACCGGCGCGTGGTCGATCCCGAAGGGTGCCGCCAACGATGGTGAGCACCTGATGGAGGCGGCATACCGCGAGTTCGAAGAGGAGACTGGCCACCCGGCCCCGCGCGGCGAGGCGATCGACCTCGGCGAGGTGCGGATGCGCTCGGGCAAGGTGGTCCGCGGCTGGGCCCTCGAGGGCGACCTGGATCCCGCCCGGATCCGGAGCATGCAGGTCGAGGTGGAGTGGCCACCCAGGACCGGCCGCATCGTGACGGTCCCCGAGATCGACCGGGTCGCCTGGGTCCGCCCGAGCGAGGCGCGGCGGCGGCTCAACCCCGCCCAGGCGATGTTCGTCGACCGGCTGCTCCAGGCCCTCGCGAAGACCTGAGCCGGCCCGTCGTCGCGTGCAGCCATCCTCGACCCCGACCCTGCCCGGCGATCCCGCCCGGCCGGCCGAGCGCGCGGACGTCGCGATCATCGGCGCCGGGATCGTGGGGCTCTCGACGGCGCTCCGGCTGCTCGAGGCCAGGCCGGGCCTCCGCGTGGTCGTGCTCGAGCGCGAGGACCGCGTTGCCGCCCACCAGTCCGGGCACAACTCGGGCGTCGTCCACGCGGGCCTGTACTACGCCCCCGGTTCCGCGAAGGCGCTCCTGTGTCGGGAGGGAAAGGCGCTGCTCGAGCGCTACTGTGAGGCGCACGCGATCCCGATCGAGTTCCCGGGCAAGCTCGTCGTTGCGCTGTCCGACGCCGAGCTGCCGCGGCTCGCCGCGCTCCGCGAGCGTGGGCTGGCGAACGGCGTGGACGGCCTCGAGGAGGTGGCTCCGGCGCGCCTGCGCGAGCTCGAGCCGCACGCGGCCGGGATCCGCGCCCTGTGGAGCCCCCGGACCGGCATCACCGACTTCGCCCGGGTGACCAACGCCTTCGCCGACGACGTGCTGGGGCGCGGCGGCATGATCGAGCTGCGCCGCGGCGTCGGCGGCATCCGCCGCATCCCGAGTGGCGACCTCCTGCTCAAGACCGCGCGTGGCGACCTGCGCGCCGGGGCCGTCATCGCGTGCGCGGGGCTGTGGGCGGACCGGGTCGCCGCCGCGACGGGCGACGACGGCCTGCAGAGCCCGCGGATCGTGCCGTTCCGCGGCGACTACTACACGCTCACGCCGGATGCACGGCCCCTCGTCCGCGGGCTGATCTACCCCGTCCCGGATCCCCGGTTTCCGTTCCTCGGCGTCCACTTCACGCGGCGGATCGACGGCGAGGTGTGGGCGGGACCCAACGCCGTCCCCGCGGCTCGCCGGGACGGCTACCGCCGTCGCGACGTGTCCCTGCGGGACCTCTCGGGCACGCTCGCGTACCCTGGGTTCATGCGCCTCGCTCGCCGCTACTGGCGGACGGGTATCGCCGAGCTGTGGCGCGATGTCCGGCGGCCGGTGTTCGCGGCGGAGCTCCGGCGGTATCTCCCGGCGCTGCGCGACGACCAGCTCGTGTTCGGCCCGTCGGGTGTTCGAGCGCAGGCGCTCGCCCGGGACGGGACGCTCGTCGACGACTTCGACCTCGCCCGGCGGGACCGCATCATCCACGTCCGGAACGCGCCGTCGCCCGCCGCCACGTCGTCCCTGGCGATCGGCGGCCGGCTCGCCGCCCAGGCGATCGAGGGGTTCGGACTGTGACCCGGGCGGGCGGCTCGCTCCGCCCGTCCGAACCCGGAGAGTGGCTGCTCGCGAACGGCCTCGGCGGGTACGCGCTCGGCCCGCTGGAGGGGCCCGCGACGCGGGGCTATCACGGCTGGCTCGTCGCGGCGACGCGCCCGCCGGACGGGCGGGTCCTCCTGGTGGCCTCGATCGACGCGAGCGTCGTCGTCGACGGGATCGAGGTTCCGCTCCCTGGCCTCGCGATCGCGCCCGGGGCGGCGTCCGGGGGCGGCGTGACGATTGGGCTCGAGGCCGCGATGGTCCCCCTCGTCAACGCCACCGTGCTCGCCTACCGGCGGTCCGATGACGGCGCGGCGGGCGGGGCGATCCTCCGTCTCCGCCCGCTGCTCGCCGGTCGCGACCATCACCCGGGTCACCACGCGCCCGCGCCGGCCTCCGTGACGCTGGACGGGGATGCCTGGACGGCCACGATCGCCTGGTCCACGGGCGCGCCCCCGCTCACCATCTCGATCGACCGGGGGACGATGACGGCGGATCCCCGCGAGGTCCCGGTGGACCATCCCGAGGAGGCGGCGCGCGGGACCGCCCCGGACGAGGTCCTCCACGCGCCGGTCGTCATCGACACGCCGATCGACGCCGGCGAGTCCGTCGTCGTGGTGCTGGGAACGGCCGCCGGATCCGAGGCCGCGCTGCCCGACCCCGCCGGCGGCCGGGCCATCCTCGCCGCCGCCGCCGTGCATGCAACGGAGGTCGCGGCCGCCGTCGCAGGCGACGCGCATCGGGCCGTGATCGGCGAGCTCGCGGTTGCCGCCGAGCGGTTCCTCGTGCGCCGCTTCAACGCCCGCACGGGCGCGCCGGGGACGACCGTCATCGCGGGCTACCCGTGGTTCGGCGACTGGGGACGCGACACGATGATCTCGCTGCCGGGGACGGCGCTGGCGCTCGGGCGTCACCAGGCCGCGGCCGGGATCCTGCGCACGTGGGCCGCGCTCGTGCGCGATGGCCTGCTGCCGAACCACTTCCCCGACGCCGGCGGCGAGCCCGCGTATCACGCGATCGACGCGCCGCTGTGGCTCGTCCACGCGCTCGCGTCGTACGAGCGTGCGGCCCGCGACACGGCCCTCGTCCGCGAGCTCCGCCCGGCAGTGGAGCAGATCCTGGACGCGTACCGTCAGGGCACGCGGTTCGGGATCGGGAGGGATCCCAGGGACGGGCTGGTCCGAGGCGGCGAGCCGGGCCTCCAGCTCACCTGGATGGACGCCAGGGTCGACGGCGTCGTCATCACTCCCCGCCACGGCAAGCCTGTCGAGATCCAGGCGCTCTGGATCGCCGCGCTGAGGGACGGCGCCCGCTGGGCTGCCGCCGACGGCGACCGCGACGCCGCCGACCGCCACGCGGCCGACGCGGCGATCGCCAGCTCGTCGTTCCGGCGCCGCTTCTTCCGCTCCGACCTGGGCTGGCTCAACGACGTCGTCGACGGGCCGGACGGCGACGACGGCTCCCTGCGCCCCAACCAGCTGTTCGCGCTGTCCCTGCTACCCGACCTCGTGACGCCGGACGAGGCGACGGCGGTCCTCGACGCCGTCGGCCGGCACCTCGTCGTGCCCGGCGGCGTCCGGACGCTGGCGCCGTTCGAGCCCGGCTACCGGCCCTGGTTCCAGGGGCCGCCCGCGTTCCGCGACTCCGCGTACCACCAGGGTCCCGCGTGGACGTGGCTCCTGGGGGCATGGCTCGATGCGCTGGCGAGGTTCCGGGGGCGGGATGCCGCACGGGCGGAGCTGGGACGCGCGCTCGACGCGCTGGGGGTTGCGGGCGGGGTGGCCGAGCTGCTCGAACCCGAGCCGCCGCACGCCGCCCGCGGGTGTCCGTGGCAGGCGTGGGGGGTCGCGGAGCTCCTGCGCTGCGCGATCGCCCTCGCCGATCGCAATGGAGACGCGATTCCCCCGCCGGGAGCCATGCGCTAGGCTGGCCGGCGAGGCGGCGATCACAGGCGGGCCCAAGCGCCGGTCGGCCGCGGAGGACACACGCATGCTCGGTGAGTTCAAGGGTTTCCTGACGAAATCGAACGCCCTGGCGCTGGCCATCGGCGTGATCATCGGCGCCTCGCTGGGCGCGGTGGTCAACTCGCTCGTCAACGACATCATCATGCCGCCCATCGGTTACCTGCTCGGCGGGGTCAACTTCGACGACCTCAAGATCGTGCTCAAGGCCGCCGAGGGCGGCGATCCGACGACCGAGGTCGCGATCCGGATCGGCGCGTTCATCCTCACGGTGATCACGTTCGTCATCGTGGCGTTCATCGTGTTCTGGATCGGAAAGCTCCTCATCCGCGAGGCCGAGGAGGCTCCCGCGGAGCCGAGCGACGAGGTCAAGCTGCTGACCGAGATCCGCGACGGGCTCGCGCGCCGGGGCTGACCGCCGGGCAACGCGCTCGAACGAGGAGCCGCCTGACCGGCGCCGCCGGGCGGCTCCTCGGGCCGCTGGACCCCGGCCCGCGAAGCGCAGGCGCGAGACGCGTCGGCGCGCGGGACACTCGGGTGGCGGCGTAGCATCCCGGGCATGCGGATCGATCTCAACGCCGACGTCGGCGAGAGCCTCGGAGCCTGGCAGCTGGGCGACGACGAGGCACTGATCCCGCTCGTCTCCTCGGTCAACGTCGCGGCCGGCCTCCACGCGGGCGACCCCGTGACCATCGCCCGGACCGTCGCCATTGCCGCAGGATGCGGCGTGGCCGTGGGCGCACACCCAGGCTATCCCGACCTCGCCGGCTTCGGGCGCCGCGCGATGGCGCTGTCGACAGACGAGATCGAGGCGTCGGTCCTGTACCAGGTCGGGGCCGTCGGCGCGTTCGCACGCGCGGCCGGGGTGGAGCTGCGTCACGTCAAGGCGCATGGGGCCCTGTACACCCGCGCGGCACGCGACGAGGCCACGGCCGCGGCGATCACGCGCGCGGTCGCGGCCTACAGCCGGGAGCTGGTGCTCGTCGCGCTGGCCGGCTCGGCGCTGGTGGCGGCGGGTCGCGCCGCCGGACTGACCGTCGCCGAGGAGGCGTTCGCCGACCGCGCCTACGAGCCCGACGGCTCGCTCCGGGCGAGGGACCTCGATGGTGCCGTGATCGACGACACCTCGGCCGCCGCGGCCCAGGCCCTCACGATCGTGCGGGGCGTCGTCACGGCGTGGGGCGGTGCGCAGGTCGCGGTCCGCGCCGACACGGTGTGCGTCCATGGGGACCTTCCCGGGGCCGTCGCCCGGGCCCGCGCGGTCCGCGCCGCGCTCGAGGGTGCGGGCGTCGAGATCCGGGCACCGGGCTGACCACGTCGTGACCGCGGTGCGCGTCGTCGCCTTCGGGGATGCGGCCGTGCTCGTGGAGCTGGAGCGGACCGGGGTCGTCGCCGACGCGCGTCGGGCCCGTGCGCTCGCCTTCGCCGTGGACGGGCTGCGGGCCCGCGACCCACGGCTGGGCGTGCCCGTGGCGGCCGCCGCGAGCGTCCTCGTCCCGTTCGACCCGCGCCGGGCCGATGCCGACACCGTGGCGGCGCTGCTCGGCCCGCTCCTCGAGCAACCGCCGGAGGCCGGCGGCGGGGACCGCATCGAGCTCGTGATCCCGGTGCGCTACGGCGGTGAGGCCGGCCCGGACCTCGAGGCCGTCGGTGCGGAGACCGGCCTGGGCACCGCCAGCGTGATCGACCTCCATGCGGGCACCGAATACGAGGTGCTGTTCGCCGGCTTCGCGCCGGGCTTCGCGTACCTCGGCGAGCTCCCGTCCGCACTTCGCGTGCCCCGCCTCGCCACGCCCAGGGCGCGCGTTCCCGCGGGCTCGGTCGCGATCGCCGGTGCGATGACCGCCGTGTACCCCCAGGCCTCGCCCGGCGGCTGGCGGCTCATCGGCCGGGCCGAGATCCTCCTGTTCGACCCGTCGTCCCTGCCCCCCGCCCGGCTGCGGCCGGGCGACCACGTCCGGTTCGTGCCCGCGTGACGCCCGCCAGCCGCCGGAACGGCCCCGTCCTGGAAGTGGTCGACCCGGGGCTGCTCCTGTCCGTCCAGGACGGGGGCCGGCAGGGTCTCGCGTCGGAGGGTGTGACGCGAGGGGGCGCGGCCGATGCATGGTCGCTCGGGGTCGCGAACGCGCTCCTCGGCAACAGCCTCGACGCCGCGGCGCTCGAGGCGACGCTCCTCGGCCCGACGGTCCGGGCGCTGGCCACCGGGACCGTGGCGCTCGCCGGGACGATGAGCGGGCGCGTGACACAGACGGGCGAGCGGATCAGGCCGGGCAGCTCCGTCACGCTCTCGGCGGGCCAGGAGCTCTCGCTCGAGCCGGCGCTGGACGGCGTCCGCGGCTATCTCGCGGTCCCGGGCGGCCTCGACGTGCCGGTCGTCCTCGGGTCCCGCTCGACCGCGCTTCGCGGAGGCTTCGGCGGCGTCGAGGGCCGGCCGCTTCGCCCCGGTGACCGTGTCGTCGCAGCGGGCGCGGCGGGCGCGGCGGACGCCGGCCGCGACGCCCTCGTCCTGCCCCGTGCGCACTGGCCCGGCGATGCGTGCCCGGCCCCCGTGACGGCCGCGGCACCGCTGCGCGTCCTCCCCGGTCCGCACGCCGGGGATCTCGGTGCCGATGCCCTCCCGGCGCTCGTCGGCCGGGCGTGGACGGTCGCCCACGCGAGCGACCGCGTCGGCCTCCGGCTCGACGGTGAACCCCTTCCCGCCGGCGCCGATGGAGAGCTCCCCTCCCATGGCGTGCTCGCCGGGGTCATCCAGGTGCCGCCGGACGGGTTCCCGATCGTGCTCCAGGTGGACCACCAGCCGACCGGCGGCTACCCGCTCGTGGCCGTCGTGATCACGGCGGACCTGCCACGGCTCGGCCAGCTCGGGCCCGGCGCGGCGGTGTGGTTCGAACTCGTCGCGCCGGGAGCCGCGCGCGAGGCCCTCGCCCGGATGGACGCGGAGCTCGCCGGTGCGCTCGCTCACCTGCGCGAGGCGGCCCGCTGGGACGACCTGTGGCGCGGCGCGGGAGCGTGAGGCGCCATTCCAGGGCGGCTGCCACGCGGGGGGCCAGGCCGCACCGACCTGGCACCACGCTCCGCCTGCAAGCGCAGCGTCCATAACTGCAACGGGCGTGCCATGGCACGATCGGCCGCCGACGGGCAGACTTCGTCCCGATGACCTCCTCCGCCTCGTCCGTTCCGTCCCCGCGCGCGCCGCGCCGCCGCAAGGGGATCGGCGCGGCAGCCCGCATGGGCCTCGTGCTGTTCACCGCGCTCCTCGTCCTCGGCATCGTCGGGGCGGGCGTCGCCGTCGCCGGGTACGCCCAGCTCTCGAAGGGCCTCCCCGACCCGAAGATGCTCGAGCAGATCGTCCTCCCCGAGCAGTCGGTCATCTGGGACCGCGAGCACAAGGTGGAGCTGGCCCGCTTCGGCGAGTTCAACCGTGACGTCGTCGAGTTCAAGGACATCCCGCCGGTGCTCGTCGACGCGACCACGGCGATCGAGGACTCGAGCTTCTGGGACAACGCGGGATTCGACCCCGTGGGCATCGTCGCCGCCGGCATCGACGCGATCCGCGGCCGTCCCCGCGGCGCGTCGACGATCACCCAGCAGCTCGTCCGCCAGCGCCTGCTCACCGAGGACAGCTCGCCGGTCACCGAGCTGTCCGCGAGCCGCAAGGTCAAGGAGATCATCCAGTCGATCCGGGTGACCCAGGCCTTCTCGGGCCCCGAGGGCAAGCAGCGGATCATGCAGGCCTACCTGAACCAGAACTACTACGGCAACGAGTCGTACGGGGTCGCCGCGGCAGCCAGGGGCTACTTCGGCAAGGAGCTCAAGGATCTGACGCTCGCCCAGGCCGCGATCATCGCCGCGCTCCCGCAGTCGCCGTCCACCTACGACCTCGTGCGCAACGCGGAGGAAGAGTGCCTCGTCCCGGGCGATACCGAGGACACGTGCAAGGAGTCGCAGCTCATCGTCCCCGCAGACGCGAAGGTCGTCCAGCGGCGGAACCAGGTGCTCGACCAGATGGCACGGGGACGGACCCCCCTCACGGGCGACCACTACACGGCGGCCGACTACGAGGCGGCGAAGGCCGAGAAGGTGATCCTCGCGCCCCAGACGCCCACCCGGTGGCGCGCCAGCCACTTCGTGTGGCAGGTGCGGCGCGAGCTCACCGACCGCCTGTGCGAGGGCGCCGAGACGTGCCCGATCCTCGAGCGCGGCGGCCTCGACATCACCACCTCGCTCGACTGGCGCCTCCAGAAGCTGGCCGAGAAGTGGGTCAAGGCAGCGACGATCCTGCCCCACGCGAAGAGCCCCGCGAACATCGCGAAGTCCCTCGGCGTGACGTACGAGGACTGGATGAAGAACCTGCGCACCAGGGACCTGCGCAACGGGGCCCTCATCGCCGAGGATTACCAGACGGGCGAGATCGTCGCCTACGTCGGCTCCGCGAACGCGGATGCGACCCGCGCGACGAAGCAGTTCCAGCCGCGCTTCGACGTCCTCGCCGACGGCTTCCGCCAGCCGGGCTCCGCGTTCAAGCCCATCGTCTACGGCACCGGCATCGCGAACGGGTCGATCACGGCGGCGTCGATGTTCATGGACGTCGTCACGGACTTCGGGGGTGGCTACACCCCGACCGACGCCGACAACCTCGAGCGCGGACCGGTCCGCGTCCGCGACGCCCTCCGGTTCTCGCTCAACATCCCGGCCGTCAAGGCGCTCTCGGTCATCGGCAACGACGCCGTGCAGGCGCAGGCGGAGGCCATGGGCGTCCAGTTCCGCGGCGGACAGACCGACGCCGGCCTGTCCTTCGCGCTCGGCGTCGAGGAGGTGCGGCCACGGGACCTCGTGCGCGCATACGGTGTGCTCGCCGACGGCGGCAGGCTCGCGGAGCAGACGACCCTGCTCAGCGTCGTGAACGGCGCGGGCGAGACGCTCGTCGGACCGGAGACGCGGACCCCCGCAGCCGAGGTCATGGACCCCGGCGCGGCGGGCATCGTCACCGACATCCTGGCCGGCAACACGGACCCCGGGCAGAACCCGTTCTGGGGCAAGTTCGAGCTCACCCAGGGCGGCAAGCACCGGCCTGCGACGCTCAAGACCGGCACCAACAACGACGCCCGTGACCTGAACGCATACGGCTACATCGGCGCCCCGTCGAAGGCCGAGCGCGCGGGCGGCGAGTACGCCCTGGCCGTCGGCGTGTGGAACGGCAACTCGGACAACTCGCTCGTGAGCACGCCGGACCGGCCGCTGTTCTCGATCGACGTCTCGACGCACGTGTGGCAGGGGTTCCTCAGCGAAGCCACGAAGGGCTGGAGCATCAACCAGTTCCGCAAGCCAGCCGGGCTCCAGACGGTTGCGGTCGACCCATGGACCGGTCTCGTCGCCAAGCCCGGCGGCCGCTCCGTCGACGAGCTGTTCCTCGCCGGCTCGGCGCCCAGCGCGACGGTCCCGCAGGACGCGCAGTGCGGCGAGGCCGTCCTCGGCGTCGCCGGGTTCGAGAAGGACCACGCCGCGTGGATGCAGGCCGACGGCGACTGGCTCGCGCGAGCCAACCGTGGTGCCGGCGTGCGCGGTGGGCCGAAGGGCACCCGGACCGCGTACTTCTACAACGGCGTGTTCAACCCGTACGGCCGGTCGTGGGGTCCGCTCCTCGGTGGTGGCTGCGCCTCGCCGAGCCCGAGCCCGTCGGCGTCGCTCGACCCCTGCGCCTCGGTGGATCCGCTCGCGTCGGTCGATCCGCTCGCGCCGATCGTCTCGTGCCCGCCGCCGTCCGGATCGCCGTCTGCGCCCCCGAGCGAGACGCCGCCAGCCGCCACGCCCGTGCCGACGGACACCCCGACGCCCACGCCGACGGAACCGCCAACGCCGACGCCGACGCCTGCCCCCACGCCGACGCCTGCCCCCACGCCGACGCCTGCCCCGACCGACTCACCGGTTCCGTCGTAGCGGGACCCGCTCCGGTCAGACCGGCGCGAACTCCTGGCGCAATCCCGGCACCACCTGCTCAGCGATCCGCCTGAGGCGCTCGACCGGGGCCGAGCCCGGGACGACGCACACGTCCGTGAACCCGGCCTCGAGATGGCGTCGCACGAACGCCTCGTACGCATCCTCGCTCGCGACCGTCGCCGGCAGGCCCCAGGTGGATCTGCGGATCGTGCCCGGGTCGCGGCCCTCGCTGCGGACGGCAGCTTCGAACGCGCGCAGGCGCTCCTCGACGGTGGAGGTCACGCCCTCCGTCGCGGCACCCTCGAGCTCCGCGAACGTGTCCCACTGGTCCGCCCAGCGTGCGGCAAGCCGCAGCATCCGCGGTCGGTGGGCCGCGATCAGCAGCGGGATGTGCGGCGCCTGGACCGGACGCGGCTCGAACACGGCGTCGTCCAGCTCGTAGAACCGGCCGCGGTAGGTGAGCCGTGGCTCCTCCTGGAGCCGCACGGCGATCTCGACGGCCTCTGCGAACCGGTCCACGCGCTCGGGCGGGGGCGGGAGCGGGAGGCCGTACCGGCGGTGCTCGTCCTCCTGCCAGCCGGTCCCGAGCCCGAGGATCAGCCGCCCGCCGCTGATATGGTCCACCGTGACCGCCTCCTTGAGCAGGAGCGAGGGATGGCGGAACGTGTTGCTCGTCACGAGCACGCCGAGCCGGATCCGCTTCGTGGAGGCGGCCAGCGCGGCGAGCAGCGTCCATGCCTCGAGGCAGCCGTGCTCGGGCGGGCCGTCCGTGTCGACGAGGTGGTCCACGAGCCAGGCGGTATCGAAGCCCAGGTCGTCCGCGGCCTGGAACTCGTCGAGGACCTGGCTCCACGGCTTGTTCGCCTGGCTCATGAACAGGCCGAAGCGGGGGGCGAGCGGCACGACGGGTACCTCGGCTGCGGGCGGTCCCTGATCGTAGTCCGGCGCGGGCGCTCTCAGCGATCTTTCAGGAATCCGCCCTATGATCCGCGCGCCGGGTCGGGGAGGACCGCCCTCGTCGAGGACGACCAGCCCGGCGGCAGTGTTCGCTCATCGGTATCCCTGTCGGAGTGTGCGCATGTCGCTTCGCGCTTCCGGCAACCCGGGCCTCCGCCGTGTGGCGTCCCGCGTTGCCCTCGTCGTCGGTCTCCTTGCGTCCGTCGCGGGGCCGCTCGCGCCGTCGGCCGCGGCCGCCGGCGGGGTCAGCATCACGACGCCCTTCCCCGCCGTCGTCGCGGAGCCGGGCTCGACGGCGTCGTTCAAGCTCGCGATCGACGTCGCGAGCTCCCGCCAGGTGGGGCTCAGGACCGACGGCCTTCCGAGCGGCTGGACCGCCCGCTTCCGGGGCGGCGGCCTCACGATCGACGGCGCGTACGTCACGGCGGGCTCGACACCCGACGTCACCCTCGACGTCGAGATCCCGGAGGGCACCGCGGCCGGCACGACGAACCTGCGCGTCACGGCAGCCGGGGGCGGCGGCACGGACACCCTCGCCCTCACCGTGCGCGTGGCGGATGCCGCGGCCGGGGACGTGACGATGACCTCGGACTTTCCCGAGCTCAAGGGGACGACCGACACGAGCTTCACGTTCAGCGTCACCCTCAAGAACGACACCGCGAGCGAGACGACGTTCAACATGTCGGTCACCGGGCCGGAGGGCTGGACGGTCGACGCCAAGCCGTCCGGGCAGGCCCAGGCGACGACGATCACGGTCAAGCCGGGCAGCACCGGCACCATCACCGTGACGGCCAAGGCGAGCGCTGACACGCAAGCCGGGACCTATCCGATCACGCTCACCACCAGCGGCGGTGGCAAGGACGCGAGCATCGACCTCGCCGCGACCATCACCGGCACCTACACGCTGACGCTGACCACGCCCAACAACGTCCTGTCCACCACCGCCAACGCCGGCAGCGAGAGCAGCCTCGCCCTCGCCCTGGGCAACAGCGGCTCCGCTCCGGTCACGGGCGTGGCGCTCAGCGCGAGCGCACCGACCGACTGGAAGGTCGAGTTCTCGCCGGCCACGCTCGACGCCGTGCCGCCCGGAGACCCCACCCCGGTCACGGCGAAGATCACGCCCTCGTCCAACGCGATCGCGGGCGACTACGAGATCACGCTCACCGCGAAGGGCGCCGAGGCCACGGACGACGTCGTGATCCGGGTCCGCGTCGAGACGCCGCAGCTGTGGTGGATCGTCGGCGTGGCGCTCATCGTCGCCGTGTTCGCGGGCCTGTACTGGGTCTTCCGGACCTACGGGCGGCGGTAGCCGAGATGACCGACGAGCGGACGCCCCCGTCCGATGGGCGTCGGGGCATCACCCGCCGGACGCGACCCCGCCCGGGGACGCAGACGCGGCCCGTGAGCGCCGGCGTCCGCGCTCCCAACGATCCTGCCGCCGCGGACGACACCCCCGGCGAGCGGGAGCTTCGGCCGTGGGAGGTCGAGGCCGGAGACCGGCCCGAGGCGGCCGGCGACCAGCGCGAGAGGCCGCGCACCAAGCGCCGGGTCACCGTGAGCGAGCTGCTCGCGGACGCCCCCGAGGATGCGGTCATCGTCGCCCGACGGCTGACCAAGCTGTACGGCGAGTTCCCCGCGGT
This sequence comes from Candidatus Limnocylindrales bacterium, assembly GCA_036504355.1. Lineage (GTDB taxonomy): Bacteria > Chloroflexota > Limnocylindria > Limnocylindrales > CSP1-4 > CAIXZV01. The sequence goes on from DASXVG010000134.1 coordinate 61,892, forward strand.
CAGCAACCTCGACCTCACGATCCGGGCCGGTGAGGTGTTCGGCCTGCTGGGGCCGAACGGCGCCGGCAAGACGACGACCGTCCTGATGCTGCTCGGCCTGACCGAGCCGACTCGAGGGGTCGTGCGGGTGCTGGGGATGGACCCCACGCGCGAGCCGCTGGCCGTGAAGCGGCACGTCGGCTATCTCCCCGACAACGTCGGGTTCTACGGCGGCATGACCGGCCGCGAGAACCTCCGCTACACGGCCAGGCTCAACGGGCTCGGCCGCACCGACGCCGAGGCGCGGATCGAGGAGCTGCTCGCCGAGGTCCGCCTCCTCGACGCCGCCGACAAGAAGGCCGAGACGTACTCGCGCGGCATGCGCCAGCGCCTCGGGATCGCGGACGCGCTGGTCAAGAACCCGTCCGTGCTCATCCTCGACGAGCCCACGATCGCGATCGACCCGGCCGGCGTCGAGGAGCTCCTCGCGCTGCTCAGGCGGCTCGTCGCCGAGCGCAACCTGACGGTGCTCCTGTCATCGCACATCCTGGGCCAGGTGCAGGGGGTCTGCGACCGGGTCGGGTTCTTCTCGGCGGGTCGCCTGGTCGCCGCTGGGCCGCTCGAGGAGCTGGCCCGCGGCACCGACCGCACGATCCAGCTCGAGGTCGGCGTGGATGGCGATCCATCGGCGATCGACCCCGTCGCCCGGGCGCTGCCGGGCGTTCGCTCCGTCGAGCCCGCGCCGGAGAACGATCGCTACCGCGTGGTCACGTCCACGGACGACGTCGCCGGACCGCTCGCCACGGCGCTGGCCGCCGCCGGCCTTCCGCTCGTGCACCTGCGTCGGCGCGGCGCCGACCTGCTGGAGCTCTATCGCCGCTTCGTCCCGGAGGGCACCGATGGCCGCGCCCGCTGACACCACGCGCGCCGACGCCCGCCGCGCGGCCCGCCGCGCCGAGAAGGCGCCATCCGGCGGCTGGCGGACCATCGCCGGCAAGGAGCTCGCCGACCACCTGGAGAGCATCCGGTTCATCGTGCTGCTGCTCGTCGTGGGGATCGCGGCGGTCGTCCCGATGTACTTCATCTCGACCGACATCTCCGCCGCGGCGCCGCAGGTCGCGGGCCAGCCGGCGCTGTTCCTGGTCCTGTTCATCGGTGGCTCGGACCAGGTGGGTGGCGTCCCGATGATCGCGCTGGCGGCGCTCCTCGTTCCGCTGATCGGGATCGCGTTCGGGTTCGACGGCATCAACTCGGAGCGGGCGCAGGGAACCCTGTCACGGCTGCTCGCCCAGCCCATCCACCGCGACGACATCGTCAACGGCAAGTTCGTCGCGGGGATCGCGGTCATCTCGCTCATGCTGGGCGCGCTCGTGATCCTCGTCACGGCGCTGGGGATCGTGCGGCTCGGGATCATCCCCGCGCCCGAGGAGCTCGCCCGGGTCTTCGTGTGGCTCCTGGCAACCGTCCTCTACGCCTCGTTCTGGCTCGCGTTCGCCCTGCTGCTCTCGGTGGTCATCCGCGGCCCCGCCAGCGCCGCCCTCGTCGGCTTCGGCAGCTGGTTCGGGCTCATCCTGTTCGGCCAGTTCCTGCTGCCGCTCGTCGCGAACTTCCTGTTTCCCCCGACCACCACCACGCTCGGGCCCTACGCCTACGCCTCGACCCAGTCCGCCGCGCTGTTCCTGCGGATCTCGCCCGCGGTGCTGTACGACGACATCGTGCGGGCCGTGATGAACCCGTCAACCACGTCCGTCCTGGGCTTCGGCAACATCGGCCAGGCGATCTCCAACGCCGAGCGGGTGCAGACGTCGCTCCTGACGCTCGACCAGAGCATCCTCCTCGTATGGCCGCAGATCGTCGTGCTCATCGCCCTGACCACCGCGATGTTCGCGCTCGCCTACGTGCTATTCCTGCGCCAGGAGGTCCGCGCCTGAGCATCGGCGGGGGTCGTCGCGGGCGGCCGCCGCGCCCCCGTCACGCGGGCGTCACGCACGCGGCCCAGACTCCGCGCATGACGCGCACCGATCCGAAACGCCTCCAGGCGCGAACCAGCGGAACATGAGCACCACGACCGCCGACGCCACGCCCATCGCCGCACCGACGGGGCCGCGGGTCGCGCCGCGGACGCTCGGCGCCGTGGCGGGGATCGTGGCCGGGGGCTCAGCGCTCGCGATTGGCGAGCTGTTCGCCGCGTTCGTCACCGGCGCGCCGTCGCCGGTCGCCGCCGTGGGGGCGGCGCTCATCGACTTCGCCCCGCCGGGTTCCAAGGACATCATCGTCGGGCTGTTCGGCACCAACGACAAGCCGGCCCTGCTCCTGCTCGTCACGCTCGCCGTGCTCGCGGTGGCAGCCGCGCTCGGCATGGTCGGCCGCACCCGGCCGGCCGTGGCGATGGCCGGCATCGTCGTGCTCGTCGGCATCGGGTTGCTCGCGTCGATCCGCCTCGCCGAGGCGCAGCTCACGACGGCGCTCCTGTCCGCGGCCCTCCAGGCCATCGTCGGGATCCAGGTCCTGTCGGTGCTGCTCGCCGCCGCGCCGTCCACGGGAGCTCCCGGCACCGGCAGCGCCTCCCCGAACACGCGGCGCGGGTTCCTCCTCCGCGCGGGCGGCCTCGGGGCGCTCGCCGTCGTCGGCGGGGGTCTGGGCCGGACGATGCTCGAGGGTCGTGCGACACAGGTCGCGACCGCCGGCGCCGAGATCCCGCAGCCCGTGGCGCCCGTTCCGACACCCGCGCCCGACAGCTCGTTCGATATCGCGGGCCTGACGCCGCTCGTCGTCCCCAACGCCGAGTTCTACCGCATCGATACGGCGCTGGTGACCCCGAGCGTTGATGTCTCCACCTGGACCCTGCGCGTCCACGGCATGGTTCGCAACGAGGTCACGCTCACGTTCGCGCAGCTGCTCGAGCTGCCGCTCCACGAGCAGTACATCACCATCGCCTGCGTCAGCAACGAGGTCGGCGGGCAGCTCGTGGGGAACGCCAAGTGGACGGGAGTCCGGCTGACGGACGTCCTCGACATGGCCGAGGTCCTGCCCGGCGCCACCCAGATCGTCCCCCGGTCGATCGACGACTGGGCCGCGGGCTTCCCCACCGAGTGGGTCACCGCACCCGAGCGGCCGCGGGACGCGCTGATCGCCGTCAAGATGAACGACGAGCCGCTCCCCGCCGCACACGGCTTCCCCGCCCGGCTCATCGTCCCCGGCCTGTACGGGTATGTCTCCGCCACGAAGTGGCTCAGCGAGCTCGAGCTCACGACCCTCGAGGCATTCGACGCCTACTGGGTCCCGCGTGGCTGGGCCAAGGAGGCGCCCATCCTCACCCAGTCCCGGATCGACGTCCCCAACCGGAACGCCCGCGTGGCGGCGGGCCCGGTCGCCGTCGCCGGGGTCGCGTGGGCCCCCGACCGCGGCGTCAGCCGGGTCGAGGTGCAGGTGGATGACGGCGACTGGCAGGACGCGACGATCGCCACCCCGCTCGGGCCGCAGACGTGGGTCCAGTGGAAGCTCGCGTGGCAGGCGACCGCGGGCAACCACACGCTCACCGTCCGCGCGACGGACGGCCTGGGCGAGGTCCAGACCGACACGGTGACGCGGCCCGACCCGGACGGCGCGCGCGGCTACCACCGGATCGCGGTCTCGGTCGCCTGACCGGTGCAGGCGCACCGGCGTGGCCTGACGCGGGCATCCGGTACGCTCTCTCCCCGATGACACGACGCCGCTTCCTGTTCGACACCCCTGACCGATTCGTCGCCGGCACCGTCGGCGAGCCCGGCAACCGCACCTTCTTCCTCCAGGCCCGGGACGGGTCACGGATCACCTCCGTCGCCCTGGAGAAGGTCCAGGTCGCCGCGCTCGCGCAGCGCCTCACCGAGCTCCTCGATGAGCTGGAGCGGCGCGACATCTCGGGTGCCGACGCCGACCAGCCGCTGGACAACGCCATTCCCGTCCTCGACGAGCCGATCAACGAGGCGTTCCGGGTGGGCACGCTCTCCATGGGCTGGGACACGCAGGATGATCTCGTGCTCCTGGAGGCGAGCGAGCTCGTGGCCGCCGAGGAGGACGAGGAGGAGGACCCGCCCGAGGCGTTCGACGACGAGGACGAGGACGGTCCGGACTTCCTGCGGGTGCGCCTGACGACGCTCGCGGCGCGCACGTTCGTGGCGCAGGCGCTGCGCCTCCTCTCGGCGGGCCGGCCGCCGTGCCCGCTGTGCGGGCAGCCACTCGACCCGCAGGGCCATCTCTGCCCGCGCCGCAACGGCACGGCTCCGCTGCTCAACTAGCCGTCCGATGGACAACGCGCGCGGGCCCGACGCGGCCCCGGACCCGGACGGTGTCGCGGACGAGGACGAGGACGAGGGGTCCGAGTCGATCGACGCGCTCGATCTGCCGATGCCCGTCCTCGCAGTGGACACGGCGCTCGACCTGCTGGCGCACGGCGAGCTCGCCATCGTGGGCCGCCTGTGGGCGTCGTCCAACAACGCGCTCCTGTGCCTCGTGACGAAGCGTTGCCCGGATCCCGAGCCCGACCTCGTCGCGGCGTGCATCTACAAGCCCGTGATGGGGGAGCGGCCGCTCGATGACTTCCCCGACGAGACGCTCGCGCGGCGCGAGGTCGCGGCGTTCCACGCATCGGAGGCCACGGGCTGGGGCATCGTCCCGCCGACGGTGCTCCGCGACGGCCCGTTCGGCGAGGGCATGGTCCAGCTCTGGATCCGAACCGACCCATCGGTCGATCCGGTGGCGCTCGTCGTCGACAGCGACGAGCGGCTCCGCCGCATCGCGGTATTCGACGCCGCGGTCAACAACACGGACCGCAAGGCGGGTCACCTGCTCCCCGTCCCGGGCGGCCACATCTACGGCGTCGACCACGGCGTGACGTTCTCCCCGGTCCCCAAGCTGCGAACCGTCCTCTGGTCGTGGCGGGGCGAGCCGCTCAGCGCGGAGGAGACGGACGTGCTGCGCGGGCTGCGTGCGGGGCTCGACGGCGCCCTTGGGGCGACCCTGCGCGAGCTGCTCGACCCGATCGAGGTGCGGGCAACCGCCCGCCGGATCGACGCACTGCTCCAGGCCGGCGTCCTCCCCCAGCCCGACCCGCGTCGGCCGGCGCTCCCCTGGCCGCCCGTCTGACGACGCCGACCGCGGTCCGGACGGCGACCGCGGGCTCGGCAAACGGGAACGCCGAGCGGGCGGAACGGCCGCATTCGCGACCGGCGGATGGGGCACGATGACGGCATGCGGCGATGGAACGGCTGGGGCTTCGAGGGCGTCGACGCCCACCTCGGCGCGGGCGGCCGGTCGTTCCTCGAGACGGTCGTCGGCAAGGCCGTCCCGACGCCGGCTGCCACGCTCGCCGGCGTCATCGGGTCGGTCCCGCCCTCGCGCCTCGAGCCCTCGCCACACCTGGACCTGGATCCCGAGGCCCGCGTGCGCCACGCCCGCGGGCAGTCGCTGCCGGACCTCCTCGACCTCCGGTTCGGACGTCTCGCCACGGTTCCCGACGCCGTGGCCACGCCCACGGACCGGGCCGCCGTCCGCGCGCTCCTCGATCATGCGCGGGACGTGGACGCGCGGCTCATCCCGTACGGCGGCGGCACGAGCGTCGTCGGCGGCGTGACCGCCCGCCCCTCGCCCGATCCCCTGGTCACCGTCGACTGCGCCCGGCTCGCGGGGGTGAGCGCCCTCGACGAGCGGAGCGGCCTCGTCACCGCCGGGGCAGGGACGACCGGGCCTGCGCTTGCCAGCGCGCTCGCGACGCGGCACCTCACCGTGGGGCACGAGCCGCAATCGTGGGAGCTCGCGACGGTCGGCGGCTGGGTCGCGGCGCGCGGATCAGGCCTGCGGAGCCTCGGGCTCGGGCGCATCGAGCACGTCTTCGCCGGTGGGGTCCTCGAGGCACCGGCCGGGACGCTCGAGATGCCGCCCTACCCGGCGTCCGCCGCCGGCCCGGACCTGCGCCAGCTCGTCCTCGGCTCGGAAGGGCGGCTCGGGTTCCTGACGGACGTGGTGCTGCGCGCGGTCCCGATTCCGGCCGAGGACCGGTTCGACGCCTGGGCGATGCCCGACTGGGACGCCGCGCTGGAGGCGACGCGCGAGCTCGCACGGGCCCGCCCGGGCCTCACCTCGCTCCGCCTCTCGACGCCCGGCGAGACGCGTGCGCTCCTCGTGTTCGCGGACCGGCCGTCCCAGGTCCGGGCCCTCACGACCTATCTCCGCGCCCGACGCAGGGGTGGCGGCTGGTGCCTCCTGCTCGTCGGCGCGTCGGGCTCGAAACGGGTCGTGAAGGCCGCCCGCGGTGAGACCGCGTCGGTGCTCGGCGCCCGCGCCGGCGTGCGGCTGCCCGTGTTCGCGGACGCCTGGTATCGGGCGCGCTTCCGCTCGCCGTACCTGCGCAACGCGCTCCTCGCGGCTGGCTACGGGGCGGAGACGCTCGAGACGGCGACCGACTGGGCGCACGTCCCCGGGCTCCTCGCCCGCGTCGAGGCGGCCATCTCGACGGCCCTTGCCCCGCGTGGCGAGCGGGTCCACGTGTTCACACACCTTTCGCACGTCTACCCGTCCGGGTCGAGCCTGTACCTCACCTACCTGTTCCGCCTCGGCGCCGACCCGGACGAGGCCCAAGACCGCGCCGCCACCATCAAGCGTGCGGCCTCGGAGATGATCTCGGGCGAGGGCGCCACGATCAGCCATCATCACGGCGTCGGGACGGACCACGCGCCATACCTCGCGCCGGAGAAGGGCCCGCTGGGCATGGCTGCGCTCGAGGCGGTCGTCCGGACCTTCGATCCCGACGGGCGGATGAACCCGGGCGTCCTCCTCGCCGACAGGCACGGGTAGGCCGGTGGCGCCCGACCAGGTCCTCGCACTCGATGTCGGGACGCAGAGCGTCCGGGCGATGATCTTCGACCCCGCGGGCGTCCTCGTCGCGATCGCGAAGGTCCCGATCGAGCCGTACGTGCCCGGACCGTCCGGCTGCTGCGAGCAGGACGCGGACCTGTACTGGCGGGCCATCGGCGAGGCGTCCCAGCGGCTGTGGGCGAACCCGCATGCGCGGCGCGACGCGCTTGCCGGCGTCGCGCTCACCACGCAGCGGGGAACGGTCGTCATCACGGACGAGGCTGGCGAGCCGCTCCGCCGGGCGATGGTCTGGCTCGACCGCTGTCGCGCCGAGGGGCTGCCCCGGATCGGCGGCCGATGGGGGCTCGCCTTCAGGGCGGCCGGCGTGACGGACACCGTCGCCACGTTCATGGCGGAGGCCGAGGCCAACGTCCTCGCGCGCCAGGAACCGGAGACGTGGGCGCAGGTCCGTCACTTCCTGCTGCTGTCGGGCTTCCTCACCCACCGGCTGACGGGCCGGTTCGTGGACTCGGTCGCGTCACAGGTCGGCTACCTCCCGTTCGACAACAGGGCCATGACCTGGGCGAAGCCCGGGGACTGGCGCTGGGAGGCGGTCCCGGTGCGGCGCGAGTGGCTCCCGGAGCTCATGCCGCCGGGTGGGACGCTCGGCGAGATCAGCACGGCCGCGTCCGAGGTGACGGGGATCCCGGTCGGGCTGCCGCTGATCGCGGCCGCGGGCGACAAGGCGTGCGAGGTGCTCGGATCGGGTGCGCTCGAGCCCTACGTGGGGGCGATCTCGCTCGGGACCACGGCCTCGATCAACACGACCCACCGCCGGTACGTCGAGGTCATCCCGATCGTCCCCCCGTACCCGGCCGCCGTGCCCGGCGCCTACAGCCTCGAGGTCCAGGTCTACCGCGGCTACTGGATGATCGAGTGGTTCAAGCGCGAGTTCGGCGCCGCGGAGGTCGCTCGTGCGGCCGAGCTGGGTATCGAGACCGAGACCCTATTCGACGAGCTCCTCCGGACGACGCCGCATGGCGCGATGGGCCTCGTGCTCCAGCCGTACTGGTCGCCCGGGGTGCGCGTCCCGGGGCCCGAGGCCAAGGGCGCCGTCATCGGCTGGGGCGACGTCCACACGCGGGCGCACCTCTACCGGGCCATCATCGAGGGACTCGCGTACGCCCTCCGCGAGGGCGCCGAGCGGACCGTCAGGCGGACCGGTGTCCAGATCAGCGAGCTGCGGGTCAGCGGCGGCGGGTCGCAGAGCCCGGGCGCGATCCAGCTCACGGCGGACATCTTCGGGCTGCCGGCATCGCGCCCGCACACGCACGAGACGTCCGGGCTTGGCGCCGCGATCGACGCCGCCGTGGGCCTCGGGATGCATGCCTCGTTCGAGGCCGCAGTCGCCGCGATGACCCGGATCGCCGAGACGCGCGAGCCCGACCCCGCGGCGCACGTGATGTACGAGGACCTGTACCGGAACGTCTACCTGCGCCTGTACGAGCGGCTGAAGCCCCTGTACGCGGAGATCCGCAGGATCACCGGGTACCCGCCCGAGGCGTGATCCTCCCGGTGGCTATGGTCGCGCGCCCAGGATCAGGCCGGTCGAGCCGTTCGTGAGGGTGAGGGTGTCGGCGTCGATCGCGTAGGTCGCCGTCCCCTGGAGGGTGGACCGGACCGCGGTCTCGAGCGCCATGATGTCGTCGCTGCACAGGATGAGCGTCGTGGCGATGACGCCGAAGGTGATCCTCCCACCGGTCACGGCGTAGGAGCCGCTGCCGCCGTTGCAGCCCGATTCGACCGTGACGGTACCGCCATCGAACACCAGCGATGCCGTGACGCCACCGGGGACGCTCGACACCGCGTCGCCGGACTGGATCCCGGTGACCACCCAGCGGATGCCCTCGAGCCCACGATCCGGGTTCGCGACCTCCGTGTCCACGAGGGTGAGCGTGACGCCATCCTTGGCCAGCGTGAGGGTGTTGCCTGCGAGCGTGGCCGCGGCACCGGGCAGGAAGGCTGCGACTGCCGAGTCCTGGGCCATGAGGGGCTGATCGCACGCCATCTCCGTGGTCGCCATCATCCCCGGCTTGAGCACGCCACCGACGACCTCGTAGTCGCCGCTCATCTGGTTGCAGCCGGCGCGCACGCCGAGGCGGGTCCCATCGAACGTGAGCGTGACGGCACTCCCCTCGACGAGGCTCCCACCGGTCATCGCCGTGGACACGAATGTCCTGCCGTCGAGCGCGTTGGCCGTCGCCGGCGCCACCGCGGGTGCAGGGGGCCGGGTCGATCCGTCACCGGATGGCGGAACCGGGCCAGCACCCGCACAGGCGGCGATGACGAGGCCGGCGCCCAGCAGGAGGCCAGACAGACGGAACGAACGCATCGGCTGATCACCGGGGAGGCATGGACGGGTCAGGGGGCGGGGTTGCCGCCTCGGCCAAGACGACATGCCTCGTCCGCGGGTTCCCTGCTCCACGATCTCCACCGCCGGCGTCGATGTCGTTACAGCGGGGTGCCAACCCGCTGGTCCTGGTTGACAGAACGATCGTTCGACCGCATGATCTTCAGGTATCGCCCGATTGCTCGCGGCCACAAGGTCGACGCCCAACACGCGCAACCGTCGCCGCGCCGGGTCCAATGAACGCCACTCCGGCCCCGTATGTCCGGCCGTTGGAGAGGCATCCAGGCAGTCCTGACACGATCTGCCTCGAAAGGAAACCGTCACCTCAATGCTCACTCGCGCCACCACGAATTCCGTGGCGTACCGCTCCAGCTCGATGCGCCGCATGCGGCGCCGGGCCGTCAACGCCACGACCCGCCTCTACTGCTCCACCAACGGGTGCACCTCGTTCCTCGTCATCGACGAGACAGCGGGCATCGCCCACTGCGAGATCTGCGGCTACATCCGCAGGCTCAATCACTGACACCCCGCTGATCAGCGCTCCGGCCAGAACCAGGCGCCGGAGCCGATCCCCAGGTACGTCACCGGCCGACCACCAGGTCGGCCGTCGTGATTCCTGGGCCCGGGCGCACGCCAGCGTCCGCCTCGCCCGGCCTGCCCCGCCTTTCGGCGCTCTGTCCCGCTCTGCGGCTGCTCCGCCCTGTCCCGCTGTGCGGCTGAACCGTTGCAGTGCGCCCTGTCGGGCCCGCCCGGCGGGCTATCCGTGGCGTCCGCTTCGGGGCACGTTGCGGCCGGCCCGCTCGGCGGGCGGATCGGGTGCGTCGTGCCATCGTTCGGCCGCCCGGCGGGCGTTCGTGCCGGCGTGACCTCCTAGACGAGCACGATCCCGCTCGCGGCCGGGCACCGTCCGGCTCGGACCGCCCGCAGGACGGCTCCCCCATCGAGGGGCAGCAGGTCGCGCAGGCTCTCGCGGTGCTCGGCGAGCACTGCACGATGATGATCGCTGCGCGTGAGCACCAGGACGACGACACGCGCTCTCGGATCGTCGCGCACCTTGAGCCGGATCCTGCGCTCGAGCGCCTGCGCATCGCGGACGTGGGACTCGCCTTCCGTGAAGAAGACGCCATCGGAGCCCTCCACCACCGCATCCCACGCGCGAAGGTCGCCGGGGATCGGCAGCGGGACTTCACGGCGCATGCGCAGACCGCCGCCCAGGCAGCGCTCGAACCGCGAGAGGAGCGCCAGCTGCGCGCGGTCCCGGACCGGCGACCCGGCCGGATAGAGGTTGAGCGACGCCCGGAGGCCGACCACGCTCGCCGCCTGCCACACCTGCTCGAGATCGGGCCGCTCGAGCCTGCCGAGCTCGAGGCGGCTGAGCTGCGAGGCGGACATGCCCGCGGCGCGGGCCGCGGCGTCGAGGCTGAGCGCAGCGGCGAGCCGGGCATCGCGCAGCTCGATCGTCACGCGACCAGCCGCACGCCGAGCGTCCGCGGCGGCCACGTCTCCCCTGCGTGTTCGCGTGCTTATGAGGGGATCATCGCAACCGGGGCTTCGCTGCGCCTTGCCGGCACCTGGACCGACCTCCCGGCTCGAGGCTGCACCATGGCGCGCCGCTCCCAGATATCCCGATGGGCGGGCCGTTCGTGGCTGGTGGAGGTGCGCGTGCGATGCAGCGCCCGCTGCGTGAGTGACGAAGGGCACGGCGCCATCGTTCAGTCGCCGAGCGGGCCAACGGCGAGTCAGGGGCGGACGCATGACAGGCGCACGGGGGCGCATGGGCGCGCGCGGCGTTGCGAACGGCGGCGAACGACGGAACCCGTGCGGGTGAGACCGACAGGCCAGCGCTCGAGCGGCCCCGGCGCGCGCAACGGGCGCACAGAGCGGACGCGCCGGAGCGATCATCGGCAGGACGTCACGCACGGGACCGGACCCGGAGGAGCAGCGATGGTCAGGACGATCGATCGAGCGCGCATGGAACGGCTCATGGAGGCCGAGTTCGGGCGGTTCGAGGAGGCGAACCCGGCGTCTCGCCTGCTGTGGGAGCGCGCCCAGGGCTCGATGCTCGACGGCGTCCCGATGAACTGGATGATCAAGTGGGCCGGCTCGTGGCCGCTGTTCGTCGATGAGGCGCGCGGCGCCAGGTTCACGGACGTCGACGGCCACGAGTACGTGGACTTCTGCCTCGGCGACACGGGCGCGATGGCCGGACATGGCCCCGACGCAACCATCCGCGCCGTCGAGCGCCAGATGCGCCGGGGGATCACCCACATGCTGCCGACCGAGGACGCGATCGTCGCCGCCGACGAGCTCCAGCGCCGATTCGGCGTCCGCTGGTGGCAGTTCACCCTCACCGCGACCGACGCCAACCGGTTCGCGATCCGGCTCGCCCGCCACATCACGGGGCGGCCCAAGGTCCTGGTCCACAACCACAACTACCACGGGTCGGTGGACGAGACGTTCGCGTCGCTCCGTCCGGACGGCTCGGTCGGCCCGCGCCGTGGCAACATCGGCAAGCCGGTCGACCTCGCCGAGACGACGCGCGTGGTGGAGTTCAACGACCTCGAGGCGCTCGAGCGGGAGCTCGCCCACGGCGACGTCGCGGTCGCGCTGTTCGAGCCGGCGCTCACCAACGTCGGGATCGTGCTCCCCGACCCGGGCTACCACGAGGCAGTCCGCGAGCTCACGCGCCGCTACGGCACGCTGCTGATCAACGACGAGACGCACACGATCTGTGCGGGCCCGGGTGGCTACACGGGGCTCCATGGCCTCACGCCGGACATCCTCACGATCGGCAAGACGATCGGCGGCGGGATCCCGGCGGGCGCCTACGGCTTCACGGAAGAGGTCGGCGAGCGGATCCGCGCGTCGATCACCTGGGAGGACTCGGATGTCGGCGGCGTCGGTGGGACCCTGGCCGGCAACGCCCTCAGCCTGGCCGCGATCCGGGCCACCCTCACCGAAGTCCTCACCGACGACGCATTCGAGCGGATGATCCCTCTCGCCGAGCGCTTCGAGGCCGGCGTCGCGGACGTCCTCCGCCGCTGGGAGGTGCCCTGGCACGTCACGAGGCTCGGCGCCCGGTGCGAGTACCACTTCATGCCCGAGCTGCCGCGCAACGGCTCCGACCAGGCTGCCCACGACGACCCCGAGCTCGCGCGCTTCCTGCACCTCTGGGCGATGAACCGGGGCGTGCTCATGACACCGTTCCACAACATGGCGCTCATGTCCCCCGCCACCACCGAGGCCGACGTGGATGTCCACACCGCGGTCTTCGAGGACGCCGTCGCGGCGCTGTTCGGCTGACCGATGGTCCGACGCCCGGCCGTCCTGCTCGCGATCGCGCTGGACGTCGTCGTGGTCGTCGGGGCGCTGGTGCTGCTCGCGAACGGGGGGTCGCTGGTCATCCTCGCGCTCGCGGCGATCCTCGCGATCGCCCCCTGGGCCGCGATCATCGATGACGCGGAGAAGCCGCGGCGCCGGGACTAGCGACGGGCGCGCAGCCACCATCGGCGTTCGCGGATCGTCTCGCCGCCGATCTCCTCGTCCAGGAGCTCGCCCGGTTCGAACCCGCGCGCCACGTAGAACGGCTCGCCCAGGTCGTTGCCCACGAGCACGTCCGCCGAGATGTCGAGCCCGGGGTACGCGGCAACGACCCGCTCGAGGAGCGCCGTCCCGAGGCCCGCGCCGCGGAACCCCGGCCGCGCGTAGAACGCGGCGATGTGGGCGTGGTCGTCCTCGACGAAGCTCTCCACGAACGCGTCGACCCCGCTCCCGTCGCCGTCGGGTCCGGCCGCGACGAATGTGTCGTGGCGATCGATCCGGCGCGCAACCCGCTCAGGGGTGTACGCCTGCGCGATGAACCGCTCCACCGCGTCGGCGCCGATGAGGTCGCGATACGTCGCGCGCCATGCGGACTCCGCGACGTCGCGGATCGCGGGGGCGTCGTCGGGGACGGCGCGGCGAACGACCACGCCAGCTGCCGTGCGTTCTGACGCGCCCGTCATCGGCGGTGCAGCTCGTCGAGGCGCGCGAGCTCGTCGCCGAGGACCAGCGGGCGGCGATGCTGTCCGTACGTCGGCGCCTCGGCGTTGAGGCGCGCGATCGCGGCGTTGACCCGGATGACGAGGCCCTCGAGGTCTGCCCGGTCGCGGCGTCGCGTGTACGGGGACAGGTTCCCCCGCTCCGCCCGCGCGAGGATCGTGTCGCGCTTCGCCAGCAGCTCCCGGGCCTCCTTGTCCGCCTCGATCCACGGCGGCGCGGCGCCCGCGTTCTTGAGGACCCGGAAGGCCATCGCCCGGTCGCCGGCGAACGTCTCGTCCTCGAGTGGCAG
>DASXVG010000135.1:0-4151 GCA_036504355.1 Candidatus Limnocylindrales bacterium
CTCGCGGAGCTCGCGCATCGCGGCGACGGCGTCCTCGGGCCGCTCCCCGACGAGCGGCGGCAGCCGGTCGATGAGCGTCCGGAACTCGTACTCCCGGAACAGCCGCACCACCGCTTCGCGGTCGTACTCCCCTACCCGGCCGCGGGCGAGGTCGAGCTCGATGTCGCCGGCGCGCACGAGCCGCATCAGCTCCCGCGACTCCATGACCTGGTCGCGGTACTCGACGAGCGGCGCGCGGAGCTTCTCCGGCACCACCTCGTCGACGTGCTCGTACAGGGCGTCGAGCGTGCCCCATGTCTGGACGAGCTTCGAGGCCGTCTTCTCCCCCACCCCCGGGATCCCGGGGATGTTGTCCGTGGAGTCGCCCTTGAGCGCCTTGTAGTCGAGCATCTGATCGGGGCGCAGGCCCCAGCGCTCCTCGATCTTGGCGAGGTCGTAGGTGACGGTGTTCGCGATGCCGCCGCGCAGTGAGACCATGAGCTTCGTGTTGGGTGACACGAGCTGGAGCATGTCCAGGTCGCCAGTGAGGATCACCGTCTCGAGCCCCGCCGTCTCCGCCTGGCCGACGAGCGTCGCGATGGCGTCGTCCGCCTCGAAGCCCTCGCGCTCATAGACCGGGATCGAGAGTGCCTTCACGACCTCGCGCACCTTCGGGATCTGTTCCCGCATGTCGTCCGGCATCCGCGTCCGGGTGCCCTTGTACTCCGCGTACCGCTCGTGGCGGAACGTCGGCTTGCCGAGGTCGAACGCGACCGCGATCCGGTCCGGCTTCGCGTCCTGGATCGCGCGCAGCACGATGTTCGTGAACCCGAACACGGTGGTCACGAGCTCGCCCTTCGAGGTCGTGAGGGGCTGCTCGATGAGGGCGAAGTACCCGCGGTAGATGAGCCCGTTGCCGTCGAGCAGGAGGAGGCGTTCCATCGGCTCCGAGCGTGCGGTATGGGACGCTCGAAGTGTACCTGCGGCCCGACCAGGGCACGGCAGGAATGCGTGCGTCGGGCTCCGCTGGCGCGTCCCGGCACTCATCGGACCTGCACGCGGCGCGCACGGTTTCTGCACATCCGGAGCCGAGCATGGAGCCCGTCAAGCACATCGGCCCCCAGGTCGGGGCCCCAGCACCATCGGAGACATCACCTCATGCGCGCACTCTTCGGCGTCATCGTCCTCGGGCTCACCGCCCTGGCGGCCGGAATCGTCGGCTTCCAGGCCGGCATCGCCTCGAACATCGGCGCCGCCGGCGGCGCCGTGTATCTCGGGGGTGGCTTCCCCGGACTCGGCTTCCTGCTGTTCTTCCTGTTCTTCGGCTTCCTGTTCTTCGCGTTCGCCGGCCGGCGTCGCGGGCCCTGGGGCATGCACGGCGGTCACGGCCGCATGGGCTCCGGCCCGTGGGGCGGCGGCATGGGCTCGGGCGACCCCCGGCGCCAGTGGATCGCCGACGCGCACCGCCGCCTCCACGAGGAGGAGGCTCGCGCGGCCGGCGGTACGTCGGCAGCCGGCGCCGATCCCTTCGACCCCACCCGGCCCGCGGCCGGCTGACCTCCCTCCTCCACGCGACGCCGGGCGGGTATCCTCGCCCGGCGTCTTCGCCGTCCCGGAGCACCCGATGCGCACGATCCTCGTCGCGGAGGACGAGCCCCAGATCGCTGGCCTCGTCCGCGACTACCTCGAACATGCGGGCTTCGCCGTCCTCGTCGCGGGCGACGGCGCCGCGGCCCTCGCCACCTTCCGCGCCCGTCGGCCCGACGCGCTCGTACTCGACCTCGGGCTGCCGAGGGTGGACGGGCTCGACGTCGTCCGGGCGATCCGGCGCGACTCCGCCGTCCCGATCGTGATCCTCACCGCGCGCGGCGACGAGACGGACCGCGTGACCGGCCTCGAGCTCGGCGCAGATGACTACGTGGTCAAGCCGTTCAGCCCCAAGGAGCTCGTCGCGCGGGTGCGAGCCGTGCTGCGGCGCGTTGACGCGCCCCCGCCCTCGGACGAGCGCATCTCGGCCGGGGACCTGGAGCTCGACCTCGCCCGCCGGCGGGTCACGGCCGGGGGCCGGGTCGTGTCGCTCACGCCCACGGAGTTCGAGCTCCTCGCGACGCTCGCGCGCGAGCCCGGTCGCGTGTGGACCCGGTCGCAGCTCCTGGATGCGGTCCATGGGTTCTCGCTCGAGACGTACGAGCGCGCGATCGACGGGCACATCCGCAACCTCCGCCGCAAGCTCGAGCCCGGGGCGGGCACGCCGCGCTACGTGCGCACGGTCCACGGCGTGGGCTACGCGCTCGCCGACGGCGAGGCCTGAGACCGGATGCCCGGCGACCCGCACCTCGACAGCCCGCGTTCACGCTGGGAGCGCGGCGAGTGGCCCCCCGCGGGCTGGGAGCGTCGCGGCGCGTGGGGCGGCCGGCCGCACCGCGGACGAAGGCCGGGCCGGCGCGGTGGGGCTGGCTTCCTCGGCTGCTTCGTCGTCGCCGTCGTCCTGTTCATCGGGATCGTCACGGCCCTCGCGACCTGGGTGGCGGGCGCGCTGCTCGGGCTCGTCGCGCCGGGGGCGGCACCATCGGCGTTCACCGCCGGTGCGGTCGTCGTCGTCATCGCGCTGGCGGTGCTGTTCGGGATCAGGGTGTTCGGCACGGCGATCCGGCCGCTCGCCGAGCTCGGTCGCGCGGCCGAGCGACTCGCCGACGGCGACCCCGACGTCCGGGTGGAGCCGCGCGGTCCGCGGCCCGTCCGCGGCCTTGCCGCGTCGTTCAACGCCATGGCCGAGCGCCTCGACCGGACGCGCGCGGACCGGCAGGCGCTCCTCGCAGACGTCACCCACGAGCTCCGCACCCCGCTCACCGTCGTCGCCGGCGGCATCGAGGCGATGCTCGACGGCGTGCACCCCATCGACGAGGCCCACCTGGCGCCACTCCTCGCCGAGACCTCGGTCATGGACCGCCTCCTCGACGATCTCCGGACGCTGTCCCTCGCCGAGGCGGGCGCCCTTCCCCTGCACCGCGAGCCGGTCGACGTGCGGGCACTGGCCGAAGAGGTCGTCGCGGCGCAGCGGCCGCGCGCGGAGGCGGGGCGGGTCACGCTCGCGGCCGACGGTGATCGTGAGCTCGTGACGAGCGTGGACCCTGTCCGCGTCCGGGAGATCCTGGGCAACCTCGTTGGGAACGCGCTGCGGCATACGCCCGCCGGGGGCCATGTGACCATCGACGTGCGGGCCTCGGGCGGCGAGGCCCTGCTCGCGGTGATCGACGACGGCGAGGGCATCGCCCCCGACGAGCTCGGCCGGGTGTTCGACCGTTTCCACCGGCGGGCGGATTCCGGCGGCTCGGGGCTGGGGCTCGCGATCGTCCGGGACCTCGCGGCGGCGCACGGTGGCTCCGTCGGCGTCACGAGCGATGGGGTGGCGGGCCGCGGATCCGTGTTCACGGTGCGGCTGCCGCTGCGCGACTGAGCGTTGCCCGGGTTCGCCGACCCGGTCGAGGGGGACGCGTCAGGCGGTACGGCGGGCAGCCCAGCGGAGCGACACGAGGCCGGTCCCCAGCACGAGCAGCGCGACCGCGAGCGCCAGCCCTGGATCGACACGGATATCGTCCATCCCGAGCACAGGTTCGACGCCCTTCGTCGCGACCGTCGACGGCACGGGATCGACCGCAGCGGCTCGAGGCGCCTCGGATCCCGCGGGAGACGGCGCCGCGTTCGTGAGGTACTGGTCCGCCGGCGATGCCTCGGGCGTGGCGGCCAGCCGGTCCGGCACGGCGGACGGGGCGGGCGCCGCCGACCGCTCGTCTCCGCCCATCGTGTCGACAACCCCGGACGGCGCCGCGGAGGCCGGGACGCCGGCGACGGGCGCTTCGGCGGGCAGCCGCGTCGGTGCCACGCTCGCGGCAGCGCTCGCAGCCTCACGATCCGGCGGCGCCGCCGTCGAGATCATCTCCGTGCCGGCCTCCGGCAGGCTTGCCGCTCCCCCGGTGCCGGCGCCCGACGCGAAGCCGCCGGAGGCGACGAGGACGCCCACGATGCCCAGGGCGGCGAGCCCGGTGCCGAGCGGGGTGGCGAACGCGAAGCGGGGACCCGAGAACGCGGCGAGCAGGCCGCGGAGGCCACCGGGGCGGAGCGAGGCCGCCTGCTCGGGGGTGAGCCGGAAGTCGCGGGACCGGACGGGCGCC
>DASXVG010000136.1:0-6979 GCA_036504355.1 Candidatus Limnocylindrales bacterium
GTCGACCGCGGCGATCTCAAGCGGGTCGAGGCGATCATCCTGTCGATGACGCCGCGCGAGCGCCGTGATCCGAACGTCCTCAACGCGTCGCGCCGGCGCCGGATCTCGAAGGGCTCGGGCACGACGCTGCCGGAGGTCAACCGCCTGATCAAGCAGTTCGGCGAGATGCAGAAGCTGATGAAGCAGCTGTCGGGCTCCGGCGGCAAGCGCGCCGCGATGGGCCAGCTGCTCGGACGCCGCTAGGCAAGGGGGTACCGATGACCGACCAGGATCCGACGCGGTCGTACGAGCCGCCCACGGCGACGCCATCCGCGCCACCCACGCCCGTGGACGCGGCGGCACCGGCGCCTGCCGACGCCGCACCACCCGCACCACCCGCACCCCCGGCCGCGGCCGTCGCAGCCGGGCCGAATTCGGCTGCCCCTGCGCAAGCCGCGTTCCCGCCCGCCGAGGCGGCGCAGCCGGTCACCAGCACCCCCGTCGAGCGGACCGCGTCCGGCCGGTCGGGCAGTCGCGCGCGCTGGCTCGCCGTCGGCGCGCTGGTCGTCGTCGTCGCCGCGGTGGCGGCTGGGGCGACCTTCCTCCTCACCGGATCGTCGGGCAACGCGGAGGTCCTCAGCTGGACGCCGGCTGACGCCGTCATGTACGGCGAGGCACGCCTGGATCTGCCGGGCGACCAGGCCGCGGAGGTCGCCAGGCTGATGCAGGCCTTCCCGGGCTTCGAGGACCAGGCCGCGTTCCCGGTCAAGCTGTCCGAGGCGCTCGACCAGCTCGTCGGCAAGGCGAGCGACGGGAAGGTCAGCTGGAAGACCGACATCGAGCCGTGGTTCGGCGGCCAGGTCGGCGGGAGCATCGGCGCGCTCCCGTCCGAGGCTGACCCCGCCTCCGCACGCGCCGTCCTGATCGCCAGCGTGAAGGACGCGACCAAGGCGAAGGCCTGGGCCGACGGCTTCGTGACCCGCAACGGCGGAACGATCACCACCGAGGCGTACGGCGGCTCGACGATCAGTGTCGTCACGCCGCCGCCCGCCGTCGAGACGAAGATGCAGGGCGTGCGCGGCGGGTACGTCATCGTCGGCCCGGTGCTCGCGCTGGGCGACGTGGACTCGCTCAAGGCCGTCATCGACACCAAGGGGACGGGCGGGCTGCCGACGAACGCGCAGTTCAAGGCGGCGACCGGCGCCGTCACGGGCGACCACCTCGCCTTCGGGTACGTCGACCTCAGGACCGTGATCGGCAAGCTGAGCTCGGTGCTTCCCACGGGCTCCGCTGCGGACGTGCCGAAGTCGCTCCTCGACCAGGTGCCCGCGTGGGCCGTCCAGACCGTCCGCGCGGAGGGCTCGTCCCTCGTGATGGACGTCACGACCCCGCACTCGGCGCTGACCGGCACGGGCACGGCGTCGACGCTCCCCGGCCTCGTCCCGTCGGGCACGCTCGTGCTCGCCGACGGCCACGACTTCGGCGCGGCGCTGAAGCGTCTCAGGGACCAGCGCGGCCAGGACGCCGCCTCCGCGGAGGGCCTCAAGCAGCTCGACGACGCGCTCGCCCTGCTCGGCGGGTTCGACGCGGTCACGTCCTGGGCCGGAGAGACCGGCCTGGCCATTACGACCGCGGGCGACACCCTCACGGGCGGCGTCGTCGTCGTCCCCACGGACGCGGCCGCTGCCGAGCGCCTGTTCAACCAGCTCAAGGGCTTCATCCAGCTCGGCGGCGCCCAGGCGGGCCTGACGGTCACCGAGGAGCCGTACAGCGGGACCACGATCACCGTCGTGGATCTCTCCGGGCTGTCGAGGCTCGCGGGGCAGGTCGCCGAGGGCGTGACGCTGCCCGCCGACCTGAAGCTGTCGTACGCCGTCACCGACAAGGTCGTCGTGCTGGGCTACGGGACGGCGTTCACCAAGGCCGTGCTCGACACGGTCGCCGGCGGTGCCTCGCTTGCCGGGGACGCCCGCTTCGCGGACGCGCTCACGCGCGTCGGCCAGGTGCGTGCGGGCCTCGTGTGGGTGGACATCGCAGGCGTCCGCGACGCCGTCGAGCCACTCCTGCCGGCCGATACGAAGACCACCTACGACACGGACGTCAAGCCGTATCTTGATGCCTTCGACTCGCTCATCGAGACGACCGAGCCCGGGCAGCCGAACGACAAGGGTCGCGCGGTCCTGCACGTGGCCGGGAACTGATCTCCGACCCATCAACCCGCATCGTCAACCAGCGCGAGCCCTGCCCTGGGCCCGCACCACAGAGGAGCACCAGCGCACCATGGCCGTTCGAATCCGCCTGACCCGCGTCGGGGCGACCAAGCAGCCGACATACCGGCTGGTCGTCGCCGACTCCCGTTCCGCCCGGGATGGGCGCGCGATCGACACGATCGGGCATTACAACCCCCGCACGGACCCCATCGACGTCCACATCGACGAGGCGAAGGCCCGCGACTGGCTCGCCAAGGGCGCCCAGCCGAGCGACACCGTCAAGCGCCTGTTCAAGAACGCCGGCATCACGCCGGCCGCGAAGTAGCCGCCCGATGGCAGCCGCCGACCTGGTCGCATACGTCGCCAAGTCCCTCGTGGACGATCCCGAGGCCGTCACGGTCGAGGTCGTCAACGGGGAGGACGGGACCGTCATCGAGCTCCACGTGGCCGAGGCCGACATGGGCAAGGTGATCGGGCGCAACGGATCCGTCGCGAAGGCCCTGCGGACGCTGCTCAAGGTGACGAGCGCCCGCTCGGGCGAGCCCGTCAGCCTCGAGATCGTCTGACCGGGGGCCAGTCACGGCTCCCTCGAAGCGCGGCCCTGATGTCGCGCCCGAGCCCGCTGACGGGGCGCCGACGCGCCTGACGGTCGGGCTCGTGCGCGGCCTTCGCGGGCTGCGCGGCCATGTCCGCATCGAGCTCCTCACGGATCGTCCCGAGGAGCGCTTTGCCGTGGGCGACGTGCTGTTCGTCGAGGGGACCTCTCGTCCGCTCACGATCGCGGAGTCGTCAGCCGTGGCCGACGGTCCCGGCTGGTGGCTCCGATTCGAGGAGGTCCCGACCCGCGAGGCCGCCGACGTCCTCCGCGACGTCTACCTGGAGATCGAGCCCCCGGACGAGCCGCGCGAGCCCGGGCGCTGGTACTTCCACGAGCTGGAGGGCCTCGAGGTCCGGGGATCGGACGGCGCGGAGCTCGGCCGCGTCGTCGACATCTATCGTGCCGGCGGCGCGGAGGTGTTCGTCGTCCGCGGGCCGCGGGGCGAGATCGACGTCCCCGGCGTCAAGGGGATCGTGCTCGAGCTCGCTCCCGAGCGCGGCGAGATGCTCGTGGACATGGAGGCGCTCGCGCTCGACGCCCGGCCCGTCGACGATGACGACTACGTCCGCCCGCGAGATCGCCGGCCGGCCAACCCGAAGCGCCCAAAGGCGCCCAGGCCATCGCGCGTGGCCCCGCCCGCGCCGTCGCCGACACCGGACACGAGCAAGGGAGGCCGAACGGGACCGCGCAAGGCCGGACCGAAGGACGAGGGGAGCCGGACCCTGACCCCGGACGAGATCGCGGCGCTCCGCGGGACGCCCGCGACGCCGGCCCCGGGCGACGGGGAGCCCCCGACAGACGCCGGCTGATGCCGCTCGAGATCGACGTCCTCTCGCTGTTCCCGCCGATGGTCGAGGGGCCGCTCCGCGAGAGCATCCCCGCCCGGATCCTGGACCGCGGCCTCGCGACGGTACGAGTCCGCGATCTCCGCGAGTGGGGCATCGGGCGCCACCGGACGGTCGACGACTACACGTACGGCGGGGGAGCGGGCATGGTCCTGCGGCCGGAGCCGGTGGCCGCAGCCCTCGCCGCGATCCGGCGCCCGGACTCGATCGTCATCCTGCTCGACCCCGCCGGTGACGTCTTCCGCCAGGCCGTGGCGCACGAGCTCGCCGAGGCGAGCCACCTCGTGTTCCTGTGCCCGCGCTACGAGGGCGTGGACGAGCGCATCCGGACGATGGTGGACCGCGAGCTCTCGATCGGCGACTACGTGCTGACCGGGGGCGAGCTCGGGGCGCTCGTGGTCATCGACGCCGTCCTGCGGCTGCTCCCGGGTGCGATCGACGAAGCGTCCACGACCGAGGAGTCGTTCGCGGCGGGGCTGCTCGAGTACCCGCAGTACACGCGTCCGGCCGAGTTCAAGGGCCTGACGGTGCCCTCGGTCCTCGTGTCCGGCCACCACGAGCAGGTCCGCAAGTGGCGGCTCAAGGAGTCGCTCAGACGGACGCAGGAGCGCCGGCCGGAGCTGCTCGACGGGCGCATCCTGTCGAAGGACGAGGCGAGGGCCATGGCCGAGCTGCGCACCGAGGCAGACGCCGCGCTGGACTCGGACGCCTGACGCCGGGCTGCGCGGGCGCCTGACCCGGCCGTGGACGCCTGACACCGGCCGCGCGTCGTGCTATCCTCCGCCGTCGGCCGCGCCGTTGTTTCGGCTCGCCGTCCCGAAACCTGCACCACCCGCAGCCGCGGCTGCCGCCGACTCGAACGACAAGGACCACACCGTGAACGTGCTCAACGAGATCGTCCAGGACCAGCTGCGCACCGACCTCCCGGAGATCGTCCCGGGCGACACCGTCAAGGTCTCCGCGAAGGTCATCGAGGGCACCCGCGAGCGCATCCAGGTGTTCGAGGGGCTCGTGATGCGGGTTCGTCGCAGCGGGATCGCGTCCACGATCACCGTCCGCCGGATCGCCTCTGGCGTCGGCGTCGAGCGCACGTTCAAGATCCACAGCCCGCGCATCGAGAAGATCGAGGTCGTCCGCCACGGCCAGGTCCGCCGCGCGAAGCTGTACTTCCTCCGCAACCGGGTCGGCAAGGCCGCGACCACGCTCCGCGAGCGCCGCTAGCCTCCCGGGCCCGGCCCGTCCGACCCGCCGCGATCTCCGACCCCGGTCCGTGCCGGGGTCGTTCCATGTCGGCGTGCCGGGCTACAGGTCGACCGACCCCGTCACGACCGTCACGCTCCGCCCGCCGACGAAGATCGTGCCGTCGGGGTCCTGGGTGATCGAGAGGCGCCCCGCCCGCCCGATCGCCGCGCCCTGGGTCGCGGTGTAGGGCGCGGAGACCAGGCCCTTGTCGATGAGCCAGCCTGCGACCGACGCGTTCAGGCTCCCCGTCGCGGGGTCCTCCACGATCGACCCGTGCTCCGGCCACGCCGCTCGCACCTCGATCGCCGCCGGCGAGCCCGCGGGGTACAGACCGACGATCCCCAGGTCGAGGTGAAGCGACGGGCCGATGCGCAGCGCGAGGACGCGTTCGGCGCGCTCGAGCAGGATCGCCATCCAGCCCGGCCCGTTGTCGCACCACGTCGCGTCCAGGATCTCGTCCCGACCGATGGACAGCGTCGCGGCCACCCGCACCAGGTCCGCCTCGTCGACCGGCCCCCAGCGAAGCATCGGCGGCTCGCCGAACGCGAGGCCATCGGGCGTCCTGCGCACCTCGACCAGCCCGGAGCCGCAGGCCTGGACGACCCGGTCGGGATCGCGCGGCACGCCGCCCGCCTCGAGCCACGCGTGACAGGTGCCGAGCGTCGGGTGGCCGGCGAACGGGATCTCGGCGGTCGGGGTGAAGATCCGCACCGTGTAGTCGGCCCGCTCGTCCGTGCCGTCGACGACGAACGTCGTCTCGGACAAGTTCGTCCACGCGGCGAACCGCTGCATCTCCGGGGTCGACAGCCCGTCCCCATCGAGCACGACCGCCAGCGGATTGCCGAGCCCGGGGCCGGTCGTGAACACGTCGACCTGTGCGAAGCGCCGCTGCATCGGGCGAGTCTCGCACGCGTCCTGCCGGCGGACGCCACGAGTCCCGGACCGCGGCCCGGCGCGGTACGCTGTCGCGCAATGACCCTGATCGTCCCCACTCTCCGCTGGGAGCGCCCCCTGTGGCGCGACGGCGCGACGCGGATCGCGGGCGTGGACGAGGTTGGGGTGGCCCCCACGAGTGGCGCGGTCGTCGCGGCGGCCGTGATCATGCCGCCGAACTGTCACCGGATCGAGGGCGTCCGAGACTCCAAGACGATGACCGCGCTGCAGCGCGAGCGGCTCGCCCCGGTGATCCGGCGGCGCGCGATCGCGATCGGCATCGGTGCGGCATCCGTCGCCGACATCGACCGGCTGAACATCTACCACGCGACCCATCTCGCGATGCGCCGCGCGATCGCGCGCCTCGGAGGCCATGACCATGTCCTCGTCGACGGCCTCCGGATCGCCGAGTTCGAGCAGCAGGTCGGGCCGTACACGGCGATCGTCGATGGCGATGCCCGGGTGTACTCGATCGCCTGCGCCTCCGTCGTGGCCAAGGTCGTCAGGGACCGCATGATGGCGCAGCTGGCGATCCGGTATCCGGCCTACGGCTGGGAGCGCAACCAGGGCTACGCCACGAAGGAGCATCGCGACGCGATCCGGGCCCACGGGCTCACGCCGCACCACCGGAGCTCGTGGCAGGCGCTCCAGGTGCTGATGGCGGGCGACCAGCTGTCGCTCTTCGACGCCGGGGACGGCCCCGTGACGGGGATCCCGCAGGATGCGATCGGCGTGATGGCGCTTGGGGAGGTCGACGACGCGGACCACCTGACGGACGAGGCGCTCGCCGCCCTCGGCTGAACCGCGGATCGTGGTGGCGAGGCGTCGCCGCCGTTCGGCGCCCGCCTCGCGATAAGGCCCCGATACGCGCTCCCCGCCATGCTGGCGGCAATGGAACGTGCACGCAGCACCGAGGCGCAGCGGATCGGCGACGCGGGCGAGCGGCTGGTGGCCCGCCGCCTCGAGTCGATGGGGTGGACGATCCTGGCCCGGAACCTGCGCGTGGGGCGGGACGAGATCGACCTGCTCGCGGTGGACCCGGCGGGCGTGGGGTCGCTCGTCGTCGTGGAGGTTCGCAGGCGCGGCCGACGGGATTTCGGTCTGCCCGAGGAGTCGCTCGACCACCGGAAGCGTGCGGCGCTCCGGCGGGCCATCGGCACGCTGCTCGAACG
>DASXVG010000137.1:0-3588 GCA_036504355.1 Candidatus Limnocylindrales bacterium
CTGGACCGGCGTGTCCACACCCTTGCGGATGATGACGCCGGGGGCGATGCGCTCCACCGGCCGGACCTTCGTGCGCGGGATCTCGCCCTTGCCGTCGAGCGCGTTGCCGAGCGGGTCCACGACCCGGCCCAGCAGCGCCGCCCCGACCGGGACCTCGACCACGCGGCCCGTCGTCCGGACCTGGTCGCCCTCCTTGATCGCCGTGGCGTCGCCGAGGATGACCGCGCCAACCGTCTCCTCCTCGAGGTTGAGGGCCATGCCCATCACCCCGTCGGGAAACTCCAGCAGCTCGGACGCCAGGGCGGCGTCCAGGCCGTAGATCTGCGCGATGCCGTCGCCGACCTCGACAACCGTGCCCACCGAGCGTGTCTCGGTGGTGCCGTCGAAGCCTTCGATCTGGCTCTTGATGATGCTGATGATCTCGTCTGACCGGATGGCCATGGCGTCTCCGTTCGGGCGCTAGCGGGTGCGGGTGCCCGCATGGAGCTGGTCACGCAGCCGCTCGAGGCGACCGCGAATCGAGGCGTCGAGGAGCCGGTCGCGGACCTGGATGGTGAGGCCCCCCAGGAGGTCCGGGTTGACCTCCGTGCGGAGCTCCACGGCCGAGCCGGCCATCGCCTCGACCCGGCTCCGGATCTCGGCGGTCTCGTCCGCGGTGAGCGGCACGGCACTGGTGACCGTGGCCTCCACCACACCGCGGTGGGCGTTGAGCAGGCGGTTGTAGTCCTCGCTGAGCTTGGGCAGGGCGTTCACCCGGCCGCGCTCGACGAGGAGGCTGACGAGCCGCAGGGCCTGCGCGGAGATCCGCGTGCCCAGCAGCTGGCGAACGATCTCGAGCCGCTGGACGAGCGGCACGGCCGGATTGTCCACGGTGGGCGACACGTCGGGCCGGCCGAGGAGCTCGGCCGCTGCGGCCAGGTCGGCCTTCCAGCGATCGAGCTGGCCGTCCGCGAGACCCACCTGGAAGGCGGCCTCGGCGTAGCGGCGGGCGGCGGCGACGGGGCGGGCCATCAGGAATTCGACCCCGCGGATCCGGATTCGGCCAGGAAGTCGGCCACCAGCTTGCGCTGGCGGTCGCCGGTCATCGACTCACCGACCACGCGGCCGGCAGCGGCGAGGGCAAGGTCGGTGACCTCTCCGCGCAGCTCCGCGATGGCCCGCTGCTTCTCCGCGTCGATCTCGGCCGTGGCGCGCTCGCGCATGCGATCGAGCTCTTCGCGGGTCGCCGCGATGTCCTGCTCCCGGGTCTCCGAGGCGACCTTCTGGGCGCGGTTGATGATCTCGTTGGCCTCGCGACGGGCCTCCTGCAGGGCGGCGAGCCGCTCCTGCTCGGCGGATTCCCGGTCGCGGCGGGCCTGCTCGGCGTCGATCAGCCCCTGCTCGATCCGGGCGCGCCTGTCCTCGAGGGTCTTCTGCAGACCCGCGAGCGCGAACTCCCGGACCAGGAAGAAGAACAGGATGAACGTCGTGGCCGCGACGATGATCCAGAACAGGTTGATCTGGAACGGCTCCGCGGCCGCTTCGCCACCCGCCTCGGCTGCCAGCGCGACGACCTGACGGACGCCGTCACCGACGAGGGCGAGGATCTCCACGGCCGTGTACTAGGCCTTGATGAAGATGGCGAGCAGGCCCACGACGATCGCGAGCACGCCGAGGCCTTCGGCGAACGCCGCGAGGATGATCGCGAGACCGCGGATCTGGCCTGCGGCGTCTGGGTTGCGACCGATCGCGGCGCTCGACATGCCGGCGAGGATGCCGATGCCGATGCCGGGGCCGAGGACGCCGAGGGCGGCGAGGCCGGCGCCTAGATGCTCCATTGCGAGTGACCCTCCATTCGACCCGGTGATTGGCCGGGTTCAGGTGCCGAGATGATCAGTGGGCTCCGGCGACGACCGCCGGGTCCATGGGCGTGGCCGTGGGCTCATGCGACTCATCGTGGTCGTCACCGTGGTGCTCGATCGCGGCCAGGGTGAACATGAGCGTGAGCGTGCTGAAGATGAGCGCCTGGACGAGGTTCAGCATGACCTCGAGCGCATAGAGGCCAAGGGGGATGAGGGCGATGGTCAGCGCGGTCATGACGCCCAGCGCCACCTCGCCGCCGTAGATGTTGCCGAAGAGACGCATTGACAGCGTCACGGGCTTGACGAACTCGAGCAGGAGCTCCACCAGGCCGACGAACAGGGCGATGATCCCGGCCCCGATTCCGTTGCGGAACTCGCCGAGCGGGAAGAACTTGCCGAGATACCCCAGGCCCAGGTGCTTGAAGCCCTGGTACTGGAAGAACAGGAACGAGACGAGGGCCAGGCCGATCGTGACGTTGACGTCCGACGTCGGGGCCCGGAACCACGGCACCTTGCCCACGCCCGGGATCAGGCCGCTCCAGTTGCTGAACAGGATGAACAGGAAGAACGCGGCGAACAGCGGGATGTAGGGCCGGGCCTTGGGGCCGCCGAGCGACATCCCGAAGCTCTCGACGGTCTCGTACACCCACTCGACGAGGTTCTGGCGGCCGTCGGGCACCGACTTGTGGCCGCGGCTCAGGAACCACAGCAGCAGGATCACGAGAACCGCGACCACCCACATGGTGAACAGGGTGGACGAGATGCTCACGTCGAACACGATGAGGCCGGCCGGCGATGTGTGACCGGGCGGGAAGATGGCGTGGGGCGCGGGCAGCTCGAGGTTGCCGTTGATGAAGCAGACGGGGTAGACGCACTCGGCGCTGTTCTGCGGATCGGCGGGCGGGAACGCGAGGAAGGCAAGCACGTCGACGGCGATCAGCACGGCGATGATGAGCAGGACGCGGTTGCGGCGGCTCATCGGCCTGGCCCCACGATCCCGGTGACGCTCGTCACGTTTCCTCCAAGCAGCGGCGCGGCCATCGGCCACGCGTCGTCCGTGCCCGTTCCGTGGCCGGTCAGTCGAACCGCTTCAGGAACCGTGTGACCAGGCGGTAGATCCCGAAGGCCCCGGTCCCGGCGCCGGCGAGGAAGCCAACGAGGACGAAGAGCGGAAGGGTCCCGAGCTGCTGGTCCACCCAGTAGCCCGCCGCCACACCGGCGAGGGTCGCCACCAGGAGGAGCATCCCGATCTCGGAGAAGAGGGCGAGATATCCGCCGACCCCGGTGTTCATGGGCGACCTGTCACCGCGCGGAACTATACCAGAGGGGGTTGCGATTCAGACACGCAGAGTTCCGGGCGAACCGCCCGCGGCTACGGGGCGGAGAGCGTCAGGACCGCGTCGAGGTCGATCCGGCCACCGCCGGCGGACACGATCCTGATCGTGTGGCTCACGCCCGTCCCGCTCGTGACGTTGCGCACGTAGAGGATCCGGCGGTAGACCGTCGTGGACGCGCGCTCGCTCACGCTCTTCACGAGCACCCCGTCCACGTACACCTTGAAGCTGCCTCTCGTCGAGGACTTCGGCCCCCCGATCGCGAACGAGCGGACGTTGGTGAGGACGATCGTCGCCGCGGCGCCCGTCTGGGTCGTGTAGCGCTCCGTACCGCCGGACGCGTTGCTCGTCGTGAACGTGCGCCAGGTGCCGGTGTACGCGAAGCGCGAGTTGGCGTCCTGGTAGCGCGTGAG
>DASXVG010000138.1:0-36091 GCA_036504355.1 Candidatus Limnocylindrales bacterium
CGATCTGGTTCACCGTGCAGCTCGACGACCGGCCGGGGGCCCTGGCGCAGGTTGCCCAGGCGCTCGCCGATCGTCAGGTCAACATCACCGGCATCGTGGGCGTCGCCGAGGACACCGACGGCGCGCTCATGCTCACGACGAGCGACGCGGCGAAGACGCGCGAGGCGTTCGGCGCGCTCGGGATCGCGTTCGAGGAACACGACCCGACGAGCGGCGCGGAGCCGACGGGGATGTCGATTGCCGACATCGTCGCCGGCCGCTCCGGCTGACGCTGTCCTCTCCGCCTGACGCGTTCGAGCCCGAGCCCATGCCCCGCCGCACCCCCCAGCCGCTGCCGTCCGCGGTCGCCGTCCGCCTGGAGCTGCTCGACGAGCCCGGCGCGATGTCCGTCGTGGCAGGGAGCGTCGGCGCGGTCGGCGGCCGCGTGCGCACGCTGGCCACGGTGCGACGAGCCGGCAAGGCCGGCGTCGAGGCGACGGATGCCGACACCGTCGAGGTGGAGCTCGAGGTCGAGGACGCGGACGAGCGCGCGCTCGTCGAGGCGCTCGAGCCGCTGCGTGAGGTCCTCGCCCTGTCGGTCACGCGGTCGATGGGCAAGGTGTTCGGCAAGCGGATCATCGTGGTCGGCGGCGGGGCACAGGTCGCCCAGGTCGCGCTGGGCGCGGTCACAGAGGCGGACCGCCACAACCTGCGCGGCGAGAAGATCTCCGTGGACACGATCCCGCTCGTGGGCGAGGAGAACATTGCGGCCGCCGTGCGAGCCGTCGCGGACCTGCCGCGTGCCCGGATGCTCGTGCTCGCGGGCTCGATCATGGGCGGCGAGATCAGCCGCGCGGCCGAGGAGCTGCGGGCCGTCGGCATCCCGATCATCGCGCTAAACATGGTCGGCTCCATCACGGAACACGTCGACCTCGTGATCAGCGATCCCGTCCAGGCCGGCACGATGGCCGTGATGGCCGTCGCCGACACGGCAACGTTCGACCTGGCGAAGCAGCGCGGAAGGCGGTACTGAGATGCTGGTCCAGCGGCTCGCCGACATCCACGTCCCCACGACGCTCGTCGCGGAGCAGGCCGCGGAGGCGGCCGCCGCGTGGTGCTCGAAGGCCCTCATGGAGCACAACCACCGGGCATACCTGTGGGCCGCGGCACGTGGCGCGGACATGGGGATTGCGTTCGACGAGGAGCTCCTGTACGTCGCGGCGATGCTCCACGACCTCGGACTCGTCACGGCGTTCGACAACGCCACCGTCTCGTTCGACGAGGCGGGTGGCAACGTGGCGTGGATGTTCGCGGCGGGCGCCGGGTGGCCCGTCGAGCGGCGAGTCCGGCTGTCGGAGATCATCGTCCGCCACATGTGGGACAGCGTCGACCCGGCCTTCGACGCGGAAGGCCACCTCCTCGAGGTGGGCACGGCGATCGACATCTCGGGCCGTGACCCGGACCTGTGGGCGCCCGAGCTGCGAGCGGAGGTCCTCGCGGCGCACCCGCGACTGGACCTCGTCGCGGAGTTCACCGCCTGCTTCGTGGACCAGGCCCGACGCAAGCCCGACAGCTCGGCCGCCGCCGCGATGCGCAGCGGGATGGCGGACCGGATCGCCACCAACATCCTCGACTCGGTCGACCCCGGCAGATAGCCGCGCCGCTGCCCCGCCGCGCTACCCTCACGGCATGCGGATCGCGACCTGGAACGTCAACTCGCTCAAGGCCCGGCAGGAGGCCGTGGAGCTGTGGCTCGCGAAGGCCCAGCCCGACGTCCTGCTGCTCCAGGAGACGAAGCTGGGCGACGCCGACGCACCCGAGATGCCGATGCGGATGCTGGGCTACGAGCTGGCCCATCACGGCGAGGGGCGCTGGAACGGTGTGGCGATCCTGAGCAGGGTGGGCATCGAGGATGTCGTCACCAACTTTGGCGACGGCCCGGTCCGCGACTCCACGGCCGGCGCGGCGGTGGCGGTGTCCGAGGACGATTTCGACCCGTTCGACGAGGCGCGGATGGTCTCCGCCGTGTGCGGCGGGGTCCGCGTCGTGAGCCTGTATGCGCCGAACGGGCGCGTCGTCGGCTCGCCGTTCTACGACGGCAAGCTGCGCTGGTTCGAGCGGCTGCGCCGCTGGCTGGACGAGACGCAGACGCCGGACGCGCCGCTCATCCTCGGTGGCGACTACAACGTGACCCCGGCGCCCGAGGACGTCTGGAGCGAGGTCAAGGCCCACGGCGGGACCCACGTCTCGGAGCCCGAGCGTGCGGCGCTCGCGAGCCTCCGCGACTGGGGCCTCGTGGACACCTACCGGAGCCTGCGCCCGGAGCGCGGCCGCTTCTCCTGGTGGGACTACCGCGCGGGCATGTTCCACCGCAACGAGGGAATGCGGATCGACCTCCTGTACGCGACGGCACCCGTCGCGGCCCGTGCCGTGTGGGCGGAGATCGATCGCCAGGCGCGCAAGGGCCCGCCGACGCCCTCGGACCATGCACCCGTGGTGCTGGACCTGGACGAGCCCGGCGTCGAGTTCGACGCCGGCTGGACCGGCGCGCTGGAGCGGATCGCCGCCCGGACGAAGCCCCGCCCCTGAGGGGCGCGGCGGTCAGCGGTCCTCGTCGCGTGCGAGCGTCGCGACCAGCACCGCCTTGATCGTGTGGAGGCGGTTCTCCGCCTGGTCGAACACGATGGACGCCGGGGACTCGAAGACCTCGTCGGTGACCTCCATCGCGGTCAGCCCGTGGCGCTCGTGCATCGCCCGTCCCACCTCGGTCTCGAGATCGTGGAAGGCCGGCAGGCAGTGCATGAACTTGACGTCCGGATTGCGCGTCGCGGCAAGCATCGCCGCGTCCACCTGGTAGGGCCGGAGCATCGCGATCCGCTCGTCCCAGGCCTCCTTGGGCTCGCCCATCGAGACCCAGACGTCCGTGTACACCACGTCCGCGCCGCGCACGCCGACGGCGATGTCGTCCGTCACCGTGATCCGGGCGCCGGTCCGGCTGGCGACCTCGAGCGCGGGCTCGAGGTACTCGTCGCGCGGCCAGACCGCCCGCGGGGCAACGATCCGGAGGTCCATGCCCATCGTCGCGCAGCCCGCGAGGAGCTCGTCGCCCATGTTGCCGTGGGCATCGCCCACGTACGCCAGCGCCACGGAGGCCAGCGGCCGCTGGACGTGCTCCCGGATCGTCAGCAGGTCCGCGAGGACCTGGGTCGGGTGGTCCTCGTCCGTGAGCCCGTTGTACACGGGGACACCGGACTCGGCCGCGAGCGCCTCGACGTCAGCCTGGCGGAAGCCGCGGAACTCGATGGCGTCGTAGACGCGCCCGAGCACGCGCGCGGTATCCCGGACCGACTCCTTCTTCCCGATGTGCGAGCCGGTCGGCCCGAGGTAGGTGACGTGGGCGCCCTGGTCGTAGGCCGCGACCTCGAACCCGATCCTCGTCCGGGTGCTGTCCTTCTCGAAGATGAGCGCGATCGACCGGCCGACGAGCCGGCGGACCTCGCGCCGCTCGCGCTTCTCGAGCTTGAGCTTCGCCGCGAGCGCGAGGAGGTGCTCGATCTCGCGGGCGTCGAAGTCGCGCAGGGTGAGGAACGACCGACCGAGCAGGTCGACGCCGAGGTCGAGGGCCATGTGCCGGACTCCACGGGTGGTGGCGCGGCGACGGGTCGGGGCCCGGGCGCGCCGTGCCGGCGCCCGGGTCGGGTGATGGACCGAGCGTGCGCCTCGCCGCGGCCGGCGCACAAGGGTCGATTCGGCCCCTTGGCGACGGCGGGAAGGTCCCTCCCTCGCGAGCCTCAGGCGGGCTCGGGGAGCGGCTCCGGCTCGCCGCCGGTCGTCGCGTGGCGGATCCGGCGCAGGGCGATCGCCGAGATCGAGAGCGCGATGATGACCGCGAGGGCGAGCGTCGGACCCACCCGCGAACACAGGGCCCTGGTCCAGCGCCAGGAAGTACAGGATCGGGCCGGACGTGAGCGGCAGCGAGACGATCCAGCCCCCGATCGACGGTCCCCAGCGCGGGCGGCGACGCTCGCCCCACCGACGAGCAGCGGCGTCAGCACGAGCTTCAGGACGAGGGTCGGCACGTCCCCGATGCTACCCGTGTGTCCGGGGTGCAGGCGGGCGCCTGCAACGGACAAGTGGCGATCATTCGACCGCCGTCGAACTGTTCGATGCGCATCGAACGATCCGCATGGGCGCCGAGTCACACGGAGCGCCGGCCGATGCTGACGACCCCGTCGGGTGCCACCACGCCTGCGACGCGGGCTCGGCGCGCCGACGGACCCGCGCACGGGCTCGCTGCGATCGCGGCGGACCGGCGATCAGGCCCGGCCGGCCGCCTTCGCACCGGCCGTGTGGCGGTCCTTCTCGGGGTGGTGCGACCCGTCGCCGTTCGCGCCATCACCGGTGTGGTGGTGACCGGGGTCCACCTTGGGCGGCGGCGCGTCGTAGCGCTCGCGCACCGTGCGCTGGCTCGCCTGGCCGTCGCCCGCGTAACGGTCCGCGACCATGAGGTCGAACGCCTGGACCGAGGCCTCGTTGTCCGAGTATCGCCCCGCGACCCAGGAGCGGGACTTCGTGCCGCGCTGCTGGAGCTCGCACACGTGCCAGTCCTGGCGGTTGGTGAGGTCCCAGAACGCGATCGGCTCGGACGGGTCGAAGTCCGACAGGGCGATCGTCTCCTCCTCGAACAGCCACTCGCAGACGACGCGGGTGTGGCCGGCGTCGATGGGCTCCAGACGATGGACCAGCAGGTAGTCCGGGTGGATCGACAGGAACGTCAGCGGCCACAGGACGTAGTAGTAGATGCGGAGCTCATCCTCCGGCGTGATCCCGCACATCGGCGGGCGGCCGTGGCGCGACCCGTGGCCACCGTCGAGCGCCATCGTCTGGGCGCCGCCGACGAGCTCCATCCAGCCGCCCTGCCACGCGCCGTCGGGGCCGTAGTCGCCGCCGAGGTCGTAGGGCGTCAGCTTGTTG
Source organism: Candidatus Limnocylindrales bacterium (assembly GCA_036504355.1). Lineage (GTDB taxonomy): Bacteria > Chloroflexota > Limnocylindria > Limnocylindrales > CSP1-4 > CAIXZV01. The sequence continues at coordinate 4,954 of DASXVG010000138.1, forward strand.
AGCTGCGGGTGGACGCCCGGGCAGTGGTAGCACTCGCTGTAGTTCTCGGCGATGAACTTCCAGTTCGCCGCCACGTCGTAGTCGATGCGCTTCGCGGACCGCAGGGTCGAGAAGTCGAACCGGGAGACGTGGTCCACGAGGTCGCCCAGCTGGACCTCGAGCGGCATGACCTCGCCGCTGCTGAGGTTGAGGAACACGAAGCCCTGCCAGGTTGCCGCATGCACGGGCCGCAGCCCGAACGTCTCGAAGCTGAAGTCCTCGAGGTCCTCGGTGTGCTTGGCCCGGACGAGGCGGCCGTCGAGGTCGTAGATCCAGGCGTGGTAGGGACACTGGAAGCGGACGGCCGTGCCGCACTCGCGCTCCTCGACCGCGGTCCCCCGGTGGCGGCACACGTTGTAGAACGCACGGATGACGTCGTCGCGGCCGCGCACGAGGATGACGCTCTCGCCGAACAGGTCGCGCAGCACGAACGAGCCCCGCTCGGGGACCTCCTCCGCGCGGCCGACCGCGATCCAGTCGCGGAAGAAGATCTCCTCCCGCTCCCAGGCGTACACGGCCTCGTCGTGATAGGCCGCGGCGGGCAGCAGCGTGGCCTGGCGGAACGGCGCGCGGACGTTCGCGATGGCCTGCGCCGGGACCGGTGCTGGCGTGCGGGGCGCGGTGGCGTGGTCGATGGGCAAGAGCGGATCCTCCTTCGAGCCTCGGGATCGTAGCCGACCGCGCCGTGGACACGCACCGATCGAAGGCTGACCGCTCGTCAGGCCGGGATCAGTCCAGGGACACCGTATGGTGCCAGGCGGGCACTTCGACCCCGAACCCGAGCGAGCGGACCTTGGGCGACAGCGCCTCCTGGGCCGGCGGGTCGCCGTGGACGAGGTACACCGTCCTGGGGACGCCCTTGTCCCCGGGCTTGCGGCCGCGGATGAAGTTGCCCAGCCAGTCCAGCAGCTCGGGCTCGTCGGCGTGTGCCGAGAACCCGTCGAGCGAGCGGATCGTGGCCCGGACCTTGATCTGCTTGCCGGCGATCCGGGCGGTGTCCGTGCCGCGGACGAGGTGGCCGCCGAGCGTGCCCTCGCCCTGGTAGCCCACGAACAGCACGGTTGCCGTCGGGTCGCCGAGGAGATGCTCCGCGTGGCCCACCGAGCGGCCACCGGTGAGCATCCCGTTGGACGCGACGATGATGTACGGCGGTGATGCCTGCTCGATCCGCTGGCTGTCCTGGACGTTCTGCACGACGTGCTGGCCCGGGTAGTCGAGCGGCGCCTCGTGGGCCCGGAGGAGCGCACCCGTCTCCTCGTCGTACGCCTCGGGGTGCGCCCGGTAGATGTCCGAAGCGCCCTTCGCCATCGGCGAGTCGAGGTAGAGCGGCACCGCGGGCATCCGGCCCGCGTCAAGCAGACGGCCGAGCTCCCACACGATCTCCTGCGTCCGCCCGATGGCGAACGACGGGATCAGCAGGACGCCCTTGCGACGGGCCGCCTCGTTGACGACGTCGGCCAGCGTGTTCACCGAGACCTCGGCGGCCTCGTGCTCCCGGCCGCCGTAGGTGGACTCGCACACGACGAAGTCGGCATCGGTGACCACCGTCGGGTCGCGCAGGATCGGCGTGCCGGGTCGTCCGAGGTCGCCCGAGAACACCACCAGCGTGTCGCGGCCGCCGCCGGGTCGCGTGATCCGCATCCGCACCAGCGCCGAGCCGAGGATGTGGCCCGCGTCCTGGAGCGTCACGTGGACGCCCTGCGCCGCCTCGTACTCCTGCCCGTACGGGATGGGCCGGAGCATCCCGAGCGTGAGATTGACCTCGTCCTCGGTGTACAGCGGGTCGTCGAGGTTGATCTCCACCACAGGGGGAGCGGCCCGCAGCAGGTCCTCGGGATCGGGGCCGCCGGGGGCCGCGGCGCCCTCGACCGCCAGCTTGAGCACGTCCTCGAACACCGTCTCGTTGCGCCTGTCGTCGGCCGCCCCGCGCTCCGGGTCCCGCTGCTCGTGGCGTGCGTCCCGCTTCGCGAACTCGACCTGGAGCTTCGCGGAGTCGAGGAGCACCAGCCGGGCGAGCTCCGCGGTCGCCGCCGTGCACACGATCGAGCCGCGGAACCCCTTGGCCACGAGCAGCGGCAACAGCCCGCAGTGGTCGAGATGCGCGTGGGTGAGGACGACAGCGTCCAGCGTCGCCGGGTCGACCCCGAGCGGCACGCGGTTGCGCATCGTCTCGTCAGGGCCTCCCTGGAACATGCCGCAGTCGATGAGGACCCGGGCCCGTCCGGTGTCCACGAGGTGGCGCGATCCGGTGACGGTGCGGGCACCGCCGAGAAAGGTGAGCTCCATGCGCCGATCGTGACACACCCCGGGTGGACTCGCCGGTACCATCGGCCGGGTGCTCGATCCCGTCCCCGGTCCCACGGCCGCTCCCCCGCCGGCGACTGCGCGCTCCGGGCCCCACGCGCCCGCCTCGCGCTGGGCGCCGGCCGTCGTGCTGCCCCGAATCCCGGGGCTCCTCGCGGGCCTCCTCCTGTTCGGCGTCGGGATCGCGCTCATGGCGGAGGCGAACATGGGCCTCGGCCCGTGGGAGGTCTTCCACCAGGGCATCGCGAGGCAGCTCGGCGTCCAGCTGGGCACCGTGAGCATCGTGCTCGGCATCCCGATCCTCGCCGCGTGGTATCCGCTCGGCGAGCGGCCCGGCGTGGGAACCGTGCTCAACATCCTGCTCATCGGGACCGCGACCAACGTGACGATGGGCGTGCTGCCCACGGTCACCGGCCAGCCCCAGCAGCTGCTCGTGATGGCGCTGGGCGTCGTCACGATCTCGGCGGGAAGCGGCCTCTACCTCGCGTCGGACCTGGGGCCCGGGCCGCGCGACGGCCTGATGACCGGGCTCCACTTCCGGTTCGGCTGGTCGATCCGCCGGGCGCGAACCGCGGTGGAGCTCGCGGTGCTCGTGCTGGGCTTCCTCGCCGGCGGGACGATCGGGCTGGGAACGGTCGTGTTCGCGCTGGGGATCGGGCCGCTCGTGCAGCTCATGCTGCGGATCTTCGACCGCGATGGCCGCGTCTCGAAGCGCCGGCGGGCGATGCTGGAGGCGCGCGGGACGCTGGGCGAGTAGCCTCCGGCGGCGCTAGCGGTGCCAGTCGGGCGGGCGACGGCGTGCGCGGAGCACGTACAGGTAGGCGACGACCGCCACCAGCAGCAACACGAGCAGGCCGGCGACCGCCGCCACCTCGCCCATGTCGATCGACCCGAGGGGATCCGTTGGCAGGTCGACGGCCGCGGGCGAGACGCCGGGCGGGCGAATCGCCGCGAGGTCCTCCGTCCATGGGCGCGTCCCGCTGCATGCGTCGTCGGTGAGGATCCCGGCGGGCGTCGTCACGATGAACAGGTAGCGGCCGGGCAGGTACGTGCGGTCCACGGAGGTGGCCGCCCCGGGCTCCGGTCCGCCTCGCACGAGGACGGTGTCCGGCAGGTCGCGGGCGCCCTTCCAGCGCTCCTCCACGCGGACGGTGGGCCAGCGCCCGGCGTTCTCGGTCCGGAGCACCGTGCCCACGAACACGACGTCGCCGAACAGCACGGCATCCTGTGCGGAGCGCGGGGCGGTGGCGCACGACGCGAGCGTGGCGGACGGCTCGACGACCGCGAGCCCCAGCGCGAGCCCGACGGCGACCAGGAGCGCGACGACCCTCGGGCGGGCGTTCAGGCGATCCGCCCGAGCACGAGGCTGTCCACCGCGACGGCGACGAACAGCAGGGTGAGGTAGCTGATCGAGTACTTGTACAGCCGGATCGATTGCGTGAGCGAGCCCTCCGCCGAGCCCGACTGGCGCAGCAGGCCGTACGCGCGCCACAGGAAGATCGCGCCGAGCACGACCGCCGCCCCGAGGTAGATCGCGCCCATCCGGGCGACGGCGAAGAACACGAGGCTGATCGCGACGAGGAGGACCGTGTACAGCGCGATCTGGCGTGCCGTCTCGGGGACGCCCCTGACGACCGGCAGCATCGGCACCCGCGCTGCCTCGTAGTCCTTGCGGATCCGGAGGGCGAGCGCCCAGAAGTGGGGCGGGGTCCAGTAGAACACCATCGCGAACAGGAGCAGCGCAGGGATCTCGACGCGGCCCGTCACCGCCGCCCAGCCGATGACCGGGGGCAGCGCGCCGGCGGCCCCGCCGATGACGATGTTCGAGGGGGTCGTGCGCTTGAGCATCAGCGTGTACACGAACACGTAGAACGCGATCGCGAGCAGCGTGAGGAACGCCGCGACGAGGTTCACGTACCAGGCCATGAGCGCGATCGAGATCACGCCCAGGACGATCCCGAACACGACCGCGTTCTCGGGCGAGACGCTGTGCGCGGGGAGCGGCCGCTTGCGGGTCCTGCTCATGAGCAGGTCGATGTCCCGGTCGAGGTACTGGTTGATCGCGTTGGCGGAGCCCGCCGCGAGCGACCCGCAGAGCATCGTCCAGAACGCCAGCCGGAGCCATTCCGCGAGGCTCATCGCAGGGATGTCGCGGGTCGCGAGGACCATCGCGGGGATCGTGGTGATCAGCAGGAGCTCGATGATCCGGGGCTTCGTCAGCGCGATGTACGCACGGACGGTGTCACCGCGCGTGGCCGGCGTCCTGTCCGTTTCGTCGCCGCCGGGCGCGCCTCCCAGTCCCTCGACGCCCTCGATCGCGACGCGCGTCACCCGCGCCTCGTAGTACGACGTCACTGCGAGGGCGGCCGCCAGCCCCCAGATGATCGCGCCCAGCGCCAGGTGGAGCGTCTGCGTCCACTCCTCGAGCCGGGTGAGGACCTGGAGCCCGCCGATGAGCGCCTGGAACGGGTACAGGACGGCGACCGCCACGGCGAGCTTCACGACCAGCGGGGAGCGGCGCTGGGTCCGCCAGGCGGCGAACGCGGTCGCCCAGGTGATAAGGCCGACGATGACGGCGACGTACCGGTGGAGCGCGTGCGCCTCGTACAGGGTCCGCACCTGGGGTTCGAGGTCGCCATTGATCGGCAGGATCCCGCCGTTCATGAGCGGCCAGTCGGGGAACACGAGGGCCGCGTTCTGCGCGGTCACGTGCGACCCGAACAGCAGCAGCGCGTACGTCGCGACTGCCGAGAACGCGGCGAGGAGCGTGAACCGCTGGCTCGCGCCACGGCCCTCGATCTTCGCGGGGTAGAACGCGCGGACGGTGACGTAGGCGAGGAGGCCGAGGAGGCCCATCGCCGCGGCGAGGTGCGCCGTCACGGACTCGCCCGAGTTGTTGAGGCGGACGGTCTCGCGGCCCAGCCACGCCTGGAACCCCACGAGCACCACGGCCGCGATCGACGGGATGAGGATCGAGCGCTGGTGGCGGTGGTCCTTCCACGCGAGGAACGCGACGCCCAGGATCATGAACCCGATGACCGCGGCGATCGCGCGGTGGATCCACTCCAGCCATGCCTTGTAGTCGTCGAGCGGCGGGATGAGCTGGCCGTGGCACAGCGGCCAGTCGGGGCAACCCATGCCGGAGTCGGTCGCACGCACGACGACCCCGACCGTCACGAGCAGGATCGTCGCGACGACGGTGGCGAGCGACAGCTTCTGGAAGCGGGTCACGGGTGGTGCGGTCGTCCTCGGTTGGGCGGCTGACGGGCGGCGTCCATTCTACGCGGGAGCCGTCGCGGCGGACTCGAGCGTCCCCCGCTACCCTCAGCGGCATGACCCCCCGCCGCCTCCTGCTCCCGCTGTCCGTCGTGCTCCTCGTCGCCGCGTGCGGCGGGGGCGCCACCGCGCCATCGTCGCCCGCCTCGACGGCGCCCACCGCCTCGAGTGCCGTCCCGTCCGACGCCGGCCAGCAGGCGTCGGTCATCCCGGTGATCGTGAGCTCGCGGCAGGTCCCGGGGCCCAACCGGTTCGTATTCTCCTTCCTGGACCCGAAGACCAACCAGCCCGCCGCCACGCCCGCGCGAACCGCGTCGGTCGCATTCATCGCCCCGGGCGAGAGCCAGCCCGGGGCTGCCACCCAGGCGACCTTCGTGTGGGCCATCGAGGGCAGCCGCGGGGACTACGTGGCGAACGTGGAGCTCGGGGCTCCCGGCGACTGGAAGGCGGTGTTCATCACGCAGGCCCCAGGCGGGCCGCAGGAGGCGATCGGCGTCGGCTTCCAGGTCTCGGAGTCCTCGCCGACGATCGCGATCGGCGCCCAGGCGCCGGCGACGGACAACCCGACCGTCGCGTCGGCGGGCAGCGTGGACCGCATCTCCACCGACCCGCACCCCGACGCATCGTTCTACGAGCTCACGGTCACGGAGGCGCTCGCGGCCAGGCGGCCGTTCGTGCTCGTGTTCGCGACACCCGCGTTCTGCAAGAGCGCACAGTGCGGCCCGACGCTCGACCGGATCAAGGCCGTTGCCGCCGGGGCCCCCGACAACGTGGCGTTCATCAACGTCGAGCCGTACCGGCTCACGTTCACCGAGGGGCGGCTGCAGCCGGTCCTCGACGCGAACAACCAGCTCCAGCCGGTCGAGGCCGTCAACACGTGGGGGATCCTCACGGAGCCGTGGGTGTTCACCGTGGATGCGTCCGGGGTCGTGCGGGGCTCGTTCGAGGGCGTCGTCGGCGAGGACGAGCTCAAGGCGTCCGTCGCCGCCATCGCGAAGTCCTGATCGCGACGTCCTGACGGCCCGGCTGGCCCGCGTGGCTCGTGCTCCTCGCGATCACCCATGCGTTTGTGGGGCGCGCTCGTCTACGGGAGCACGTCCTCGATCCGGTAGGCCGTCGGCGTGCCGTTCTCGTCGCGGAAGAACACGCGGACGCGCGTGCCGCCGGCGAGATGCTCCGCCAGGTGGTTGGGCGGGAACTGGTCGCCGTTCTCGAGCGTGCCCATCGCGAACGTCGCCTGCGTGCCGTCGTCTTCGCGGACGGTGAATCCGGTCACCTTCGTGAAACCCTCGGCGTCGATGTGGATCGGCACACCCTCGACGGGTGAGACGAGCGAGCCCGGGGCCGCTGTCGGACCTGTCGCTCCGGTCGACGTGGCCTCGCCGCATGCGACGGCCGCCAGCGCGAGCACGACGACCAGCGCGGCGCGGATCACGCCGGGGCCAGGCCGGTGCCGCTGCTCCCGGGCTTGACCGCGGGCTCCCCGGCTGCACAGCGCGGGCAGTCGACGCCGGCCTCGTAGGTCGCGAGGTCGAGGGCCCAGAGCGCCCGCAGCGGGTAGACGCGGCCGGACGTGGGGCTGGTCAGCGTCTGCAGGCCGCCGCTCCGGTCGACCAGCACCAGGCACTCGACGATCTCGCCGCCCAGCGCCTCCGCGGCCGGGATCATCGCGAGCAGCGAGCCGCCGGTCGTGAGGATGTCGTCGACGAGGAGGAGCTTCTCCCCCGGGTGGATCTCGAACCCGCGCCGGAACTCGCGGCGCGGTCCGTCGTCGCCCGCGACCTCCTCGGCGAAGATCGCGCGGGTGCCGAGCTGGCGGCCGGTCTCGAACGCGAGGATGACGCCGCCGGTCGTCGGTCCGGCGACGAGGTCCACGTCCGCCGTCCCGTCCTTGCGCACGTGGGTCCCGACCCAGAATGAGCACAGCTCGCTCGTCGCCTCGGGATCCTGGAGGACCTGAAACTTCTCGAGGTACGCCTCGCTGTGACGCCCGCTCTTGAGGACGAAGTGGCCCTCCCGGAGCGCGCCGCTGCCGCGGAACAGGGCCTCGGTCCGCTGGGCGATGACGCGGCGCGCCGCATCGTCGATGGATCGTCGAAGGGTGGTCATCGCCGCTGATTCTAGGTCGGGCGGCGTGCGGGCGATGCGCCCGTCGCCTGGGAGTCGACGAATCCGCCCTGCGGCGCGTCCCGGACGTCCCCACGGCGCCAATGTCGACTGCGAGTCGACAGTCCCCGCCGTCCGACATCGCGGTGTCGCCCGGGAGTCGACGGAGGCCGGGTTGCGTGGCGTGGATCGGCGAGTTCGTCGACCGGCAGTCGACGCGGCCGCGTCGCTCAGGCCGTCAGCGCGTCCAGCAGCGAGTTCCACCCCGCCAGGTACGCGTCCACGTCCGCGTCCGAGCACGGGACGCCGCACACCGGCCCCGCTCCGACGATCGCCTCCCACACGCCGCGGTTCGCCAGCCACACGCGGATCAGCCGGGTCAGCAGCTCGTCCGCCGCGGCGAACCCCTCGGCACCGGTCCGGATCGGCGTCGCCTGGAACGTGTAGCCGGACCGCGGCCCGAGGCGCGGGATGTGCCACGGCAGCCCGTGCGCCTCCACGCTCGCGCGCATCCCGCCCGCAAGCCGCGCCCCCAGGCGCTGCGTGTGCGCGTACGCGTCGGGCGTGAGGATCTCGAGCAGCGCCGCGCGTGCCGCCGCCATCGACAGCGCGTTGCCGAAGATCGTGCCGCCCGTCGCCACGAGGTTGGCCCGCTCCCCGTCCGGTCCCTTGCGCTGGATGAGCAGCTCGGCGATCTCGTCCGTCATCCCCCACGCCCCGAACGGCAGCCCGCCCGCGATCGCCTTGCCCGTCGTGAGGAAGTCGGGCTCCAGGTCCCACTCGCGGACGAGCCCGCCGGGCCCGGTGATGTGCGTGTGCGTCTCGTCGTACGCGAGCAGCGTGCCGGTCTCGCGGGTGAGGCGTCGCAGGGCGGCGTGGAACCCCTCGTCGGGCAGGAGGAGCCCGATGTTGTTCGTGATCGCGGGTTCCGTGAGCACGAGCGCGATGTCCCGGCGTTCCAGGGCCCGCTCCAGGGCCGCGACGTCGTTGAACGGGACGAGGACCGTCCCGCGCACGGTGTCCGCGGGCACGCCCCGCTCCTCGGGCACGAGCCGGCCGTCGGCATCGAGCTCGACCAGGGCCTCGTCGAGGTGGCCGTGGTACTTGCCCTCGAACATGAGGACCTTCTCGCGGCCCGTCGCGACCCGGGCGACCCGGATCGCCTCCGTGTTCGCGTGCGTGGCCGAGCTCGTGTACTGCCACTTCGGCAGCCCGAACCGGCGCCCGAGCTCCTCGGACACGACGATGGAGTCCTCGGTCGGCAGGAGGAACTGGTTGCCGCGCGCGATCTGCTCGCTGACCGCGCGCACGAGCGGATCCGGTGCGTAGCCGCAGAACATCGACAGGTCGGCGATGTTGAAGTCGACGTAGCTGTTGCCGTCGACGTCGGTGAGCCTCGTGCCCTTGCCCTCCGCGACCCACATCGGGAGGTGGTGGTACGAGCCCACCTGCCATGCCATCGGCACCCCGTTGGGCATGACGGCCCGGCCGCGCTCGATGAGGGCCGCGCTCTTGGGGTGGGCGGCCGCGAACCGCGCGTCCTCGGCCTGCTTGATCTCGCGGACGCGCTCGCGATCGACGCCGGACCTGGGCTGGGTCATCGGGCCAATCTACGCGACGTGCTCACGGGATGACGACCCGCACCGACTTCGTGGGCTCGTAGCGCGCCACGACCTCCCAGCTGGACGGGCTGTCGGCGACCTGCCGGACGAGGAAGGGGCCCGGCGACACCGTGTCGCGGAGCGGATCGACGCCCCAGATGTCGGGGGCGAGCGCGACGGTCGCGCCGGCGTCCGAACGGCGGGTGCCATCGGGGAGGGGCTGGTCCTCCGCGAGGAACGGGGCCGTGTCGCAGGGTGGGGCCGGGCTCGCGGCGAAGAAGCACGCAGGGTGCACGATGAGCCAGCCGCCGGCGTCGCGGAGCGTGGGCGCGAGCGCGCCCACCGCCTGCGCGCTGACCTCGTCGTTGAGCGTTGCGATCGACGGCGCGACCCGATGCGTGACCAGTGAGCCCAGGTATTCCAGCTGGCGCCCGCGCACCCGGAGCACGAGCAGGGTCCCGGCAGGAGCAACGGCGTCCGCAGGCGAGCCCGGGTTCGGGATGACGTCGAGGCCGAGACCGTGGACCGTGAGCGCGTCGGCTGGGCAGCCCTGCGCGCCCACGGGCCCGCACGATGCCTGCAATGCGGCGTCGGCGTAGACCAGCCACTCGTCGAGCGAGCCATCGAGCACGTCCGCCACCAGCTCCGACGCCTTGAGCCGGGCCGGCAGCGCGAGCGGCGGGGTCGGCGAGGACGCAGGCACGGTCGTCGCGACGGCGGTCGACGGCTGCCGGACGATGGGAGCGACAGGCGACGCGGGAAACGCCTGTGCGAGAACGACGCCGGTGACCACGGCGACGAGGAGCAGCGCCGCCCCGGCGACGGGCGCCCGAGGACGGCCGTTGCCGCGCGGCCCGACAGGCGCCAGCGGCACATCGAGCTGCGCTGACGCAGTCGCGGCGGGGTCGCGCGGCGGCGGGGTCATTCGAACGTCAGCTCCCGAGGAGCACCAGGACGATGACGAGCCACGCGACCGTCGCGATCGACTGGACCACCCAGAACGACGTGTGGCGCGTCTTGTGGCGCATCCCGAGGAACACCACCCACGCCCCCACCACACCGCCGGCGAGGCACAGCAGCCAGAGCGTCCGCTCCCGGACCCTCGGAAGCTCCCGGGGCGCGGCCAGCTTGTCGTACGCGTACGCGGCGGCGGTCGCGAGGTTGATCCCGAACAGGTATGCGACGACGAGTGGGCTCATCGGCCGTACTCCGCCCCGCGCGTCGAGGGCGGGAACGGCTTCCCGGGCAGCCCGGTGCCGACGAGCGCAGACGCGGTGCCCAGACCGCGCGCCCGGCAGGCGTCCGCGAGCGCATCCGCGAGGCGCACGGGGAGCATCGGGTCCGCGAGAGCCGCGACGCCGACGCCGACCGCGGACGCCCCGGCGGCCAGGTAGTCGAGGACGTCGTCGACGACGCTCACGCCGCCGATCCCGACGACCGGGACGTGTACGACCTGCGCGACCTCCCACACCACCCGCAGCCCGTGCGGCTTGAGGGCCGGCCCGCAGATGCCGCCGTAGCCGCTCGCGAGCGCCGGGCCGGTCCGGTCTTCGGCGAGCGCGAGCCCCGGCATCGTGTTGATCGCGCTGATGGCGTCGGCGCCGGCATCCTCCACCGCCCGGGCGATGGCGCGGACGTCGGCCGCGGCCGCGGTCAGCTTCGCGATGAGCGGCAGCTCCGTCGCGCGGCGCACGGCCGTCACGAGCGAGCCCGCTGCGCCCTCGTCGAGCCCGAACGCACCCCGGCCGCCGTTCGTGCACGAGAGGTTGAGCTCGATGCCGGCGATGCCGGGGACGCCCTCGAGCCGACGCGCCATCTCCGTCATGTCGCCTGCGCTCTCGCCACACAGGTTCACGATGACGGGCGTCGTCCAGCGCGCCCACGCCGGCGCGTAGCGCTCGAGGACCGTCTCGAGGCCCGGGTTCTGGAGCCCGATCCCCAGCAGCAGCCCCGCCGGGATGTCCGCCGTCCGCGGTGCCGGGTGGCCGCCGCGCGGCTTGAGCGTCGTGCCCCGCGTCACCAGCCCCCCGAGGCGCGCGAGGTCCACGGCGTCCGCGATCTCCACGCCGTAGCCCATCGACCCCGACGCCGCGATCAGCGGGTTCGCGAGCACGAGCCCGCGCCCGAGGTCCACGCCAAGCTCCACGGGCTGCCCGCCGATCGCGTCGACCGAGGTGCCAGGCGATGGAACGGCCGCGCGTGCGGGCCGGGCGACGGGCGCACTCCCCGTCGCCTGCGACGCGCGGATCGCCGGCCGGATCGTGCGCACCGTCGGCGTCCGCTTCGGGCCGATGCCCGGGACGACCCTGCGCCGCGCCTTCATGATCGCTCCCCCGCCGGCGTCCGCCGCCACGACAGTGCCGCGAGCACCGTCCAGCCGATGATCGCGACGATCACTGCCCACTCGAGTGCCGGCGACAGCCAGAACGCCGGCCGCGCGACCGGCGCCCCGAGCGCAGAGTCGACCACGACCGGATCCACCCGTACCTCGTACAGGAACGCGAGGAACGCCACCACGGCGACCGCCCCCGCGCCCGCGAGCACGCGAGGGAACCGCCGATCGTGGCCCACGGCAACCGGCACCGACGCGGTGGCCACGGCGATCCAGCCGAGGTTGAAGAAGGTCAACGCCACGAGCCCATGGACCTCGCGGTTGTTCATGGGGAACACGCCCACCAGCGCACCGGCCAGGCCCGCCACCACGCCGATCGGGCCGTACACCCACCGCAGCCGGTCCGTCGCGTCGATGGCGAGGCCCGCCATGAGCACGACGAAGCCGAGCCCGCCGGCGATGAGCCCGAGGTTGAACGCCCAACCGAACGACGACACGCCGAGCTCGCCGAGCTCGGACACCCAGTGGTTGAGCGGGCTGTACGGCTCGCTGGCTGCGCCGCCGTAGGCCAGGGCCGCCACGACCGAGCCCACGGTCAAGGCGAGCGCACCTGTCAGCGCCGCAGCGCGCGCGACGCGGGCGGCCCGCGTCGGACGCGGGACGCTCATCGGACGGCCTCCCACGAGAGCTCGTCGGCGGCGAACACCGGGCCCTCGCGACAGACGCGCTGGGGGACGCCGCCCGAACCCGGGACTGCGCACCCGAGGCAGGTCCCGGCCTGGCAGCCGATCACCTGCTCGGGCACCACCTGGAGGAACGCCTTGCGCCGCGCCTCGGGCGACCCGGCTGCGACCGGCCGGCCCCCGCCACGCTTCCGCCCCAGCGTCGCGACGCCCATCCGCTGCCGACGCCCGAGGGCGAGCGCCGCGAGCGCGCCCAGGAGCGACGGCGAGCCGGCCGCGAACGACTGGTCCGCCCATGCCTCGTACTCCTGGACGAGGTCAAGCACGCTCCCGCGGTGCCCGAGCGACCCGTCCCCGGTGGCGACGACGTACTCGACCTCGTCGGGCAGCAGGCTCGAGGGGTAGACCACCGAGGCGTCCGCTGCGCCGTAGAGCAGGACGACGGATCGCCCCTCGCGGATCGCCTCGTCGATCAGCAGCCGCAGGGAGCCGATCGAGGCTCCCTCGGCGACGAGCAGGAGGTGGCGCGAGCGCGGGTCCACCTCGAACGGCCGCCCGAGCGGCCCGATGAGGTCGGCGCGGTCGCCGACCCGGAGCGACCCGGACCAGCCGCGCGATGGTGGCGCGCCGGGCGCCTGGGTCGTCAGCGTCCCGCTCGCCGGGTCCGTCGTCGCGATCGGCAGCGGGCGGCGGACCGGGAGCCCGCCGGGCTCGACGGTGCGCAGGTGGACGTACTGGCCGGCGCGGACGCCCGAGACGACGCCGGGCGCGTGCCACGCGTGGAGCCAGGTGCCCGGGACGATCTCGCGGCGCTCGACGAGCTCCGCGGCGATGCTCCGCACGGCGTGGGAGCGCCGGGCCGCTTCGGGGCGTTGTTGGCGGTGCGGGCTAGGCGCGGCCGTCCGTCGCGTCGTCGGCGGCAGCCTCGACCGGCTCGACCGCATCGGCGTCCTCCGCGTCCTCGGCGTCCTCGGCCTCGTCCTCGAGGTCGGGCGCGATGGCCGGGAAGGCTTCGGCGAGCGCGTCCGCGAGATCACCGAACACGTCGGTCGGATCGTAGAACTCGACGAGCTCGTCCGGGCCGCCGAGCTGGCGCCACTCGCCGTTGCCCTCCTCGGGGAGGACCTCGGCACGGAACCGACCCGAGGCGGAGAGCACGAGCCGCTCGTCCTCGTCGTCGACGATCACGAGGTCGCCCAGCTGACCCGCGACACGCGCGGCCGCCTCTTCGAACTGCTCGAGCAGGCTCGACTCGCTCTGCTGGCTCCGCTCCTGGAAGTCGAGCGCGAGGTTGTACATCGCGAGGGCGGCGCCCTCCTCGTCGTCGGCGGCCTCGAGGACGGCCGGCTGTCCGGCGGCCCAGGAGTCGGCGGCGCCCGCGTACGCGTCGTCGGCGATCCCGCGCCCGAACGTCTCCTCGGGCGGCACGCCCGCGGTCGCCAGCAGGTCGTCTGTCGCACCGGGCTCGGCAGCCAGACCCGCGGCCTCGCGTGCGGCCTCGGAGAAGGCCGCGTAGATCTCGACCGGGTTGTAGAGCTCCACGAGCTCCGACGCCGTCTCCACGATCTCGGTGTCGCTCGTCCACTCCCCCGTGTCCGGGTCCTCGTACCGAGAGCGGACGCGGAACGTCATGTCGGGCGCGATCGAGAGGTAGTCGGGGTCGTCGTCGATCAGGGTCAGCCCGCCGAGCGCGGCGACGCGCTCCCGGTGCCGGTCGAGGAACTTCGCCAGCTGCTCCGTCGCCTGGACGACGAAGTCCGTCCGCTCGAGGGCGGCGTCGTTGGCGAGCTCACCGAGCATGTCGTTGCGGCTCACGTCCATGTCGATCGCCTCCTTAGCCGTGGTACTCGAGGTCTGGCCCGAGCCGTTCCCGAAGGAACATCGAGTGGTGTCGTTCGAAGATCCATTCGCCCGCCCGGTGGCCGAGCGCGCGCGTCGCCTCGTCCGCCTCGAGCTTGTCCAGGGTCCCGTAGTCGGGCAGGTCGAGCATGATCACGTTGTCGAAGTCCCAGCCATGCGCGACGTTGAACCAGCCGACGAAGCGGATGCCGAACTTCTCCTCGTACTCCTTGATCTGGCGCGGGAAGATCGTCTTCATGAAGAACTTGAAGAACGGGTCACGGCCGCGACGGACGGAGAAGAACGTGGCGAGTACGGGCACTGCGCGTTCGGCCTCCTGGGAGCCTTGATCACTCTCGGTCGAGGCTATTCTCGCATGCCGGACGTGGCTGACCCGTCGTCGTCCGGGGCAGCCGGGGTTGCAGCCGTCTCGTCGGCGCCCGCCCCGGCCCGGTCCTCGAGCTCGCCCACCGTCGGCGTCGTGCTGGACAGTGGCCGCCGGCGCCCGTCGCGGCGGTCCGCGGCCACGAGCCGCAGCAGGAAGATGATCGTCTGCCCGGCGAACAGCAGCAGGAACAGCGTCAGGAACAGCAGCCCCGCGCTCACGGCCGTCGGCCACTGCCAGACCACCGACAACGGCGTCAGGACGATCGAGACGGCGAGCAGCACCAGCTGGAACCGGAAGCACCCCAGCCCTGGCCCCCGCTCGGAATCCAGCGGCTCGCCCTTGTACTCGACGGGCCGCACCGTCGATCCGGGATCGTGGGAGGTCACCGAATCACTGTACCGCCGACGCCCCGTCGGACGCGCCGCAGCGTGTCCGGATCGCGCGCTCGTTCGTTGGCCGCGCGCTTCCGTCATCCGTCCGCCCGACGGACCGAATACCGACCCCTTCGCCCCAATGCGCCCACGCTGGTGTCAGCCGTCCACCCCGCGGCCCATAGACACGAACCCGCTGTCTACGGTCCGCCCGACGGCCGCGTGACGGAAGCGGTGCACCTCGCCATGCGGGCCTATCCCACGGCTGACGCATACCGTCCACTCAACGGACATCTGCGTGAAGCTGCGCCGGCGGACTCTCTCGACGCCCGGAGACCGCGCCAGGTTCGCTCGAGAGCTCGGACACCAGCCCGAGACCCGCCCGCCACCTCCGTGGCCGCCGTGTTCAACCAATCGGTTGACAACCGCCTGGCATGCGTCGTAGGGTGGCCGTGTTCAACCAATCGGTTGGGTACGAGGAGGTGGCGCCATGGTTCCGGCCGATCAGCTCTCCCGGGTGTTCTCGGCCCTGGCTGATCCCACCCGGCGGCACATGGTCGCCCGGCTGACCATGGCGGACGCCACGGTGAACGAGCTGGCCGAGCCCTACGACGTGTCGGTCCAAGCCGTCTCCAAGCACCTTCGCGTGCTGGAGGCGGCCGGGCTGGTCAGCCGACGTCGCGAGGCCCAGCGCCGGCCCGTCCACCTGGAAGTCGAGGTGTTCGACCTCATGACGACGTGGATCGAGCGGTCCCGCCGCCAGGCCGAGGAGCGGTACAGGCGCCTCGACGCCCTGCTGGCCGACATGCCCGACGGAACCGAAGGAGATGCGAAGTGAATGAAGCCCAGGTCATCGTCGACGACAAGGTGCCCGTGGTGCGGATCATCCGCGAGTTCGACGCCCCGGTGGCAAAGGTGTTCCGCGCCCATGTCGAGCCCGAGCTGTTCGCGAGGTGGAACTGGCCCGAGGGCTACTCGGTCCGGTTCGACCAGTACGACTGCCGGACCGGTGGTGCGTACCGCATCGCGATGTCCGGGCCCGAGATGGAGGGGAGCGTGCACGGCTCGTTCCACGACGTCATCCCCAACGAGCTGATCGTGCAGACCTTCGCCCCCGACGGCGTCGCAGACTTCGTGGTCCTGGAGAAGCATCGCTTTGAGGACCTGGGCGACGGCCGCACCCGACTCACCGCGCAGTCGCTGGTCGACAGCTTCGAGTACCGCGACTCGTTCCTCGACGCCGGCCTGATCGAGGGCTACGCCCGACTCGACCAGCTGCTGGCGGAGGTATAGCACCGGCCTCGCACCCCGGCGATCCGGGGCGACCCGGCACCGCCTGCGACGGCTCGGCGGCCGGCAACCCACTAGCCTTGCGCAACACCAGTGCATGGAGACGCGCGTTGAAGCTCCTTCTCGCATCCGCGGGGATCACGAACCCCAGCATTCAAGCCGCCCTGCTGGAGCTCCTCGGCAAGCCGATCGAGGCGTGCAACGCCCTCGTCATCTCGACCGCGAGCTACCCGCTGCGTCGGGGCCCGCAGCTCGCTTGGAACTTCATCGCCGGCCGGCAGCCCGAGACGCCGATGGCCGAGCTCGGCTGGGCGTCCGTCGGCGTGCTCGAGCTCACCGCGCTGCCCAGCGTCCCGCGAACCGTCTGGCTCCCCTGGGTCGAGGAGGCCGACGTCCTGCTCGTGAACGGCGGGGACGCGATCTACCTCGACCGCTGGATGCGGGAGTCCGGGCTCGCGGAGCTCCTGCCCTCGCTGGACCTGGTCTACGTGGGGCTCAGCGCCGGGAGCCTGCTCATGTCGCCGAAGGTCGCGGACGTCTTCGCGTCGTGGACGCGACCTGTCGGAGGCGAGGGGCTGGGTCTCGTGGACTTCGAGATCTTCCCGCACCTCGACAACCCCGACCTACCCGAGAACACGACGGCCGATGCGGAGCGATGGGCGGCCGGCCTGACCGGGCCCGGCTACGCGATCGACGACCAGACCGCGATCAAGGTGGTCGATGGGGTCGCAGAGGTGATCTCGGAGGGGCACTGGCGATCGTTCGGGACGTAGCCCGGCCGAGTCAGCCCGTCGAGACGAAGGGGGCGCCGGCGCGTGGCGCAAACCACACAGGCTGGGCGGCCACTTCGGCTTCGTGCAGGCGGTGCACGGCCTGCGCCATTCCGGCCACGTAGGCCGCGTGCGCCGCCTGGACATCCGCGACGGCGCGCCCGCGCTCGGGACTGTCCGTGGCGAGGTCGTCGAGCCGCTCCTCCGCGCGCCGCCACGCCGTCAGCAGTGTCCACACGTCCTGCATCGGTCGCCGCTCCTTGGTCCAGGGCCACACACCACGCGCTCGAGCCCAGACCATCCCACCGCGGGTTCGCGGCGTGATGACGGCGCGTCATGCGAAGGAACCAGGCGAACGACCCGGCTGACTGATGGACGAGGGCGCCGAGGGTCGCGCCGCCTGCCGCGCCCGATACCATCGCCCGATGGCAGACGACATCGACGTCGACCCCCTCGAGGGTTTCCGCTGGCACCCCGAGCCGGAGCTCATCGGCATCCGCGACGCGGTGACGTCGCGCGCCGCGCTCGAGCGGGCGGGCAAGGCGACGTGGCACGCAAGCCTCGACTGGCTGTACGACGAGGCGATGCGCCGCGCGATGGGCGAGCCCACGGGCTTCGACGCCCTGCGGCGCGAGTACTTCGGCGACGCCGGCCGCCCCGGTCCCGCCCCTCGCGACCCGGTCCCGCTCCAGGCGGTCCTCGACGAGTTCACGGCGAAGATCGCCCCGCACACGCTCAACAGCTACCACCCGCGGGCGCTCTCGTACTTCACGCCGCCGCCGCTGATCGCGTCGATCGTCGGCGAGGTCCTCGCCCAGTGGACGAACCAGGGCATCGACGTCTGGCACGCCGGGCCGGTCGGCGCGTTCGTCGAGGAGGAGGTCGTCCGCTGGCTGTGCGACCTCGTGGGCTACGGCGAGGGCAGCTTCGGGCTGCTCGCGTCCGGCGGGGTGATGGCCAACTTCATCGCGATGGCACTCGTGCGTGACGTCCATCTGCGCGCTCTCCGGGGCGCCCCCCGACCGCCGCGCGGGGCCGCGCTCGAGGGCGTCCGCGTGTACACGGGCGACCAGACGCACTTCTCGATCGCGCGGGCGCTCGATGAGCTGGGGTTCCCGCCCGAGACGCTGGTCACGCTGCCCGCCGACGACCGCTTCCGCCTCCATGCCGCGCCAGTCGCCGAGGCGATCGCCGCCGACCGCGCGCGCGGCCTGACGCCCGTCGCCATATGCGCCGTCGCCGGATCCACGAACACCGGTTCCGTGGACCTCGTGGCTGAGCTCGGCGCGCTGGCGCGGCGCGAGGGCCTGTGGTTCCACGTGGACGCGGCGTACGGCGGGGCGGCGCTCCTGTCCGAGCGCGACGCCGCGCGTGTCCCGGGGCTCGCCCTCGCCGACTCGGTGACCGTCGATCCCCACAAGTGGTTCTTCCAGGCGTACGACATCGGCGCGCTCCTCGTCCGCGACGGGGGCCACCTGCGCCAGGCGTTCGACCGCTCCCCGGAGTACTACCGCGGTGGCGAGACGCGCGCGGGCGATCCGGCGGGCGAGGGCGACGCGAGCCACGAGGACGCGCACGCGGGCCAGCTCAACTTCTACAAGCTGGGATTCGAGGGGACGCGCCGGTTCCGCGCGCTCAAGCTGTGGGCGACGTGGAAGCACCTCGGGACGAGCGGGCTGGGGCGGCTGGTGGAGGCGAACGACGATATCGCCGCGTACCTCGCGCGCCTGTGTGTCGAGGCTGACGATCTCGAGGCGCTCCCCGCCGAGCCCGAGCTCTCCGTCGTGTGCTTCCGGCATCTCCCCGGGGGCGCGGCCGCGGCCGCGGCGATGAACCCGCACGACCTGGATGCCCTCCAGGACCGGCTCGCCGCCGCGCTCGAGGCATCCGGGGACGGATGGCTGTCCACGACCAGCCTCCGCGGCGCGACGTGGCTGCGCGCGGGCGTCGTCAACTACCTCACGACCAGGGCCGACATCGACCGGCTGGTCGCCACGCTCCGGGACCTCGCGACCCGCGACTGAGGCACCCACCCGTCGAACGGGACCATCAGGGGGTGCCGGCGCGCACCGCCCGCACGGTACAACTCGGTCATGCGCCGGCTTGCGGCGCCGGTTCGCGGCGCCATGTCCACCATCGGCCCCGTGCTGGCGGGCGCCCTGCTCCTGGCGCTCGTCCTTGCGCCGGCGGTGCTCGCAGACGACAACGACCCGCGCTGCGCGGACTGGAAGCGGAACGGCGCCCCGCCCGGCGTCGACATGGCCGTCATGTGCCCCGGCAGCGGCCTCGCCATCGGCGACCTCCCGCTCGGCGAGGAGCCCCTCGTGCCGTACATCGTGGGGCTGCTGGTCATGGCCGTGGTGCTCGGTGCCGTCGGGCTCCTCGCGATGCGCCTCACGGCGAGGCCCAGGCGCGGCCTTCGGCCCGACGACCTCTGGTCGTGCCCCGCTTGCGGCACGACGAACCAGCCGTCGCGCGCCTCGTGCTACGCCTGCGGGGTGTCGCGCGAGAGCGCGGCCGCATCCGGAGCGACCCCGCCCGCGTAAGGTTGGACGAGCATGATCGTCCAGCCAGCGTCCCTCGGTCCGCGGTCCAGGCCGCGGCGCGCGCTCCGGATCGTCGGGCTGCTGGTGCCGGTCGTCCTGCTCGGAGCGGTCATCGCGGCGGGCGTCCTCGGCCCCGCACCCGCCCCTCCTCGCGAGCCCGGGTCCGCTGCCCCCGCGGTCGCGGTTGCCGACGCCAGCGCTGGGCCCACCGCGTCACCCGATGCGGGGCCTGCCGGCCCGGTCTTCCCCGCCACGATCGCCGGCCTCCAGGTCCACGGCGTCCGCTGGATGGTCGAGGCACGCAACCGGGGCCTTGCACGAGGCGTGGTCGCGGTCGCGGGCTACCTGGGCCTCGACGCCATTCCCGACGCGTGTCGCGACCCTCGGCTCGGCGCGTTCGGGCCGTTCTGCGTCCGGGTCGCCGTCCTGGCCGAAGACCCGTGGTACGGCGCCACCCACTCGGGTCCCGACGCGCCCGGGTTCCATCTCCACCCGCAGTTCCCGGTCGGCGTCCAAATGCCGTCGCAGGCCGCCATGGTGGCGTTCTCGGCGTCCACCCGGACGCCGCCGGTCGTGCTGATCGGGCGGTTCGGGGACGACCGGGCCGCGCGCTGCGTCCCAGAGGGCCGGCACTGCGGCCAGGAGTTCGTCGTGGAGCGCGTGGCGTGGGTCGATGGGGCGGACTACCCGGCCACGGCGACCGTCGATCCGGACCTCGGCGCCGCCGGGCTCACGGGCGCGGACCTCAGACGCGAGGCGGCCGCGGCCGGCGCGACGCTACCCGCGACCACCTACCCGCTCCTCGAGGTGCTCGTCAGCCGCGCGACGATCGCGCACATCGACCCTGCGATCGCGGCCGGCGTCACGGCGCTCGACCCGGCAGCCACGGTGTGGCTCGTGCGGGGCCTCCGCGCACGGGGTGATCCGACGTGGATCGTGTGGCGAGTCCTGTCAGCCGACGGCGGCCGGGTCCTCGCGTCCGGATCGCTCCGGACGACGCGCGCGCCGGGCTCGTTGGGCGGCTAGGACGACCTGTCCCCATCCGCGGCATCGCGAATGGCCACCGCCTCGCGGGCCGCGCGGCGATCCTTCGCCTTCCAGTACTCGCCCGCCAGCGGCAGGAACCACGCCCGGCCCTCGAACGGCGCGGGGACGAGCGGGAACGACAGGGACGCGATCTCCGGCGGCGCGCCGCCCCCGACCCACTCCGCGATCCGCGTCCCGAGCCAGGGCATGATGGCCACACCGGACCCGCAGCAGCCCGTGGCGTACGTGACCCCGTCCGAGCGACCCGCGTGGACCATCCGGTCGAACGTGAACGCGACCTTGCCGCCCCACGCGTACTCGACCCGCGTCCCGTTGAGCTGCGGGTGGACGCCCACCATCGAGCGCTGGAGGATCGCCGCCGCCCGACCGATCGACGTGGGCCACATCGAGGCCCGTCCGCCGAACAGAACCCGGTCGTCCGGCGTGCGCCGCCAGTACCAGAGGTAGTTCTTGGTGTCGAACAGCATCCGGTTGTGGGGGATGAGCTCGGCGGTCAGGTCGGGCGCGAGCGGCTCCGTGACGATGATGTAGCTGCTGATCGGCATGAGCCGGCGCCGGAGCGAAGGCGTGACCGCGCCCGTGTATCCGTTGGTGGCCACGATGACGTCGCGGGCGAGGATCGCGCCCCGGCTCGTCTCCACGACCGACCGCCCGTCGGCCTGGCGGCGCACGTGCAGGGCACGCGTCTCCTCGTGCAGCGTCGCCCCGGCCGCCTCGGCGAGCCGCACGAGGCCCGCGACGAGCTTGCCCGGGTGGAGGCCGCCGCTCCGCTCCACGACGAGCCCGCCGAAGAACGCGTCCGAGCCGACCTCCTCGCGGAGGTCCGCACGCGCCACGGCATGCGCGGGCATGTCCACGGCCGCAAGCTCGCGAGCGGTGCCCGCGAAGCCGGCCGCGTGGGACGGGGCAGAGGCGAGGACCACGTGCCCGGACCGGCGGAAGTCGGCGTCCATCCGGCCCTCGCACAGCGCCGCCAGGTGCTCGTAGGCCTCGATGGACTCGCGGAACAGGCGCTCGCCACGCTCGGCGCCGTATCGCTCGACCAGCCCCGAGAGGGGCGTCTTGAACCCCGGGTGGCACATCCCCCCGTTGCGTGTCGAGGCGCCCCAGCCGAGGCGCTCCGCTTCGAGGAGCACGACGCTCGCGCCAAGCTCTGCCGACCGGCGCGCGGCCGACAGGCCCGTGAGCCCGCCCCCGATGACGACGACGTCGACGCTGTCGCGGAGCGTCCCGCCCCGTCGGTCGGGCAGCGCCGGCATTGTCGCCTGCCAGAAGCTCCGCTGGTTGACGTCCCGCAGCTCCACGATTCGTGCCATGGGCGCACAGTAGCGGAGCGCCGGGCATCCGGCAGCCGCCCCGTCGCGTATCACCGGCACACGATGATCGTCGAGCCCGTCCCCACCAACCCCCGCTCCCCCGTCAGGCGCCTGGGCCGCGTGCTGGGGCTGACGCTGCCGGTGGTGCTGCTCGTGGGGGTCGTCGCCATCGGCGCGCTCGGGCCTCCGCCGGTCGAGCGCCGGTCCGAATCGCCATCCGGCGATCCATCGCCGATCGCCGACGAGCCGACGAGGGCGCCCGCGCTCGTCGTCGACGGGAAGGCGGTCACGTTCCCCGACGCGTGGATCGGGCTGCGGGTGCGAAGCATCGCGGACCTGCGTGCGGAACGAGCGTCCGGTCGCGCGCAGGGCGTCGTGGCGGTCGCCGGGTACCTGAGCTACGGCTCGCTGTCGTGGGCATGCACGGACGAGCTCCTGGACGTGGACCGCGCTGCCTGCGACGGGCGTACGGTGTTCGCCGATCAGCCGCTCGCCGTTGGCGGCGGGGCCGGCGCAAGCGGTCGCGGGTCCATCGGGCCGCATCTCCACCCCGAGTTTCCGCCCGGGACGCGGGCGCCCGCCCCCGACGACACGCCGGGGTCCCCGCGCCACGAGCCGATCCCGGTCGTCGTGCTCGGCCTGTTCACCGACCCGCCCGGCCTCGCGTGCCCGCCCGACGCCCGGGACTGTGGCGAGTCGTTCGCGGTCCAGCGGGTCGTGTGGGTCGCGGGGAAGCCGTGGGGCCCGACGCTCACCGTCGATCCCGCGCTCGGGGTGGACCCCGGCATCCCGGAGATCGCGAGGACGGTCGCCGCGGGGACCGCGGCCCTCGGTCGCGGGGCGCTGCCGCTCGTGACGTCAGTCATCCGTCCGGACGCGCTCGGGACGCTCGATGCCGACGCCGCGGCCGCGCTTCCGCCGATCCAGCCAGCGTTCCGCCTCCGCCCCGTCACGTACGTCCGCGGGCTCGTGTTCCAGTTCGACGCGAGCCAGCCGCTCTACGGCCGCGACCCGGCCATCGGGTGGGTGGTCCTCGACTCGATCACGGGCCGGCTGCTCGCCCGCGGCGGCCCGACGGGACCCGGCGCGGCGACCGTCGGCTCGACGGTGGGCTCCGGCGGCTCGTCGACGCCCTGAGCGGTGTTCGCCGAGCTCGCCCCGCCTCAGTCCTCGGCGAACGCGACGCGGCCGGCCGCGAGGGTCAGCTGCACGACCCCCCGCAGCTCGCGCCCGATGAGCGGCGTGTTCTTCCCCCTGGAGCGCAACGACGACGGGTCCACGGTCCACGAGCGACCGCGGTCGATGACGACGAGGTCTGCGGGCTCGCCCTCGCGCAGGGCCGGTACCCCGGCGGCGGACCCCGCGATCGCTGCGGGCCCGGTCGTGAGCGCCTCGATCGCCCGGAGGAGCGGCAGGCGACCCGCGTCCACGGCGGCGAGCACGATCCCGATCGCCGTCTCGATCCCGCTGATCCCGTTGCTCGCCCAGCCGAACTCGACGTGCTTGTCGACGGCGGTGTGTGGCGCGTGGTCGGTCGCGATCGCGTCCGCGGTCCCGTCCACGAGCGCGTGCAGGCACGCGGCGGCGTCCTCCGGCGCGCGGAGCGGCGGGTTGACGCGCAGCGCCGGGTCGAACGGCGGGGCGGTCAGCGACCCGTCCGTCCACGGGTCGCGGGCGGTGCCGTCCGCGCCGAGAGCGTCCCACGCCCAGCGTCGCGAGCCGGCGATCCACTCGTCCGTGAAGCCCAGGTGGTGCGGCGTCACGTCGCAGGTCACGGGCAGCCCGGCGGCCTTTGCGACGCGGACGTGGTCGAGCGCGGCGCGCGTGGATACGTGGGTCAGGTGGAGGCGAGCCCCCGGGACCTCGCCGACGACGCCCGAGAGGATCGCGATGGCCCTCGCGACCGAGCCCGCCTCTGCGGCGACCGGCCAGCCCTTCAACCCGAGGACCGTGGCGACGTAGCCCTCTGATGCCTCCGCGCCCTCGGTGAGGGTCGGGTCCTCCGGGTGGTCGATGATCGGCAGCCCGAGCGCGCCCGCGTACGCGAGCGCGTTGCGCAGGACGGCGGCGCTCCTGACCGGGGACCCGTCGTCGCTGAACCCGATCACGCCGGCGTCGGCCAGCTCCCCGAGCGCGGCGAGCGTCTCGCCCGCGCGACCGGCAGTCACCGCGCCATGGACGAGGACGCGCACGGGCGACCCCGAGGCTGCGCCCGCGGCCCGGACCCGGGCGACGACGCCGGGCTCGTCGATCGCGGGGGTCGTGTTGGGCATCAGGCAGACCGTGGTGAACCCGCCGTGCGCCGCCGCCCCCACGCCCGTCGCGACCGTCTCCGCGTCCTCGTTGCCGGGCTCGCGGAAGTGGGCGTGGAGGTCCACGAAGCCGGGCGCGATGAGCAGGCCGTCCGGCGTGATGCCGTCCGCGTCGTCGCCCGTCAGCCAGGTCAGCCGCTCGAGCGTCCCGTCCGAGACCGCGATCTCGGCGGCGCCTTCGCGACCGGACGCCGGGTCGACCGCCCAGCCACGCACCACGAGGCCGTCGGCGACGTCGCCCACCTGGCCCGGTCCTGCCGGCGCCGTCACGCCGCCGCTCATGCGCCACGCTCCCGGCCGCCGGCCCGTGCGCCCGCGAGCAGGTACAGGAGCGCCATGCGGACCGCGACGCCGTTGGTGACCTGCTGCGTGATCACCGACCGCGGGTCCACCGCCACGTCGGCGGCGATCTCCACGCCCTCGTTCATCGGGCCGGGGTGCATCACGACGACGTCGGGCGACGCGGCCCGCAGCCGCTCGCGCGTGAGGCCATACCGGGCGGCGTACTCGCGCAGCGACGGCAGCAGCCCCGATGCCATCCGTTCCTTCTGGATCCGCAGCGCCATCACGACGTCCGCGTCCCGCAGCGCGGCGTCCACGTCCGAGGTCACCGTGAACCGGCGGCCTGCCGCACCCCGGGCGGCCCAGCCCTCGAACCCCCGCAGCAGCGTCGATGGGCCGCAGATCCAGAGGTCCGCACCCATCGCCGTGAGCGTCCAGATGTTCGAGCGCGCGACCCGCGAGTGGAGCGCGTCCCCGAGGATCACGACCTTGCGCCCGTCGAGCGAGCCACCCGGCAGCCTCGACCGCAGCGTGTACAGGTCGAGGAGCGCCTGCGACGGGTGCGCGTGCCAGCCATCGCCGCCGTTGAGGACGGAGCCGCCGAACACGTCCGCCGCGAGATACGGCGCGCCCGAGGCCGAGTGACGCATCACCAGCATGTCGGCGCCCAGCGCCTCGATCGTGCGCACGGTGTCCACGAGGCTCTCGCCCTTGGACACGGACGAGGAGGCGGCCGCGATGTTGACGACGTCCGCGGACAGGTTCTTCGCCGCGACCTCGAACGAGACGCGGGTCCGCGTCGAGGCCTCGTAGAACAGGATCGTCACCGCGGTCCCGCGCAGCGCGGGCACCTTCGGGATCGGCCGGGCGAGCACCTCGGTCATCGCGTCGGTCGTGCCCATGATGAGCTCCAGCTCGGGGCGCGTGAGCGTGTCCACGTCGAGCAGGTGGCGGTGACGCCACGAGACCGCCTGGGTCTCCGGCGGGGCATCGACCGCAGGGACGGCGGCGCCACCGCCGGGCCCGGACACCGGGAGGTCAGCGGGCGCCGCCCCGGGTCGGTCGATCCCCGCCGTCATGCGCGGGACCCGCCCGCGGGCTCGGCAGCGGGGATGCGCGCGATCTCGACGGCGTCCTCGCCGTCGGTCTCCTCGAGCAGGACCTTGACAAGCTCCTCGCGTGACGTCGGGACGTTCTTGCCGACGTGGTCCGCCCGGATCGGCAGCTCGCGGTGGCCGCGGTCGACCAGGACGGCGAGCCGGATCGCGCGTGGCCGGCCGAAGTCGATCAGGGCGTCCATGGCGGACCGGATCGTGCGGCCCGTGTACAGGACGTCGTCCACGAGGATCACCGTCGCGCCGTTGAGGTCGAACGGGATCGCGGTTCCCTTGACCACCGGCTGCTGCGCGATGAGCGACAGGTCGTCGCGGTAGAAGGTGATGTCGAGCGCCCCGACCGGGATCGTCACGCCCTCGTGCTCGCGGATCGCGTCGGCGATCCGGTGGGCGAGGGGGACGCCACGGCGCTGGATCCCGATCAGGACCAGCCCGTCGGTCCCCGCCTGCTTCTCCACGATCTCGTGCGAGATGCGGATGACCGCACGGCGGACGTCCTCGGCGGCCATGATCCGGCGGCCGGTCATCGGCTCCACCATCGGCGGTGCACGGAGTCGCTCCTCCTTCCCGGCCTCACGGGGCCACCCGGCCTCGCGGGACCGGCACGGAAATCGGGGTCAAGTCTAGCGCGCCCGACGGTCGGCCGGCCCGTGGATCGGGCGTGGATCAGTAGACGTAGACGGTGACGGTGGTGACGCCAGACCACGACCCGCAGCCGCAGATTGCGAAGAAGTCCGGCCGGTACAGGTCCACGACGCGGCTCTGCTTCTGCGGCCCGTAGTCGTTGACGACCCGTTCGATGCAACCCCCGCCGCCGCAGATGCGCACGACCGTCCCGCGCGGCAGGCGCATGGCGGTGGTCCCATTGTCGTAGAACGTCGCCTGGCCGTGGAGGGTCTGCCGCGGGGCCTTCCACGCCTCGCCGGAGGGTCCCGGGGGCTGGTCGGCGCGCGGCCGCGAGGACGGGAGGGCGACCGCGACGCCCGGCTCGCCGAGTGCGGTGGCTGGGTCGAGGTAGCCCTCGGAGCGCATCACGGCGTCGGCCAAGCCCTCGCCGCCGCGCGCCTGGGGGTCCGCGGGGACGGTCACGTTCGAGAAGGCCACGGGGGCGGGCGCCGCCGCGGTCGAGGGTGTCCTCGAGCCCGCCGGCGCGGGCACTCCGGCGAGCGCGAACGCGGCGATGAGCGCCGCGATCGCGACGACCGATCTGCGTCGCATCGGTGCGCAGCCTACCCCACGCGGGGCCATTCCGCCCGATCCGTGCTCAGCGGACGACGGTGGTGCCGTCGCCGGCGAGGATCTCCAGACGGCCGAACGTGTCTCCCTTCCAGGCGAGGACCTGCACCGTCCGGTCGCCGCCGTCGGCGGGCGCGGACCAGGTCAGGCGGCCCTTCCGGATGGAGAAGCCCGCGTAGGCAGGCGCCCGGTCAAGCTTCGGGTTGGCGAGGTCGGCGCGGCCCGTCTTCGGGTCAACGGCGTACAGGCTCAGGACGCCGGGCTTGCCGGGGGCGGCCGTCGATGTCCACACGGCGAGCAGCCTGCCCTTGGCGTCCCACTCGGCCTGCCAGTCCGTCAACCCGGTCGTCGCGAGGACCTGTGGCTCGTCATCGCCCGCAGGCCACGGCTCCAGGACGAGGCGACCCTCGGCGGGCGTCCAGCCGAGGCCGTTCGCGGTCCTGGCGACGGTGCCCTCCCACCACACGCCGGTGGTGGCGTCGGGGCCGACGGCCGGGCGCCACATCGCGCCGTCGTGGGCCGGGGTCTCGTCACCCGTCTTCAGCGCGAGGATCACGGTGCGGGGGTTCCCGCCGGTGACCCGGCTCACGAGCGCGTCGGCGCCCAGCCAGCCCGCGAACAGCGAGGCATGGTCGGTGGTGACGGCGAGCGCCCTCGGGTCCCCGACGGTCCACACGAACACGTCGGGACCCGCACTGCCGTCGATGGGGCGGGCGGTGAACGCGAATCGCGCGCCGTCCGGGGAATAGGCGGCGGTGTTGCCCACGATGGCGACGTTGCTCGCGATCTCCATCGCACCATCCGGGAGCGGCGTCACCTCGACCGACGGAGTGGGCTCGGGAGTCGCGCCGGTGGAGGGGGACACGCTCGGGGGCGCCGTGGAGGCGGTGTCCGTGGGCGACGCGGGTTCCGTGGACGGCGCGTCGGACGACGCCGCGCTCTCGGTCGGCGCCCCGCTGGCTGTCGTCGTCGGGCTCTCGTCCGGCGGCGTGCTGGGCTCGGTGGAGGCGGTCGCCGGCGGCTGGCTCGGGGGCCCGCCGGGGTTGCCCGACGCCGGGGCGCCCGACGCGGGAACGGGCGATGTCGACGTGGCGTCGGTCGGCACGGGCGCGAGCTGCGGATCGGTCACGTTGAGCACGTACACGCCCTGCGGACCGTCACCGCGCTCCACGACCACGACCTGCTCCTCGTCGGGCGAGATGATCGCGTCCCAGGCGCTCGCGGTCGTCTGGAGCTCGGTCGTCGTGCGCCGGGGCGTGGGGTTGAGGCGACACGCGTCCGCCGCGACAGGGCAGACCTCGTCCACGGCCTGGAGACGCAGCTGGAGCGCTCCGTCCTCGCCACGACTCACCACCTGGACCTGCCCCGCGGTGAGCGCGAAGGGCGTGGCGTCGGGCTCCTCGCCCTTGCTCGTGCTGTCCTCCGGCGGCACCCCGTTGAGGAGGCCCGCCCCGACCGCGATGGCCACGACGAGCGCGCCGGCGAGCGGCGCGTAGGCCAGGCTCGGCCGGCCGAAGCGACGCCGGTTGCCCGGGAGACCGGCCTCGATCACGGCGGCGGTCCGCGCCCACAGGTCGCGCGGCGTCTCGGGGTAGACCCCGCGAGCGACGTCGAACAGCGACCGCTGGGAGGCGTACTGCGCCGCGATGCTCCGGCAGTCTTCGCAGGCCGCGAGGTGGCCGTCGAGCCACGCGATCTCGGCGGGGACCAGGAAGCCGTCGGGCCGTGCGGCGGCGAGCTCGCGGGCACGCTCGTGATCGCGGCCCGGCAGGCCCACGGCCCGGGGGCCGTTCATGCGCCCGCCCCGTGCTCGTCGAGCCCTCGGGTCTCCTCGGCAAGCGCCTGGCGGAGGCTCTCGCGAGCCCGGGTCAGCAGCGCCCGGGCGGCGACGTGGGACACGCCCATCGCGGCGGCCAGCTCGAGGCCGGTCATGTCATGGAGCTCGGCGAGGAGGAGGGCGGTCCGTTGGCGCACCGGGATCCGCTCGAGTGCCCGCTGCAGCTCGCCGGAGAGCCGCGCGTCCATCACGAGGTGCTCCGCGGACGGGGCCGTGCTGCGCGCCTCGCCGACGAGGGGCACGAACCGGACGATCCTGTTGCGCCGAAGGTTGTCGAGCGCGACCCGGTGGGCGATCTGGTACAGCCACGCGCGGGCGTTCTCGGGCTTCTCGAGGTGGTCGTAGGCGCGATAGGCCTTGACGAACGCGTCCTGGGTGAGGTCGGCGGCGAGCTCCGGATCACGCAGCATGCGCAGGAGGTAGGCGTAGATCTCGTGCTGGTGCTTGCCGAACAGCTCCTCGACGAAGCGGTACGCCTCGTCGCGGTCCCAGCCCGCGCTCACGGAGAGCCCGGCGGGAAGGTGACGCTGCTGTTCGAGCTGGAACGGATCGGCGACCACGAGTGCTCCGCTGACGATCGGTGTGCCCCCCCGATCCGGAGCCGTGTGCTCCAGGCCGCTGTGACGATGCCCGCGTGCATCGTGTGACGGCCTCCTCCCCCCGCAGCAGTCACCGCCGCGGGTGCTCCGGCGGTCCGTCCCCCGCAGTGCCGTTGCGGAGCTCCTCGACCGCGTCCTCGGGAGAGACCGGGTTGACGGGCAGTCCGGTCCCCAGCTCGAGACCCGCAATCTCCCGCAACCGGGGGTGGATCTCCCAGTGCCAATGGTAGGTCGCGTCGACCTGTTCCTTGAGCGGCGCGGTGTGCAGGACGAGGTTGTAGGGCGGGTTGTCGAGGCTCGCGGCGAGCCGCCCCAGGACCTGGCGGAGCGCCTCCCCCGTCGCGGCGATGTCGCGGTCCGAGGCACGGGCGAAGTCCGCGTCGTGCTGGCGCGGGACGACCCACACCTCGAACGGGGAGCGGCTCGCGTACGGGGCGAACGCGACCGCGTGGTCGTCCTCGTAGAGCAGGTGGTCGGGCCGCCGGACCTCCTCGCGGACGAGACGGCAGTACGGGCACTCGCCCTCGCGGATGAGGTAGCGCGCGGCACCGCCGAGCTCCTCCGCGATCCGGTGCGGGATCTGCGGGAGATCGTAGAGGTCGAAGCACAGGTGGTTCGTGCGGGCACCCGCCTGGGCGCCCCAGTTCTGGACCACCTGCAGGTGCTGGGTCCGGTCGGCCTGGCGAGCGATCACGATCTGGTCGCGGCTGCGCTGCAGCAATCCCTCGATGACGGCACTGCCCACCGAGTGGAGCGGCCGGTGCTCACCCGGTGGCGCGACGACCGTGCTCCACGCGCCGGCGGCCCGGGCGTCGGCGATCGTCACCTGGGCGACTTGCCCCTCGCGCGCGCGCGCCTCCTCCTCGGTCCCGGCGACGCTGAACGCGAAGTCCTTGAGCGTCCGCAGGCGGATGCCGGTGCCCGGCGGGATCCGGCAGTTGAAGCAGTCGCCGCGGTCGTCGATCTGCGCCGCGGTCAGCGCGAACCGCTCGCGGTCGAAGGTGCGGTCGACGACGGTGGCGACCCACCAGCCGGTGATCGCGTCCTTGCGCAGCTCGAACAGGCCCTGGCTCATCGGGCGGTCACGGCGGCGTGGGTCGTCACGCGTCGGCGACGGCGAGGAGCCGCTCGAGCGCGGCTCGACCGGCGGTCGGGTCTGCGGCAGGCGGCAGCAACCCCGCCAGCGGGGGATCGCCGAGCTCGCGGGCGAGCGCCCGGGCGAAGGCACGGGCGACCTCCGCGACACGCTCGAGGGACGGCACCTCGTCGCGACGCCCGAGCTCGGCGGCGATCGACGTGGAGGCGAGACCCGGCATCCCGCACGGGTCGATGAGGTCGAAGTCGGCGAGCGACACGTCCACGTTGAGGGCGATGCCGTGGTACGCGACCCCCCGCTCCACCCGGATCCCCAGGGCGCCGATCTTGCGCGGCCGCGGCCCGGCGGGATCCACCCAGCAACCCGGGTGCCCGTCTCGGCGGCCCGCGGTCACGCCGAACTGCGCGCACGTCGCGGCGAGCGCAGCCTCGAGCGCGCGGACGTACGGCCGGAGCAGGAGCCCGCGGTCCGCGAGGTGCAGGATCGGGTACGCCACGAGCTGACCCGGGCCGTGATACGTGACCTCGCCGCCACGCTCGACACGCAGGAGCTCGATCCCGCGCGCCCGGAGCAGGGGGGCCGGGGCGAGCACGTGCGTATCGTCCGCCTGGCGCCCGAGCGTGAGCACGGCTGGGTGCTCGAGGAGCAGCAGCTGGTCGCCGATCGCACCCGCGCCGCGCGCGGCGGCGAGCCGCTTCTGGAGGTCCCACGCATCGCGGTACGGGACGCGACCCAGCCAGTGGACGGCGAGTG
>DASXVG010000139.1:0-6411 GCA_036504355.1 Candidatus Limnocylindrales bacterium
CTGCTGTCCACGGGCGGCGCGATCGGCGGCGTGTTCGTCGCCGTCGTGGCACCGCTCGTGTTCAAGGGCGTGTGGGAGCTGCCGATCGTGATCGTCGCGGCACTCGTCGCCCTCGCGCTCACGGCGCCGCCTCAACCTCGCGTGCGACCGATCCGCGCCATGCTCAGGGGGTGGCGGGGGCGGCTCGGGCCGTATCTCTTCGTGGTCCTCCCGCTGCTGCTGGCCATGACGGCGAACGGCGGCATCGGCCTCGAGGCCGCGGCGCGTTGGATCCTGGTGGGTGGTCTCGTCCTGCTGCTCGGGGGCGCCGGCCGGTTTCTCGCGCTCACGACGGCCGCGGTGCTCGTGCTCGCGACCTTCGTCCTCTCGCCGGCCGCCGCGTTCCGCGACAGGAGCTTCTTCGGGGTTGTGGAGGTGCTCCGCGGCCCCGAGGAGGTCGTCCTCATGCATGGCACGACGGTGCATGGACGGATGGCCGTGGACCCCGCCCGGCGAACGGACCCCGGCTCGTACTACGCGCGTTCCGGCCCGGTCGGGGACCTGTTCGCTGCCTGGGCGCTGCGCCCACCGGGCACCGTGCGCGTCGTCGGGCTCGGCGCGGGCTCGATCGCGGCGTATGCGCGCCCGGCAGACGACACGGCGTTCTTCGAGATCGACCCGCTCGTGGTGCGCGTCGCCGAGGACAAGTCCCTGTTCACCTACCTGTCGTCCATCACGCCCTCCCCCCGCGTCGCGATCGGTGATGGGCGCCTCCTCATTGCGGCCGAGCCGACGGATGGTATCGACCTGCTGGTGATGGATGCCTTCACCTCGGACGCGGTGCCCGCCCACCTGATCACCCGAGAGGCCTTTGCCGACGCCGATCGCGCGCTCAGGGCCAATGGCATCATTGCCGTCCACATCTCGAACCGGTACTACGACCTGGAACCCCCGATCGCCGGCGCGCTGCACGAGCTCGGCTACACGGTGCGCGAGCGCCAGTACGTCCCGAGCGGCGCGGAAGCGCGGGCGGGCGCCAGCCTCTCGGACTGGCTCGTCGCGACGCGCGATGGCACCACGGTCGCGGCCCTCGAGGCACGCGAGTGGGTGGCGGCACGTCCGGGCGACACGCCCCTGACCGACGACTTCCCGGACCTGATGCGGTTCTTCGGCCGGTAGCCCGACGGACAGCGGCGTTCCTCGACGACGGCTACCGGCCCTCGCGGATCTCCACCCGATCGCCGACGGCCGTCCCGGTGGCCTCGATCGTGCCGACCGGCAGCTCCAGCACCCCGTCCGCGCCCCGCACCAGGGGCACGAGCCCGGTCCACGCGCGCAGCCCCCGGTGCACGGACCGGACAGCTCGGACCCCGTCGGGCCCCGGCTTCGACACGAACACGGCGTCGATCGGGAAGCGCATGAACATCATGTGGATCCCGTTGCTCGCGGGCAGCCAGAGACCGTCCCCGGCGCCGAGCGAGGGACGGCCCATCAGGCCCATGAACTTGGCCCACAGCGAGCCGGCCGTCTCCAGCCGCTCGGCGAGGACCGCGGCGCGGTCGAGGTTGCGCGCGACGCCGCGTGCGGCTGAAGGCACGCCGTTACTGGCCGGGGACGCCGTTGCCCAGGTTGATCATGATCAGGATGATCGCGGGTCCGAGGATGACGATGAACAGCGACGGGAAGATGCACCCGACCAGCGGGAACAGCATCTTGATCGGCGCCTTGGCCGCCATCTCCTCGGCGCGCTGGCGGCGCTCGATCCGCAGCTGCTCGGACTGGACCTGGAGGACCTTGGAGATCGAGACACCCAGCTGCTCGGCCTGGATGATTGCGCCGATGAAGTTCGTGAGGGCGGGCACCTCGGTGCGGGGGACGATGTCGCGCAGCGCGTCACGGCGCGGCTTGCCCACGCGGATCTCCGCGAGCGCCCGGCGGAACTCCTCCGTCAGCGGTCCCTTGAGCTTCTCGACGACCTTGCCCAGTGCCCCGTCGAAGCCGAGGCCCGCGCGGACGGAGATCGTCAGCAGGTCGAGGGCGTCCGGGATCTGGAGCAGGATGAGCTTCTGGCGCTTGCGGACGCGGCCGCCGAGCCAGAACTCGGGGATCGTGTAGCCGAACATGAGGCCGACCGGGATCATGATGATGTTCACCGGGAACGGGACGAAGCCGATGACGCCCGGGAACACGAACAGCAGGAAGAAGATGCCGGCGCCGACGAGGGCGCCGACGGCCTTGATGCCCAGCCAGTCCGCGACCCGCATGTTGCCGGGGTTGCCGGCGAGGGCGAGCCGCTTCTCCGTCTGCTGGGTGAACGACGTCGAGGCGACGCGCGACACGGAGCTCGACAGCCGGCCCATGAGCGGGCGCAGCGTGCGGTCGAGGAGCGGCTGCTGGAGCTCGAGCTCCTCGAGGTTCTTGGCCTGCATCGACCCGAGCTGGGTCAGCCGGGCCTGGACCGGGTCCACGGGCGAGTTGCCCGCGAGCCCGAGGACGATCAGGAGGATGGCGCCGGCCGCGACGAGCGCGACGACGAGGGCAATGGGGTCCATCGGCTAGACCTCGATGTCGACGATCTTGCGGATGAACATGAAGCCCATGAACATCGCGAACCCGCCGATGCACAGGATGACCACGCCGGCCGGGAGGCCGAGGATGGACGCCCGAGGATCGAACATGGGGGACATGAAGCCGGGTGCGGCGATGAACAGGAAGCCGGCGAGCGCGATCGGCAGGAAGCCGACGACGTACCCGGACAGCCGCTGCTGGGCGGTGAGCGTCTGGATCTCGCCCTTGATCCGGACCCGCTCGCGGATGGTGAACGCGATCGAGTCGAGGATCTCGGCGAGGTTGCCGCCGACCGTGTGCTGGATCGCGATGGCGGTGGCCATCAGCTCCAGGTCGTCGGAGCGGACGCGGCGGACCATGTTCTCCAGCGCCACGTCGAACGAGAGGCCCAGGTTGACCTCGCGGATGACGCGCCCGAACTCCGTCGAGATCGGCGGCCGCGACTCGCGCACCACGAGCTCGATCGCCTGGAGGAACGAGGAGCCGGCGCGCAGCGCGTTCGCGATCAGCGTGATCGTGTCCGGCAGCTGCTTGTTGAACGACTTGAGGCGGCCACTCTTGCGGCGGCCCAGCCAGAGGCGGGGCAGGAAGAACCCGATCACCGTGCCGAACAGCAGGAACAGCGGGTTGCGCAGGCTCGGCAGCGCCACGGACAGCACGATCATGAGCAGCGGCACTCCGACGATGCAGGCCGCCCAGATGGCGAGGTACTCGCTGGGCTTGAGGCGCAGGTCGGCGCGTGCGATGTCGCGGGCGAGGTTCGCGCCGAAGTCGCGCTGCTCGACGACCTTGTTCAGCTGGGCGAGCGCCTCGCTCGACTGCAGCGCCTGGGCCAGCCCGCTCGAGCCGCCGGACGCCGCCGGCTTCTCCTGCTGGGTCGACGCATAGCGCGCGAGTCGCGCGTTGACGTCCGAGCCGCCCCCGGACATCGCGACGCCCACGGCGATCAGCAGGATCGCAAGGGCCGCGACGCCGGCGATGGCGATGGTCATGGTGTCCACGAGCTGGTCTCCCCGTCCCGGCTAGTAGCTGAAGCCGAACAGGCCCGGCGGCAGGTGGATGCCCTGGACCTCGAACTTCTCGACGAACTTGGGCCGGATGCCGGTCGGCT
The DNA here is from genome assembly GCA_036504355.1 of Candidatus Limnocylindrales bacterium. Lineage (GTDB taxonomy): Bacteria > Chloroflexota > Limnocylindria > Limnocylindrales > CSP1-4 > CAIXZV01. The sequence goes on from DASXVG010000139.1 coordinate 3,659, forward strand.
TGAGGCGGCCCTGGATCTTGCCTTCGACGACGCCCGTCTGCTCGAACACGAACACGTCCTGCATGACGATGACGTCGCCCTCCATGCCCTGGACCTCCGTGATGTTCACGATCCGGCGGGACCCGTCCTTGAGGCGGGACTGCTGGACGATGATGTCCACGGCGGAGGCGATCTGCTCCCGGATGGCGCGGACCGGGAGGTCGACGCCGGCCATCAGCACCATCGTCTCGAGGCGGGAGAGCATGTCGCGGGGGCTGTTGGCGTGGCCGGTGGACATCGAGCCGTCGTGGCCCGTGTTCATGGCCTGGAGCATGTCCAGCGCCTCGCCTGCGCGGCACTCGCCGACGATGATCCGATCGGGCCGCATGCGCAGCGAGTTGCGGACGAGCTCGCGGATCGGGATCTGGCCCTTGCCCTCGATGTTGGGCGGGCGGGACTCGAGCGTCACCACGTGCTCCTGGCGAAGCTGGAGCTCGGCCGCGTCCTCGATCGTCACGATGCGCTCGTCGTTCGGGATGAACGAGGAGAGCACGTTCAGGGTCGTCGTCTTGCCGGAGCCCGTGCCGCCGGAGACGAAGATGTTGAGACGGGCCTCCACGCCGGCGCGGAGGAACTCGAACATGTCCGGGGTCGCGGTCCCGAAGCGGACCAGGTCGTCCACCGTGAAGGGGGAGGCGGAGAACTTCCGGATCGTGATGACGGGGCCCACGAGGGACAGCGGCGGGATGATGGCATTGACGCGCGAGCCGTCGGTGAGACGCGCGTCGACCATCGGGCTCGACTCGTCGACGCGGCGGCCGATCGGAGCGATGATCCGGTCGATGATCCGCATGACGTGGTCGTCGTTCTGGAACACGACGTTGGTCAGCTCCAGCTTGCCCGACCGCTCGATGTAGACCTGGCGCGGCCCGTTGACCATGACCTCGGTGATGGACTCGTCACGGAGGAGCGGCTCCAACGGGCCCAGGCCGATGATCTCGTCGGTGATCTGCTCGAGCATGCGCACGCGTTCCGCGCGCGTGAGGGCCAGGCCCTCCTCGTCGATGACCTTGCCGAAGATCTCCTCGATCTGGCGCCTGACCTCGACCTGGTTCGACAGGTCGAGCTTCGGGTCGAGATCCTGGATCACCCGGGTCTGGATCCGGAACTTGACGTCCCGGAACGACTCCCGCACCGGCGCCGACGCGCCGAGCCGCTGGCCCGTGGTCTGCGCCGGCGGCTGCGCCCCGGCCCCGCCCCCAGTGGGCGCGGGAAGGTTCGATCCCTCCGGCCCCGCGCCGGGACGGGCGCTTTCGATCCGCTTCAACAGGGACATCGCTTACACCCCTTCGGCCGCGTACGGCCCTGGCACAGTCTGCCGCGTCATCGCCACGCGAACAGGGACTTCTTCTGGCCGGCCTTCTTGGTGTCCAGCCCGACTTCCGCCGGGTTGTTCCCCACGACCGCCTGTGCGAGCCGCAGGACGTCCTGGGACACCTGCGCCTCCCGGTTGCTCAGGAAGAACGGCACGCCCCGGTTGAGGGCGTACACGACGCTGCGACCGTCCGAGACGATCGTATGGTCCACGCGCCGCCCGATCGAGTGCTCCACGTCGGCGACGCGGATGCCCAGCGACGAATCGGCGCGATTGAGGACGAGGCGGACCTTGTCCGACCCGTACCCCAGCTGTTCCGCCACCTCGAGGAAGAGGCGGATGTTCTTGATCGACGTGATCTCGAGCGACAGCATCGTGAGGACGGTGTCGGCGAGATCGAGGATGGCGAGGGTGGTGTCGTTGAACGAGGACATGCAGTCCACGACCACGAGGTCGTTGGTCTTGCGCAGCGCCTCGATCATGCGCTTCGCGCCCGTGGGCGTGATGAGTTCGGCCATCTCCGGGCTGGGCGGCGCGAGGAGCACCTTGATGCCCGCGGAGTGGTTGATGACGAAGGTGTCGATGGACTCCGGCTCGCCCTGCTCCAGCTCCCCGATGAGGTCCGCGATGGACTTGTTCTTGGGGTTGAGGTTGAGCAGGACGCCCACGTCGCCGAACTGGAAGGACGCGTCGACGAGACACGTCTTCTGGCCCAGCTCCGTGGCGGCGGCGACCGCGAGGTTCACGGCGAGCGTGGTGCGGCCCACGCCGCCCTTCGGCCCGAAGACCGCGACGACGCGTCCCGGCTCGCCGTCCTCGCGCTCGCTGCCGGCGGGCTTCGGGGCTGCGGGCGTGGAGGGGTTCACCGCCGGCTGGACCGCGATCCGGGAGAGCTTCTCGCGCTCCCGCGTGTAGACCTGTCGGATGGATGCCGTCAGCTCGTCCGAGGAGAACGGCTTGACGAGGAACTCCCGCGCGCCGGCGAGCATCGAGCGGCGGAGATAGTCGGCCTCGCCCTGGACGGACATCATCACCACGGCGGCGGTCGGGACCTCGGCGGACAGGCGCTCCGTCGCCGAGATGCCGTCCATGTCCGGCATGTTGATGTCCATCAGGACGACGTCCGGCGTCATCGCCTGGGCCATCTGGATCGCTTCGCGTCCGGACGCGGCGGCACCCACGACCTCGATGTCCGTCTCGAAGCCGAGCAGCTTCGCGAGGTGATCGCGGGTCTCCGGGATGTCGTCGACGATGAGGACGCGGATCTGGTCTGCCATGAGCGGGGTGGTTCCGACCTCTGGGGCGCTGCGTGTGGCGGGTGGATCAGGTGCTGATGCGATGGCGATGGGCCGGCGGTTCACCGGCCCATCGGGTCGCGACTGGTGCGGGCTCGCGGTGC
>DASXVG010000140.1:0-52663 GCA_036504355.1 Candidatus Limnocylindrales bacterium
CTCAAGGAGAAGAAGCACCGCATCGAGGATGCGCTCTCGACGACCCGTGCGGCCGTCGAGGAGGGCCTCGTCGCCGGCGGCGGCACCACGCTCCTCCAGGCCATCCCCGCGCTCGACAAGCTCAAGCTGGAAGGCGACGAGCAGGTCGGCGTGGACATCGTCCGCAAGGCCCTCGAGGCCCCGGCTCGCCAGATCGCCGACAACGCCGGCGCCTCGGGCGAGGTCGTGGTCAATGCGGTCCGCGGCCTCCCGATCGGCGAGGGTTACGACGCGCTCAAGGGCGAGTACGGCAACCTGTTCGATCGCGGCATCGTCGACGCGGCCAAGGTGACCCGGTCCGCGCTCCAGAACGCCGCCTCCATCGCCGCGATGGTCCTCACGACGGAGACGCTCGTGACCGACATCCCGGCCAAGGAGCAGGCCGGGGCCGGTGGCGGCCACGACCACGGCGGGGGCATGGACTTCTAGTCCGCTCACTTCGCACAGACGAGCCCCCGGAGGCCATCGGCCCCGGGGGCTTCTTCGTGTCGTGCGGCCTCCCCGTCGCGCGACGCCCGCGGATCGCCCGCCGTTCCAATTGGCGCTCGCAGCCGTCATCTGGAACGCGGCACGTTCCAACCGCCGGTGATCACCCTCCCTTGGAACATCCCGTGTTCCAGACGGCGGTTCCGGCCTCGGGTTGGAGCGCAACGCGATCCATCAGCCGAGCGTGGTTCGGGCGCGGCGGCCCAAGGCAAGCCACGCGGAGACCCGCTCTCCGTTTGACCGATCCGGCCGCACCGGGCAGCCTTGCGGCCGACGCGCCGCAGCCCGCGGCCGGGGAGGAGAACGCCCGCACATGGGGAACCGAGGTCCGCTGCCGCTCATCAGCGCCGCAATCCTGGTGGTGCTGGTGCTCGTGATCGGCGGCACGGCGCTCGGCTTCGGGCCGTTGGGGGCGACCCCGCCGCCGTCCCAGGTCACCGATCCCAAGGAGATGGTCGCGCGCTCGCTGCAGGCCGTCATCGACGCCCAGGCCGTCCACCTGGAGGGCACGCTCTCGGGGACGATCCCCGGCAGCCTCGTCGAGCGCGACGAGACCACGGTCTCGCTCGACGGGTCGATCGTCGCGGGCGACCTGCGCCCCAAGGACGCAAAGACCTCGACGACGCTCACCAGCCCGGGCCTCGGCGTCGACGTTGCCGCGATCTCCGTCTGGGACGGCGTCTGGTACCGCACAGGTCCGGACGACCCCTGGCAGCGGGCCTCGCTCGGTGGCGCCTCGGCCCAGGCGGGCGTCGACATCAACCCGCTCTCGCTCGTGGACCGGCTCCGGTCCTACCTCGCCTCGCCGGGGATCGCGCCCACGCTCGAGGACGTGACGTGCGCGTCCGGGAGCGGCCGCTGCCACCGGGTGACCCTCGACGCCGGCACCGACCCCGCGCTCATCCTGCGCGCGATGCTGCCGACCGACCAGGCGGCGACGCTCCCCAGCGTCAGCACGACGATGACGCTCGACACGGACGTCGAGACGCTGCGGCCCGCGCACCTCGTCATCGACGCGGTGAGCGACGACGGCACCGTCGCCATCCACCTCGTGCTCGACGCGAGCCACTGGGACGACCCGGCAATCACCATCGCAGAGCCATCCGCCGGCGCCTGAACGAGCCCGCGCTGACGCCCGGATGAACCGCGCAACCTAGAATGGCGGGGTGAGTCCCACCCCTCCCGACCGCCCGGCCAAGCGTCCCCGCACGCGCAAGGCCGAGCCGCAGGGGCAGGGCACCTGGCTGGACCTCGGGCCGGCGGACGAAGGCCCCGTCGCCACCCCCGACGAGGTGACGGCCGCCGAACCTGCCGCGCTCCCCGAGGAGCCCGACTGGCTGCGCGAGCTCCCCGTCGAGCCCGCCGCGGCGGACGCCGGCCCCGCGCTTGCACCCGAGGACGTCGCGAAGGCGATCGAGGCCCGGCGGCAGGCCCGCGGCGAGGAGATCCTCTCGCGGATGAACCCGGAGCAGGCCCGGGCGGTGTCCACGACCGAGGGCCCGCTGCTCATCCTCGCCGGCGCCGGCTCGGGCAAGACGCGCGTCGTCGCCCACCGCATCGCGTACCTCATCGGGGTCAAGGCGGTCCGGCCGCACCGGATCCTCGCGGTCACGTTCACGAACCGCGCCGCGGGCGAGCTCCGGGAACGGATCGCCCACCTGACCGGCGACGTCGGCAAGGACGTCGAGGCGGGCACGTTCCACGCCCTGTGCGCGCGGGTCCTGCGGCGCGAGGGCGAGGCCATCGGCCTCGACCGCCGGTTCGTGATCTACGACACGGACGACCAGCAGCAGCTGATGAAGCGGATCCTCGCCGAGGAGGACCTGCCCGCGACCGGCGAGTTCCGCCCCGCCGCGATCCTCGGCGCGATCAGTCGGGCCAAGAACGAGATGCTCGATGAGACCTTCCTCGCCGAGAACGCCGTCAATCACCGCGAGCGAACGATCGCCCGCCTGGCGAAGCGATACCGGGAGCGCCTGACGGCGGCCCACGCCCTCGACTTCGACGACCTGCTGCTCAAGGCCGTCGTCCTGTTCGACGAGGCGCCTGAGGTGCTGGCCAAGTACCAGCAGCGTTGGCAATACCTCCACGTCGACGAGTACCAGGACACGAACCGGCCGCAGTACCTGTGGGTCCGGGCACTGGCCGCCGCCCATCGCAACCTGTGCGTGGTGGGTGACGACGACCAGTCGATCTACGGCTGGCGCGGCGCGAACGTCCAGAACATCCTCGACTTCGAGCGCGACTACCCCGAGGCCACGGTCGTCAAGCTCGAGCAGAACTACCGCTCCACCCAGCTCATCCTCGATGCGGCGCACGCCGTCGTCTCGCGCAACGAGCGACGCACGGACAAGAAGCTGTGGACCGAGAACCAGGGCGGCGTGCCGATCCAGCGCTTCGAGGCGTTCAACGAGGACGAGGAGGCGGAGTGGATCGGCCGCCAGGTCGAGGGGCTCATCGGGCAGAGCGGCCGCGGCTCGTGGCTGACGCGCCGTGCGGATGATGACGAATCGACCCGGTTCCGGCCCAAGGACGTCGCCGTGATGTACCGGATGAACGCCCAGTCCCGGGCCATCGAGGAGGCGTTCCTCCGCTACGGCATCCGCTACCAGCTCGTCGGCGGCACCCGGTTCTACCAGCGGCGCGAGGTCAAGGACGCGCTCGCGTACCTGCGCGTCCTGCGCTCGGACACGGACGGCGTGAGCTTCGAGCGGATCATCAACGTCCCGGCGCGCGGGATCGGCGACAAGAGCGTCGAGGCGCTCCGGCGGTACGCGGTCCGCCACGAGGACAATGTGTTCGCGGCGGTGGCCGCGGCCTCGCGCGGAGAGGTCGACGGGATCGGGCCGCGCATCCGGACCTCGCTCGGCGAGTTCGCGGCGCTCGTCGCGAAGCTCCGGACCCGGATCGGCATGCTGCCGCTCCCCGAGCTGCTGGACGAGGTGCTGGAGGCGTCGGGCTACCGGGCGATGCTGGCCGATGGCTCCGAGGAGGGCGAGGACCGCTGGGCGAACCTGCTCGAGCTGCGCGCCGTCACGACGCGTTACGACGATCTCTCTCCGGAGGACGCGCTCGACCGGCTGCTCGAGGAGACCGCACTCGTCGCGGACCAGGACTCGTACGAGGGCGAGGCCGACGCGGTCACGCTGATCACCCTCCACGCGGCCAAGGGCCTCGAGTTCCCGGTCGTGTTCATCGCGGGCCTGGAGGAGGGCCTGTTCCCGCATAACCGGGCGCTCGACGACGAGAAGGAGCTGGAGGAGGAGCGACGCCTCGCCTACGTCGGGATCACCCGGGCGAAGAAGCGGCTGTTCCTGTCCCATGCGTGGCGGCGGGCCACCTGGGGTGGCGGCGGCATGAGCGTCCCGTCGCGGTTCCTGCTCGAGATCCCGCCCGAGCTGATGGTCGGGCCGCAGCTCCATCGCGGCGACGACCTGGGCTCCGACCTCGACCCGGACCTCGTGTTCCGCGAGCGCGGAACCCGATTCGGGGCCGGGATCCGGACAGGCGGCGGGGCGTACCGCCAGGGGTCGGGTCGTCCGGGTGCACCCGCCGCCGGTGAGCCGTTCCGCCCGAGCCGCGACCTCGGCGCGAAGCGCGAGGCGTACGCGACGGGGGCGCCGTCAGGATCGCTCGGCCGCCAGCCCTGGGGGGAGGGGACCGTGCCCGCGCCGGGCGGCGGGCTGCCCGCGTGGGACGAGGCCGGGGGCGGCGTCGCGTCGGGCGGCGAGGCTGGCGGGGCCCGGGCGGGCCTCGGACCGCGGGAGCGCGGCGTGGTGCCGCAGCGGCCGATCGTGCCGGGCGAGCGGCGGTATCGAGACGGGGACCGGATCCGCCACGCGAAATGGGGCGACGGGATCGTGATCACGTCCAGGCTCACCCGCGACGACGAGGAGGTCTCGGTCGCGTTCAAGGACCCGGGCGTTGGGCGCAAGACGATGCTCGCGAGCCTCGCGAACCTCGAGCTGACGGGCTAGGCGTCGAGACCGCTCGCTGCGCGCGCCACTATGCTGCGGCGATGACCACGCAGCCCGGCTCGCGCCGCAACTACCTGCCAGCGGACGCCCCGTCCATCGACCTCGAGCGGGTCGTCCGCCTGCGCGACTTCGAGGCGCCGGCCCGGGAGCGGATCCACCCCGCGGCCTGGGCGTACTACGCGGGCGGCGCCTACGACGAGCATGTGCTCCGCGACACGCGGGCCGCGTGGGACGCGTTCCGACTGCGCCCACGCGTCCTGACGGACGTGCCGGCCCTCGACCTCACCACGACGATCCTCGGCCGCCCGGCGGCGCTGCCCATCGGCGTCGCGCCCGCGGCGATGCACGGCCTCGCGCACCGCGACGGCGAGCTCGCCACGGCTCGGGGCGCGGCGGCGGCGGGCGCCATCACGGTGGTCTCGACGGTCGCCAGCAACACGATCGAGGCCGTGGCCGAGGCCGCCCCCGGTGGTCGTCGCTGGTTCCAGCTCTACGTCCAGCGCGACCGGTCGGTGACGCGCAGCCTCGTCGAGCGGGCCGCGGCCGCCGGCTACGAGGCCCTGTGCCTCACCGTGGACCTCCCGGTGCTCGGGTATCGCGACGAGATCCTCCGGATGCGCTTCGACCCGGGCGAGGACGCGTATGCCAACCTCCCGAAACGCGACGTCTGGACGACCAACGGGCGCCTCGACGAGACGATGGACATGCGGAGCGTGGACCTGACGTGGGACTCGCTCGAGGAGATCCGCTCCTGGACGCCGCTCCCGCTCGTGCTCAAGGGCATCCTCACGGCCGAGGACGCCCGCCTGGCCGTCGATCACGGGGCCGACGCGATCTGGGTCTCGAACCACGGCGGCCGCCAGCTCGACCGGGTCGCGGCGGGCATCGACGTGCTCGAGGAGGTCGTGGACGCGGTCGAGGGCCGGGCCGAGATCTACCTCGATGGCGGCGTCCGCCGCGGGCCCGACGTGCTGATCGCGCTGGCGCTCGGGGCCCGGGCCGTGTTCACGGCGAGGCCGTTCCTGTGGGCGCTTGCCTGCGCCGGCGAACCCGGCGTCGCCAGGGCATTCGAGATCCTGCGCGAGGAGCTGGAGCGCGGGCTGGCGCTGATGGGCGTATCGACCCCCGCAGACCTCACGCGTGCGCACGTGGGCCGGGCTCGAGCCTGAGGCAGCACGGAACGCGGGGTTCGCGAACCTGACGCACCCTGGCGGGTGAGGGTCGTATTCTCGGGGCGTGACCGAGTCGCTCCCCGTGGACCCCTCGCTCGTCGAGGACGCCGCCAGCCTCACCGAGGAGGCGGCCCAGGCCCGCCACCTCGAGCTCGCCGAGGTCATCCGCCGCGCGAACCGCCTGTACTACCAGGAGGATGCGCCGGAGCTGTCCGACGCGGAATACGACCAGCTGTTCCGCCGGCTCGTCGCGCTCGAGGCGGCGTTCCCGGCGCTCGTAACGCCGGACTCACCCACGCAGAAGGTCGGCGGCACGCCGGCGGGTGGCCGCTTCCCCGAGGTCCGCCACCAGCGGCCGATGCTCTCGCTCTCGAACGCGTTCAGCCACGACGAGCTGCGCGCGTTCGACGCGCGCGTCCGCCGGGGCCTGGGCCTCGCCGCGGCACCGGAGTCCGCAGACGGCCTGACCTACGTCGCGGAGCTCAAGATCGACGGCCTCGCGGTCTCCCTGCGCTACGAGCGCGGCCGGTTCACCCTCGGCGCGACGCGCGGCGACGGTTCGACGGGCGAGGACGTCACGCCGAACCTGCGGACGATCCGCGCGATCCCGGACCGCCTCACCGAGGCCGCGACGCTCGAGGCGCGCGGCGAGGTGTTCATGCCCAAGGCGGAGTTCGCGCGCATCAACGCTGAGCGGGGCGAGGCGGGCCTGCCGCTGTACGCTAACCCGCGCAACAGCGGCGCGGGCTCGCTGCGCCAGAAGGACCCGGGCGTGACCGCGAGCCGACAGCTCACGACGTGGCTCTACCAGCTCGTCGAGGACGAGTCGACGGTCGACAGCCAGTCCGCCGCGCTCGCTCGCCTCGAGGCGCTCGGCTTCCCGGTCAACCCCGACCGATCGGCCGGGCTGGACATCGAGGGCGTCATCGCGTTCACGGAGACCTGGCGCGAGGAGCGCCACCGCCTCCCGTACGAGACGGACGGCGTCGTCGTGAAGGTGGACCGCTTCGACCAGCAGGGGCGCCTGGGGATGGTCAGCCGCGCACCGCGCTGGGCCATCGCGTACAAGTTCCCGCCGGAGCAGGTCGAGACGGTCGTGGAGGACATCGTCCCGTACGTGGGGCGCACCGGGACGCTGACCCCGGTGGCGCACCTCGTGCCGGCGAAGGTCGCGGGCTCCACCGTGGCGCGGGCGACGCTCCACAACCTCGACGAGGTCCGGCGCAAGGACATCCGGATCGGCGACACGGTGGTGCTCCAGAAGGCCGGCGACGTCATCCCCGAGGTCGTCCGCCCGATCCTCGAGAAGCGACCCGCCGACGCCCGCGAGTACGTCGTCCCGGACGCGTGCCCCGTGTGCGGGACGCCGGTCGTCCAGGACGAGGGCGCGGTCCGCCACTACTGCCCGAACCCGGTGTGCCCGGCGCGGCTGTCGCAGGCGTACCAGCACTTCGTGGGCCGCGGCGGCATGGACATCGAGGGCGCGGGCTGGGCGGTGCTCACCCAGCTCCTCGAGCGCGGCATGGTCCACCGCCGCGCCGACTTCTTCCGGCTGACGGTGGAGGACCTCGAGGGCCTGGAGCGGTTCGCGCGCAGGAGCGCCGAGAACCTCCACTCGTCGATCCAGCGAGCGCGGACCGGCCGGCCGCTCGCGAAGGTGCTCAACAGCCTGGGGATCCCGCAGGTCGGCGAGTCCACCGCGGTCGATCTCGCGCGCTGGCTCGCGCGCCGCGTCCGCCCGGACGCGTACGGTCCGGCGGCCCCGGACCCGGCAACCGGCGTCGACCGGGACCCGTGGCTCGAGGCGGTCGAGGCGGAGCTGCGTCGCGTGGCCTTCGAGGAGCCGGAGGCGCTCCAGGAGGTCTCGGGGATCGGGCCGTCGGTGAGCACGGCCATGCACGCCTGGTTCGAGGACGAGGCGACGCGCGATGCCCTCCGCGAGCTCGTGGACGCGGGCGTCGTGCCCGAGCGACCCGTCGTGCGCGACGTCGGCGAGGTGGACGAGGCCGGGCCGCTCGCCGGGAAGACGCTCGTCGTCACGGGCACGCTCGAGGGGTTCAGCCGCGAGGAGGCGGAGGACGCGGTCCGTGCCGCCGGCGGCAAGCCCGCAGGCTCGGTGTCGAAGAAGACGGACTATCTCGTCGCGGGTGCGGGAGCCGGCTCCAAGCTCCAGAAGGCGACCGACCTCGGGGTCACCGTCGTCGACGAGGATGGCTTCCGGCGCATCCTCGCCGGGCAGCCGCCGCAGGACGGGGAGGGAGCGAGATGAACGAACACGGGCGCGGCCCAGCGAAGGGTTCATCGCACCGCCGAAGACCACGCGACCGTTCGGCATCGGCAACAGGGGGCCATGCGGCCCTGCCGACACGACGCGACGGACGCGGCATAATCGGGCGGTCCGGCCCACGACGTACCGGGAGCGGACGCGAAGGAGGAGTGATGTCCATGCGTGGACGCTTGCCCTTGCTCGGAGCCGTCGCGGTCCTCGTGGCCGCCTGCTCCAGTGGCGGGGCCACCACGGCACCATCGGCGGCGGCGCCGAGCGTGGCCGCACCGAGCGTCGCGGCGTCCGTGGCGCCCAGCGAGGTCGCGAGCGCGGCACCGATCGCCGGCGGCCTGCTCGACAAGGTCCTGACGGCCGGCACGATCAAGATGTCGACTGACCCGCAGTATCCGCCCCAGTCGTCGCTCAAGTCCGACGGGACCTACGAGGGCTTCGACATCGACGTCGGGACCGAGATCGCCAAGCGCCTCGGCGTGAAGATCGCGTTCGAGACGCCGGACTGGAACCTCCTGACGGCCGGCTCGTGGGGCCAGCGCTGGGACTTCAGCGTGGGCTCGATGACCATCACGACTCCGCGCGAGAAGGTTCTCTCGTTCAGCAAGCCGTACTACTACACGCCCGCCCAGATGGCCGCCTCGACGGCGTCGGGGATCACCACCCTGGAGGGGCTCGCCGGGAAGACCATCTGCGTCGGCGAGGCGACGACGTACTACGACTGGATGACCGGTGCCCTCGATCTCGGGACGTATACGCCGACGACCAAGCCGCCCGAGGGCTCGAAGGTCACGACCCTCAGCACGGACCGGCTGTGCGCCGAGACGTGGAAGTCCGGCCGCAAGGACTTCGAGGGCTGGCTCAGCTCCTCGACGACGGTCGACGCCGCCGTCAAGGACGGGCTGCCGCTCGTCAAGGTCGGCGACCCGGTGTACTCCGAGCCGCTTGGCGTGGCGTTCGACAAGAGCGGGCCGGACGCGACGGACATGGTCGAGCGGGTCAACGGGATCCTGGACGCGATGCGATCCGACGGGACCCTGAAGACCTTCTCCGAGAAGTGGTTCGGCAGCGACCTGACGGTGGCGCCGGGCGGCTGACGGGACACGAGGCATCAACCCCAGCGGGGGCGTCCGAGAGGGCGCCCCCGCTGTCGTTAGGCGAGGGAGGACGGAGTGACGGCATCGAGCGGGGCGCTGGGCGCGCCCGGAGGCAGCGTTCCCGCGTCGGCAACGCCCCCGATCGTCCTGGCCATCGCAGACCAGCGGCAACGGCAGCGACGCCGATTCCGACTGATCTTCATCGCGACCTGGTTCGTCGTCATCGGCGGTGCGCTCCTGGGCCTGGTCGCGGGCGGGAAGATCGACTTCGCGTTCATGGGCGAGTGGACGCCGTACATCATCGGTGGCGTCACGACGACGATCTACGTCGCCGTGATCTCGATCGCGATCGCGATCGTGTTCGCCGTCTTCGGGGCCCTGGGACGCCTCAGCAGCAACTCGATCCTGTACTCGCTCTCGACGCTCTACGTGTCGATGGTCCGCGGCACGCCGCTGCTCGTCCAGATCCTGTTCATCTACCTCGCGCTGCCGCAGATCGTGCCGTTCGTCAACGACGTGCCCAAGGAGGTCCTCGGGATCTTCGCGCTGTCCTTCAACTACGGCGCGTACATGACCGAGACCTTCCGGGCCGGGATCCAGGCCGTGCCGCGCGGCCAGACCGAGGCAGCCCAGGCGCTGGGGATGCCGGCGCAGATCCGGATGCGGCGGATCGTGCTGCCACAGGCCGTGCGCATCATCACCCCGGCCATCGGCAACGAGTTCATCTCCATGGTCAAGGACTCGTCGCTGGTCTCCGTGATCGGCGTCCCCGAGCTCCTGTGGCGGGCCCAGCGGATCGGGCAGTCGCACTTCAAGGGCCTCGAGACGCTGATCGTGGCGGCGGGAATCTACTGGGGCCTGACCATCATGCTGTCGCTCGTCCAGGACCGCCTCGAGAAGCGGATGGCCGAGAGCGACCGGCGGATCTGAGGGAGACGGGATGACGACGAACACGACACCCGACCCGTACGCCGCGGTCCGCGACGAGTGGGCGAGGCCGGGCGCGCTCACCCCGACGGGCGCGACGCCGATCGTGCGCACGCTCGCGCTCGAGAAGTACTTCGGCTCCAACCACGTGCTCCGCGGCGTGACGCTGGACGTCTATCCGCGCGAGACGATCTGTCTCATCGGGCGCTCGGGCTCGGGCAAGAGCACGCTCCTGCGCTGCATCAACTTCCTGGAGGAGCCGACCGTCGGCGCGGTGGAGGTCGACGGCGTCCGCGTCAACGCAGACCCGCTCCACGCCCGCGACCGGAACCACCGCGAGCAGATCCGGCAGATCCGGATGCGGGCGCAGATGGTGTTCCAGGAGTTCAACCTGTTCCCGCACCTCAAGGTGATCGACAACCTGATCGAGGCGCCGGTGCGAGTCAAGGGCGTGTCACGGGACCAGGCGATCGCGACCGCCGAGAAGTACCTGGACAAGGTTGGCCTGTCCGAGAAGCGTGACGAGTACCCGGCCAGGCTGTCAGGCGGCCAGAAGCAGCGCGTGGCGATCGCCCGGGCGCTGACGATGGAGCCGAAGGTCCTGCTGTTCGACGAGCCGACCTCGGCGCTCGACCCGACGCTCGTCGGCGAGGTGCTCAATGTCATGGAGGAGCTTGCCCACGAGGGCGCGACCATGATCGTGGTCACCCACGAGATGGCGTTCGCGCGAGAGGCCGCGGATCGCGTCTACTTCATCGAGGAGGGCGTGTTCCTCGAGGTCGGCCCGCCCGAGCAGGTGATCGAGAACCCGCGCGATCCACGGACGCGCGAGTTCCTCGCCCGCACTTTGGGCGCGGCGCACGTCCACCAGGGGGGGGCCATCCACGAGCCCGAGCGCGGCGCCGCGCACCTCCACGGCGAAGGACCGGCTCACGGGCGTGACGACCACGGAGACCACGACGACCGGCCCCTGTCCGGCCACGCCGACATGGGCCACATCGAGGGGCGCGACCACCTCTAGCGGGCCGGCGGCCGATGCCGGCCTCACGGCACCGTTGCCGGTCCCTCCCGCCGGTCCCTCCCGCCGGTCCCTCCGCGTATCATCGGGCCATGGCCGCCCTGACCCGCGCCGACGTCGAGCACGTCGCGTACCTCGCCCGTCTCGGGCTCACGGAAGAGGAGCTCGCCCGCCTCGAGGGCCAGCTCAACCACATCCTCGACCAGTACGCGAAGCTCGCGGAGCTGGACACGGACGCGATCCCGCCCACGGCGCAGACGATCGAGCTCGAGAACATCCTCCGCGAGGACGTCGCGCGGCCTTCGATGGCGCCCGACGACGTGCTCGCGAACGCGCCCCAGCGCGACGGCGACTTCTTCGTCGTGCCGGCCATCCTGGGCGGCGACTGAGCGGGGCATGACGATCGATACGGGCGACGCGCTCACGGAGCGGTACGCGCACGAGCTCGGAGCCGCGCTCCGGACGGGCGAGACGACCTCGCGCGAGATCACGGCCGCGCACCTCGCCCGCGCCCACCGCACGGACCACGGGCTCCACGCCTGGCTGACGCTCGACGACGAGCGGGCCCTCGCCGAAGCCGATGCGGCCGACGCGCGGCTCGACGCGGCCCGTGCGGACGGTCCGGCGGCGCTCGACGCCCTCCACCCGCTGGCGGGCGTGCCCGTGGCGCTCAAGGACCTCGTGTCCGTCCGCGGCGGCCAGTGCACCGCCGGCTCGCGCATCCTCGAGGGCTACCGGGCGCCGTTCGACGCGCACATCACGGAGCGTCTGCGGGACGCGGGGGCGGTGATCCTGGGCAAGACGAACATGGACGAGTTCGCGATGGGCTCGTCGACCGAGCACAGCGCGTTCGGGCCGACGGCGAACCCGTGGGACCTGGAACGGGTGCCCGGCGGCTCCTCTGGTGGCTCTGCGGCCGCGGTAGGCGCCTTCCACGCCCCGTTGTCCATTGGGACGGACACCGGCGGCTCCATCCGCCAGCCGGCGGCCCTGTGCGGCATCGTGGGCCTCAAGCCGACGTACGGGCGCGTGTCGCGCTACGGGATCGTGGCGTTCGCGAGCTCGCTGGACCAGATCGGCCCGTTTGCGCGCGACGTCCGCGACGCCGCGGCGCTGTTCCACGCGGTCGCCGGCCGCGACGAGCGTGACTCGACGAGCGCCCCCGTCCCGGTGCCCGACGCGCTGCTTGCCCTCCCGTCATCGAACGACGAGGCGGCCGCGTGGCTGAGAGGCAAGCGCTTCGGCCTGCCGCGCGAGTACTTCGTCGCGGGGATGGAGCCGGGCGTGGAGGCGCGGGTCCGCGAGGCGGTCGCCCAGCTCGAGGCCGCGGGTGCGACGGTCGAGGAGGTCAGCCTCCCGCACACCGACTACGGGCTCGCGACCTACTACATCGTGGCGCCCGCGGAGGCGTCCTCGAACCTCGCCCGCTACGACGGCGTGCGCTACGGCTACAGCGTCCGCGGGGGCGACGACTACCTGTCGGACTACCTCGCGACCCGGGGCCAGGGGTTCGGCGCCGAGGTCAAGCGGCGGATCATGCTCGGGACGTACGCCCTGTCCGCGGGCTACTACGACGCGTTCTACCGCAAGGCGCAGAAGGTGCGCACCCTGATCAAGCGCGACTTCGACGTGCTGTGGGAGGCGGGCTTCGACGCCCTCGTGGCGCCGACCTCGCCCGACGTCGCGTTCCGCTTCGGCTCCAAGCTCGCGGACCCGGTGAAGATGTACCTGTCCGACGCGTGCACGCTGCCCGCCAACATGGCAGGCCTGCCCGGCCTGTCGATCCCGTGCGGCCTGTCGGAGGGGCTCCCGGTGGGTCTCCAGATCATCGGCGCCCCGTGGTCCGAGCTCGAGCTGTTCCGTGCCGCCCGCGCCTACGAGGGCGTGACCGCCGATGCCGACTGGCGTCGCGTCCGCCCCGGCGACCTCGCGGCCCTCGAGGATCCGTCCACGCCGACGCCCGCGGAGCGCATCGCCGCCCACCGACCCGAGGAGGGACCGTCATGACCGACACGGCAGCCCGGGCGCCGCTCGCGGAGCGCGCGCTCGCCCAGCGCGTCCGGGCGGTGCCGCCGTCGGGGATCCGGCGGTTCTTCGACATCCTGGCCACGATGGATGACGTCATCAGCCTCGGGGTGGGGGAGCCGGACTTCGACACGCCGCGGGAGATCGTGGAGGCCGGCGTCGAGTCCCTGCGCGAGGGCCGGACGCACTACACGTCGAACTTCGGGACGATCGAGCTCCGACGGGCGCTGTCGGCGCACCTCGAGCGGCTGTACGGCGTCCAGTACGCACCGGAGAACGAGCTCCTGATCACCGTGGGCGCGTCCGAGGCCGTGGACCTCGCGCTGCGCGCGACGTGCGACCCCGGCGACGAGGTGATCCTCCACGAGCCGTCGTACGTCGCGTACGTGCCCGCGATCGTGTTCGCGGGCGGGACGGTCGTCCCGGTGGCGACGCGGTTCGAGGACGACTTCGCACTCGATCCGGCGGCCGTCGAGGCGGCGATCACGTCCCGCACGAAGGCGCTGTTCCTCGGCTACCCCGCCAACCCCACCGGCGCGGTCCTGGACGATGCCGTCCAGGACGAGCTCGCCCGGATCGCCCGCGACCACGACCTGCTCGTCTACAGCGACGAGATCTACGACCGCCTCGCGTACGGCTCCTACCGCCACCGGGCGTTCTCCTCGCTCCCCGGGATGCGCGAGCGCACGATCCTCATGGGCGGCTTCAGCAAGGCGTACGCGATGACCGGCTGGCGCGTTGGCTGGATGGCCGCCCCGAAGGACATCCTCGAGGGGATCGTCAAGGTCCACCAGTACGGGATCATGTCCGCGCCCACGGTCGCCCAGGACGCGGCGCTCGCGGCGATCGAGGGCGGCGAGCCCGCGGTCCAGGCGATGCGTGCCGAGTACGACCGCCGCCGCCGCCTGCTCGTCGATGGCCTCCGGGCCTGCGGCCTCGAGACGTTCGAGCCGCGGGGCGCGTTCTACGCCTTCCCGAGGATCACCTCGACCGGCCTGACGTCGGACGAGTTCACCGAGCGGCTGCTCCGCGAGGAGCGGGTGGCGTGCGTGCCCGGCAATGCCTTCGGGCCGTCCGGCGAGGGCCACGTGCGGATGTGCTACGCCACCTCCTACGAGCAGCTCGAGGAGGCCGTGCGCCGTATCACACGGTTCGTGGACAAGGTCCGCGCCGAGCCTGCCTGATCCGCCTCGATCGCCGTCGCGGCGGCAGGCGGAACGATCCGCCCAGGGGGTGACCTAGGTCACTTCCGTGACGGGTGGGGCACGAGCACCCTTGCCCGATCCGGGGCGCGCCCGTCGTGGGGCGGCCGCTCCCGCGCTCCGGCCGAGGTGCGCCATGACCCGAGCACTCGTCGTCCATCACGACATCGACCTGGCAGACCAGGAGGTCGCCTCGCTGCGGCGGCTCGGTTACCAGGTGGAGCAGTGCAGCGGCCCCACGGCGAACACCTGCCCGATCCTCAACGGCGGCACCTGCGACCTTGCCGAGCGCTCCGACGTCCTCGTGTACGACGCGTTCGCCAGCGGCGACATCGACGGCGCCGGCGAGCTCATCGAGGGCCTCCGGCGGGTCCACCCGCGGGTGCCGATCGTGCTCACCGTGCCCGGGATCGGGATGAGCTGGGAGAACGTCGAGGACACGGGGGTCGTCGAGCTGCAGGGACAGCCCACGGGCGCCCGCCTGCACGAGGCGATCCAGCGCGCGATCGCGGGGATCCACGAGCCGGCGGGCGAGTAGCGCCAGCGGGGGAGGACCCGCGGGGCGTCAGTCCTCCGCGTCGTCGTACTCGAGCGGGCCGCCAGCGGCGACATCGCGCAGCCACAGGCCGCTGTCCTTGACGGTCCGCCGCAGGCGCTCGTCGAAGTCGACCCACACGATGCCGAACCGCTGGACGTACCCGGCCGCCCACTCGAAGTTGTCGAGCAGCGACCAGGCGAAGTAGCCACGCACGTCGCATCCGTCGTCGATGGCGCGCGCGACCTGGCCGATGTGACCGCGGAGGTAGTCCACCCGGTCGGCATCGTGGATCCGGCCGTCCGGCCCCGGCGACGTCAGCTCGGCACAGCCGTTCTCCGTGATGTACACGGGCCGGTGCCCGTAGTCGGCGTCGACTCGGCGCAGGATCCGGTACATCGAGGACGGCCAGACCTCCCAGCCGAACGAGGTCTTGCGACCCGGCCCCTCGAGCCTGCGCAGCCCGGATACAGGGTCGGTGGGGTCGTGGGCGATGATCGCCCGGGAGTACACGTTGAGCGCGATGAAGTCGAGCTCCGCGCGCATCGCCTCCATGTCGCCCGGCCTGATGTCCATCCGCGCGAGGACCGCGTCCTGGTCCAGGTATGCGACCGGATAGCGCCCCAGGAGCAGGGGATCGACATGCCACGCGTTGACGCGTGCGTGGTGGCGCTCGGCTGCGGCGAGGTCTCGCGGGCCGTCGGTGGCGGGATAGGCCGCCTCCATGTTGAACGCGGACCCCACCATCGCGGCCGGGGCGGCGGCCCGCACGGCCCGGATCCCCTCCGCGTGGGCGAGGTTGACGACGTGGCTCACGCGCCGCGAGAGCTCGGGATCCGTGAACCCGGGCGCGTGCTCGCCCGTCGCGTGGCCCATGTGGACGAAGATCATCGGCTCGTTGAGGACGGTCCAGGTCCTGATGCGGTCCCCGAGCGCCCTCACGACCGCGTCCGCGTACGAGGCAAACCGCCCGATCACGTCTCGATCCGCCCAGCCCCCGGTGTCCTGGGCCCACTGCGGGAGGTCCCAGTGGTACAGCGTGGGGAACGGCTCGATGCCCTGTTCGAGGAGCGTGTCGACGAGCCGGTCGTAGTAGGCGAGGCCCCTCGGCTCGATCGCGCCGTCGGCGGCGGGAACCACCCGCGGCCACGACACGCTGAACCGGTACGCCCGCAGCCCGAGCCCGCGGATGAGCGCCGCGTCCTCCGAGTACCGGTGGTACTGGTCGCACGCCACGTCGCCCGTCGAGGCGTCGATGATCTTCCCCGGCGTGTGCGCGAACCGGTCCCAGATCGACTCCCCCTTGCCGTCCTCGCGCCACGCTCCCTCCACCTGGTACGAGGACGTCGCGGCGCCCCAGGTGAAGCCGTCCGGAAACGTCGCTCGTCGCATCATGCCGTCGCACCTCGGGTCAGGGGCCGCCGTGAACGCCGGCGGAGGAGGGGTCGTGATCGATCGCCGGTCCCCGCCGCAGCGCGAGGGTCGGGCGGGGTGGCCGCCGGCGGCTCCGGGGCGAGGTTTCCGATCCTGTCGCGCAGCGCGATCGCGTCGCCGGCCGGGAGGTCCGACACGTCGTGCACCTCCCACCGTTCCAGCAGGGTCGCGGAGGCACCGGGCGCAAGGTCTCGCATCGGGCCGAGGACCTCCAGCTCCAGGAAGCGCGACCCGCAGTACACCTCGACGTTGCAGCCGAGGTCGGGATGCAGGTCCGCGGTCTGGGGCGTGAACCGTCGGACGATCGCGGTCCCGTCACGAGCATAGGCGACCCAGCCGGTGTCGTCGATGGAGCCCACCTTGAGGTCCGGCCCCGCGGTCGCGTCGACGGTGACCAGCCCGTCGCGCATCCGGAGGCGCGCGTCGTCCCACGACGAGTACGGCCACAGGACGAGGTTCCGGTTCGGCCGCGTGGCATGACCTGCCGCCGCGTGCCGCTGGGGGATGAGCGCGAGACCGCCGAGGGGCAGCTGCGTGATCGACCACAGGGCGAGGGCGATGGCCCGCGTTCCGTTGTTGACCACCCGGTGGAGCACGGACAGCGACGGCTCGCTCGGGTCGAGCTGCACGTCGATCGAGCGGACACAGCCGGTCGCGTGCTCGAGGGCGCCCGTGAGCCGCAGGCCGTCGTCCAGCGCCTCCACCGTCAATCCCTGCGAGTCCGGGACGGCAACGCGCTCCGGATCCTCGGGCGCGAGCCACAGCCGATGACCGCCCACCAGCTCGTAGCGTCCCGCGGCCGTGTCCCAGCCGAGGTCCGGCGTCTCGGCGAGGAGGTTCGCGACCCCGCCGACCCGGCGCAGCCCGACGATCCGCGGGCCCGCCTCGGCAAGGACCTCGACCCGCAGCGCGCCGTTGGCGAGGCTGAGCGTCGGTCGCCCATGGAAGTCTCCGCGCAGCGGCTCGACCGTGGCGTCGCCCGGCGACTTCATGCCAGCGCGACCCGGACGTGCACGCGGGACGTGCCCGCGGGGGGGAGCGGGACGAGCGTGCCGGCGACTGGGCGACCGTCGACCTCGAGCGCGATGGCGGGGGGGTCGGCGGGCTGCCCGCGACGCTCGACCTCGATCTCGTAGGTCACGCCGCGGAACCGGCGCGTCGCCCGGAACCCGGGCCAGTCGCGAGGGATGGCCGGCTCGACCCGCAGGCCGTCGTGCTCTGGCCGGATGCCCAGGATCCACTGGCTGATCGCGACCATGTTCCAGGCCGCCGTGCCGGTGAGCCACGAGTTCTTGGCCTCGCCGTGGGTGGGAGCGTCGGGGCCGGCGATCATCTGGGCGTAGACGTAGGGCTCGCAGCGGTGGACATCCGAGATTGCCTCGCGGGCCGAGGGGTTGATGCGCCGGTAGTAGTCGAGCGCCCCGTCGCCGTTGCCCAGGATCGCCTCCGCGATCATCATCCACGGGTTCGTATGGCAGAAGACGCCTGCGTTCTCCTTGTAGCCCGGCGGGTACGACGAGATCTCGCCGAGCTCCAGGTGGTAGGTCGCGTACGCCGGCTGCTGGACGACGATGCCGTGCGGCGTGGCGAGCCGCTCCCGCACGGACGCGAGCGCGGTGCGCGTACGGCCGTCCGTGAGGCCGACGCCCGCCATCGCCATCAGGCCCTGGGGCTCGATGAAGATCTGGCCCTCGTCGTTGAGCGCCGACCCGACGGGCGCGCCCGCGTGGTCGTAGGCCCGGCGGTACCAGGCCCGGTCCCAGGCGTGACGCTCGATCGCCGTGGTCATCGCGGCCGCGGCCTCGCGGCAGCGCGCCGCCTCGACGTCGTCCCCGCGCCGCGCCGCGAGCGACGCGGCCTCGCCCGCCGCGAGCACGAACAGCGCCGCGATGAACACGGACTCCGCGACGCCGCCGGGCCGGTTGGGTGCCGTCTGGAAGGAATCGCCCGGGCGCTCCGAGAACACGTTGAGATTGAGGCAGTCGTTCCAGTCCGCCCGTCCGATCAGCGGCAGCCCGTGGGGCCCTAGCCGATCGAGGGTGAACGTGATCGACCGCCGGAGATGGTCGTGCAGCGGCGTCTCCGACCCGTCGGCGTTGTCCCACGCGACGGGCTCGTCGAGGATCCCGAGGTCGCCCGTCTCCTTGACGTACGCCGCCACCGCGATCACGAGCCACGCGGGATCGTCGTTGAACCCCGAGCCCACGTCGTGGTTGCCGCGCTTCGTGAGCGGCTGGTACTGGTGGTATGCGCCGCCGTCGGGGAGCTGGGTGGCCGCGATGTCCAGGATCCGGGCCCGTGCGCGCTCGGGGATCACGTGGACCAGGCCCAGCAGGTCCTGGTTGGAGTCCCTGAAGCCCATCCCGCGCCCGATCCCGGACTCGAACATGGACGCGGAGCGGGAGAGGTTGAACGTGACCATGCACTGGTACGGGTTCCAGGCGTTGACCATGCGGTCGACATCGGGATCGCCGGTCGCCACCTGGAGCGTCCCGAGCCGCTCGTCCCAGGTCTGGCGGAGGGCCGCGAGGTCGTCGTCCACCTGCTCCGGGCGCCGGTAGCGCTCGATCACGGCCTGCGCGCCGCGCAGGGCCGGCCGCGCGGATCCGGGCGGGTCGAACTTGGCGTCGGGAGGGTTCTCCGTGTAGCCCACCAGGAACGACACGTCCCGCGATTCGCCCGGCTGGAGCTCGAGGACCGTCCGCAGCGCTCCGACCGGCTGCCAGCCGTGGGCGATGGAGCCCGTCATCGCGCCGCGCTCCACGGCGATCGGCCGATCCCAGCCGCGGTACGGTCCGAGGAACGCATCGCGCGTCGTCTCGCAGCCGTCCACGGGCGCCGAGCACGCGAACCAGGCCAGGTGGTCGCGCCGCTCCCGGTACTCGGTCACGTGGTAGACGACGTCATCCTCGACGTGCACCTCGCCGGTCGACAGGTTGCGCTGGAAGTTCGTGGCGTCGTCGTTCGCGTCCCACAGGCAGAACTCGACCGCGCCGAACAGCGACACCCGGGCGGGGCCCGGCCGCTCGTTCGTCACGCGGGCGCGCCACACCTCCAGCGTCCCGCCCTGGGGCACGAGGTAAGTCGTGGCGACCCGGATCCCTGCCCGCGAGCCCATGATCTCGGAGTACCCGAGGCCGACACGGCACGCATAGTCGTCGAGGGCACGCTGCGTCGGCTGCCAGCCGGGGTTCCAGTAGTCGCCGGTCTCGTCGTCGCGGACGTACAGGAAGCGCCCGCCCGTGTCGAGCGGGGCGTTGTTGTAGCGGTAGCGGATCAGCCGTCGGAGTCGCGCGTCACGGTAGAAGGCATAGCCGCCGGCGGTGTTGGACAGCAGCGCGAAGAAGTCCTCGCTGCCGAGGTAGTTGATCCACGGGAGCGGCGTGTCCGGGCGGGTGATGACGTACTCCCGCCGTTCGTCGTCGAAGGTGCCGTAGCGCACGCGAGGTCTCCTCCGTCCGGGTCCCGTGGTCCCGGCTCCTTGTCGACGGCCAGCGGGCCGTGGTTACTTGTCCACCCCCGTCACCACGACGCCCCGCATGAACGCGCGCTGGGCGAGGAAGAACACGATGATCGGGATGACCATCGTCATGAGCGCCGACGCCTGGATCAGCGTCGGCTGCGTCGCGTACAGGGCGTTGTACTGCTGGATGCCGATGGACAGCGGCTGGAGCTCCGGCTTGCCGGCGAGGTACAGCAGCGGGACGAAGAAGTCGTTCCAGGCGAAGAAGAAGTGGAACAGCGACACGGCCGTGATCGCGGCGACGCTCTGCGGGACGATGATCGAGCGCAGGACGCGGAACGGCCCGGCGCCGTCGATCATCGCGGCCTCATCCAGCTCCCGCGGGATCGCCATGAAGTACTGGCGCAGCAGGAACACGTTGTAGGCGTTGGCGAAGCAGTGGGGGATGATCAGCGGCAGCCACGTCCCGTTCCAGCCCAGCCACGTGAACAGCACGTACTGCGGCAGGAGCGTCACCTGGAACGGCAGGATGATCGTGGCGATGAGGACGACGAACAGCGCGTTCTTGCCCGGGAAGCGGAAGCGCGCGAAGCCGTAGGCGACGAAGATCGACGACGTCACCGCGCCGAGCGTGCTCAGCAGCGCGATCCCGAACGTGTTCCGCAGCAGCCGGGGGAAGTCCAGCTGGGTCCACGCGACGGTGAAGTTCTGGATCTCCGGCGCGAAGGTCCACGCCTGCTCGAGCGTCCGCCAGCGGCCCTGCCATTCGATGGGCGTCGCCGTCGCGTCGGCCGGGTCGATGAACATGCTCGACTCGCGGCCCGGATCCACGAGGATCAGGCTCCTGGTCGAGCCGTCCGGCATCGGGACGCTGTAGACCGGATAGGACGTGCCCTTGTACTCGGCCGTCTGGGGCAGGGCGGGCCAGATCGGCGCGCCCGGGGTCGTGGACTGGCCGGGCTGCTGGAAGGCCGTCGTGGCCATGTACACCAGCGGCAGCAGGTACGCGCCCAGGATGACGAGCGTGAACATCAGCAGCAGCGAGCCGCCGAGGTAGCGTCGATAGGAGCGGGCGACCGGCCCCCGCTCGCCGAAGCCGCGGGGCTGCGCGACAGCCGTCATCGCTCGCCACCCGCGTAGTAGACCTTCCTGCGGGCGAAGACGAACAGCAGGATCGTGAGCACGAACACGATCGCGAACAGCATCCAGGCGATGGCCGCGGCGTAGCCCATGTGGTTGAACACGAAGCCCTCGCGGTAGAGCACGAGGTTGATGAACAGCGTCGCGTTGTTCGGATCGCCGCGGCCGTTGGTCATCGTGTACGCCTGGGTGAAGTACTGGAACGTCCCGATCAGGATGATCACGAGGTTGTAGAACAGGACCGGCGAGATGAGCGGGATCGTGATCCGCCGGAAGGAGGTCCAGCTCCCGGCACCGTCCATGCGCGCCGCCTCGTACAGCTCGGTGGGCACGTTCTGGAGGCCGGCGATGGTGATCAGCATGAAGTTGCCGACGCCCCACAGCCCGATCAGCGACAGCGCCGGGTAGATCCACGTCTCGCTGTTGATCCAGTCGGGTTGCGGGAGGCCGAAGAACCCGAGGATCGCGTTGAGCCAGCCCGTCTCGGTGTTGAGGAAGCCCATCCACACGAGCGTCGAGGCGACCAGCGGGATCATCATCGGCATGTAGACGAGGGTGCGGAACAGGTTCCGCCCGCGGAGCCGCTGGTCGTTCAGCAGGACCGCGAAGAACAGGCTCGCGCCCATCGTGAGCGGGATGGCGATCAGGGCGAACTTCACGGTCGCGCCGAGCGAGGTGCCGATGGTGGGGTCGGAGAACAGCCGCGCGTAGTTCGCGAGACCGATGAACTTCGTCGCCTCCGGCTTGACGAGGTTGAAGTCGGTCAGGGACATCACCAGCGACGCGACCATCGGGCCGGCGATGAACAGCACGAGCCCGACCAGCCAGGGCGAGACGAACACGAAGCCCCACAGCGCCTCGCGGACGGAGGGTCGGAGCACGAACGGGCGGTCAGGCAGTGACGCGCTCGGCAGCTCCTCGATCGTCGCGCTCATGGGCAGGGGCTCCAAGGTAGAGGGCGGGATCGACCTCCCGGGCGGGCGGGGCCCGGCCCGGGAGGTCGCTGGAGGAGGACTCAGCTACGGATTCTTGTCCGGCGCCGCGTCGAAGATTCCCTGGAGGGTGGTCTGGAGGGCGTCCAGATCCTTGTCGATGTCCGCGCTCTGCTTGGTGCGATAGCCGACGCCGAACGCCTGCCACGCCGCCTTGCTCTTCGCGTAGTCGGGAACCCATGCCTGGTGGTTGGGGATGTCCGGGTAGCCGAGCATCGCGGTCGGGACGGACCAGTCGAGCTTGGCGGTCGGGTAGGCCTTGTTGACGGAGTCCATGAACGGCTGCTGCTGGGCCGGGTCGGCCGGCATGGCGCCGTAGATCGTTGCCAGCGGGCCCGAGGCCGCGAGGGCGGCCAGGACCTTGAACGCCTGGTCCGGATGCTTGGTCGTCTTGAGCATGCTGAACGTGTCGGCGTGGAGCTTGGCCGTTGTCTTGCCGTTGTACGACGGCGCGACCGCCCAGCCGAAGTTGTCACCGACGATCGGCTTGGCCGGGGCCGCCGGGTTCACGCAGCACGAGTACCAGGTGTGGATCTCGACCATGGCGAGGTTGCCCGACTGGAACGGGTTGCCCTTCGCAAGAAGGTCGCTGTTGACCTGGTTCTGGTTGGGGATGAAGTGGTCCTTCCAGACGCCGTCGTTGAACCAGTGGATGCCGGTCCGGAGGGCGTCGGGGATCTGGGCGGTCTTGCCGTCCGAGGCCAGGAACGAGCTGGCCCCGAAAAGGGCCGTCTCGGCTGTCGGGCTGTTGTCGGCCCACTGGGAGTCGAAGCCCCACTGGACGACTTTGGCCGGATCGAAGTCCGCGCTGGTGGCGTCGTTGCCGTTCTTGTCGACGGTGAGCTTCATGCCCAGGTCGCGGACGGCCGCCATGTCCCACGGCTTGCCGTCGTACTGGTCGCCGACCTTCGTCGGCGGGTACGCGAGCTTGGCCTCGTCGAACAGCTTCTTGTTGTACCAGAGGTACGACGGGTAGGTCCCGAACGGCACGCCGATCGTCGACCCGCCCTTGCCGATCTTGAAGAAGTTGCGCATCGCCTCCGGGTACTTGCTCATGTCGTACCCGGTGGAGTCGATCAGCGGCTGCAGGTCGGCCAGCTGGTCGATGAACAGGTTGAGGCCCTCGACGCCGACCGGACCGATGATGTCCGGCGCGTTGCCGGCGGCAATCTGCGTCTTGAGGATGTTGGCCGCGACCTTGTTGTCGTAGATCTCGAGGGAGATGTAGACGTCCTTCTGCGACGCGTTGTAGTCGCTGACGAACTGGGTCTGCGCGGCGATCTGCTGCGGCTGGCCGCCCGCGCCGAGACCGACGAACCAGCGGACGACGACGCCGCCGTTGGGACCGGGCTCGTCTGCGGCGATCGGCGCCGCCGTGACGAGCGGCGTGGGCTCAGGCGTGGCGCTGGGCGCCGAAGACGCGACGGCTTCCTTGCTGGGGGCCGCCGTTGGGGTGCTGCCGCCGCACGCGGCGGCGGCGATGGCGATCGTGCTCGCCAGGATGGCGAGCCGCGCCAGGCTGGACCGGTGACGAACCATTGAGAGCTCCTCCTCCTTGGACGGATCCGATTACTCGTCGACTGGACCGCTTCGTGTGGGGCCGGGTCAGGCGCGCCCCGTCGCCGTCGCTGGTGATCTCAGGACGGATCCCTCCTCGCGCTCGAGGCGCGCAGCACCAGCTCGGTGGCGAGGACGACGCGGCGCGGCGGACGGCCGGCGCGCTCGATGGCGTCGAGCAGAAGATGCACCGCCTCGCGCCCCATCTCCTCGATGGGCTGGCGCACGCTCGTGAGCGGCGGGCGAGTGGTGGCGGCGATGGGCGAGTCGTCGTAGCCGACGAGCGCGACGTCCTCCGGGACCGTCCGGCCGCGCGCGAGGAGCACGCCCAGCGCGCCCGCGGCCATGAGGTCGGACGCGACGAACACCGCGTCCAGGTCGGGCGCCGTCTTCAGCAGGCGCTCCATCGCCTTGGCGCCGCCCTCGTAGGTGAAGTCGCCGCGCGCGACGAGGGCGTCCTCGGACTTGCCGCCGCTCGCGCGGATCGCGTCCCGATAGCCCTCGAGCCGGTCGAGGCCGGCGGCCATGTCCGTGGGGCCGGCAACGGTGGCCACGCGCCGGGCGCCATCATCCAGCAGGTGTGCCGTCGCCCGGCGAGCGCCCTGGCGATTGTCGACGTCCACGTAGCTGACCTCGGCGCCCTGGGGCGGCCGGCCCACGAACACGACGGGAACGCCGCGGTCGGCGAGCGCGGCCGGGATCGGGTCATTGCCGTGGAGGCTGACCAGCAGTGCGCCGTCGACGTGACCACCCGTGAGGTAGCGGATCGTGCGCGCCTCCTCCACCGGTTCGGGCATGAGCAGGACGAGCTGGAGGTCGCGCGCCGCGAGGGCGCTGCTGACGCCGCGCACGAGCCGCGGAAAGAACGGGTCGGAGAACAGGCGGGCCGTGGGCTCCGTGATGACGACGGCGATGGAATCGCTGCGCCGGGTCACGAGCGACCGGGCGGCCCGATTGGGTGTGTAGCCCAGCTGGCGGATCGCCGCTTCGACCGCGACCCGCACGTCCGGGCTGACCCGGGGCGACTCGTTGACCACCCGGGAGACGGTGGCGCGGGAGACGCCGGCGACCCGGGCGACCGCCTCGAGGGTCGCTCCGCCCTGCGCCTTCTCGTGTCCGTCGGTTGTGGCCACGCAACCCTCCTGTGAGAGCGCTCTCATGCTCAGAACGGACACTAGCACGGCGTGTCAAGAGAGCGCTCTCACACTGTCCGGTGACGCTCGCGTGTCGCGTGGGTTGCGCCTCGGCACCGAACGGTCGCCGGCCCATCGCACCCGCCGATGGCGGCGCCGCCGGTCAGCCGGTGTGCGAAACTTGGCGCGATGGTGAGCGCCGTCCTCGTCCTCTCCGGCCTGTTCGCGACCGTCTACGGGACGTGGCGCGGCTACGCGGCGGCGCGCGGGGCGCTGCTCCCGCTGCTGCGCGAGGGGGAGCCGACCCGGTCCCTGATCGACGCCGGCCGCCCGCTCCATGCTCGTTCCAGGGTTCGTGTCGCCGTGCGCCAGGTCACGTTCGCCGTCGCCTGGGTGAGCGTCGCCCTGTACGGGCTGTACCTCGCGACCGTCGGGGCGGCGATGGCCGCGTGACCGCCTCGGCCGAGCGGATCTCCGGCGACCTCGAGCGCTACGAGGCCGTCATCGGGATCGAGATCCACTGCCAGCTCAGGACCGCGTCGAAGATGTTCTGCGCGTGCTCCAACACGTACGCGGACGCGGCGCCCAATACCCATGTCTGCCCGGTGTGCCTCGCGCTGCCGGGCGTGCTGCCGGTCATCAACCGGCGCGCCGTGGAGTTCGTCATCGCGACCGGCCTGGCCATCGAGGCCGAGATCCCCGAACGGACCCAGTGGGAGCGCAAGAACTACTTCTACCCCGACCTGCCCAAGGGCTACCAGATCAGCCAGTATGCGATCCCGCTCGCGGCGCGGGGCCGGCTCCGCATCGAGACGAGCGACGGCCCGTTCACGGTCCCGATCACCCGGGCGCACCTCGAGGAGGACACGGCCAAGCTGCTCCACGGGGACACGATCCCGGGCGGGGGGCCGCGCACCACCCTCGTGGACTTCAACCGGTCGGGCGCGCCGCTCATGGAGATCGTGACCGAGCCCGACATCCGCACGGCGGAGCAGGCCCGGCGCTACGCCGAGGAGCTCCAGCTGCTGCTCCGCGCGATCGGTGCCAGCGACGCGGACATGGAGCGCGGCCAGATGCGCGTCGAGGCCAACGTCTCGCTGCGGCCTCGCGGGACCGCGGCGTTCGGGACGCGGGTCGAGGTCAAGAACATGAACTCGTTCCGATCGGTCGAGCGGGCGATCGACTACGAGGTCGAGCGCCAGGCCCGGGCCCTCGACGCCGGCGAGCAGCTCGTGATGGAGACGCGCGGCTGGGATGACGCGAAGCAGGCGACGTACCGGATGCGCGCGAAGGAGACCTCGGACGATTACCGGTACTTCCCGGAGCCGGACCTGCCGCCGCTCCACGTCGAGGCGGCCTGGGTCGACGCGGTCCGCGCGACGCTCCCGGAGCTGCCGGCCGCGCGGCGTGCGCGGTACGAGGCGCTGGGGCTGTCCGCCTACGACGCCGCGGTCCTCGTCGCGGACCCGGGCATGACCGGGGCCTTCGATGCGATCACCGCGGCCGGTCCCGACCTCCCGCCGAAGGAGGTCTCGAACTTCGTCTCGGGCGCCCACGCTCGGGTCGCGAAGGCGTCCGGGTACGACGCAGGCGGGACCGCGGGCGCATCGCACGCCGCCGACATCGCGGCGATCCTGGCCGCGATCGTCGCCGGCAGGGTCTCCAGGCCGGTGGGTCGCGAGCTCCTGGAGCGCCACCTCGCCCATGGCACGCCGGCGGCGACGCTGCTCGCGGACGCGGGGCCGGGCCCGATCTCGGACGACGCGGAGCTGCTCGGGCACGTGGACGCGGTGATCGCCGCCAACGCGCGGGCGGTCGAGGACTACCGGGCGGGCAAGCCCGTCACCGGGTTCTTCGTCGGGCAGGTCATGAAGGCGACCGGCGGCGCGGCGGACGCGGCGCGGGTCGCACAGCTCGTCCGGCAACGCCTGGACACGGAGGACTGACGTGGGACCGCTGAACCTCGTGCTCCTGGTGGCGGGCGCGGCGCTCATCGCGCTCGGCACGATGCGGGCGCGCGGGCCGTACCGGCGGTACGCGGCGCTCAAGGAGCAGGACGCGAACATCGCGCGCTACGAGGCGTGGCGGGGCGGCGTGCGCAACGAGTCCAAGGCGGGGGCGTCGGTCGCGATGCAGGTCCTCCGCCGCCAGGCGCAGATCGGCGCGGGTATCGCCGTCGCGGGCATCGTGCTCGTCGCGATCGCCTTCGTCCTGCGCTGAGGCCGGCCAGGCGAGCGCGGGCACGCCGGCCCCGACGGGCAGGATCGATCAGGCGGAGAGCACGAGGGCGACATGCGCGAACGGACAGACGGCGACGGCTTCGCCACGCGGGCGATCCACGCGGGCGAGCGGCCGGACCCGACGACCCACGCCCACAACACGCCGATCTACGCGACCGCCACGTTCGCCTTCGACACGGCGGCCGAGAAGGAGGCGGCGGTCGACGCGGCCCTCGCGTGGGACCCGACCTCGTACTTCTACAGCCGGACGGGCAACCCGACGAACCGGGCGCTCGAGGAGAAGATCGCGAGCCTCGAGGGCGCGGAGGACTCGATCGTCTCGGCGTCGGGGATGGCGAGCGTCGCGGCAACGCTGTTCGCCCACCTCGAGCAGGGCGACCACATCGTCGTCGGTGACGAGCTGTTCGCGATCACGACCGTCCTGTGGCAGGAGGACCTGCCCCGGCGGGGGATCGCGGTCAGCGCCGTCGACATGACCGATCTCGCGGCGGTCGAGGCGGCGATCACGCCCAGGACGAGGCTCCTGTTCATGGAGACCTCCACCAACCCCCGGCTGCGCGTCGCGGACATCCCGGCCCTCGCGGACGTCGCCCACCGCCATCGGATCCTCCTGGTCGCGGACAACACGTTCCTCGGTCCGGCGCTCCTGCGCCCGCTCGAGCACGGGGCGGACCTGGTCCTCCACGCCGCCACGAAGTACCTCTCCGGCCATGGCGACGCGGTGAGCGGGGTCGTCTCGGGGCCGAAGCACCTGCTGGACCCGATCCGCAAGCAGACCGACACCTTCGGCCAGGCGGCGAGCCCGTTCAACTCGTTCCTCGTGCTGCGCGGCGTGCGGACGCTGCCGTTGCGCTCGGCGAAGGGCTCCGAGAACGCGCTGGCGCTCGCCCGGTTCCTCGACGCCGACGCACGCGTCGACTGGGTCCGCTACCCGGGCCTGCCGTCGCACCCCGATCACGCGGTCGCGACCCGCCTCCTCGGTGATCGTCACGGCGCGATGGTCACGTTCGCGCCGCGCGGCGGCGTCGAGGGCATGGCCGCCTTCACCGACCACCTCCGCCTGTGCGACATCGGCGTGAGCCTGGGCGATGTGTTCACGCTCGTGTATCCGCGGCCCAGGGACGGCGGGATCGTGCGCGTGAGCGTCGGCTGCGAGGACCTCGGCGACCTCGTCGAGGACTTCGCGCTCGGGTTGTCGTTCGTCCGGTAGCCGGCCGCCGGACTCGTCGGCCATCGCCCGGCCGCCGGCGCCGCCTGGGCGGCGACGCCGCCTGGCCGCCGGCGGCGCCTGGGCGGCGACGCCGCCTGGGCGAGTCGTGGCCTCTGCCCGCCGGGCGGCCGAACCAGGGCGCGCTGCCACAGAACGAGCGCCGGGCGGGCGAGCCGCCCCGCACGATCGTCGGCGCGCCACGCACCGCCCGCTGGGCGGCGACACAGGGCGGCCCTGCCACCGTTCAGCCGCCTGGCGGGCCATGAGAGAGCCGGGCGTGTGCCCGCGGGAACGCCGGCAGCCCCGGGGTGGGGCGGTCGTCGACGCCCTACCCGCGACCGAGGACGGCGGCCGCGGCCATCGCCGCGCCGATCGTCAGGTCCACGCGACGCGTGACCTCCTCCTCGGGCGGCCGGAACCACGTCTCGTCGCCGATCGCGGTCACCGCCTGCTCGAAGGTCGGGTCGACGATCACGTCCGAGACCGTGAGGATCGAGCCCGCTCGGACCGGCCGGCCCTTCGCGCGCTCGCGCATCGCGAGCAGGTACAGCGCGGCCGTCTCCATCTCCGCCGAGAGATAGCCGCGCCGGCCCCAGCGCGCCACGCCGTCCGGGTGCGGGTCGTAGAACACGTCCGAGGTGACGACCGGGCCGACGTGCGTGACCAGTCCCGCGGCGCGCGATGCCTCGGCGAGCGCCTGGACGACCTCGAAGTCGGCGGTCGGCGCCGTGGGCTCGCCGAACCCGAGGGTCGCGCCGATGCCGGACATCGACGCCGCCGACATCGCAACGATCGCGTCGCCGATCCCGAGCCGACCGAACCCGCCCGTCGTCCCGACCCGGATGAACGTCGTCACCCCGAGCATCAGGAGCTCCTCGACCACGATCGTGGTGGTCGGCGTGCCCATCATCGTCGTCTGGACCGAGACCGGGACGCCGTCGATGGTGCCCGTGTACCCGAGCAGGCCCCGGTGCTCCGAGACGAGCCGCGAGCCATCCAGCCCGCCGTCGAAGCGGGCGGCGATCCGGGTCGCCCGATTGGGGTCGCCGGGAAGGAGGCACACGGACGCGTAGTCGGCGGGCTGGCCGGTGAGGTGGATGGGCATCGGGCAGGACTCCTTGGGCCGCGGGCGCCCGCGTCCGCAGCGGGGGAGCGCGGGGTCGCGGCCAAGTATGTGACGTGGCGCTGCGCCGCGGGAGCGCTATCCGCCCGCGACCAGCCGGCGGTGCTCGACGATCGAGCAGCGGTCCATGACGACCGCGAGCCCGCCCTCGTGCGCGATCCGGGCCGCTTCCTCGTTCGCGATGCCCAGCTGGAGCCACAGGCAGCGCGCGCCGACCGCGACCGCCTCGCGCGCGTGCTCGGGCGTCAGGGCCGGACGCCGGAACACGTCGACGATGTCGACCGGCCCCGTCGCCTCGACCGCCGCGACCACCGTCGGGTAGCAGGACAGCCCGTCGATCTCCCGCTCGCGCGGGTTCACGGGCACCACGTCGTACCCGGCGCGCAACAGCGCCTGCATGACCCCGTGCGATGGCCGCCCCGGGTTCGCGGAGGCGCCGACCACCGCGATCCGGGGGCCGGACCGCAGCAGCGCGGCGATACCGGCGTCGTCGAGGAGCGGCAGCGGGAACCGCCCTTCCTGGACCGCGATCAGCGTCGCCAGCCACTCCCGGTCCTCGCGTCCGGCCGTCATCGGGGCATCGTCTCCATGCATCGTGTGTGTGACCGCGGATGGGCCTGCGGTGCGACCCGGATGCCGACCCGGAATGGCCCCGATCCGACAACAACTGGCCGGCGCACCAGCGCGTTGTGCCGTACTCTACGGCGTGCCCGGCCCATAGCCGAGGGGTGCCCGGGACCTATTGGAGGAGTACGCGTTGCACGTCAATAAGCGGCTGGTCGCGCTCGGCGCGGCATCGGCCATGTTCTTTGCCGCCTGTTCCGGCGGTGGCGCCACCACGGCACCGTCCGCGGCGCCGGTCACCGAGGCGCCCGCGAGCGCATCGATGGCCCCCGAGTCCACGGCTCCCGAGTCGTCCGCCCCGGCGGCCGACTACTCGAGCTACAAGGCCTGCGTCGCGTTCGACACCGGCGGCCTTGGCGACAAGGGCTTCAACGACCTTGCCAAGAAGGGCCTCGAGGACGCCGCAGCGCTGGGCTTCAAGACGGCCTTCAGCGAGGCGCAGGGCTCGACGGACTATGCGGCGAACATCCAGCGCCTCATCGACGAGGGCTGCCAGTCG
Source organism: Candidatus Limnocylindrales bacterium (assembly GCA_036504355.1). GTDB lineage: Bacteria > Chloroflexota > Limnocylindria > Limnocylindrales > CSP1-4 > CAIXZV01. The sequence continues at coordinate 30,172 of DASXVG010000140.1, forward strand.
ATCATCACGGTCGGCTTCAACCAGGCCCAGGCCACCGTCGAGGCGACGAAGGCCAACGCCGACATCGCGTTCGGCCAGGTCGACGCGGTGTGGGACGAGGCCACCAACGGCGCCACGCCGGCCAACTTCAGCGGGCTGGACTTCCAGGTCGACGAGGCCGCCACGCTGGCGGGCTACGTGGCCGCGGGCGTCAGCAAGAGCGGTGTCATCGGCACCTACGGCGGCCAGCAGTTCCCGGGCGTCACGCGCTTCATGGACGGCTACTACGCCGGCATCGCGCTGTACAACAAGGCCCACGGCACGACCGCGAAGCTCCTCGGCTGGGATGCCGCGGCGCAGACCGGTACGTTCGTCGGCGGCGACAACCCGTGGGGCGACCCGGCCAAGGGCGAGCAGCTTGCCAAGACCTTCATCGACCAGGGCGCGGACATCGTCGCTCCGGTCGCGGGCGGCACCGGCAACGGCTCGATCAAGGCCATGCTCGCGGCCAAGGGCTACGCCATCGGCGTTGACACCGACCAGTCGCTGAGCCTGCCGGAGTACGCGGCGGCGCTGCTGACCTCCGCTCAGAAGGTCATCGACGTCGCGGTCCTCGACACGTTCAAGAAGAACGCCGGCGGCGACCTCGGTGGCGAGAACTACGTCGGCACGCTGGCCAACGGCGGCGTCGGCATCGCACCGTTCCACGATCTCGACTCGGTCGTCCCGGCCGAGGTCAAGACCGAGGTCGACAAGTTGAAGGCGGACATCGCCTCCGGCGCGGTCAAGGTCTCCGACTACCTCAAGTAGCCGGTTCGCTCGGACCCGAAACCTGCACGCCCGCCCCTGGCTCGCCCGGGGCGGGCGGCATGTATCCAGAGGAACCCCGGTCCCATGCGCCTCGAGCTCAAGGGCATCACGAAGCAGTTTCCCGGCGTCCTCGCCAACGACGCGATCTCGATCTCCGCGGATCGCGGCGAGGTCCTCGGTCTCCTGGGTGAGAACGGCGCCGGGAAGAGCACCCTGATGAACATCCTGTCGGGCCTGTACCGGCCGGATGCGGGCGAGATCCTCATCGACGGATCGCCGCGGACCTTCACGGATCCGCGCCAGGCGATCGCGGCCGGGATCGGCATGGTGCACCAGCACTTCCAGCTCGTTCCCGTCTTCGACGTCGTGGAGGCCGTCGCGCTGGGGGCGGAAAGCGTGTCGGGAATCCTCGGCACCTTCGACCGCAAGACCGCCCGCCAACGCGTCGTCGAGCTCTCGGAGCGCTACAACCTCAACGTCAATCCCGACGCCAGGATCGAGGACCTGCCGGTCGGCGTCCGCCAGCGGGTCGAGATCCTCAAGGCGCTCTATCGACAGAGCGACATCCTCGTCCTCGACGAGCCGTCGGCCGTGCTGACGCCGTTCGAGACGGAGGAGCTGTTCGGGATCATCCGCGGCCTCGCGAAGGCCGGGACGACCGTGATCTTCATCACCCACAAGCTCAACGAGGTGCTCGAGGTCGCGGACAGGATCACGGTCCTGCGGCGCGGGCGCGTGGCGGGCACCGTGGAGCCGAAGTCGGCGACGCGGGAGCAGCTCGCGAACCTCATGGTCGGACGCGACGTGGAGCTCAAGGTCCCCAAAGGCCCGGCCCATCCCGGCGACGTCGTGCTCCAGCTCCGCAACGTGCACGTCCGCGACGACAGGGGCCACATGGCGGTCCGGGACGTGAACCTCGAGATCCACGCGGGCGAGATCGTCGCGCTCGCGGGCGTCCAGGGCAACGGTCAGACGGAGCTCGTCGAGGCCATCGTGGGCCTCCGGCCCGTCGACTCCGGCGAGATCAACCTCGACGCCCACAGCATCAAGCACGTCAGCCCTCGCCACATCTCGGACGAAGGGGTCGCCCACATCCCCGAGGATCGCAACCGCGACGGCCTGATCGCCGCGATGACGGTCGCCGAGAACTTCATCCTGGACTCGTACCACCGGCCGCCCTACAGCAGGGGCATCCGCCTCGACCACACGGCGATCGACGCCGCGGCCGAGCAGGCGGTCAAGGACTATGACGTCCGCACGCCCGGCATCGACACCTATGCGGGCTCGCTGTCGGGCGGCAACCAGCAGAAGGTGGTCGTGGCCCGCGAGTTCAGCCGTCCGCTGAAGCTCGTCATCGCGGCTCAGCCCACCCGCGGGCTCGACGTCGGCTCGATCGAGTACATCCACAAGCGGATCGTGGAGCAGCGTGACCAGGGGGCCGCGATCCTCATCGTGAGCACCGAGCTCGAAGAGGTGCTCGCGGTCGGTGACCGCGTCGCGGTCATGCAGGGGGGCCAGCTGGTGGGGATCGTCGAGGGCGAGGGCGCCACGTACGAGACCGTCGGCATGCTGATGGGAGGCGTCCATTGAGCCGTCTCGGCCGCGCGCTCAAGCCCGCGCTCGTCCCCATCCTCGCGATCATCACGGCGTTCATCGTCGGCTCGATCTTCATCCTGATCACCGACTCCGAGGCGATCGCGCAGCTGGGCACGAACCCGGTGGGCGCGATCAGCCAGGCCGTCGGCACGATCATCAACGCCTACACGGCGATGCTCCTGGGGGCGTTCGGTGACCCCGCCAAGATCAGCGCAGCGCTCGCCGACCCGACGCCGCGCATCCTGGCCGCCGCCGTGCGCCCGATCACGGAGACGCTGGTCGCCGCGACGCCGCTCATCTTCACGGGCCTCGCGGTCGCGATCTCGTTCCGCAGCGGCGCGTTCAACATCGGCGTCGAGGGCCAGTTCGTCCTCGGCGCGTTCGGCGCCACCGTCGCGGCGATCGCGCTCAAGGAGCAGCCGATGTGGCTGATCATCCTCGTGAGCTCGCTCGCGGGCATCGTGACGGGCGCGATCTGGGGCTTCATCCCGGGCGTCCTCAAGGCGAAGACCGGCGCGAGCGAGGTCATCACGACCATCATGCTCAACTACGTCGCCGCCCAGGTCGTCCTGTTCGGGCTGCGCTCGGAGTTCCTGCGCCAGGAGAACTCGGACCAGCCGATCTCCAAGGTCCTGTCCGAGTTCGTACGGATCCCGCAGATCCTCGACCTGCCGTCGATCCGCCTGCACTGGGGCTTCGTCGTCGCCCTGCTGATGGCCGTGGTCGTGTCCTGGTTCCTGTTCAAGACGACCCGCGGGTTCGAGCTCCGCGCCGCCGGCTTCAACATGACCGCAGCGCGCTACGCGGGGATGAGCGCGTCTGGCTCGATCATCATCGCGATGGTCCTGTCCGGCGCCCTCGCCGGTCTGGGCGGCTCGATGGAGGTCCTGGGGACCGTGCCCCAGATGTCCAACGACATCAGCGCCGGCTACGGCTTCAACGCCATCGCGCTCGCGCTGCTCGCCGGCAACCGGCCGGTCGGCATCGTCGCGGCGGCGCTCCTGTTCGGGGCGCTCCGGACCGGCGGCGGGCTGATGCAGGTCAAGACCGGCATCCCGCTGGACCTCCTGACCTTCATCCAGGCACTCGTGATCATGTTCGTGGCGGCCCCCGGCCTCATCCGGGCGATCTGGCGCCTTGATCCGAGGAAGCGCTCGGCCGACGCGCCGCTGGAGCCCCCGACCCCGGGGACGATCGACGGTCCGACGACGGAGGGGAGCGCAGCATGACCGCGGCGGCCCCCGTCCTCTCGGACCACGTGGCGCACGAGGACTCGATCGCCGAGCGGTCGGCGCGTCGCGCCGCCCGCATCCGCGGCATCGCGTTCTCGGTCCTCGGGCTGCTCGCGCTCAACCTCGCGGTCAGCTCGCTGGATACCCCCGCGAACTTCAAGTTCTGGATCGACCGGCAGGGCGGCGCGGCGCTCGACATCAAGACGAGCGTCGGTGTCCTGTGGATCATCGCGGGTGTGGTCACCGGCGCCACCGGGCTGTGGCAGCTGTACCGGGGCGCCTCGTTCCGCTGGCGCGCAGCGCTCGGCCCCGTGATCCTGTTCTGGGTGACCGCGACCTTCGCCACGCTGCTGGCCGGCAAGACCGCCAACCTCACCGGCGTCTTCCAGGGCACGCTGGCGCTTGCCGCGCCGATCTCGCTCGGCGCGTTTGCGGGCGTGATGTCCGAGCGGTCGGGCATGGCCAACATCGCGATCGAGGGCAAGCTGCTCATCGGTGCCTGCGTCGCGTCGATCGTGGCGAGCATCGTGAAGCTCCAGCTCGGCCCGGACGCGGACCCATTCATGTACGGCGTGGCGGCGCTCATCGGCGTCCTCTTCGCGGCCCTGGCGGCGGCCCTCACGAGCCTCCTGCTCGCGTGGCTGGGCATCCGCTGGAAGGTCGACCAGTTCATCGCGGGCATCGTCATCAACTTCGGCGCCGTGGGCATCACGAACTTCCTGTTCCTGCGCGTGCTGACGAAGAACACCGAGCTCAACACGCCACCCAGCGTCGAGGCCGTGAAGCTGCCGCTGTTGGGCGACATCCCGGTGCTCGGGCCGATCCTGTTCAACCAGACCCCGTACGTCTACTTCACGATCCTGCTCATGATCGCGTTCACGTACATGCTGTTCCGCACCCGCTGGGGCCTGCGCGTGCGGGCGTCGGGCGAGAAGCCGTCGGCCGCCGGCACCGTCGGCATCGACGTGGTCAGGATCCGCTACCGGGCGATGCTCATCGCGGGCCTCATGGCCGGCATCGGCGGCTCGGCGCTCAGCCTCGCGTCGGCGGGCTCGTTCCAGATGGGGATGTCCGCGGGCAAGGGATTCATCGCCCTCGCGGCCGTCATCTTCGGTGCCTGGAACCCCGTGTACGCCTTCGGAGCGGCGCTCGTGTTCGGCTTCGCCGACAGCGCCCAGGCGCTGCTGTCCATCCTGGGCGTCGACGTCCCGCCGCAGTTGCTCAACAGCGTCCCGTACATCGTCACGATCATCGTCGTGGCGGGGGTCGTGGGTCGCGTCCGTGGCCCGGCCGCGGTCGCCCAGCCGTACGACCAGGGTTGAGCCGGATGCCCCGGATCCGCGCGCTGTGAGCGCCGGATACAACACGGAGGAGTGGGGACCCGTCCACGCGATCCCCACGTACCACAAGGCGGGGGCGGGGGAGCGCACGGCGCCCTTCGGGACGGTCGAGCACCCGATCCCGCTGATCATCGACTCGGACCCGGGCCTCGACGACGCGCTGGCGATCGGTCTTGCGGCCGCCTCCCCGGAGATCAACCTCCTGGCCGTGACCACCGTCGGCGGCAACGCGGACGTGACCCGCTGCACGGAGAACGCGCTGCGGCTGCTCCACGCGTACGGCCGCGACGACGTCCCCGTGGCCGAGGGCGCCGCCGGCGCACTCCTGGGCTCGATCGTCCGCGCGACCGAGGTCCACGGCGTGAGCGGCATCGGCTCGACGACGCTTGACCCGTCGCCCAACGCCGCTCGACCCGAGGGCGCCGTGGCGCTCATGGCGCATATCCTGGAGACGCATCCCGAGCCGGTGGCCATCGCGCCGATCGGGCCGCTCACCAACATCGCGTTGCTGCTGCGGCTCTACCCGCACCACGCGAGCCGGATCTCCCACCTGTGCCTGATGGGCGGCTCGGTCGGAGAGGGGAACACCACCGCCTCCGCCGAGTTCAACATCATCGCGGACCCCGAGGCCGCGGACGTCGTGTTCCGGAGCGGCCTGCCGATCACGATGATCGGCCTCGACGTGACGCACCAGGCGCTGCTCGATCGCGAGTCGGCGAAGGCGCTGCGCGCGATGGGCACCAGGAGCGGCCGGATCGCCGCGGAGCTGACCGAGTTCGCGCTCGACCGCAACCTGGAATGGTCGGGGAGCACGACGACGGCGATCCACGACGCCGTGGCGGTCGCGCACCTCATGGTTCCCGACCTCGTGGCGGTCGCGCCATACCACGTGACTGTCGACACGACGCAAGGACCCGCCCGCGGCCGCACGGTCTGCGACGGGCTCCCGTACCGCCTCCGGCGCGACGGGCGGCAGCCCAACGCGGACGTGGGCATCGTCATCGACCGCGGCCGGTTTGAGCGCATCCTCGTCGACGCGTTCTCGCGCCTCCCCTGACCAGGAGCCGGAAGCAGCCGACGGTGCTTGACCGCATCCCCGTCACGTATCGCTGGCCGGTGCCCAATCACCCGAAGGTCCTCCGGTTCGTCGCGCTCGGTGACTCGTACACGATCGGCACGTCCGTGGCCCAGGAGGACCGCTGGCCCGACCAGCTCGTCGCCCGGCTGACCGCGGTGCCGCAACCGGGGGCGACGCTCGAGCTCGTCGCCAACCACGCGGTCAACGGCGCGACGGCGAGCGCCGTCGTGCGCGAGCAGCTGCCCCGTCTCGACGCTGACGCGCCCAGCGGGTTCGCGACGCTCCTCGTCGGCGTGAACGACGTCGTCCAGGGCGTGCCCGAGGCGACATACGGCGCCGCCGTGGACACGATCCTTGCCGACCTGCTCGGCCGCCTGCCGCCCCACCGGGTCCTGTGCGTCGAGACCCCGGACTACACGCTGACCCCAATGGGGGCCGCGTTCGGCGACCCGGCGACGCAGTGCGCGGGGATCGTCCGCAACAACGGGATCCTCCGCGCGCGGTGCGAGGCGGCCGGCATCCGGTTCGTGGACGGCATCCTCGCGATCTCCCGGGACGTCGCGACGGACGGGGCGCTCGTCGCCCCCGACGGGCTGCACCCGTCGGGGGCGCAATACCGCCGCTGGGTCATCGAGCGGATCGAGCCCGCCGTGCGGGAGCTCCTGGGCGACTGACGCCCTGCCTGCCGACGGCTCCCGTGGATCAGCCCGCGGGCGTCAGCCAGACGCGGTACTCGGTGAGGTTCTCCACGGAGCCGTCCTTCGCGGACAGGTCGTACACGCGGAGGGTGCCCCACAGGGCCTTGGTCACCGTGTACGAGAGCGTCGTCCTGAAGTCGCCCCAGCACCCCGTCCCGCACGACGCCATGACCTGGCGGGCGGCGAGCGTCACGCCACCCGCGTCGCGCAGCTCCATCCGGAAGGTCGCCTCGAACACGTTCGCGAGGCCGGTCACCGTGCCCGGGTTGCCGAGGCTGGCCCCCCACGCGGGTCGGTCCACGAAGATCGCCGGCAGCTGGTCGCGGAAGTCGGAGCGCACGATAGGCCGGCCGTCGGGCGGGAACGTGACGCCCTCCCCGCCGAAGGTCGTCGTCGGCGTGCCGTCGAGCTCGAACCTGACGCCGTCCACGGTCGAGAACTGGGTCAGCGTGAAGACGACCTGGCCGAGTCGCTGGAACATGGACTCGCTGCCACCGCCCGACTCGAACTCCCGCGACAGGTTCACGGCCGCGATGCCATCCGTGATCGTGAGGCCCAGCAGGGTCGTGCCGTCTGGGATCGCCGTGTACATCGCCGGGCTCGCGGCCATCTCCGTCGCGCTGGGCCCCTCGAGCAGCGCGCGGACCGCGGCCGTGGCGACGGCCTTCGTCTGCGTGACCTCGCGCAGCACGGGCACCTGGCCCTCGTTGCCGGTGAAGCTGCCGAGGACGAAGTAGGCGCGCACGATCGTGGTGCCCGAAGCGATCGAGGTCGGCGCCGGGGTCACCGCGGGTGTCGCCGAGGGGCCGGATGACTTCGAGGAGTCCGGGGACGCAGGCGACGTGCTGTCCGTCGGCGACGGGGACGAGAGGTCGGGTGTCGCGTCGTCGGACGGGACGGGCACCGACTGGTCCGCGGTCGGCTCGGGGGTCGCCGGGGTGCCCAGCGCGCCGGTCGAGGGCGAGCAGGCGGCGACGAGCGCCGCGGCAGCGAGCAGGGAGACGACGACAAGCGGCGTCGTGCGGTCGGGACGGGCGAGGCGGATCATGACCTGGTCCCCGGTGCGGGTGGTGACGTGCGCCCAGCATCGGCGTGGCGTGTGACGGACCCGTCGGCGGAAGGTAACGATCCGGTCACGGGCAGGGTGAGCGCGACGATGAGCCCGCCGCCCGGCCGGTTCCGCGCCCGGAGGCTCCCTCCCAGCAGCGCGGCGTGCTCCGCGGCGATGGCGAGCCCGAGGCCCGACGAGCCGCCGACCGCGCCACCGCGCGATGGATCCGCCTTGTAGAACCGGTCGAACAGGTGCCCGAGCGCCTCGGGGGCGACGCCGGGTCCGCGGTCCGCGACCGTCACCACGGCCCCGCCCGCGACGGGCGTGACGGACACCTCCACTGGCGAACCGGGCGCGTGCGCCCTCGCGTTGTCGAGGAGATTGCCGAGGATCCGGTCGAGGCGGCGGGGATCGGACTCGACGACGACCGGCCGCGCCGGCAGGATCACGGCCGCCTGAGGGTGACGGGCGGCGACGACCGCCGTCACGACCCGCCCGAGATCCAGGCCCTGGACCGTGAGCTGTTCCGCGGCGGCGTCGAAGCGCGAGATCTCCAGCAGGTCGTCGACGAGGACGCGCAGCCGCCGCACGTCGGCGACCATGAGCTCCGCCGCACGGCGCGGGTCGGACGGCATCGCCGGCAGCGAGGCCTCGAGCACGGACGCCTCGGCGACGAGGGCCGTCAGCGGCGTCCGCAGCTCGTGGGCGACGTCCGCCACGAAGCGGCGGTTCTGGCCCTGTGCCTCCTCCAGACGGGACACGGTCGCCTGGAGCGACTCCGCCATCCGGTTGAAGTCCCCGGACCATCGCCCGAGCTCGTCGCGACCGCGCACCGGCACCCTGGCCGCGAGGTCGCCGTCCGCGATCCGCCGAGCGGCCTCCGCGCCCGCGGTCACGGGCCGCAGGATCCCGCGGGCGATGAGCCCGGACGTCACGAGCGCGAGGAGGATCGCGAGGAGCCCGCCGGCGACGAGCCCGAGGCGGAGCTGGGCGAGCGCGTCGTCCACGGCCCGGGCGGGGAACACGAAGTACAGCGACGGTCCGGATCCCTGCCGGCCGGCGACCACGAGCGCCGGCTCCCCGGCGACGATCTGCCACGCGTACCCGAGCTGGCCGCCGGCCACGATCGCGCGCAGGTCGGGCGAGAGCCCGTCGAGGGCGCCCTGGAGGCGCGCCGGCGCCCACGCGGTCCCGCCGCCGAAATCCGCGATGACCTCCGCCTCGCCCCGCAGCCGGAACTGGGCGGGGAGGCCGCTGGCGCCGAACGACGCGGCGTCCGTGGGTGCAGGATCGGCGGCGGGCAGGAGGACCGACAGGTTGAAGTCCGCCTGCTGGCGGGCGTCCGCGACGAGGCGGGCGCGCAACGACATGTCGACGAACGCGTAGACGCCGATGCCGATCGCCGCGACCGTGAGCACGACGAGCGCCACGAGCGTGACCGCGAGACGGGTGCGGAGGCTGCGCACGGTCGTCGGGATCAGCCGCCCGGCCGCGCGGCCTTGTAGCCGGCGCCGCGGACGGTGAGGATGAGCCCGGGGTTCGCGGGGTCGGCCTCGACCTTGGCCCGCAGGCGCCCGATCGCGACGTCGACGAGCCGCGAGTCGCCGAGGTAGTCGTAGCCCCAGACGTGGTCGAGGAGCGCGTCTCGTGCGAAGACCCGGCCCGGATGGCGGGCGAGCACGGCGAGGAGGTCGAATTCGGTGCGTGTCAGGGCGATCTCCGCCCCGTCCCGCGCCACCGTGCGGCCGGCAGGATCCACGAGCAGCGGCCCGAGCCGCATCGGCGCACCGTCGCCCGCGGTGTCCGGATCACGTCGCCGGAGTGCCGCCCGGATGCGCGCCACGAGCTCGGGCATCTCGAACGGCTTGCGCACGTAGTCGTCCGCGCCGGACTCCAGGCCCACCACCACGTCGATCGTGTCCGCCCGCGCGGTGAGCATGACGACCGGCGTCGTGGCCTCGCGCCGGATCACGCGCAGGACCTCGAGTCCGTCGAGGTGGGGGAGCATGACGTCGAGCAGCACCAGATCCGGGTGTCCGGTGCGCCATCGCGCAACCCCTTCGACGCCGTCGGGCGCGGTGTCCACGGTGAACCCCGCGGCGCGGAGACCAAGCGCCGTGATCTCGCGGATCGACGGGTCGTCCTCGACGAGCAGGATCCGGGCATCCATGCGGCGCGTCGCGGCCTAGCGGCCGCGCACCTCCGCGGTCACCCTGTCCCCGAGCGCCTGATCCCCGACGCGTGCGTCCATGGCGGCCAGCCTAGCCCCAAGCGCCCCGCCCCGCTCTGGGGTCGGTGGTGGATGATCAGTGCCCATGGTCAATCCCGGCTGGCGCGACACAGCTTCGCGAGTCGAGCGTCTCCACGAGGCAACGAGCGGTGACGTCCGCCACACACCGGAGACCCGAGGAGAGCCGATGCGCGCGGTCCGACCGCTCACCCGCCTCGTGGCATCTTCGTTCGCCGTGGCGGTGGCGCTGGTCGTGGGGACCGGCGTCGCCTCCGCCGCGACGACGCTGACGTACGACCCGGACAAGGCCGTGCCGGGGACCAGGGTCACGATCTCCAACGCGTGCCTCGGGATCACCGACAACCCGCCGGCCGAGCTCCAGGCCGCGTTCATCGCGTCGGGGGTCGATGTCAGCCCCACCGACCCGAAGGTGCCGACGGGGGTCGCGAGGGCGGTCCCCGGCACGGCGCTCTACGTCGTCGTCGTCCCGGACCTCACGCCGGGGCGCTACCAGATCCTCCTCGAGTGCCTGCCGGGCGACTGGCGGACCAACACGGCCGAGGGCGGCACGCAGCCACTCCGAGTCCTGGATGGCGCCCCGGACACGAGCACGACCCCGGAGGCCGGCGGGACCGCACGGCCGCCTGCCGATGGGCGGATCGAGGTGCTGGTCCTGCTCGCGCTCGGGCTGGCAGGGGGGATCGCCGGCTGGAATCGGCTGTCGCGGGGACGGCCGCCGGCCGGATGACCTCGTCGCGGCCTAGTGGCCGCGCTCGGCCGCGAGCTCGTGCAGGCGCTCGTCCGAGATCCCGAAGTGGTGGGCGATCTCGTGGTGGACGGTGTCGATGACCTTGGCGCGGAGCGCCTCGGGCGTCCGGAACTGCGCTTCCAGTGTCCCCCGGAAGATCGTGATCCGCGACGGCGTCTGCGCCCAGTCGGCCCCGGGCCGGTTGCGGGGCACGCCCGAGTACAGCCCGTACAACCCGCGGGCGCCGACGGACGCCAGCTGCTCTGCGGTGGGCCACTCCTCGATGGTGATCGCCACGCTCCCCAAGCGCTCGCGGAACTGCAGGGGCAGGGCGTCGATCGCCTCCGCCACCCAGTCCTCGAATGTCTCGTCATCGATGCGTTCGTCCATCGCTGGCCAGCCTAGCCCGAAGCGGCATGTCTCGCCGTGCTCCGTCGGTCGCGCCCACGAAGGTGGCCCAATCAGGCCCGACACGAGCCTGGGCTGGACACGGCGCTCAGACTGAAGGTTCTGCCCCGCTGGATTGTCAGGTCATCGTGAGGCAATCACCCGAGCTCATCGAGCTGGCGGATCGCCCGCCCGTGGCGGCAGGCGAGGAGAGCCTTCGCGCCGCCGCCTTCACCCGGCTGGCCGATGAACACCTCGACAGGGCCTACCGGTTGGCCCGGGCGATCCTGCACGAACCCGTGGAGGCCCAGGACGCGACGCACGACGCGTTCGTCCAGGCATGGCGCAAGTGGGACACCCTTCGCGACCCGACCCGCTTCGAGCCGTGGTTCGACCGGATCCTCGTGAACACCTGCCGCAACCGGCTGCGCACGCCCAGCCGGCAGACCACGGACATCTCCGCCGAGGTCGCGCTCGCCTCGGGCGACCTTGCCGGCCGCACGGAGGACCGCGATGTCATCCAGAGCGCGATCGGCGGCCTGTCGGCCGATCACCAGGTCGTGATCGCGCTGCGCTATTACCGCGACCTGACGATCGACGACATCGCAGCCCGCCTTGGCATTCCGACGGGGACGGTCCAGTCCCGTCTCCACTACGCGCTCAAGCGGCTGCACGAGGCGATCGATCCCGCGGACGATCGGGGGCTCCAGCGATGACCGACCAGGAGCTCGATCGGCTGCTCCGAGCGTGGTACGGCGCCGAGTTCGACGAGGCAGCGTCTGCGCCGATCGGGCTGCGGGCCGCCGTCGCGGCGATCCCGAGGACGCTGCCTCGCCGCGCCCGCTGGTGGGGCCGGAGTCGGGGCTTCACCCTCCTCGCTGCGGCCGCGTTGCTGCTCGTCGGGGGAGCGGTGGCGACGGGTTCCGGTCTGCTTCGCCTGCCATCGCCCGTGCCTCCGCAGCCGGTGCCATCGCTGCTCGTCCTCTCGCCGGCGCCGCCGGCCGAGGTGTCCCCCTCGCCCGTGCCGTCCCTGGTCGCGGCCGCTCGGCCGGGCGCACTGATCGCCTACATCCAGAGCACCCAGAAGGCGGACAAGGGCAACAACTGCGGCTACAACGCAGATCCCACCTGCCCGATTCCGCGGCTGTGGATCGTCGGCTCGGACGGCAGTCGCCCGCATGAGCTGCTCCCCGATGGCTTGTATGGCCAGACGTTGATGGCCTGGACGCCGGATGGGAGCCGTCTGCTGTTCGCCGAGCGCGGGCAGCTCTACCTGACCGATGTCGCCGGCAGCGGGCCCCAACCCGTGGACACCGGGTGTGTCGCACCGTGCGAGGGGGTCGGGGACGCCGCGTTCTCGAGCGATGGGACGCGGCTCGTGTTCGTCCGGAGCGTGACTGACGCGTCCGGTAGCTCGGGTGCCTCCGTGATCGCGGAGATGGACCTCGCCACGGGCCGGGTCGAGGAGCTGAGCTCGACGTATCCGGCCGGCGGTGCGCTCCCCGGGTGGTCCCCCGATGGCAGGCAGATCGCGTTCTTTCGGTACGGGGACAAGGACCTGGGCGGCCCGATCAAGCCGACCAAGGCAGCGGTGTTCGTCGTCGATGCCGACGGCCGGAACCTCCACCAGGTCAGCCCCACCACGATCGCCGCCCAGTTTGCCGGGTGGTCCCCGGATGGGTCCCGGCTCGTGTTCACCTCTCCGGGCGCCGGGGCTGCCGATATCTACACGGTTCGCCCGGATGGAACGGACCTGCGGCGGCTGACGACGGACGAACGATCGTACGCCGCGACCTGGACACCCGACGCCCGGATCCTGTTCCTGCGGGGCTTCGGGACCGACGGGACTGCCGACGCACCGGCCCTCTGGACGATGGACGCTGACGGCGCCCACCCGGCCGAGCTCGTGGCCAACGTGTCCACCGGGGGCCAGGATCCGATGTGGACCTACGGGCCTGCCTGGCAGCCCGTCGGGGGCCCGGCCGTCATCTCCCCGCCGTGGACCGCATCGGCGGCAACGCCGGTCGGACCACCACCACCCACGCCGGCCGCGACGCCGTCCCCGGCCCTGTCATCCGGGTTCAGCCCGACCGGCTCGATCTCCGGCGGCGCGGACGACGCCACGACCGACACCGCAACGGTGCTCGTCGACGGGCGCGTGCTCACGACCACGACGTGCGACACGACGGTCCAGCTGTACGACCCGGCGACCGGCACGTTCACCCCGACGGGCTCGCTCGCGGAGGTGCGCAGCGGCAAGACGGCGACCCTGCTTCGCGACGGCCGAGTGCTGATCGTCGGCGGCTTCAACTGCAGCGACGGGGGGCAGGCGGGGGGCGCCGCATCAGCGGAGCTGTACGACCCAGCGACCGGCACGTTCACCGCCACGGGCTCGATGGGGGCGTCCCGGGCATCCCACACCGCAACGCTCCTGGCCGACGGGCGCGTGCTGGTCACCGGCGGCAAGACGGCGGACAGTCCGGCCGACTCCCTGGGGATCATGCTCGCCTCGTACCGGACGGCGGCGACCGGTGAATCCAATGTGCTCGCCTCCGCGGAGGTCTACGACCCTGCGACGGGCACGTTCAGCCCCACCGGCTCGATGCGGTACTTCCGGGACGGCCACACCGCCACGCTGCTCCGGGACGGCCGCGTCCTCGTCGTGGGCGGCGGCGGCGAGGGGTACGACAGCCGGACCGAGGTCGAGCTCTACGACCCGGCGACCGGCGCGTTCAGCGACGCGGGCCCGCTGAAGCACGGACGCTGGCTGCAGACGGCGACCCTGCTCGACGACGGCCGCGTCCTCATCGCCGGCGGCAGGTCGCCCGAGGGTTCGACCTACGCCAGCACCGAGCTCTACGACCCTGCCACCGGGAGGTTCAGCCCGGCCGGCTCGATGCACGCGAGTCGCCAGCAGCACTCGGCAACCCTCCTCCCGAACGGCAGGGTCCTCGTCACCGGGGGCTACAAGAGCGATGGATCGACGTGGGACGTCCTCTCTGCCGCGGAGCTCTACGACCCCGAGACGCAGAAGTTCACGCCGGCCGGCTCGATGGGTGCCGCTCGGATGCAGCACGTCGCAGCCTTGCTGGGCAACGGCCAGGTCCTGATCGCCGGTGGCCTCGGGATCGGCACCCAGGGCCTCGTTCCACTCAGGTCAGCCGTGCTGTACCAGCCGTAGCCCGCATCCATCTGGCCGGCCACGCCGCCGGCGGCTCGCGTCACTCACCGCCCGTCACATCGATGGTCCGTCCACCTGGACCTTTCCCCCAAGGACCGGGATGTCCATTCCCCCAGACGCGCGGTCTTCCCGCGGTCACACCCCATGACCGCCGCCGGCGCCCGACCCCGGGCGCCCTGCGGTCCGATCGGAGACCAGGCCATGCAATCGATCCGGAAGATCCTCATCGTGCTCGCCGCGCTGCTCGTGCTCGGCATCTTCGTGCCGGCCGCATCGGCGTCCACGCCCAAGGGGTTCCACCTCGACAAGACCTGTGCGTCGGCGCCGTCCGAGCCACTGGGCTACATCTGCACGGTCACGCACTCGGACTTCAGGTGGATCCCGGCCGGGACCGACGTCCGCTACCTGAGCCAGGACGGCAATGTCGTCCGGGCGTTGATCCGCACCGCGCACGGCAGCACGAGCGGGGCATGCACGTGGAGCAGCGACGTCGATGCCGTGTGCAGGTTCGACACCGGGACCGGGCGCCTGACCCAGTTCCACCTCGTGGTTGTCGTCACGGCGAATGCCGACCAGTCCATCTGGTACTGGAACGGCACGTATCGCTTCGGCGGCTGACCCCGTCGAGCCGCCCTTGAGCCGGAAGTGCCGGATTCCGTACCGAAGGTGGGCCATGGCCCCTGAGACCTGACACGCGCGGGCGAGCGTCCCCATCGCACCGGCGGACAGCCGCCGATGAACCCCGCGATCGCACCGAACGCCAGGAGATTCGGAATGAACACCGATCACATCGGCACGCCGACGCGGGTCGTGGGCATCCGTCTGCGGACGCTCGCGGTCATGGTGGCCATCGGACTCGCGACCCTGACCCTGGGCGCGGCGACCGCCTCGGCCGACAGTCGGGCCCACCGCAACGCCGAGACCACGTTCACGAAGTGGATCACCGCGGTACCGGGCGTGCCCCCGGTCATCAGGAACATGGCGGGCATCGTCGGTGGCGACGTCGGAAGCGGCACGTTCACCGGCGAAGTCCTCAGCGTCAACGTCACCGGGACCACGAAGGTGCTCGACGCCGCCTACCACTTCAGCGGCTCCACCCACGCCTTCAGCGCCTCCGTTCACGTCGTCCAGAGCGGTCTCGTGAACGGTTCGACGGCCGTCATCACGGGACGGGTCACCGAAGGCTGGCTCAAGGACAACCTCGTGGCCGGCCAGTACACCCAGGTCACGTGCGAGCAGTCGCCCGGCGTCCTTGGAACCTGCTTCCAGGGCACGCTCGACATCCTGCGCGGGACCAAGCCCGGAAACTGAGCCCGGCCGTTCGCTCGCATCAAACCTCAACGCGTCATTGTGGGCGAGACGCCAGGGTCGCGCAGACCCCACCAGGTTGCGGAGCCGGGTCATCGTGTCCAGGTGATCCGGCTTCGGGGCCGCTCCGCGACAACGGGCAGGGTGCCCGACCGGGCCGCGGCCGCGCGGGTACCATGGCTATCCCGTGACCATCGCCCCGAACGACTTCGTCCACCTCCACACCCACTCCGAGTTCAGCCTGCTCGACGGGCTCGGCCGGATCACGGACCTCGTCGACACGAGCGTCAAGCACGGCTTCGACAGCCTCGCGGTGACGGACCACGGCGCGCTGTACGGGTCGGTCGCGTTCTACCAGGCGGCGACCAAGGCGGGGATCAAGCCGATCATCGGCGTGGAGACCTACGTCGCGCGGCGGTCCATGCGCGACAAGGAAGGCAAGGCGGACAGCCAGCCGTTCCACCTCGTGCTCCTCGCGACCGACATGACCGGGTACCAGAACCTGTGCCGGCTCGTCACGGACGCCCATCTCGACGGCTACTACTACAAGCCGCGCATCGACCGCGAGCACCTCGCGAAGCACAGCCAGGGGCTCGTGGGCCTGTCCGCGTGCCTCGGTGGCGAGATCCCCAAGGCGCTCGAGGTGGACGACTGGGAGCTCGCGCGGAAGCTCGCCGGGGAGTACCAGGACATCCTGGGGAAGGGCCGATTCTTCCTCGAGCTCCAGGACCACAAGATCCCCGAGCAGCGTCGGCTCAACGAGCAGCTCCTGCGCCTGTCGCCCGAGACCGGCGTCCCGCTCATCGTCACCAACGACCTCCACTACGTGCACCCCGAGCAGCACGAGGCGCACGACGTCCTGCTGTGTGTCGGCACGGGGAACAACCTCGACACGCCCAACCGGATGCGCTTCGAGGGCCCGGACTTCTACCTCAAGACCGCCGAGGAGATGTTCCGGCTGTTCCCGGACCAGAAGGAGGCGCTGCTCAACACCCGGCGCGTCGCCGAGATGGTCGATCTCGCGCTGCCGCTGGGCGAGCTGCGGATCCCGCACTTCCCCGTGCCCGATGGGCACACCGTCGAGACGTGGCTGCGCAAGGAGTGCGAGGCGGGCCTCGTCCGGCGCTACGGCGCGATCACGCCCGCGCTCCAGGAGCGCCTCGACTACGAGCTCGGGATCATCATCTCGATGGGGTACGCGGGGTACTTCCTGATCGTCGCGGACTTCGTCCGGTTCGCGCGACGCGAGGGGATCGCCACGACCTGCCGCGGGTCGGCGCCGGGCTCGATCGTGACGTACACGCTGGGGATCACCCCGGTCGACCCCCTCCACTACGGGCTCCCGTTCGAGCGCTTCCTCAACCCGGACCGCGTGACGATGCCCGACATCGACGTGGACTTCGAGGACGAGCGCCGCGACGAGGTCATCAACTACGTCAGCCACAAGTACGGCCAGGACCACGTCGCGCAGATCATCACGTTCGGCACGATGCTCGCCCGCGCGGCGCTGCGGGATGTCGGCCGGGTGCTCGGGATGAGCTACGGCGAGGTCGACCGGATCGCGAAAGCGGTGCCCAACCAGCTCGGCATCAAGCTGTCCGAGGCGCTCACGATGAGCCCCCACCTCAAGGAGCTCCACGACGGCGACCCGCAGGTGGGCAAGCTGGTTGGGCTCGCGCAGCAGCTCGAGGGGGTCGCGCGGAACGCGTCCACGCACGCCGCGGGCGTCGTCATCTCGCGGGAGCCGCTGACCGAGCTCATGCCGCTCCAGCGGGCGACCAACTCGGACGCGCTCATGACCCAGTACGAGATGCACGGCATCGAAGCGCTGGGCCTGCTCAAGTTCGACTTCCTGGGCCTGTCCAACCTCACGATCCTGCGCAAGGCCGTCGACCTGATCAAGGAGCACCGCGGGGTCTCCATCGACCTCGACAACATCCCGCTCGACGACCCCAAGACGTTCGAGCTCCTGGCCTCGGGCGAGACGACCGGCGTGTTCCAGCTCGAGTCCGCGGGCATGCGCCGCTACATCCGCGAGCTGCAGCCAAGCACCGTCTACGACCTCGCGGCCATGGTGGCGCTCTACCGCCCGGGCCCGATGGACAACATCCCGATGTATATCCGGCGCAAGCACGGGCAGGAGAAGGTCGAGTACCTCCACCCGCTGCTGGCGCCCTTCCTGGAGCGAACCTTCGGGGTCTTCGTGTACCAGGAGGACATCATGTCCGCCGCCATCGCCCTGGGCGGCTTCTCGGGCCCCGAGGCGGACATGCTGGGCTACGCGATCCGCAAGAAGAAGCGCGCGGTCCTGCAGTCGATGAAGGAGACCTTCGTCGAGCGGGCGGCCGAGCGCGGCGTGGCGCCCGGGGTCATCGACGCCGTGTTCAAGGCCTTCGAGCCCTTCGAGCGGTACGGGTTCAACAAGGCCCACGCGACCTGCTACGGCCTCATCGCCTACCAGACCGCCTACCTCAAGGCGAACTACACGGTCGACTACATGACGTCCGTGCTCACCGCGTTCCGCGACAACGCGGAGAAGGTCGCGGCGGCCATCGCCGAGTGCCGGCGCCTGGGGATCGACGTGCGCACCCCGGACGTGCATCGCTCGGGACTCGGGTTCACGGTCGAGGACGAGGCGATCCGGTTCGGGCTGCTCGCGGTCAAGAACGTTGGCGAGAGCGCGATCCAGTCGATCATCGACGCCCGCGAGGAGGGCGGCGAGTTTCGCTCGCTCACGGACTTCTGCTCGCGGGTGGACGTGCGCCTGGCCAACCGCAAGGTGCTGGAGTCGCTGGCCAAGGTTGGTGCGCTCAACGTCTTCGGGCACCCGGCCCAGGTGCTGCTCGGCCTCGACGACGCGCTCGCCGCGGGGCAAGCCGCCCAGCGCGACCGGATCAGCGGCCAGTTCTCGCTGTTCGACATGGGCGGGGAGGACGCGGCAACCCTCGAGCGGCCGCTCCCGCAGACGCCCGAGACGCCCGTGCGCGAGCGCCTCCGATGGGAGAAGGAGCTCATGGGGCTCTACCTCTCGGACCACCCGATGGGCGAGGTCGCGGAGCGGGTGGGGGAGTTCGTCACCGGCTACAGCGGCGACCTCAAGGACGAGTCGCTCGACGGCCAGCGCGTGGTCCTGGGCGGGATCGTGACGGGCATCCGCTCCGTGATGACCAAGGCGAAGGCGTCGATGGCGGTCGTGACGATCGAGGACCTCCAGGGGACGGTCGAGGTCGTGGTCTTCCCCAAGACGTACGAGACGACGATGGGGACCTGGCGCGATGGCGCAATCCTGCTGGTCGCGGGACGGGTGGACCACCGCGGGGACGAGGCATCACTGCTCGCGGACTCGGTCTGGGACTGGGATGTGGTCGCGGAGCGCGGGCCGGAGGCGTTCGCGAAGGAGGTCGGGTCACTCGACAAGCGGGCGCGACGTGGAGGGCCTGGCGGCAACGGCGGCAACGGCAGCGGCAGCAACGGCGGCAATGGGGGCAGCCGGCCAAACGGCGGGTTCTCGCCCGCGAACGGCGATGGCGCCCCGAACGGCAATGGCAACGGGTACGGCCAGCGGCCTGCGGGCGAGCCGCCGATGCCAGGCCGGGACCAAGGCGCGGCTCCCGGCCCCGGGGTGGCTCCCGGCTCCGGTTCGGGTCCGGTCGCGGTGGGTCCCGGGCCGTCGCCCCGCCCGCCCGAGCCCGTCCCGACCTACTCGGAGCCGCCTGGCCTCACCGCGCCCGGCGCCGACGCTCCCGACGAGCCGCCGCTCCCCGATGAGCAGCGCACCGTCGCCGCGGCGGCCGCCCAGGCCCCGTCACGCCCGCTCGAGGCGGCTCCCGGGGCGGTCCTGAACGTCCGGTTCGTCCGCGAGGCGGGCACGGACCGGCTCGTGTCCGCGATGCAGGCCTTCAAGACCGTCCTGCGCGAGCGTCCCGGCGGGACACGGGTCGTCGTCCACGTGCCGGCCCCGGGCGGCAACGCGTTGCCCATGGAGCTGCGTGGGGTCGCCTACGACGCGGAGCTCGTCGCCGAGCTCCAGCGCCGCGTGGGCGAGGGCGTCATCGACCTCCAGCTGGGCTGACCGCCACCCTCTCCGGCGTCCACGTCCGGGCGCGGTCGTTGCCCGGGGCCGTGCGCCGGTCCGCGCCGGGCGGCCGCCACCGGATCTCGCGGGATCAGCGCGCCTGCGAGTCCCGCAGGGCCTTGATCCCCGAGAGCTGCTCGTGGAACTCGGCGCGGATGGCGTTGAGGTCGGGGCGCTCGACGTCGAGCTCCTCCGCGAGGCGGTTCGCGAGCCACGACTCCGTCGCGTCGATCTCGTCGTCCGCGGCCATGACCAGGAAGCAGCAGCGCAGCAGCTGCTCGCGCTCCTCCATCGTCGAGATCGCCTTGAACTCGCGGGTCACGAGGAAGTCCTCGGTCGCCCCGAACTGGCCGGCGAGTGTGGCGGCCATGTCGACGATGAGGTTGCCGGTGTCCGCGTCCAGGCCACCCGCCGCCGCGAGCCGGCGCATCTCATCCCGCTCGGCGTCGCTCATGCCGTCGCTCGCCTGCGCGGCGCGGCCCAGCAGGTAGGCGAACGCCGCGAGGTGGCGGGCCCGGGCCGGCGCGAGGCTGTCGAGACGCGCCGAAAGGACGCGCACGCTCTGGGTCTCGCCGGGGGTCGCGGCCGGGATGGGGGCATTGGGATCGACCGGGAGGTCGGCGGACGCCGGGGCGTCGAGGCCGAGGACGCGGCGGAAGAGGCTCAAGACGGGCTCCGTGTGGGTCGGATGGCGGGTTCGTGCGGGGAGGATACCCAAGACTCGGGCGGGGCCGTTCGGGCGCGGCGCTCCCCGCGATCCGACGACCGACGCGGCGGACGAGGCACACGGCGGGCTCCGTGCAGGGGATGGTGGACCCGTGCGGCGAGGAGACCCGCCTCGCGAACTCTGCCCGATCGCCCATTGCGATGTGACGCCGACACGCCGACACTCCGCGGCGAGGGCTTCGGTCCACCATGGCCGGCCCATCGTCCCGGGGTGTCCAGCCATGCGTCAAACAGGCATTCGCGCCATCGCCGTCGTCGTTGTGCTCGTCCTCGTCGCGGGCTGCTCGGGCGGGGGTGGCTCGACCACCGCGTCCGGTGGTCCCGCGCAGAGCCAGGCCGCCGCCACGACCGGGGTCCAGGCCTCGGGCGTCCCCGCGACCGCGGCTCCCGCGTCGGTCGAGCCGGCCTCGGCCCAGCCCGCCGCCGGAGGAGGCGCGTTCCCGTCCGATCCGTGCCAGCTCGTCGCCGCGGCCGACGTGACGGCGATCTACGGCGGCAGCGTGAAGGCGCTCGGCCTGGACGAGAACGGGGCCTGTGCGTTCGAGATCGAGGGCAAGGCGAAGGCCGGGCAGTCCGTCGCGGCCGGCGAGTTCGCGGTCTCGTTCGGCGACGAGTGGAGCCCCTACGACACCGCGAAGCTGCTCTTCGGCGACGCGGTGACAAAGGTTGATGGCCTCGGCACCGAGGCGTACTCGGTCGGCGGGTTCATCCACGCCAAGGTCGGCACCGGCGACCTGATCGTCGGGGGCGTCTGGGTCGGCGACTACGACCGCGCGCTCCTCGCCTCCGAGGACGCCGAGATGACCAAGCTGCTCCTGGCCCGCCTCTGACCGCCCGCCGGCGGTCGACGCCCGATGTGGTAGCGAAGGTGGGATTCGAACCCACACGAGGTTGCCCTCAGCGGTGTTTGAGACCGCCGCGTCTGCCATTCCGCCACTTCGCCGGGCGCGCTGATGGTAGCCCAACCATGCCCCGGTCCCGGGCCCGATCCCCCTGAGCGGGCCATCCGTCGCCCGGGCGGGCGGCTGCGACCGGGTGATCCTGCTCGCGTCGTGGCACGAGCGCCTGCTCCGCCCGCGACCCACGACAACCGGATGCTCGGGGTGAAGGCGATCGGCGCCGCGGGACGCCCGCGCGGATGGCCCGGCCGTCGACGGTGGGCAGCCGCGGGAACCCGTGGCGTCCGCGCGACGTCAGGACCGCGATGCCCAGCCAGCTCGCCGTCCCCAGCCAGACCGTCGCCCGATGCTAGACTCGCCGCGCCTCACCATCGCCGCAGGGAGGGCCGCCCCCGTCGTGGAGGACGCCCGGCCGACGGAGGCCGTCGAAGATCCCATCCAGCGTCGCGACCTGATCCTGATGGAGCAGGCACGGGCCGGAAGCCTCGACGCCTTCAACAGCCTCGTCGAGTGCTACCAGGACCACCTCTTCGCGCTCGTCGCGCGCATGGTTCCCGACCGGGACCAGGCCTCGGACGCCGTGCAGGAGGCGTTCTTCTCCGCGTACCGCAACATGCGCTCGTTCCGCGGCGGTAGCGTCCGCTCCTGGCTCAGCCGCATCGCCATCAACGCGGCGATGGACCAGCAGCGGCTCAAGAAGCGCCGCCCGAGCCAGCCCTACCCGGAGCTGGAGGACGAGAGCTGGCAGCCGCCCGCCGGTGAGGAGGCCGATCCCGTCCGGACCGCGATGCAGGGGGAGCGCACGCGCGTCCTCAACACCGCGCTCGCCGCGATCACGCCCGACCAGCGCCACGCGATCGTCCTGTTCGACGTCGAGGGCTACGACTACGCCGAGATCGCCGAGATGACCGGGGTGTCGCTGGGCACGGTGAAGTCGCGCATCCACCGCGGGCGCCTCGCGCTGCGCGACCGGCTCGAAGGCCACATCGGCCTGTTCCGCGGGGAGGGCGACGCATGACGCCGATCCCCGCCAGTCACGCCGACCACGACCCGCTCGCTGTCGCCGCCCACGCCGCGGGTGACGCCACCGGGTCCGAGCTCGATGACGCGCTGGCCCTGGTCGCCGCCTGCCCGGACTGCGCTGCCCTCCACCA
>DASXVG010000141.1:0-77666 GCA_036504355.1 Candidatus Limnocylindrales bacterium
TTCGGGTCCCGCTCGGGCTCGGCGGGGGTGAGCGGCGTGGTCATCGGGTGGCTCCGGGATGGTGCGAAGGCGAGTGGATCACGGTCCAGTGAACGCTTCGCCCCTGAGAGGGTGCTGAGAGGCCGGTCGGCCCTCCTCGGCGCGCAGGAGCGTGTCCATGAGGGGTCCAGACGATGCGATCGGCTGGAGCCGGACGAACCGGCGCCTGGGCAGGGGCCCGGGGCGAGCCTGGGCGTCGGGGACGGCGGCCATCGTGCGGATCGTCGTCTCGGCCGATGAGACGCGGCTGAGAGGCGCGGCGGCACGACCGCACACGGCTCAGCCGGCCGCACCCGCGCAGTCGTAGAGGGTCGCGACGGTGTCCGGGACCTGGACCGGCACGCAGGCCGCCGTGACCCACGCGCTGCGCTCCCCCGCCACGTTCCCGGTCCCGTCACCACCGAAGAACCCGCCGGGACCGCCGCCGCGTCCACCCAGGAGCACGTAGCGGAGCTGGCCGTCCCGCACGTACCCCTGGAGCTGGGCGAGCGTGGGCGCAGGGTCCGAGCCCATGAACCCGCCCATCGCCATGACGGGCACCCCCGAGGCGAGCTGGATCGGACCCGCCTGGTTGGCCGACGACACGGCCACGAGCCAGGTCGCCTGGCCGCGGTTCTTGAGCAGGTACGCGACGAGCGCGTCGCTCGTGCCGCCCGCGTCGCCCGGGAACCCGCCGAATGCGCCGCGACCGCCGAATGCGCCGTCGATCGGGCCCGCGGCCGGGTCACCACCGGCGATCGGCTTCTGGACCGTGGCGAGCGTGTACAGGGCGGGACCGGTGAGGGCCACCGCGAGGCCGAGCACGAGCGCGCCGCGCGCGATCCGTCCCGAGCGGGCATCGCCCATCACCGGCGGCACGGCGATCACGAGCGATGCGGCGAGCGCCACGAACAGCGCGCCGAGCCCGACGCCCGGGTAGAACCGCGGCGTCCGCTCGAGGACCTGGAGCCCCCACCACGCGGTGACGACGAGCACGCCGCCGAGCACGACCCCGGCCCAGGCACGCCGCTCCCGCAGCCGCCACAGCTCCATGACCCCGGCGCCGAACAGCGCCGAGAGCGCCGGGGCGAGTGCGACCGCGTAGTACGGGTGCGCGATGCCGCTCATCAGCGAGAACACGAGGACGTGGACCGCGGCCCAGGTGCCCCACAGCAGGTAGCCCGCCCGACGGGCGTCCGTCCGCGGCGCGCGCATCCTCGCGACCAGGCCCCCGAGGAAGATGGCGGGTGCGGCCGGTAGCAGCCAGCCGACCTGACCCGCCCACTGCGCGTTGAGCATCCGCAGCGGACCGGGCTCGCCGCCGAACCCCGCGCCGGGTCCCCCACCCCCTCCACCGAACCCGCCGGGACCGCCGCCGGCGCCGCCGCCGAAGATGCGGCCCAGCCCGTCGTAGCCGAGAAGCAGCTGGAACGCGGAGTTGGTGGAGCTGCCGCCGATGAACGGGCGCGAGTCGGGCGGCAGCACCTCGATGAGCGCGACCCACCACGCCGACGAGAGCGCCACCGCGACCGCGGACGCGGCGAGACCGGTCGCCCGGCGGCCCGGCCCGCCTGGCGCGGCAACGAGCCACGTCAGGGCGAAGGCGGGCAGCACAAGGTACGCCTGGAGGTACTTGGTGAGGAACGCGACTCCGACGAGGACCGCGGCGAGGATCGGCCAGCGGAGCCGGTCTGTCTCGAGCCCGCGGACGACCGCCCAGGCGCCCGCGACGAGCAGCAGCACGAGGACCGCGTCCGGGTTGTTGTACCGGAACATCAGGGCGGCGACGGGCGTGATCGCGAACGTGACACCTGCGATCAGCGCCGCCTCCGGCCCGAACTGCCGCCTCACCGCGTCGAACAGCAGCACGACCGCGGCGACTCCGGCCATCGCCTGCGGCAGCAGGATCGCGAACGGGCTCAGCCCGAGAAGCCGCACCGACAGCCCCATCGCCCACAGGGCCACTGGGGGCTTGTCGACGGTGATGAAGCCCGCTGCGTCGATCGCCCCGAAGAACCACGCCGCGACACTCTGCCCGGCCGCCTGCGCCGCGGCGCTGTAGTACGTGTTCGCATACCCGCTGACGGTGAGGTTGACGAGGTAGACGACGCCCGCGAGCAGCGCGAGGGCGACCGGGGCCGCTCGCACCCAAGCGGGAGTGGGCGCGGGCGTCGGCGCGGCAGGCGCGGCAGGCGCGACTGCGGAAGCGGTCACGGGCGGTCGTCCCCTGTTGGACACGGAAGCGCGACGCTCTCGGCGGGGAGGAGTACCACCGGGAACGTCGCGTCGGAGACCACTACAGCGGCGGTCGCTGAGAACACGCTGAGAGCGTCAGGCCTTCGCGAAGTGGAGCTGGAACTCCATGACGCCATGGTCGTCCACGGACAGCACGACGAATGACGTGGGCTTCTGGATGTCGTAGTCCGCGAACACGATGGGGAGCGTGCCGACCACCGTCACCACGCCGTGCTCGAGCTTCGCCTGCATCGGGACCTGGACGGTGTTCGTGACGCCGTGGAGGCTGAGGTCCCCCGTCGCCGTGACGTCGACGGCCTGACCCTCGGCCGGAATCGAGGCCAGGTCCACGGGCTGGGTGAGGGTGAACGTCGCCGTCGGGAACCGGCTCGTCTCGAGCGCCTGGTTGCGGAGCTGGCCGTCCCGCCGTGACTCGTCGCTGACCAGCGTCGTGAGGTCGGCGGTGAACGCGGCGGCAGTGATCGTCGTCCCGTCCACGGTCAGCGACCCGGACACGTCCGGCGTGCGCCCCACGGCCTCGGTGGCGCCCACCGAGGCGAGCTCCTCCTGGACCCGGTAGCCCACGAAGGACGAGCTGAAGTCGCCGAAGCTGCCGATCGAGGGGTCGACGCTCCACGTCCCGCCAATCCCCGTGGTCGCCCCTGTGGCGGGCGAGGCGGCTGGGGCTGCCGCGCTCGACTGGGCCGTCCCCGATGCGGACGCCGAGGACGCGGGGGTGGCCACGGGCGTGCTCCCCAGCGAGACTGGCGCCGGCCCCGCCGGGCGGAAGAACAGGTACCACAGGCCCGCGGCGCCGCCGACCACCACGATGAGCGCGCCGAGCGCGAGCAGGCCTGTGCGGCGGGATCGGACGGGGGCAGGGGCGGGAACGGTCATCGCGGACTCCTCTGGAGGCGCCGCAGGGGATGGGCGCGGTGGCGGGCACCAGGCGGGTGGGCGACCGTTGCTCATGCAACGGGTGGAGCGTGAGAGGGTGCTGAGAGGCTGGCGTGCCTCGAGGGTCGGTTCGGTTGCGCTGCGGGTTCAGGCCCCGGCCTTGTAGGGATATGTCACCCAGTCGTCCACGATGGCGGCGTGGTGGTCCGGTACCCCTGCCACGCAGGAGCGGCCGGGCTTGAAGTGGATCACGGCGCTCACAGGGAGGGCGCCGGCGGCGCGCAGCCGCGCGAGCACCTCCGTCATCGTCTCGCCGGTCTCCCACACCTCGTCCACGACGAGGACGCGACGCCCCGAGACCAGCTCGTCGGCCGGAAAGTGGGTGATCTGCGGGCGCTCGTGCGTGCCGCCCCCGGTGCGGTAGAACTCGACCCCGACGACGAGGATCTCGCGCAGGTCGAGGCGGTACGCGAGCATGCCGGCCGGCACCAGCCCGCCGCGCGTGATCGCGAGCACGAGATCGAAGTCCCGCCCCGTCTCCGCGGCCAGGCGCGCCACGAGGCCGTCGAGGGCCTCCCAGGAGAGCACGATCGTGTCCGGCATGGACGCATTCTCGGGCATGCGGGCCGGCTGCCGGACCATGGCCCGGCGACAACCCGGCGGCGGTCAGGTGCCGGCGGCGCTCGGGGACGGCTCCGGGCTCGGGACGCCGCTGCGCAGCTTCGGCCGCACGTCGTGACACAGCACGCAGGTCTCGTCGTCGCGCAGGGCGTGGTCGATCGGCAGGGCACCCACGTCCGACGACTGGTGGCACTGGCGGCAGGTGAAGTCCTTCGGGTCGGGGTGGGGCTTGATCGGCGGCGGCGACGGGTTTGGCTTGTGACACAGCCAGCACTCGTCCTCGTTCCGCCCGACCATGCTCTGCGGCAGGTGAGCAACCGTGCCATGGCAGTCCAGGCATGGCTCGTTGAGCTCGGCGTGGGCCTGCGTGATCGCGGGGCCGTCCTTCGCCTCCTTGTGGCAGTTGAGGCACTCGCTCTCCGCGATGCCGTCGTGCCCGGGCGCGTTGCGGCCCAGCTTCTCGCCCGTGTGACAGGTGAGGCATGCGGTCCATCCCTCCACCGGGTGGCCCAGGGCCGGGACGGGCTTGAGGCCGGCCTCGCCGCCCTCGGTGTGGCACAGGAGGCAGCTGTTCGACGTCGGGATGTGGGCGAGGCCCATCTGCATCGTCTCGATCGACGCGAGCGGCGAGGGACCCGCCGAGGCCGTCGCGCCACCGAACGTGGGCAGGATCCGCATCCAGTCGGCGACCATCGTGCCCGCGAGCAGCGCGACCACGAGGATGTTGAGCACGATCAGGACCCTCAGCGTCAGCCGGAAGCGGCGCTTCATCGTGTCGTCTCCATCAGCCGTCGCGACGACGGGTGGGCAGCGCGCGCCGCGGTGGCGTCGAGGTCGAGCAGTGCTCGGCGCGCCGTCTCCACTGCGACCGGGACGGCCGCCTCGACCGCCGGCGTGAGCCCGGGCGCGAACGCGACCCGGCCGACCTGGACCCCGACCAGCGCCACGGGTCCCGAGAGCCAGTCCATCAGCCGCGCGAGCGCGAGCAGCTCGCCGAGCCCGCCCGCGGGCCCCCCGGGCCGTCGCGCGCCGGCCGTCGTGATCGCGTCCCCCTCGAGGACGACGACCTCGCCGGGTGCCGCGTCGATATTGACCGCGTCGAGCAGGAGCACGGCGCGCGCACCCTCGACGGTGCGCACCAGGTCGAGCCCCACGGTGCCGCCGTCGACGAGGTGGGTGTCGGGCGGCAGGACCGAGGGATCGAGCCCCGCGAGGCGCCCCAGGGCCTCCAGGACGCGGATGCCCGCGGCGTCGTCGCCGAGCAGCGTGTTCCCGATGCCCAGGACGACGATCGGAGCCGCCGTCGGGGTCACGGGAGGGTCCGATCGAGCAGCTCGGGGCCGCCGTCACGGCTCTCGACAACCTCTTCGCGGGTCGGGAACTTGAAGCCGGACACGATGCTCGAGATGAGCCCGTTGTGCTCGAGATGGTCGACGAGGATGCAGCTGTAGACGTGGAACAGCGCGATCGCGAGGATGGCCCACATCGCGAGGTGGTGGACCAGCCGCAGCAGCTGTGGGCCGGCGAGCTCGCGCAGCCACCCGAACAGCGTGTGACCCGGCTCGGCGCCCATCAGCCCGTCGAGCGCGAACCCGGTGACCGTCTCCACCAGCAGCAGCGCGAACAGCGCGAGGTACGCGGTCGCCGCGAGCTGGTTGTGGCCGAGGACCTTGGGCAGCTCCTTGCGGATGAACGCGTAGAACCCGGCCTGTCGGAACAGCTCCGTCGCCTGGTACATGGTGGTCGGGATGAAGGCCGTCCAGCGGGCGAACCGGTTGCCGGCCAGGAGCCAGTAGGTCCGCACGAGGCCCGACAGGAGGAACGTGAGCGCCGTGATGATGTGGATGAAGCGCACGACCGACATCACGTCGTTGCCGGGCGGGATCAGGAACGGATCTGCGATGTAGCCGCCCGTGATGCTCAGGACGACGATGCACCCGGCGGTCACCCAGTGCGTGAGCCGCACCGGGACCTGCCAGACGTACAGGCGCACGCGCTCGTCGGGGCGGTCGATCTCGTGGGTGTCGTGGGTCTCGATCGCCGCGCCGGGCGTCGGCTCCGGCGAGGCCTGCGGGAGCGGGAGCTGCGGGGCCGCAATCGCCTCGGCCATGGGCACCGCCACGGGCTCCTCGACGGCTGTCATCGGGTCCCCTCCGCCGCGTGGACGCGGATGTCGAACGGGCCCGTGCCGTCCGGATCGAATGCGTGGACGGCGCAGGTCGGGCAGGGGTTGAAGGAATGGACCACCCGCAGGACCTCGAGCGGCCGGGTTGGATCGGCGACGGGCGTCCCGGCGAGCGCGGTCTCGAGCGGTCCTCGCGTGCCGAGCACGTCGCGCGGCGACAGGTTCCAGGTGGAGCCGTCGACGACCTGGTAGCGCTCCACGACCTTGTTGGCGATGCCCACCCAGTGGGCGACGGACCCGCGCGGGCCCTCGCCGACCGACCAGCCGTCGGCGCCCTGGGGCCACGACTCCGGGTCCCAGCTCGTGATGTCGGCGACGGACACGTCGCCGGTCGCCAGGCTCGACTTCAGCTCCCACACCCAGCTGTCGGCCCGCCTGATCACCGCCTGCGCCTCCACGGCGCGGGCGAGCGTCCGGCCCAGCACGCTCGGCAGCACGTCGACGCCGCGACCGAGCGCGGTGAGCAGCTCGCCGAGCGGGGTCGTCAGCGCGTCGCGGCCATCCGCGTGTGCGATCAGGACCCGGGCGAGCGGCCCCGTCTCCATCGGCTGGCCGTCGTATCGGGCGGCCTTGATCCAGGTGTAGCGGCCGTCGGCCGACAGTTGGCCCAGCGGCAGCGGCGCATCGAACGCCGGCGTCGTCTGACCCTTCGCCGGGACCCGCAGGTCGGCGGCATCGACCTCGTCCCCATACCACGCGTGGATCACGGACTCCCCGACGGCATCGGGATCGGCTCCGTTGACCCGGGCGAGGTTTCCGCCAACGAGACGGCCGGCCGGCAGGTAGCGCGGTCCGTCCAGCTCGTCGCTCTCCGGGAGGTCGCCCCAGGAGAGGTAGTTGCCCGGTCCCGCGCCGATGCTCCCCCACTCCCGGTAGGCCCCCGCGAGCAGGCGAACGTCCGGCAGGTACACCCCGTTGACGTACGCGGCCGCCGCGCCGATGGACGCGTCAAGGAGGGCGAGCCCGTCCGCGCTCAGCGGGTTGGGGGCGTTGCGGTCGGGGATCTCCGGGTGGCCCCGGTTGCTGCGGGCAGTGGGGCCGCCCCACGGCGGCGCGAGCGCCATCCCGCCGACGAGGTAGGTCTGCGGGTGCGGGTCCTTGCCGCCGAGCAGCGCGTGGATCCGCATGAGCTGGCGCTGCCAGTCGAGCGCCTCGACGGCGTGCGCAAGGAGCAGGAGGCTCTGCTCGGGGCTCAGCGCGTATGCCGGGTGCCCGGACCACGGGCTCGTGAACGGGCCCGGGCCCGACGCCGCCGAGGCGGCGAACCGGTCGCGGGCGGCGGTCATCGCGTCGGTCGTGGACGACGGCCAGTCCGAGATCGAGCGGCCGAGGCGCGCCGTCGCGGACGGATCCGCCTTGAGCGCCTGCGTGACGTCGACCCAGTCGGGCAGCCCCGCCTGGTAGAACGTCAGGACGTGGTCGCGGACGAGGCCGGTCGAGGCCAGCAGGTTGCGCAGGATCCGGGCGTTGGCCGGGATGCGCACGCGCAGCGCCCGCTCCACGGCACGCACGGACGCGAGCCCGTGGACGCCCGTGCACGTCCCGCAGATACGGTTCGCCAGGAGCCACACCTCGCGCGGATCGCGGCCGCGGAGCACGGTCTCGAGGCCGCGGAACATCGTGGCGGATGCCAGGGCGTCGGTCACGGCGCCGCCGTCGACGTCCACCTCGACCCGCAGCTGGCCGTTGACTCGGGTGACGGGATCCACGACCAGGCGGCTCATGCGTCCGTCTCCGGCCCGGCGGGCGGCTGGTCGGGGGGCGCCACCTCGGCGGCGTCGACGCCGCCCGTCACGACGGTCTCCGCGTCGCCAGCGAGATCGGCGTCTGCGGCGCGTCGTGCGACCCGCTCACGGTACTTCGAGCGCGTCGCCATCCCTGCCCCGTGCGCCACGGCGACCGCGCCGATGCCGCCGACCAGCACCGCGCCGACCGTGTCGACGGTGAGGCTCGGGAAGAACGGCACCGGGGATCCGAGACGCCGGTAGGCCGGCGTGTACCCGTCCCAGAAGTTCGGCGCGAAGCAGCCCACGCACCCGTGGCCCGCCCTCACGTTCCAGCTCACGCCGGCGCCGTAGCGGACCGTCGGGCAGTTGCCCATCGTCTCCGGGCCCTTGCAGCCGACCTTGTACAGGCACCAGCCCTTCTGGGCGCCCTCGTCGCCCCACGCGAGCGCGAACTCCCCGAACTCGAAGTGCGGCCGCCGCTCGCACTGGTTGTGGATGAGCGACCCGTAGAACGCGAGCGGCCGGCCCATCATGTCGGCCGGCGGGAAGTCGCCGAACGTGACGTAGTGGACGATGGTCGCGGCCAGGTTGGCCGCGTTCACCGGGCAGCCGGGCAGCATCACGGTGCGCGAGTCGCCCGTGACGGACCGCACGCCCTCGGCATCGGTCGTCCCGCCGTTCGCTCCGGGTGCGCCGCCATCGAACGCGCACGAGCCGAGCGCGATCGTCACGATCGCGCCATCGCAGACCTCTCGAGCCACGTCGGCGAAGGGTCGACCGCCCACGAGGCACGACGACCCGCCACCGGCCTTGGGCACCGACCCCTCGATCACGGCGAGGTAGCCGTTCGGGAACCGCTCCATCGCCGACTGCATCGCGAGCCCCGCGTCGGCGCCCGTGGCCGTCATCAGGGTCTCGTGGTAGTCGATCGCGAGGACCTCGAGCAGGAGGTTCGCGGTCGTCGGGTCGGCGGCCCGGAGGAGCGCCTCGGTGTTGCCGCCGCATGCCTGGCCGCGGAGCCAGATCACCGGGATCCGGGGCGCCTGCTCCACGGCCCGGGCGATCGTCGGCCCGTACGCCGCAGGAAGGGCGAGCGCGGCCGCCATCGCGGAGGAGAACTTGAGGAAGGTGCGACGGGACATCCCGCGGCGCACGAGCGCTGCGTACAGCCCATCCTCACCCATCGCGTCACCATGTGCGGCATGTCACGGTGGGCGGGTGCCGCGGGGGCCCCACATCGGCCGTGACGAGATCGGGGGACGCTGGTGACCATGATCGGCCACCCCCGGGGGTGCGCCACGGGCCATCCGTCGCTGGCGGGGGTGTCCCCGGGCACCGTCCGAGGGTGCGCTTGGGACCGGGTGGCCCTCCCTCCGGGCCTCCGCGACCGGGTCCGATGGCCCTCCGCGGGCGTGTCCTCGCCTGGACGGGGGCGGGTGCGGGCGGGTGCGGGATCCCGGCGTCAGTCGCGGGTGCGGTCGCGGTCCCCCGCCGGCGGGCGGTTCGCGAGCGCCTGCTTCGCGTTGAAGTCGATGAACGGGATCAGGAGCGGGACGGCACACAGGCCGGCCACGAGGAGCGGCAGGAACACGAGCAGGAGGCCGCCAGCGACGCTCGCGAAGCCAAGCTGGATGAGGATCGACCCGGTCAGCAGGTACGCGGCCAGACCCACGGGTACTGCGAGCACGAGGAGGAGGATCCGGCCGATGGGCATGGGCCAAGGGTACCCGTCACGTCGGATCAGCCGAACCAGGTCCGCGCGTCCTCCTCGGTGACCTCGGGCATCAGGAGCAGCGACCGAGTGGCATCGACGGTGAGCGACGTGCGGCGCTCCACCAGCGCCGCGATGCGGTCGGGGTCGTCGCGGCACCGGCGGAGCGCGGCGCGGTCGATGCGCGGCCACAGGGACAGGGCCCGGCGTTCGAGACGCACGGTGCCGGCCGGGAAGGGGTTCGGGATGCCCATGCGTGCGACCTCCGCTACGTGCCCCGCATGGTCCTCCTGCGGCCGTTACCGTTCAAGCCCGCATTCGATAAAGACCGGTCAACAGTTGGCGTGGCGGCGCCTTCAGGCGCACTTGGCGTGGGGCGCCTTCAGGCGCGCTTGCCGGTGTCGTCGGCTGCGCGCGACGCAGCCTCGCGGTAGCGGTTGTGGGCCTCAAGCTCGGTCACGTCCGCGACGGCGGAGTCCGACTCGGCATCCGCGGCATCGGCCACGGTCGCCGTGGCAACGACCCGCGCCGCCGCCGCGGTCCTGGCGGCCGACTCCTGGGCCAGGCTCGCGGCGGCCTGGGCGGCCTTCGCCGCCTCGGCGGTCGCATTGGCGGCGGCGACGGCCTCGCTCGCAGCGGCGACGGCCGCGTCGGCCGCCACCCTGCCCCGGCGGGCGACCGCCGCAGCCTGCTCGGCGGCCCGCCACTGGGCGAGCGCCTCGGCGGTCGTGGGAAGTCTCTCGCTGGACAATTCGTCCTCCATCGCAGGCATGTCGCGCGGGTTCGCGGGACGCCTGGTCGCGTACAGCCTGACCCTTCTGGCCACGCCGTCAAGGACCGTCGACCGCTCGATCCCGCGGCGCGGGCAGACGAAAGCCCCTCCGGATCGCCCGGAGGGGCCTGTTCGTGCGTGCAGAGCTGGTGAGCCGGGAGGGATTCGAACCCTCAACCTAATGATTAAGAGTCATTTGCTCTGCCGTTGAGCTACCGGCCCGCGGGCATTCTACCGAATGACCCGCCCAAGCGCGGCTCGTCGCGTCCGGGCGTCGTCCTGCGTCAGCCGCCGAACGTGTCGCAGGCGGCCGGATCGCCGGACTTGAACCCGGTGTTGAACCACTGGGAGCGCTGGGCGGCCGAGCCGTGGGTCCACGTCTCGGGATTGACGGTGACGCCCGCGCTCGCCTGGATCCGGTCGTCACCGACGGCCTGGGCCGCGCCGAGGCCCTCCTCGATGTCGCCGGGCTCGAGATCGCCCTGCTGGTAGACCGACTGGGCCCAGACGCCCGCAAGGCAGTCCGCCTGGAGCTCCATCTTGACGGACAGCTCGTTCTGGCGGCTCGGGTCCTGCTGCTGGAGCTGGCGGACCTGCTCCTCGATGCCGGTCATCTTCTGGACGTGGTGGCCGATCTCGTGCGCGATGACGTACGCCTGTGCGAAGTCGCCCGGCGCGCCGAACCGGTCACGCAGCTCCTGGAAGAAGTCGGTGTCGAGGTAGACCTTCTGGTCCGCCGGGCAGTAGAACGGACCGGTTGCGGCGCTCGCCGGGCCACAGCCCGACTGGGTCGAGCCGCTGAACAGCACCATATCGGCGCGGACGTACTGCTGCCCCGCGCGCTTGAACGTGTCCGCCCACAGGTCGTTGGCGTCGTTGAGCACGTAGCCCATGAACTGGACCAAGTCGCCGTTGTTGGTCAGGTCCACGGACGAGCCCGGGTCCACGGCCGGCTGGCCGCCGAGGCCGTCCAGGCTGCTGCCGATGGAACCGCCGCCGCCGAAGAACTGGAGGGCAAGGAAGATCAGGAAGATGACGATCCCGCCGCCCCCGAGACCGGCGGGAATGGGGATGCCGCCGCCCATCCCGCCCATGCCGAACCCGCCCGAGCTCCCTTGGGCGCGTCGATCCTCGATCCCCGCCGTCCTGCCACGTGACCATCGCATGGCGTGATGATGCCCGATGCCGCGTTGCAGCGACACCCCTGCCAGACCAAGAAGCCATCACAACGTGCAGCGGGCGCGCTGGTGATCGGACCGGATCGTGCCCCGTGGTCAGCCCGCGCGGAGCGGCTTGACCATCGTCTCTGCGACGCGGGCATAGCCCAGGCGCTCGTACAGGCGGCGGCCGCCCTCGTTGGGCGTCGCCACGTCCAGGTCGAGGACATCGAGGCCCCGGTCACGGGCCCAGCGCTCCGCGGCCCGCATGAGCGCCGACCCGATCCCCTGCCCGCGCCAGCCCTCCAGCACGGCGATCCCGATCGACGCGCTGGCGCGCGGCACCCGCATCGATCCCGGCGAGCGTCGTCGACCGCCGATCGCGTCGAGCTGGCCGACCACGACCCCGTCGACCTCCGCGACGAGGTGCAGGTCCTCCTCCTCGGCCGCCTCGAGCTCGGCGGCGAACCGGGCGTGCACGGCCGCACGCTCGGGGACGCGGTACTCGGCCGGGTCGAGCGCCGCGTGATGCCGCGCAAGCGACAGGTAGATCTCCGCGAGCGCGGGGATGTCGCCCGATCGCGTTGACCTGATGAGGAGCGTGTGGTCGGCCATCTCAGGCGGGCTGATTGTCGATCTGGGCACGCTGGAGCCGGCCTGAGAAGTCGACGTAGATCGCCTTCCACTCGGTGAACGTGTCGAGCGCGACGTGGCCCGCCTCGCGGTGCCCATTGCCGGTGTCCTTCCAGCCGCCGAACGGCAGGTGCGTCTCGGCGCCGGTCGTGCCGGCATTGATGTACACGATCCCCGTCTCGAAATCGCGCATCGCCCGGAATGCCGTGTTGACGTCGCGCGTGAACACGCTCGCCGAGAGGCCGTACTTGACCTGGTTCGCGGCCGTCATCGCCTCGTCGTAGCCGTCGACCGGGATGACCGAGAGCACGGGCCCGAAGATCTCCTCCTGGGCGATCGTCGCCATCGGCTCGACCCCGTGGAAGATGGTGGGGGCGAAGAAGTGGCCGCGGGCCAGCTCGCCGTCCGTGGCCCGGACCCCGCCGATGACGAGCTCGCCCTCGCTGCGGCCAATCTCGACGTAGCGCTCGACCTTGTCCGCGGCAGGGGCGTTGACGAGCGGCCCCACGTCCACGGTCTCGTCGAGGCCCGAGCCGAGCTTGAGGTTGCGTGCGCGCGCCTCCAGTCGAGCGACGAGGTCGTCCGCCACGGCCCGGTCCACGATGACCCGCGAGCACGCCGTGCAGCGCTGGCCCGTCGTCCCGAACGCGGACCACAGGATCCCGTCCGTCGCGAGGTCGAGGTCGGCGTCCTTGAGCACCACGACGGCGTTCTTGCCGCCAAGCTCGAGGCTGAGGCGCTTGAGGCGGCGACCCGCGCGCTCCCCGATCGCCCTGCCCGTCGCGGAGCTACCGGTGAACGAGACGACGCGCACGTCGGGGTTGTCCACGATCGCGTTCCCGACGTCGCTTCCGGCGCCGGTCACCAGGTTGACGACTCCCGGCGGGAAGCCCGCCTCGTCGATGAGCTCGACGAGCAGCGTCGCGCACAGCGGCGAGTCGGAGCTGGGCTTGAACACGACGGTGTTGCCGGCGACGAGCGCCGGCATCATCTTCCAGCACGGGATCGCCATCGGGAAGTTCCAGGGCGTGACGATCCCGGCGATGCCCAGCGGCTGGCGGATGCTCATCGCCCACTTGTCGGGGAGCTCCGAGGGCACCGTGTCCCCCGACATCCGCCGTCCCTCGCCCGCCATGAGGAACGCGATGTCGATTCCCTCCTGGACATCACCGCGCGCCTCAGCGAGGACCTTGCCCATCTCGCGGGTCATCGCCCGGGCGAGGCGCTCCTTGTGCTGGGCCATCAGCGCGCCGAAGCGGTACAGGACCTCGCCGCGCTTGGGGGCGGGCGTCGCCTTCCATGCGGGGCTCGCGATGTCGGCGGCGCGGACGGCCATCGCGACGTCCGCCGGGGCCCCCGCCTGGAACCGCCCGACGACGTCGCGCGTGTCGGCCGGGTTGACGCTCTCGAAGGTGCCGCCGCCCACGGCGTCCACCCAGCGCCCGGCGATGAACAGCTGGTACGTGGTCGGGTCGGCGGCGACCTCGGTCATCGGGCGGCTCCTCGGGCGTGCGGCGGCGGGCGGATTGCGGCCATACTCCGGGCACCGCGCCGGGCCGTCAAACCGGTCCCGCCAGCCATCGACCGATGCCCGAGCCCGTCGTCTCCGCCCCGCTCACGATCATCGAGCCGGCCGTCCCGGCGGCACCGTCCCCGGGCGGCGCCATCGTGCCGGAGCCGGTGCGCGAGGCCGCGCGGCGGCTCCTTGCCGCCGACGGCCGGGAGTTCGTGCTCCAGCCGTGGCAGGTCGCGTGGCTCGTCGCCACGAGCGAGGGTCGCGAGGGCGTCGTTCCGCTCGGCTGCGGCGTCGGCAAGGGCTGGCTCCAGGCCCGCCTCGACGAGGTGCTCGAGGGCTGAACCGGCGGGCTGATCAGGTGGGGTCGGCGCTCACGCGCAGTCGCTCGAGCAGCGCCTTGACCACCTCCAGCTCGTCGGCTTCGTCCTTGCCCAGGATCGAGCGCAGGAGGCGCAGGGCCGCGGTCACGACCGCACGCTCGTCGGGGGTCAGGTGGAGGATCGTCTTCGTCATCGACGTCGCCTCGCAGATGGCTGCCACCCGGTGGTGATAGGGGCCGGCCGCATGGCCGGCGGGGCCGTGCCCCATCCTCCCGCGGCGCGATGCGCGCCGCCAGTGCCGCTGCGCCCGTCAGATCCGTTCGAACGCCATCGCGACCGAGCCGCCGCCGCCCAGGCACAGCGTCGCGAGCCCGTACCGGCCGTTGCGACGCGCCAGCTCATGGAGCAGGGTCGCGACGATCCGCGCGCCGCTCGCCCCGATGGGGTGGCCGAGCGCGATCGCGCCGCCGTTGACGTTGACCTTCAACCAGTCGAAGCCCAGCTCGCGGCCGTCGGCGAGCGTCTGCGCCGCAAACGCCTCGTTGATCTCGATGAGGTCGAACGCGTCCGGCGAGAGCCCCGTCTTCGCCTCGAGGTTTCGGACACCGGTCACCGGCGCGAGGAACAGCCACCGGGGCGCCACCTCCGCCTGCGCGTACCCGACGATCCGGGCCATCGGCGTCAGCCCGTACCGCTCCACGGCGCGCTCCGACACGACGACCGTGGCAGCCGCCCCATCGGTGATGCCCGGCGCGTTCCCCGCGGTGACGGTCCCGACCGTCGCGTCGCCCCGGTCCGCTCCATCCGGGAGCGGGAACACCGGCGCCAGCCGCGCCAGCGCCTCGATGGTCGTGTCGCGGCGCGGGCTCTCGTCGACGCTGACCACCGTCTCGCGGCCCTTCGAGTCGCGGATCGTGACCGGCGCCATTTCGGCGTCGAAGCGGCCGCCGTCAGTGGCGTCGACCGCCCGACGGTGGCTCTCGTACGCCAACGCGTCCTGGTCCTCGCGCGACACGTGGTCATGGATGGCGACGCGCTCGGCGTGGGTGCCCATGTGACACCCCTCGATCGCGCACCACAGGCCGTCGAGCACCGCGCTGTCCTCCAGCGTTCCGTTGCCCAGGCGGTAGCCGAAGCGCGCCTTGCGCAGCAGGAACGGCGCGTTGTTCATCGACTCCATGCCGCCCGCGACGTAGACCTCGCCGTCGCCGGCACGGATCGACGCCGCGGAGAACATGATCGCCTTGAGCCCCGAGCCGCAGACACGGTTGATGGTCGTGGCCGAGGTCGTGTCGGCCAGGCCCGCGCCCAGGAGCGCCTGGCGCGCCGGGGCCTGCCCCGCGCCGCCCTGCAGGACCTGGCCCATGATGACCTCGTCGACCGGGGCGTCGGACGGGAGGCCGGATCGCTCGACGGCCGCCCGGATCGCGATTGCGCCGAGCTCGGTCGCCGCGACGGACGCCAGCGCGCCGCCGAACTTGCCGATGGGCGTCCGCGCCGCGCTGACGAGGTAGACGTTGCCGTTGGGTCCGGGTGCCTGCTGCTCCATCGCCCGAATGTACACCCCGCCTCAGCGCGGGTAGGCGTGGAACCCCTTGCCCGTCTTCTGGCCAAGGTTGCCGGCCTCCACGAGGTCCACGAGCACACGCGGCGGCGCGAACTGCGGCTCGCCGATCCCGTCCTCGAGCACGCGCATGATCCCGAGGCACACGTCGAGCCCGATGAAGTCCGCGAGCTCGAGCGGCCCCATCGGGTGGTTGAGCCCGACCTTTGCGCCCGTGTCGATGTCCTCGGCGGTCCCGAGCCCCTCCTGGTACGCCCGCATCGCCTCGGCCAGGAACGGCATCAGGATCCGGTTGACGATGAACCCGGGCCGGTCTGCGGAGACGATGACCTGCTTGCCGAGCTGCGCCGCGAGGCCGCGGATCTGCGCCTCGGTGGCGTCGGTCGTCGCCGTCCCGCGGATGAGCTCGATGAGCGGCATCACGGGGACCGGGCTGAAGAAGTGCATGCCGACGAACCGACCGCGCCGGCCCTCGCCCACCGCGGCCGCGAGCGTGTCGATGGCGATGGACGACGTGTTCGAGGCGAAGACCGCGTCGGCCGGCGCGATCCCGTCGAGCGCGGTCCACAGCCGGGTCTTGACGTCCACGTCCTCGAACACGGCCTCCACGACGAGGTCCGCGTCCGCGGCGTCGTCCAGGTCGGCCGTGCCCGTGAGCCGTGCCAGGATTGCCTCCCGCTCTCCGGCGGTCACCTTCCCCTTCGCGACGGCGCGCTCCAGGTTGCCCGCGATCCGCGCGATGCCGGCCTCGGCACGCGCGAGGTCGGGCTCGTAGACCACGACCTCCTTGCCGATGGCCGCGTGGACCTGGGCGATCCCGTGGCCCATGAGGCCGGCGCCCGCGACGAAGACGCGCTCGATGCTCACGGCTGCTCCTCCCGAAGGGCGGCCAGCAACCGGTCCGCGGCCGCGTACGGATCATCCTCGTGGGCCGCGACCGCGTCGATCGTGCCCGCGGTCGCCACGTCGAGTGGCGGGGTCGTCAGTCTGGCCCACAGCCGCTCCACCAGCACGGCTCGTAGCTGGGCGGCCGCTCGTGCCCGACGGGCCTCGCGGGTCGCGCCTTCCACGCCGGCGGCGCGGTGCCGGTCGAGTGCCGCAAGGAGCTCCGGGATCCCCTCCCCGGTCAGCGCCGTCGTGACGAGGACGTCGGGGCGCTTCGGGGCAGGCCGGTCGGGGTCGCGGTCCTTGCGCGCAACCGAGGGCACGAGCATCGCCCGCAGCTGGGCCGCGGTCCGCTGGGCCCCGGGCCGGTCGCCCTTGTTGACCACCACGAGGTCAGCCACCTCGAGCAGCCCGGCCTTGATCGCCTGGACCTCGTCCCCCATCTCGGGCGCCTCGAGGACGACGGTCGTGTCGGCGGCGGCGGCGACCTCGACCTCGCTCTGTCCCGTGCCCACGGTCTCGAGCAGCACGACGTCGAAGCCCGCGGCGTCGAGGACCGTGGCCGCGGACGTGGACGTGGCCGCGAGGCCGCCGGCATGGCCGCGCGACGCCATCGACCGGATGAACACGCCGTCGTCGC
Source organism: Candidatus Limnocylindrales bacterium (assembly GCA_036504355.1). GTDB lineage: Bacteria > Chloroflexota > Limnocylindria > Limnocylindrales > CSP1-4 > CAIXZV01. The sequence continues at coordinate 16,882 of DASXVG010000141.1, forward strand.
TCGCGTACGACTGCATCCGGACCCGGTCACCCAGGAGCGCCCCGCCGGTGATCGGCGACGACGGGTCCACGGCGACGACCGCGACGGTCCGTCCCGCGGCCCGCAGCTCCGCGATGAGCGCCGCCACGAGCGTGGACTTGCCCGCGCCCGGCGGCCCCGTGATCCCGACCAGGTGGGCGGCCCCGGCGAGCGGATGGATCCGCCGCAGCGCGTGCTCGGCGACGGGGGTGTGGTTCTCGACGGCGGTCAGCAGCCGGGCAAGCGCGCGACGGTCCCCGGACCGGGCGGCATCGCAGAGGGCGGCGGCCCGCTCGGCGGGCGTCTGGTCGGCCATCCGGCCGCTACTCGCGCGGCGTCGCGTTGGCGCGGATGAAGTCGGCGACCTCGCGGATCGTCGTCCCGGGCCCGAACACGGCGGCGACCCCCGCCTCCTGGAGCGGCGCGATGTCGTCGTCCGGGATGATTCCGCCGACCGTCACGAGGACGTCGTCCAGGCCGCGTTCGCGGAGCTGGGCGCAGACGCGCGGCACGAGCGTCATGTGGGCGCCCGACAGGATCGACAGGCCCACGACGTCCACGTCCTCCTGGAGCGCCGCGGTCACGATCATCTCGGGGGTCTGGCGGAGACCCGTGTAGACGACCTCGAAGCCTTCGTCCCGCAGGCCGCGTGCGAGGACCTTCGCCCCGCGGTCGTGGCCATCGAGGCCGGGCTTCGCGATCAGCACCTTGAGCGGTCGATCGGTCATGGCGGGATTGTAGGCCGCGGGGCGGCGCGTCAGGCGCCGGGGCCGGGGCGGCCGATGTGGGCGAAGAACTCCGCGCGGGTCTTGTCGTTGCGCCGGAACAGGCCGAGGACGGCGGCGGTGGTCATCGTGGTGCCGGGCTTGCGGATGCCGCGCATCGCGGCACACAGGTGCGTGGCATCGAGCACGACACCCACGCCGCGCGGCTCGAGCCGCTCCATGAGGAAGTCCGCCACCTGCTGCGTCATCCGCTCCTGGACCTGGAGCCGGCGCGCATACATCTCCACGACGCGCGGGATCTTCGACAGCCCGATGACGCGCCCGTTGGGCACGTAGGCGACGTGCGCGGCCCCGAAGAACGGCAGCAGGTGGTGCTCGCACAGCGAGTAGAACGGGATGTCCTTCACGACGACCATCTCGCTGTAGTCGACGTCGAAGATGGCCTTGTTGATGAGCCGCTCCGGGTCCACGTGGTAGCCGGCGGTCAGCTCGTGGTACATCCGGTGCACGCGCGCCGGCGTCGCCGCCAGTCCCTCGCGGGCCGGGTCCTCGCCGATCTCCGTGAGGATCTGGCGCACGGCCTCCTCGATCCCGCCCGTGGCCGGCGTCCGGCCGCGCCTGGACAGGCGAGCCGGGGACGCGATCTCGGCCGCGCTCGTGACGACGCCCTCGTAGCCGTCGTCGCCGATCTCGTTCTCGATCTCGTCGACGATCCGCCGGACGTCCTCCGGGAGGTCGCGTGTCTTCGGCTCGTCGGGACGGTCGCTCATGGCGGTCGATGGTAGCGCGGGCACTCAATCCACCCGCGAGGACGGGGAGCGGCGTCCCGCCGCACCGCGGAGCCACGCGCGGGCGTTCTCGCCGATGTCGCCCACGTGGTAGCCACCCTCCTGGAGGATCACGAGCCGCTTGCCGAGGGCGGCCGTCCGGCGCCCGCACTCGTGGTAGACGGGTGTGGTGAGCGCGAAGTCGCCGATCGGGTCCTTGCCGTAGGTGTCGAAGCCGAGCGAGACCACGACGACGTCCCCGGCCTCCTCCGCGATCCGCGCGAGCCCGCGGTCGAGCGCCTCGAGGTACGCCTCGTCGTCGGTCCCGGCCGGCAGCGGGATGTTCAGGTTCGCGCCGGCGCCCGCACCCTCGCCCGTCTCGTCCTCCCGGCCGAGCACGTACGGGTACTGCCGGTCCGGATGCGCGTGGAGGCTGACGTAGAGCACGTCGCCCCGACGCCAGAAGATCTGCTCGGTGCCGTTGCCGTGATGGAAGTCGACGTCGAGGATCGAGACGCGCTCGCCGGTCCGACGCACGATCGCCTCGGCGGCGATGGCGGCGTTGTTGAAGTAGCAGAACCCGCCGTACATCGCTCGGGCCGCGTGGTGGCCGGGCGGGCGGCACAGGCCATACGCGGCCCGTTCCCCGCCAAGGACCAGGTCGACCGTGGTGAGGGCCACGTCCACGGCTGCTCGCGCCGCCGCGTACGTCCCCTCGAGGATGTACGTGGACGTGTCCAGCGCCCAGTAGCCCGCCCGCCCGTCGATCTTCGTCGCCTCGCGGCGGGCGCCGGCGGGCATGCCCTCGGTCGCCGCCGCGTTGGTGATCGTCTCGGGCGCCAGGAAGTCGTACGGGTGGCCCTGGCGGATGGCCTCGTTCCACGCCTCCTCGAGGAAGCGCAGGAGGCCCGGGTCGTGGACCGCGGTGATCGGCTCGGGGCCATGGGTCGCGGGCACGACCGCCTCGAATCCGCCGTCGGCCAGGAGCGTCGCCCGGATGACCTCGGCGCGCTCAGCGACCTCGTTCGCCGCGACCTGGACGCCGAGGATCGTCTGGGTCCTGATGTCGTGGCCGAGGTGGAGCGGCGAGTAGACGAAGCGCATGGGTCTCCCCGGGTGGCATCGGTTGGGCTCGATGCTAGCGAGCGCGCGCGAGGCGCGTCAGCCGGCTCCGAGGATGGCCGCGGTCACGTCCGCGGGGCGGTAGCGCATGAGGTTGTGGGCGATGCCCGCAAAGCCCGTGATCCGGATCGGCGAGCGTCCCGCGGCCGCCCGGGCCGTCGCGGTCCGGCGCAGCTCGGCCAGCCGCGCGTCCGGGTCGCCCGCGCCCAGCGCGACGAGCACGGCAACCGGCGCCTCGACGGCCGCGAGGCCCAGGGCCGGGTCCCACCCGAACATCTCGCGGACGATCGACTCCACGACATGCGGGCGGACCGCACGGACCACGTGGCCCGCGGCCGTCTCGACGACGGCGTCGCGTGCCGCGCGCTCCTGGTCCGCGTCCCAGGTGGCGGGGTCGAAGCCGCGCCGGTCCGCGAGGTAGGCGTCGATGGTGCGCAGGACCTCGGGCGGCTCGTCGAGGCCGCGCAGGAACTCCTCGACATCGGTGTCCGTGGTGACCTCGAGGCGCTCCCAGCCGCCGTCGGCGAGCACGATGCCGGCGCACCGCTCGCCGAGTGCCACGCCCGTCGCCGTCGCCACGATCCCGCCGAACCCGTGCCCCGCGACGACGATCGGGCCGCTGGCGAGCAGCCCGGACCCCTCCGCTACGGCGACGGCGTCACCCGCGAGCGTGGCCGGATCGTAGCTGGTCATCGGCGCGTCGGACAGCCCCTGCCCGCGGAGGTCGGCGACGACGACCCGTGAGACCGCCGCGAGGCGCCGCGCCACGGGCGCCCATGACCACGCGGGCTGGAGGAGGCCCGGGAGCAGGAGCACGCCCGGCCTGGCGGGGCTGGCAGCAGGGCGCGCGCCCCACCCCTCGCCGGACGGTCCGCGCCAGTCCAGGAAGTGGAGCCTGGATCCATCGTCCGCGGCGACGACGAAGCCGTCGGGCACGCGCGTGGTGTCGGGCGGCGGTGCGAGCGCGACGTCGGGCGCCCATGGCTCGAGCGCGGCAGCCGGATCGGGGGGCATCGCGGCTAGGATACGGGCGCCATGGTCAAGCGCCGCCGCGGGTCCCGGTTCGCCGATCGGCGTCCGCGCGTCCGGCACGAGCGGTTCGACGTCCTCGTGGACCGTGCCGTCGCCGCCATCCCGCAGCCGTTCCGGGCGGCCCTCGACGAGATCGCCGTGGTCATCGCCGACGAGCCGGACGCGGACCAGCGGCGCGACAACGGCCTCGGCCCGGACGAGACCCTTTACGGCCTGTACGAGGGTGTCCCGCTCGACGAGTGGGGCGGCGACTGGCTCCCCGTCCCGACACGGATCGTCCTGTTCCGGCTGCCGCTCGAGGACGACTTCCCCGACCCCCACGACCTCGCGGACGAGGTGCGTATCACGATCCTCCACGAGCTCGCCCACCACCTGGGGATCGAGGACGAGGAGCGGCTCCACCAGCTCGGCATCGACTGACGACCCCGACGTCCGGCGATCAGCGCAGCTGCCAGAGCGCCACGACGAGCAGGATCAGCGCCAGCGCCGCACCCGCCCCCAGTCCCGGCGTGAACCAGGGACTCCAGATCGTCGAGCCCTGCGCCGGCGCCTCGCGTCCCACCTGGAGTCCGTGGGTGTAGTGCGTGAGCGCCTCGAAGGCGTAGACGGCCGGGGCAGCGGTGATCGCCTCCACGACGAACAGCAGCGTTCCGAACGCGAACACGAGCGCCGCCACGAGGGGGATGACGAGCGCAGGCGGGAACGACTCGGCGATCCCGGTCCCGTCGACGACCCTGACGACCACGTCGCCGCCGATGGACACGCCGAACAGGACGATGAACTGGGACAGGATGCCGAACAGCGCGACGACGACGGCCAGCCGCTTGCGCGCCCGGGCGAGCCGGACCGAGCGCTGGATCGACTCGAACACGCCCACCTCGCCCAGCACGATCCCCGCGGCGACGTACGCGAACGGGGCGCTCACGAGCGTCCCCATGACGAGCGAGACGCCGAAGTTGATCGCCTCCCGGTTGCCGAACGCGACCACGAACGGCAGCTGGACCAGGGTCGAGAGGAGCGCGGCGACGAGCCCGACGAGGAACGTCGCGCCGAACACCCGCCAGAATCGTCGACGCGCCACGGCGATCGACTGCCGCAGCCGGAGCGGCCGGCCCTCGGCGCGCCCGCCGATGACGACCACCGCGAGCGTCCGCGCCTCCGTGCTCGCGACCAGGTATCCCAGGAACGCGATGCACCCCGCGAGGAGGATCGGCGCGCCGAGACCCGAGTCGACCGCGGTGTCGAACATCGGCTCCGCCAGCGTCGCGCCCACGCCCACGAGCATCAGCACCGGCGACACGGTCACGAGCAGGATCAGCCCGATGTAGAAGCTCGCGGAGCGAAGGCCCGCGTCCGGGCGGGTGAGCAGGTCGAGTACCTGGGCAACGAGCTCCCGGGTGCCGAGCGGGATGGTTCGAACCGCATCGCTCACGACCAACGGGGCGGCGCCGGCTGATGCAAGCGGCACGAGCCCGGGCGGGAGCATCGGCCCCACGAACGCACCGTCGTACACGAGGCGCGGCGGGCCGGCGGGCGGCCCGGGTGGATCGGGTGGGATGCCGGCCTCGCCGTCGGTCATGCCGCGCCGGCCGCCTCCCCGGGGATCGGCCGGGCACGTGCCACGAGGTCCGCGAGCCTGTCCGTGGCCACGTTGCCGCCGGACAGGATGACGCACACGCGATCGCCCTCGCGGACCGGGATCTCGCCCGTGAGCACGGCCGACAGTGCGGCCGCGCCGGCGGGCTCCAGCACCTGCTTCATCCTTTCGAGCGCGAACCGCAGGCCGCCCAGGATGGTCGCATCGTCGACGAGGACGACCCCGTCGAGATAGCGCTTCGCGACGTCGAGCGCGAGCCGTCCCACCGACGGCGCGCCCAGGCCGTCGGCAACGCTGACCGGGGTGACCCGGACCGGCTCGCCCGCCGCGAGGCCCTGCGTCATCGCCTCCGACCCGCGTGGCTCGACGCCGTAGACACGCACGGACGGCCGCGACTCCTTGAGCGCCACCGTGACCCCGCCGATGAGCCCGCCGCCGCCGACGCCCACGACGACGACGTCCACGTCCGGCAGGTCCTCGAGGATCTCGAGGCCACAGGAGCCGTTCCCGAGCAGCACCTCCGGCTGGTCGTACGGGTGGACCAGCGTCAGGCCCCGTTCCACGCGGAGCTCCTCGAGCCGCTCGAGGCTCTCGCCCACGTGCGTGCCGAACAGCACCACCTCGGCGCCGTACTCGCGGCACGCCGCGACCTTCGACGCCACGGCGTCCTCGGGCATCACGACGGTCACGGGCACGTGCGCCTCGCGGCCCGCCCACGCGTACGCCTGGCCCGCGTTCCCCGCGGAGATCGTGATCGCGCCCCGCGCCCGCTCGTCCGCCGTCAGCGACTGGATCCTCGCCAGGGCCGCCCGCGGCTTGAACGAGCCGGTCTTCTGCATGTGCTCGCCCTTGAGGAACAGCCGCCCGCCCTTCGGCCGCGCCCCGGTCGCTGCCCGGGTGACGCGCCCCGCGGTCTCGGACGACAGCATCGGCGTGTGGTGGACGCGGTCGCCGAGCAGGAGCCGTGTCTCGACGATGCGCGCGAGGGTGACGGATCGGTCGCTCATCGCCCGGAGGATACGCCGCGTCCGGACGGCGCAACTTTGACTTGCGTCCTTGCGCAACCAGTGAGAAACTGGTCCTCGTGATCGACATCCGGGCCACGACCGAGGACGACCGGCAGCGGTCCGCTGCCGTCGCTCGCGCCCTCGGTGACCCCAAGCGCCTGTGCGTCCTCGAGTCCCTCGCCGGTGGCGAGGCGTCCGTGGGCGAGCTCGCGGTGCGGGTCGCGTGCCAGGTGCCGAACATGAGCCAGCACCTGTCGGTGCTCCGCTCGGCCGGGCTCGTCACGGCGCGCCGCGACGGCAGCACGGTCTACTACCGCCTCTCGGATCCGCGCATCCTGGAGGCGTGCCAGCTACTTCAATCGCTCGCCCGCTGATCGGGTCGGGAGGTCCTGCCTGGCGGCAGGAGAAAGGATCTGCCTCGTGGCGGAGATCAAGGCAGCAACGGACGACACCTTCGAGGCGCTCGTCCTGAACAACGACAAGCCGGTCGTGGTCGACTTCTGGGCCGCCTGGTGCGGGCCGTGCAAGATGGTCGCCCCCGAGATGGAGAAGCTGGCCGAGAAGTACGACGGCGTCGTGGACGTCGTGAAGGTCGACGTGGATGCCAATCCGCGCCTGTCGCAGGCGTTCGGGATCATGAGCATCCCGACGATCGCGTACTTCAAGCCCGGCGCGCAGCCGCAGGGCGTGGTGGGCTTCCGGCCGCTCGAGCAGCTCGAGACCGCGTTCCAGCTCACGGGCCTCGCGGTGCCGAAGGCCTGACCGCTCGCCGGGTCCTCCCGGCAGCCGCATCGACGACCCCGGTCCCCGACCGGGGTCGCTCCGTGTCCGGCAGTCCGTGCCGTCGGGGGCTGCGGCCCCGTGTCAGCGGGCGGTCGCCCGCCGGTACGCGAACCTGACCCACGCCTCCGCTCGATCCAGCGCGTAGCGGTCGACCGTTGCCGGGGCGAACGTGATCCAGCCCGCGCCACGCGAGGACGGGGCCGTGTCGGGCGTCCGCAGCGCAGCCTTGAGGACGGTCGCGTCGAGCGCCGCCTCGAGGCCCTCGGAAGCGAGGACGGCGAACAGCGTGCCGTTCGCGGCGAACTCGACCGCCGGGCCTCCGCGTCGCCGGTCCACCCCGACGAGCTCCCCCACCACCGCCTCCACCCGCTCGTCGAGCGACTCGTCCACGGCGTCCGAGGCCACGGCCGCTCCGGCGGCAGCCTCATCCGGATCGAGCGGCTCCGAGTCGAGCGCGTCCAGCGCCGCCTCGTCAGCGGGATCGGCGTCGTCCGGGTCCGGGACGTGGCCGTTGGTTCCGGTAGGTCGTTGCACTGCTGCTCTCCGTGATGGCCCGCGGACGGGCGGTGAGGCCGGGCCGCGTCAGCTGCGCGCAGCCTCGAGGATCGCGCCGAGCTGTCCCTGGTGGTCCTCGTAGTGTTCGATCGTCTCGCCGATGAAGAAGCTCATGTGCGTCGTGTGCTTGACCCAGCGGGACTCCGGGACGACCGTGAGGTAGCCGCGCATCTCGCCGGCCGCGGTCCGGAACCGCCGGCGGACCTCGGCGATCGGCAGTGCCCTGAAGCGGGCGATCGCCTCCGCGTTGATGCGGTCGCCGGCGTCGGGCGTGGCGTCCCACTCGGCGTTGAACCGGTCCATCGCGGGGCTGCGCTCGCCAACCGCCAGCTCCTTCGCGGCAGCGAGCGCGATCTCCTGGGCGTCGACGAGGTGCCCCATCAGGTCGCGGCCGCTCCAGCCGTCGGCCGCCTCGACGGGCGTGTCCAGCTGCTCGTCGGTGAGGGCGTCCAGCGCCTCGTAGGCGCGAAAGGCGTCGCGTTCGTCTTCGAGGAACGAGAGGGCGTCGAGATACATGCCGCCATCGTAGTCGCCCGCTTGCCGCATCGGCGTACGATCGGCGCACGGCTGGCTGTCGGCCGGCCCGCAATTGGGGAACGGCGCCATGACGGACTTCGCGCGGATCGTTGGCGACTGGATGCAGCCGATGTTCAGCCCGCGGGAACCGAGGCTGGCGGAGTGGTTGCCCATCGCCGTGGCGACCGCGTACTGCCTCGCCATCGCGTTCCTCGTCCACCGGACCCTTGATGGATCCCTCGCCCGGAGCGAGGCTCGCTGGCGGCATCGCAGCCCCGCGATTCGAGCGCGACTGGGGCACGCGCGGAGTTGGCTCGTCATCGTTCGTCGGACGCCCGGATGGTGGGCGACGAGGATCGAGTTTGCCGCCGCGATCGCGGCGTTCGCGGCGCTCGCGGTCGTGCTCGGTGCGGCAACGGAGCCCAGCGTTGGCGAGACCGGTGCGCTGTCACCGCTGCCGGGACTCCTGTTGCCAGCGATCAGCGTCGCCGGAATGCTCGTCGGCCTGGCCTCGATGGTCCGCATCTACCGAGCGCCGCTGCGGCTCGACTCCAGGGCGTACTGGCGGTATCGCGACGGCGCGTGACCCGCTGGGCCGGTCCGTGCGCTAGAGTCCGGCCGTGAGCGACGACCTCCCGATCCGCCTCCCGCCCGTGGACCCCGCCTCGGCCGACGAGGTGCCGGCTGCCTCCCTGTCTCCCGAGCTCCTCGCGGGGCTGCTCGCGGACGGCGACGACGAGCTCGCCGCCTGGACGCTCCGCCACGCCCTGACCGAGTCCACCCGCGTCGAGGTGTTCGACAGCCTCCTCCGCGATGCCATGACGCTCGTCGGCGAGCGCTGGGAGTCCGGGCGATGGACGGTCGCGGAGGAGCATCTCGCCTCGCGGACCCTGCTTCGGGCGCTGGAGCGGATCCGCCCCGAGCTGGGTCCCGAGCATCGGATCGGACCGGTGGCGGTGCTCGCGGGGGTCGCCGGCGAGCAGCACATGATCGGCCTCGTCTGCCTGGAGCAGGTCCTCGCGGAGGCGGGCTGGACGGTGGCGAACCTGGGCGCGGACCTCCCCGCCGGCGACCTCGGGACGTTCGTGAGCCGCAACGACGTGGCGCTCGTCGCGCTCAGCGCGTCGAACCCGGCACGCGTCGGTGAGCTGGCCGAGAGCATCCGCCGGGTGCGGATCGCCTCGAGCGGCCGCCAGGTTCCCGTCGTGGTGGGCGGGCGGATCGTGTCCCATCCCGGGGTCAGGGACGCCGTCGAGGCCGACGCGCTTGCGGCCTCCGTGGCGGACGCGCTCGCATTCGCCCAGGCGCACCGCCCTGCGGAGACCGCCGACGGCGCACCCGAAGCCGCGGACTAGACCGAGCCCCGCCCAGCCGCCCGCCGAACCTGGCTAGACGGCGACCGGCTCCCGGTACTCGCCGAAGACCTCACGCAGCACCCGCGTCTGCTCGCCCAGCGTCGCGTAGCGCTCTGCGCAGCGGATGAAGTGCGGCATCAGGTTCGTCTCGCTCGTGCCCGGCCGGGCGGCAGCCTCGCGGAGCCCCTCGAGCGCAGCGGCGACGGCCGCGTTGTCGCGCTCGGCCCGTGTTCGCGCGAGCCGGGCGAGGTGCCGCTCCTCCGAGCCCGCCGGGACGGACAGGACGGGCACGCGGATGGGCTCCGCGTTGGTGTAGCCGTTGACCCCGACGATGACCCGCTCGCCCGCGTCGAACTCGCGCTGGAAGCGGTAGGCGGCATCCGCGATCTCGCGCTGCGGGTAGCCCTCGGCGATCGCCCTGACCATCCCGCCGCGGCGGTCGATCTCGTCGAGATAGCGCCACACCTCGCGCTCCACCTTGTTCGTCAGCGCCTCCACGAACCACGACCCTCCCAGCGGATCGACCGTGGACGCCACGCCCGTCTCCTCGAGCATGACCTGCTGCTGGCGGAGGGCGAGCAGCGCGGCCTCGGCCGTGGGCACGGCGAGCGCCTCGTCGTAGGCATCGGTATGGAGGCTCTGCGTCCCGCCGAGGATCGCGGCCAGCGCCTGCGTCGCGACACGGGTGAGGTTGTTGAGCGGCTGCTGCGGCGTGAGCGAGACGCCCGCGGTCTGGGTGTGGAAGCGCATCCACGTCGAGCGCTCGTTCTCGGCCCGGTAGCGCTCGCTCATGAGCTTCCACCAGATCCGGCGCGACGCACGGAACTTCGCGATCTCCTCGAAGAAGTCGGAGTGGCTGTTGAAGAAGAACGACAGCCGCGGCGCGAACTCGTCCACGCGCAGGCCGCGGGCCATCGCCGCCTCGACGTAGGCCATCCCGTCCGCGATCGTGAACGCCAGCTCCTGGACCGCGGTCGAGCCCGCTTCGCGGATGTGATAGCCGCTGATCGAGACGGTGTTCCAGCGGGGCAGCTCGCGTGTGCCGAACTCGATCGTGTCCACCACCAGCCGCATCGACGGGTCCGGCGGGTACAGGAACTCCTTCTGCGCGACGTACTCCTTGAGGATGTCGTTCTGGGTGGTTCCCTCGAGCGCGGCGCGCGGGACACCCGTCTTCTCCGCGGCGACGATGTACATCGCCCAGATCGGCGCGGCCGGGGCGTTGATCGTCATCGACGTGCTGACGCGGTCGAGCGGCAGCCCGGCGAGGAGCAGCTCCATGTCCGCGAGGCTGCTGACCGCCACGCCGCAGGTGCCGAACTCGCCCTCGGCCTCGGCGTCGTCGGTGTCGTAGCCGTACAGCGTGGGCATGTCGTAGGCGATCGAGAGGCCGGTCTGCCCGGCGTCGAGGAGCTGGCGGAAGCGGGCGTTCGTGTCCTCGGCGCTGCCGAAGCCCGCGAACATGCGCATGGTCCACGGTCGCGAGCGATAGCCCGTGGGGTGGACGCCGCGCGTGAACGGCGGCTCGCCGGGCAGGCCGACGTCGCGCGCCGGGTCGAAGTCCGCGTACCGGCCGGCGCCGTCGCGCAGCGGCTCGCCGTGCTGGTCGACCGCGGTCGGGCCGCCGGGGCCCGCGGGCTCCGGCCCGTCGGCGCGCTCCCAGTCCCACGGGCCGTAAAGGCCGTCGATGGGGAGGTCGCCGAGCGTGCTGAACTGCGGGCGTCGCTCGGGGAGTCGCTCGAGCGAGGGCGCGTGGCGCTCGATCCGCCAGGCCTGCCGCCGCGGGCCCCAGGCGTCGGGACGGTCGCTCATGGCGCCGACTCTAGCACCTGCATCCGAGCGGACCCACGCTCCGGTACGCCGGCTCGAGCGCCGTCGTGCTACGGCGCCGCGAACGTCTCGAGCGCCGCCGCAACCGCCGCGTCACCCAGGTCAGCGGCGAGCAGGACGTTGACCCGGCCGGCCGCGTCGGGTGCCGGCCACGTGACGATGGTCTGCGCGGAACCGTCGCTGCCGAGCACGTCGAGGCGCTTCGCTGCGCCGCCCCGGACCGTCGCGTCCGACACCTGGAGCTTCTCGGTCCGGCGGGCCGTTCGCGCCCCATCCTCGTAGAACGCCAGGAGGTTTGCCGCATCGAGGCCGTCACCCTCGAACACGGCCACCGTGAGGCCCGACGTGCCACCGAGCGCCCACGTCGCGCCCGCGAAGCGGACGCCATCCACGACCGCGCCCGCGAGGTTCCCGAGCGCCGACGGCGTGCAGTTCCGGCCCGAGTCGACGCTGGTGGGAGGCTGGCCCTCGTACGCCGCCGGCAGGAGCGCCTCGAGGTCGGGGTACGCACCCGGGTAACGGCCGTCGGTGGTGCACGCGCTCGCCGGGTCGAAGCTGGCGACGGGGGTCGCTCGGCTGCAACCGGTGACGAGCAGCGCCGTGGCGAGCGCCGCGACGACGACGATGTTGGCGCCCGCGCGGGCGCCGCTTGACGGGTTCCGGGACATGGAACCAGCGTACCGGGAGCCGCCGCACGGTGACGCCGCCGCTGCCGGCGCCGGGCAATCCACGCCGGGACGATGGTCGCAGCCAGGTCGTGGCCCGATGGTCCGGGCGGTGCCAGGTCGCGCCTGACCATCGCCCACGGTGTGCCCCTGACCCGCGGCCCATTGCCATCCGGGCGGGACGCTCGTACGTTGAGCCTCGCGTTCGCACGCACCGATCCCGCGACACACCGGGGGACACCTGGGGCGTCGGCCACGGATCATCGGACAGGACGACCCGACCGTCGGGGACGCTCGACGAGCACGGGGGAACCGGGTTCGCGATCACGAGCCGAGTAACCACGGAGATCCGGCCAGCAGGCCCGAGTCGCGGGTCGGTAGCACTGATCGGGCTTCATCCGTGCCTCCGGCGTATCGCCGGGGGCACGTTCATGTGCGCCTCGGGCGGCCCCTAGCGGAACGGATTGGACTGCCAGCCGGGTCGCGCCGGCCGGCTCGTGCGCACGATCCCCTGGCGATCCAGCTCCGCGCGGATGACCCGCGCCGCCAGCGCCAGCTCCGGGTCCCGGGTCACCGTCCCGGCGAGCCAGTCGATGTACGACGGCTCGAACGCCGCGATCTCTCCCAGCGTATGGCCGTGGAACTTGCCGAAGTCCAGCTCCAGCACGAGCGCGTCGTCGAGTGCGGGCGCCACCGGCGGCACATAGCTGGGGTCGCGCCGGATCTCCATCGGCCCGGACGGCTGCGACGCCCGGAGCTCAGGCTGCGAGCGACCCCAGCGGAGCGGTGGCTGGCCGGTCAGCGGGATCCGGGTCCCCGGCGGCGTGACGGTCTGGTTGCGCGGACGGACGTTCCCGGACAGGTCCAGTCGCCCCGTGACCGGCGTCGTCCGGGGTGGCGGAGGCGGTCCGCCCCGGCGCCCGTCACGCGTCCCCGCGGTGCCGGATCCCGTGTACGCGCGCTGCCCCCGACCGCCCGCATCCTCCTGCCCGAACCCGGCGCCGCCGCGGGTGCTTCGGCCCGAGCCCGACCTGCCATCGGCTCGGCGCTGGCCCTCGATCGTCTCGCCGGCGCGCGTGAGCGCCGCGTAGGCGGCGTTGATCTCGGCCATCCGGCGGGTCGCGCGGCGCGCGCTCTCCGGATCGTCACCGGTCAGGTCCGGGTGATGCCGGCGTGCGAGCGCCCGCCAGGCGGCCTTGATGTCGTCAGGGGATGCGCCGTGATCGATGCCGAGCACGGCGTGCGGGTCCTTTGCAGGCACGACCCGAGTGTAGCCCGGGCACCACGCTTGACATCCCCACGGGCCCGATGTCACCTAGTGCCGTGACCCCCATCCACCGCGCCCGCCGCGCCGGCATCATCGCGGCGCTCGCCGCACTGCCGTTCGCCGCGGCGTACCGGTTCGCGCTCGTCTACCGGATCAGGGCCGGCTACCCGAAGCGGCATCCACCGGCGTGGGAGCCGGACGCCGTCGGCCTCGCCTGGGACGCATTCGAGATCGCGACCAGCGACGGGGTGCGCCTCCAGGCGTGGTTCATGCCCGCGGGCCCGGACCCGGCCCCGGGCGTCGTGCTGATCCACGGCTGGGAGTCGTCGCGCGACCGGACGCTTCCCCACGCGCAGGTGCTCCACGCGATCGGCATGCACGTCCTCACGATCGACGTCCGCGGTCACGGCGCCAACGCCGCGGAGGTGCTCCCGATGTCGGTCGGCGAGTACGCGCTCGACACCCGGGCGGCCGTCGCCGCGCTGCGGGCCCGCCCCGAGGTCACCACCATCGGCATCCTGGGTCATTCGATGGGCGCGGCCGGGTCACTCGTGGCGACGGCGCAGGACCCGGACGTGGACGCGGTCATCGCGGTCGCCGCGCCCGCGGACCCGCACCGGCTCACCCGGCAGACGTTCCGCCTCGCGAAGCTGCCGATCCCCGACCTCCTCGCGTGGCCGCTCGCCTGGCTCACGACCCGCGTCTATCTCCGGCCGCGGGGCCACTCGGTCGCCTCGATCAGCGCGACGCACGCGGTCCGAGCGATCCGCGTCCCGGTGATGCTCGTGCACGGGACGGAGGACGGCGTCGTCCCGGTGACGGACCTCGCCCGGCTCGCCGCGGCTCGACGCGCGGCCCGTCCCGAGGCGGTGACCGAGACGCTCACCGTCAAGGGCGGACGCCACTCGTGGCTGTACGAGTTCCCCGAGTACCGCGCGGCGATCGGGCGCTTCCTCGCCCGCGAGCTCGGCGGGCCGCTCTCACCCGACGAGGCTGCCCGCGTCGCCGAGGCGGTGCCGTCCGTCCGCCTCCCCGACCCCGAGCGGCTGGTCACCCTCGACGAGGAGCCCGGTGGCCTGCGCTCCCTGTCGCGGATCGTGCGGCGCAACGAGACCACGGCCCGGCCGACCGTCAACCCCGAACCGTCCGATCGCCCGGCCGGCCCACCCATCCCCGTCCTGTCCACGGAGACCGTCGACCGATGAGCACCGCCTGGGGCGCCATCCGCACGAAGCGCGCCGTTCGCGAGTTCGCCGATCGCCCGATCATGCAGGCCGACCTCGACCGGATCCTCGAGGCCGGGCGCCGGGCCCACAGCTCGAAGAACCAGCAGCGCTGGGCGTTCATCGTCGTGCGCGAGCGGGAGCGCCTCCGGGCGATGTCGGCGCTCGGCCCGTACTGCGGGCACATCGCCGGTGCGGCAGCCGCGGTCGCGCTCGTGACGCCAGACCCGGCAGGGCCGGGCCGGCCACTGTCGATCATGTGGGATCTCGGTGGCGCGGCCGCCCAGATGATGGTCGTCGGCTGGGAGCTGGGCATCGGGTCGTGCCCCGCGACGATCTACGAGCAGGACGCGGCACGCGATCTCCTCGGCTACCCGGCGGACATGCGCTGCGAGTACGTGCTCTCGTTCGGCTACCCGGCTGACCCCGCGATCCTCACGGCGCCGCTCCGCCCCGGGAGCCGGCGCCCGCAGGACGAGCTCGTGCACGAGAAGAGCTGGGACGGCGCGGGTCCGTCCTGATCGCGATTCGCTGGTGAGCGGGCGCACCGGCTCATGCGACGGGCGTCGTCCAGCGAACGGCAGCGGTGCCTCTAACCCGCCCGCGCCGGGCCCATCGGCGGACGATCAGCGAAGGCAGATGTTCCATCCCAGCTCGGTCAGCGTGCGTGCGGGCGCTGCTGCCGGAGTCATCCTGCGGCCGCCCTCGCTGCTCGCCGGAACGCTGATCTCCGTCGAGGACGTCAACTGACGAGACCACGGTCGTGCCACCGATGACCAACGGGACGCGGTCTTTCCCCTAGCTCGTCCCCCCGCCTGCCCAGTCGAGGTCGTCGGCCTCGACGTCCAGTGCGTCGAGCGCGGTCTCGGTGTCCGGGTCCCGGCGCTCCGGGGCCGGTGCGCCCTCCGCGACATACGACTCGATGGCGGTCGCGAGGCCCACGTCGCGGCCCGCCTGCTCGGACAGCAGCCACTTGTGCTCCAGCACGTCGCAGTACGCCTGGACCAGGTCTCGATCCGGGCCCACGAGCCCGGCGATCTGGCGCTGGGTCGGCCGATAGACCTCGCGCAGCCAGCGGTCCCCGGCCTCGGCGGGGTCGACCGCGTGGCCCTCGTAGTACTCGAGCCACGCCGAGTACTCCCCGAGGTCGTTGAGCAGGATCCGCGCCTGGCCTTCGAGCGTCCGGAGCCTCGTCCGTCGCTCCAGCTCGTTCGCGTGGTAGCGGCGGGTCGTGACCGACGTCCGCAGCCGCACGGACCCCGCCGGTCCGACCGGGTCCACCTCGAGGTCCACGGAGAAGCCGAGGTCGTTGAGGCGGCGCAGCCGCGCGCGGATCGCCTGGCGGTCGCCCGGGATGAGCTCGGGCTGGCCGTAGAGCTCGTCCCAGACGGCCTCGTACCGTGCCCTGACCCACTCCGCCGCGGCGATCGAATCGTCGACCTCGTCGTCGCGACCCTGGTAGGCGGCGAGGTCGGCCAGACCAAACGCGACGTTCTCCACGAGGATGTCGAGGTCGAAGGCACGCTGCCCGTCGGACAGCGACACGTGGACCTCCGACGTCTCGGCATCCACGAGGTAGGCCTGGATCCTGTCGCCGTCCCGCCGGAACAGCGTGTTGGCGAGCGAGCAGTCGCCCCAGTACACGCCGCCGCGGTGGAGGTCGACGAGCAGCAGCGACATCGCGTCGAGCAGGCGGTCGCGGTACGCCGGGGAGACCTGCCGGAAGCGCATCAGGAGCCGCCGGTACTGCATCGAGTGGCGCAGGTACTCGGTCACGAGGATCGCGTCGCCGCGCGCGGGTCGGGCCGCGAGCCCCAGGGCGCGGACGGCGGGAAGGCCCGCGTCCTCGAGATGGCGGAGGACGTCGAACTCGGTCTCCGCGACGCCGATCGGCAGCTCCTTGAGCGCGTACACGACGCCGCCCACCAGGAGGAACCGGACGAGGTGGCGCGACGGCCCGACGGGCAGCTCGTGAAACGCGTGGCCGGTCGAGTCCCAGGTCTTCAGCGGCTGTTCCCAGGGGAGGTCGAGGAGTCCCGCCACCTCGTCGCGGAGCCGGAGCCTGGGGAAGGTCACGGTGGGTGCCGATGCGCGGGACGCGCGGTGGACTCAGGCGCGCTTGCGCAGGTAGGTCGTGACGGTGGCGTCGTAGCCGACGGACTCGAACAGCTGTCGAGCGTCGGGGCGGTGGTGCCCGGCGGTCACCTCGAGGAAGGCGTCGCCCTCCTCGCGCGCGACCCGCTCGACGTCGGCCAGGAGCGCCTTCGCGATGCCGCGCTCGCGCGCGCCCGGATCGACCACGACGGTCACGACCCGGATGAACCAGCCATCGGACTCGAAGCGCGGCACGCGGTGATACGCCACGAAGCCGAGCGCCTCGCCGGCCTGCTCTGCCACGAGGACGCCTGACGTGGGCGCCGTGAACCGCTCGATCCGGCGCGCGAGGTCGCTTGGGCCGGCCGGGTAGCCCTCGTCCGTGAGGAGGGCGGCGAGCCGGTCCGCGTCCGCCGCGGTTGCCGAGCGGATCGTGAGGTGTCCTGTGTCGCTCATGGCGCGATGGTACCCGCGGGTGGGTTGCGTTTCGAGGGCCGTGGGGCATCGACGACCAGCAGGTGCGGCCCGGCGACCGGGCCACCCAGGAGCAGGGCCTGGGTTCCCAGGGGGCCGGCGCGACGCGCACCAAGGCGGACGCCCCGCTGGCGGGCCGCGGCCGACCACTCGGTGAGCCCCCCGGCGGGGCGGACGTACAACGCGCACGGTCCCTCGCCGTCCCGGGCAAGCGACGCCGCCAGCCGGCCCTCGGTGCTCGGCTGGAGGAGCACGAACGCCTCGCCGGGGAGGCTGCCCGCGGACCGGACGCGCGCGAACGCGCCGAGGTGCGGATCCGTCGTGTCGGGCGCCGGGCCGGCGGGTCCCGCGGTCGGGTCGCCCAGCCACATTCCCAGCTCGTCCTCGGCGCGGTCGAGCTCGACGGTCGACCATCCGATCCCGGCCAGGCGGACCGGGCGGACCGCGCCGTGATCGGCGTCCTCCGGGGCCGGCTCGCCGGTCGGGACCGGCTCCAGCATCAGGCGGCCGCCGGGCAGCGGGTCGTCCGACGGCGACTCCCGGACCCACGGCCGGAGCTCGAGCCACGCGGTACCGAGGTCGATGACGCGGGCGCCCGACGCGAGTCCCTCCGCGCGGGTCTCGATCCCCAGCCGATGCGCGAGCGCCACGGCAAACGGCCCCGGATCCGGCACCTGCCACGTGAGCCTGGCCCAGCGCGTCATCCGAGCAGCAGATCCGGCGACTCGCCGAGCGAGACGAAGCCCAGCCGCTCGTAGACCTTGAGCGCCGGCTCGTTGCCGCTCCAGACGCCGAGGTACGCCCAGTCGGACGCGCCACCGGCGGCCGCGAGCGCATGACGCGTCACGAGCGAGGCAAGACCCCGGCCTCGAAACGGTGCGCGGGTCCCGATCGACGACAGGTACGTGAACCCGTCGAAGGTCGTGGCCTTGGCGACCGCAGCCGGCTCCCCGTCGACGCGCGCGAGCGCCAGCAGGACCCGCTCGTCGTCGAGGGTCAGCCCGAGGTCGGCGGCAAGCTCCGGGCCGCGTGACGGCGGAGCGCCGAACGACGCTGCGAGCACGCTGCCGATGTCGTCGAGGTCGCCGTCGCGTGCGTCGGCGGCGGTCCGGATCGCGGACAGCGTCACGCCCGCGCCGAGCTCCGTCGGCCGAACCGCGGGCACCGACGCCGGGTCGGGCAGGACCATGACGTGCCCGCTGCCGACGTCGCCGAACCCGTTGGCCTGCAGCCGCGCGACCAGGTCGGCGGGCTGGGAGTGGACCGGCGACGGCCACACGTGTGGCGTCCGCGACAGGAGCGCGAACAACGCGAGCGCCTCGGTGAGCCGGTGATCGAACGCCGACTGCTCTGCCGGCCAACGGAGGCTGACCATCCGGTTCCAGAACGGCTCGGTGTCCCGCGGGTCGTACAACAGGTACGCGTCGCCCAGGTCGCGCACGTCCCGCCGCGGGATCGCGTGCGCGATCGTCTCGTGGCGCTCGAGGGCGCGCAGCGTCTCGTCGTCGATGGCCAGGTGGCGGGTCACGCGGCCAACTCTAGCCCGAGCACCGCGACCGGCCCGGCTGGCGAAACCCGAGTGGGAGGACCGTCCCCATCGGCGACCGGCCGTCCGCGACGCGTCAGCGGCGCGCGATGATCGCCGTGGCGCCTGACGGCAGGTCGATCAGCTCGGGCGTCGAGATGCCCGCGGTCTCGAACCAGCCGAGCGCCTCGGTCCGGGACACGAGCCGCGTGCCCTGGACCAGCTCGTCGAGCTGGATGCCCGCGATCAGCTCGCCGTGACGGCTTCGCAGCTCGTCCGGGTCCGACGGGATGTACCAGTCGAGCGTCACGAGCCAGCCGCCCTCGGCGATCGCGGCCCACGCCGAGCGCAGCGCGGCCGGCGCGTCGGGCAGCTGGTGGAGCGCGTACTGGAAGTATCCCAGGTCGTACTCGCCCGGGTGCCCGACCGCCTCGACGGAGCCCTGCTCGATCGTGATTCGCTCGGAGAGCACGGCCGCGGCCACGTTGGCGCGCGCGCGAGCCACCGAATCGGGCTCGAACTCGACGCCGGTCAGTGTCGTTCCCGGGAACCGGCGCGCCATCGCGATGAGCCAGCGTCCGCCCCCGCAGTGGATGTCGAGGATCCGCGTCCCGGGCCTGAGGCTCACGACGAGCTCCGGGACCGAGGCGAGCACCTCCTGGAAGAACACCGCGATGTCCTGGACGGTGAGCCGCTCGATCGCCGCGCGGTAGCGGTCCGGGCGCTCGGTCACCGGCGTGCCCGACCGGAACACCTCGAGCAGGTGGGCATAGTCGAGGCTGCCGACGGCGGCATGGAGGAACTGCCCGCCGAGATACTCGGATCGGTCGGCCTCGAGGAGCACGATCGCGATGTCGTCCGGGATCGCGATCCGGCCGTCCCCGATCGTCACCAGGTCGTGCGCATCGGCGCCCCACGCCCAGTCGGACACGAGCCTGGGCTCCGTCCCCGTCCGGCCCGCGAGCTCGGCCGGCGTGAGCCCCTGTGGCCCGGAATCGCGCAACCGCTGGAGCAGGCCCAGCTCCAGCCCGACGAACACGTACCACGTCCGGTAGAAGCCCCCGAGGCTGGCGACCAGGTCGTCGAATCGGTCGTCTGTGCGCATGGCCGGATTGTGACACGCGCCGGACGGCGTCCGGGTGTCCGCGGGGAGGCGATAGGATCGCGATCGGGCGGCGGATGCAACCGGATCCCGCCGCACCGGGTTGTGGTACCTGATGGACGACACCGAGCTCACCGAACGCCTCGCGCGCGACCTCGACGAGTCGTTCGAGACGCTCGTCCGCGCGCATGTCGACCGCTGCTACGCGATCGCCCTGCGCGTCCTCGGGGACCCGCACGACGCCGAGGAGGTCGCCCAGGACGCCCTCGTCCGGGCCTATCGGGCGCTCGCCGGGTACGACGCCCAGCGAATCCGCGAGCTGCGACTCCGCGCCTGGCTCGCCACGATCGTCGTGAACCTGTGCCGCAACCGCGTCCGGCGCCACCCGCTCCCGACGACGCCGCTCGGGCCGCTTGTCGAGGCCGGGCACGAGCCGTCCGCGGACGGGACCACAGACCCGGCCACCCTCGCGCTGGCCGGCGCCGACCGGGAGCGCCTGGCGGCGCTGCTGGCGACGCTCCCCGACCGCTACCGGATCCCCGTGGTCCTGCGTCACGTCGACGACCTGTCCTACGCCGAGCTCGCCGAGGTCCTCGGCAGGCCCGAGGGCACGCTCAAGGCCCAGGTCTCCCGGGGGCTCGCGATGCTCCGCGCCGCACTCCCCGCACACGAGCTCGAGGAGCTGACCGCATGACCCGGATCCGCCTCACCGATGACACTCCCGGCGGGCTCGCGCCCGCGCTGCTGGAGCCCGCCCCGGTCCACGTCGCGGAGCACGTCCTCGTCCAGACGGGCCTGGCCGACCGGATGGCGCCGATGGCGTCCCCGCTGGGCACGCTGTGGGTCGCCTGGAATGGCCGCGGGATCTCCGAGGTCGAGCTCGCCACCGACGGTCCCGAGGCCGCCGCGCGCCACGAGGCGCGCACCGGTCGCCGCACGACCCTGGCCGAGGCCCTGCCTGCTTCGCTCGCCGCCGCGATCGGCCGCCGGCTCGCCGGCGAGACCCGTGTGCGCATCCCGCTCGACCTTCGCGACCGCACGACATTCGAGGTCGCGGTCTGGACGAAGGCGCTCGAGATCCCGCGCGGCGAGGTGCGCCCGTACGGCTGGATCGCGGCCGAGATCGGCCGGCCGAAGGCCGTCCGTGCCGTCGGCACGGCGCTGGGCCACAACCCGGTGCCGCTCATCGTCCCGTGCCATCGCGTCGTGCGGACGGACGGAACGATCGGGCAGTACAGCCTCGGCGGGCCGCGCAACAAGCGGACCATCCTCGCCGCCGAGGGCCTCGACCCCGACGGGCTCGAGGCCGCAGCCCGGCGCGGCGAGCGCCTGTCCGGGTCCACGACCACGAAGATCGTGTGCTGGCCGACGTGCCGCCACGCCCGTCGGGTCCAGGACCGCTACCGCGTCTCGTTCCGCTCGCTCCGCGAGGCCGGCGCGAAGGGGTATCGACCGTGCAAGGTCTGCCGGCCGACTGCGGTGGACGCCGCCGCCTGAGCCTCGCAGGGCGCCGCCACGCCCGGCCGCAACCGGGCGGCAACTTGGCCTACCGGGCTAGCGCAAGTCGGCCGGCTCCCGCTACACTCCGCCAATTCCACCCCTCGCTGGAGCGTCCCCCGCGATGAGCCGACCGCACGTCAATCCCCTGGCCATCTGGATCGGGATCCTCGTGCTGTGGGTCGTCTGGGGCTCCACGTACCTGGGCATGAAGCTCGCGATGGACAGCCTGCCGCCGTTCATCATGGGCGCGGCCCGGTTCGTTCCCGCGGGCGTCCTGCTCTCGGTCCTCGTCATCGCGTGGAACCGCGGCCGCGTGCCGATGCCCACGGGGCGCCAGCTGCTCGATGCCACGATCGTCGGCACGCTGCTGCTCGTCGGCGGGACCGGGCTCGTCGCCTGGGGCGAGCAGACGATCGCGACGGGCATCGCGGCCCTGCTCATCGCCCTCGTGCCGATGTGGCTCGCGATCTTCGGGCGCGTCCTGTTCCGCGAGGCGGTCCCCGGCATCGTCGCCGCGGGGATCGTGGTCGGCCTCGTGGGCGTCGCGATCCTCGCCTGGCCTGCGGGCGGCGTCGGGGACCTCGACCCGGCGGGCCTCGCGGCGCTGCTCGTGTCCCCGATCCTGTGGTCGCTGGGCACGCTCTACGCCGCGCGACGCGCCGTCCTGCCCGCGCCCGCGCTGCTCGCGAGCGGCTTCGAGATGGTCGCCGCCGGCCTGGCGTTCGTCGTCCTCGCGTCGATCTCCGGGGAGTGGTCGGGCTTCGACGTCGCCGCCGTGACGGCCACGAGCTGGCTGGGGATCGGGTACCTCGTCGTCATCGGAAGCCTCGTCGGCTACACGACGTTCGCGTGGCTCATCCAGGTCGCGCCCCTGTCGCGCGTGTCCACGTATGCGTACGTGAACCCGGTGGTGGCAGTCGTCCTGGGCTCGCTGTTCCTCGCGGAGCCGTTCACCGCGCGGACGATCGTGGCGTCGATCGTGATCGTGGCGGCGGTCGTGCTCATCGTGACGGGCCGCGGCCGTGCCGCCGGCTCGGCGGCTGGAGACCGGGAGCCGGTCGCGGTTCCCAGTCCCGCGGCAGCCCCGAGCCGCTGACCGCGGCTCAGCCCTCGGCCAGCACCGTGCGCGACACACGACGCGCCCATGCCATCGTCGTGACCATGGGGTTGACGCCGAGCGCGCTCGGGAACGCGGACGCGTCGCCGACGTAGAGCCCCCGCACGATCCGGTCGCTCCCCGCTCGTGCGTCCGCGGCGCGCACACGGCCGGCGGGGTCCGCCGTGTAGCCCGCCGGATCGCCACCCGCGCGAGCCGAGCCCATCTGGTGGGCCGAGACCACGGTCCCGCGGTTGGGCTCGAACGAGAACCCGCGCAGGCCTGCCTGCCACGCGTCGAACGCGCGCCCGTCGCCCGGCCCGCCCTCGGCGCGGAACCAGCGCGGCGGGGCACCGACCGCGACCATCTCGCGCGAGCCGCCCTCCCACGCGATCCGCGCCCCCTCCGCGAGCATCGCGCCGAGCGTCTGGCGATCCTCGGGCGAGACGGTGTAGTCGATCCGAGGCCGCCCGGCCCGCGACAGGTGCACGCGTCCGGACCCCTTCTCGCGCACGATGCCGATGATCGGCGCGACGTGCCGGATCCGGCGCATCAGGCCTTCGAAGGCGTCGCGACCCTCCCACGGGAAGACGAGCGCGATGAGCCCGGGCGTCCCCGGCGCCGACTCCACGATGAACCCGCCCGGGGCGTCGTTCGGTCCGTCGCCACGCCCGTCGCCACGCCCGTCGCCATTTATGTCGAGGTGGTGGAGCGCCCGAGCGGCCTGCATCGTGCCGCGCCACATCGCGACGTCCTCGTCGAGGAACGCCCCGATGACGCCCACCGGGTGCAGGCGCAGGTGGCGGCCCGTCGCGGGATGGTCGATGCCCGAGCGCTCGAGCACGATCGGCGTCCGCAGGGCGCCGGCCGCAAGGACGACCTGCGGCGCCCGCACGACGAGGCGCCAGGGCCGGCCTTCGACGGTCGTGACCGCCTCCACGCCGGTTGCCCGGTCGCCGTCAAGCAGCACCCGCGACACCGCCGCGTCCGGGACGATCCGCGCGCCGGCCCGCCAGGCCTGCGCGAGGTGGACCCGCAGTCCGGACTGCTTGGCGCCGCGCCGGCACCCGAACCCGCAACGCCCGCAATCGCCGCAGCCGACGCCGTTGCGCTGGATCTCGCCGACCTCCTGGCGCAGCTCGGTGCAGCCGCGGAGGATCAGCGCGTCCTTGGGTGGCACGTTGTGCGGGGGCGACACGGCGATCTCGGCCATGACCGTGGCGATGTCCGCGTCGAGCTCCGGGCCATCGAACCCGTCGAGGCCGTGCGCGGACATCCAGTGGCGGCGCGTGGACGCGGGCGGCGCGATGCAGGTCATCCAGTTCACGGTCGTGCCGCCGCCGACGCCGGCGCCGGCGAGCGTCATGATCGAGGCATCCCAGGACACGTTGAACCCGTGGTTCAGGTACAGCCGGTCGAACGCCGCTAGCTCGTCGACGGGCATCTCGGGCTCGGGAAGGAACGGCCCAGCCTCGAGGACCACCACCGATCGACCCGCACGCGCCGCCTCGGCGGCGATCACGCCGCCGCCCGCCCCCGAGCCGACGATCACGATGTCCGCATCGAGGACCAGCGCCTGGCCAGGCGGGGTCGTCGCGGCGACGCCCGCGAGGTCGGACGGCCGGATCGGCGTCGGGTCCGGGGTGACGGGCTCGGGCTCGTCGTCGTAGCCGATGGCCCGCAGCCTCGGGTTGTCGCCCGTCGCTCCGGGATCGGCATAGGCGAGGAACGCGAGCAGGCGCTTGAGCCCCTGGTACGCGGTCCGGCGCTGCGGGACCCGGGAGGTCGCCCACCTGAGCAGGTATGCCTCGCGGCCCGCCAGGTCGAGGTCGCGGAAGCGCGTGGGGCGGCCGATGAGCAGGAGGTTCGCGGCCCGTGACTCGAAGGCGCGGAGCACGAGCTTGAGCTGGAGGACCTGGGCGGGGTCGGCCGCGAGGTCCAGCGCCGCCGCCGCCAGGCGCGCGCGCCGCTCCCCGTCGCCGGCCGAGATCGTCTCGGCGACGAGCGTGAGCGTCCGGAGCGCCGCCACGGACCAGCCGGTCGGGTCGGGCGTCGGCGGACCCACAGGTCGGACCGGTGCCGGGGGGAGGTCGGTGGTCATCTGCGGGGGATGATATCGACACCCGCCCGCCACTTGTCCCGCTTCCGGTCGTCCCGGAGCATCCACCGGGGAGCGTCGGTCGGGCCTGCCAGCCCGGCGACGCGAAGGGAGGAACGCGATGGTGCATGCGTGGGACCCGGCGGCACGCGCTCCCGCCACCGGCGCCGCGCGACTGCCCGGGCCCTCCCTTCCGACCCCCGATCCGCGTCCGCTCGTTGACGCGACCCGCCCGGCCGCGCACGCGACGGAGCCCCACATCCCCCCGTCGGACTCGCCCGTCCTGTCGTTCCTGCGCCGTGTCCACGAGCGCCATCGCCTCGACGGCTCGGGTGCCGTGGCGAGCTACATTCCCGAGCTCGCCCTCGCGGACCCGACCGCGTTCGGGATCGTGGTGGCGACGGTCGACGGCGCGGTGTACGAGGTGGGGGACTCGCGCACGCCGTTCACGATCCAGTCGATGGCGAAGCCGCTGACCTATGCGTCGATCCTCGACCGGCTGGGTCCCGCGGCGGTCCGCGCTCGGATCGGCGTGGAGCCGACGGGCGATGCGTTCAACGCGATCTCGCTCGGCGCCGGGACGGGCATGCCACTCAACCCGATGGTGAACGCGGGCGCGATCACCGCGGTCGGGCTCATGCCCGAGCGTGCCGCCGGCGAGACCGCGGAGTCGCGGCTCGACGCCCTCGTCGCGGCGATCGGCCGGTTCGCCGGGCGGGAGCTCGGGCTCGACGAGGGGGTCTACGCGTCGGAGCGCGACACCGGCCACCGCAACCGCGCGATCGCACACCTGCTGCGAGGGACCGGGGCGATCGCGGACGACCCGGACGGCGTCGTGGACGCGTACTTCAGGGTGTGTGCCGTGTCGGTGACCGCGCGCGACCTGGCGCTCATCGCGGCGACCCTCGCCAACGGCGGCCGGCATCCGCTCACCGGCGAGCTCGCCGCGTCCGACGCGACGGTGCGCGACACGCTCTCGGTCATGGCGACCTGTGGCATGTACGACGGCGCCGGCGAGTGGATGTACGAGGTCGGCCTGCCCGCGAAGAGCGGCGTGTCGGGCGGGATCTTCGCGGTGCTCCCGGGGCAGCTCGGGATCGGCGTGTGGTCGCCACCGCTCGACGGGCGCGGGAACAGCGTCCGGGGTGTCGCCGTCTGCCGTGACCTCGCCCGCGAGCTCGACCTGCACCTGGTCCGGGGAGCGCGCCCGCCGTCGCCGGTCCGCACCCGGGCGAGCGTGGCCATCCTGCCCTCGAAGCGGTCGCGTGGCGCCCACGAGCGTGAACGGATCTCGAGCGACGGGGATCGCTCGCTCGTCATCGAGCTGCAGGGCAGCCTCGGGTTCGTCGCCGCGGAGACCCTCGCTCGAGAGGCCCTGCCGACCGAGGGCGCGGCCGATGCCGTGGTCGTCGACCTGCGTCGGGTGCACTCCATCGATCCGGCCGTGTCGAGCCTGCTCGCCGATCTCGTGGCCGCCCTCGGCGGTCGTGGCGCGGCCGTCGCGTGGAGCGGGACCGGTCCGCACGGCGAGGTGCTGTCGCTCGTCGACGAGGCGCTCACCGAGCGTCGGCTCGGGCCGCCACGCCGGTTCGTCGAGCTGGATCTCGCGCTCGAGTGGGCCGAGGACGTGGTGCTCAGCCGGTTCAAGGGTCCGCCGAAGGACGCGCGCCCAGCGCGGCTCCACGTCCCGCTCGAGGAGCATCCGGCGTTCGTGGGCCTGAGCGCGGCGGTCGTCGACTGCCTGAAGGCCGTGATGGACCGGCGCCAGTTCCGGGCCGGCGACACGCTCGTGCGTCACGGCCAGGCGGCCGACGAGCTGTTCGTCATCACGGGCGGCCGGCTGTCGGTGTGGGTGCCGGTCGGCGTCCAGGACACCCGCCGCCTGGCGACGCTCGAGGCCGGGCAGCTCGTGGGCGAGCTCGCATTCCTCGGTCGCGAGCGCCGGACCGCGGACGTCTCCTGCGACACCGAGGTCGAGGCCTGGGTGCTCACGACCGACGCTTTCGAGGAGCTGGCGCGCTCGGACCCTGCGACAACCACGGTGTTCCTGGCCACGCTGCTCCGGATCGTGTCCGGCATCGCCCGCCGCATGACCCTCGAGGTGGCGCACCTCGCGAGCTGAGCCAGGGCCCCTCGTGGTCCGCTCGCAGCTGGGCATCCGTGCGGACTGTTCGATCGACATCGAACTCGATCGCGCGGTTTGCGCGGTTCGCGCGGTTCGCCTGGAACCCCGCGCAGCCCCTCGCCGCCGCTGTGAGTCGGCTGTGCGTCGGCGATGCGTCAGCAGTGAGATCGCTGCGCAGCGCGCGACGACCGCTGGCTGGGCAGCGCAGGTAGGTCGTCCCATGCGTCGCGGGCGAACCGGCCGCGCACGGTGCGACTGTCCTGCGGTGGCCGTGTCGAGGCCTGCGCGGGCCCGGGAGCGTTCACGGCACGCGGCACGGCGAGACCGGGGCATAGCGAGACCGGGGCACGGCCACACGTGATGCCTCGTCCCCCGGTCGAGGGGACGTGTTCGATGGCCATCGAACCAACTGCGTTGACAGGCTCGTGCGCAGGGATGTCGACCACCGCACGCCAGGGCCGTTGTGCTTCCGCGCGCCCGGGGCTGGGGCTCTTCCGCGCGGCCGGCGCCGGGGCGCTCCTGCGCGCTCAGGCGCGGTGCGGGTCAGGCCGGCGGAGGCTCGAACCCCTGGGCGGGCACCGGCTCGCAGCGCAGCGGCCGGTCGTGCCGATAGCCCAGCGCGTAGTCGGCCTGGATGAGCGTGTGGAGCTGGCTCGTGCCCTCGTAGATGACGGCCGCCTTCGAGTTGCGCAGGTAGCGCTCCACCGGGAACTCGTTGGAGTAGCCGTTGGCGCCGTGGATCTGGATCGCGTCCAGCGCCGCCTGGACCGAGTGGTCCGTCGCATGCCACTTCGCGAGCGAGGTCTCGCGGGTGTTGCGCAGTCCCCGGTTCTTGAGCCACGCGGCCTGGAGCACGAGCAGCCGCCCGATCTCCGTCCCCTTGGCCATGTTCGCCAGCATCTGCTTGACCAGCTGGTGCTCGCCGATCTCCTGGCCGAACGTGTGCCGCTCGTGCGCATACCGCAGCGACGCGTCGAGGCATGCCTGCGCGAGCCCCACCGCCCCGGCGGCGACCGTGAACCGGCCCTGGTCGATCGCGCTCATCGCGATGAGGAAGCCCTCGCCCTCCTCGCCGATCCGGTTCTCGACCGGTACCCGCACGTCCTCGAATTCGATCAGGCCCGTGTTGCCCGCGCGGATGCCGAGCTTGCCGTGGAGCGTGCCGGTCGAGAGGCCGGGCGTCCCCCGCTCCACCACGAACGCGGTCACGC
The DNA here is from genome assembly GCA_036504355.1 of Candidatus Limnocylindrales bacterium. Classification (GTDB taxonomy): domain Bacteria; phylum Chloroflexota; class Limnocylindria; order Limnocylindrales; family CSP1-4; genus CAIXZV01. The sequence continues at coordinate 44,569 of DASXVG010000141.1, forward strand.
CCCTGTGCTTCTTCGCGCGGTCGACCGACGCGAACACGAGGAAGTGGTCTGCGAGGTCGGCAAGCGAGATCCAGATCTTGTGCCCGTTGAGGACGTACGAGTCGCCGTCGCGGCGGGCGGTCGACTCGAGCGCGCCGGCATCCGTCCCGACGCCTGGCTCCGTGAGCCCGAACGTCGCGAGCTTCTCGCCCTTCGCCTGGGGCACGAGCCAGCGCTGCTTCTGCTCCTCGGTCCCCCACTGGAGCAGGGTCAGCGAGTTCAGGCCCACGTGGACGCTCTGCACCACGCGGAACGCGGTGTCGGCGCGCTCGAGCTCCTCGCACAGGAGGGCGAACGAGACGTAGTCCATGCCAGAGCCGCCATAGCGCTCCGGGATCGGCGCGCCCAGGAACCCGAGCTCGCCCATCTTCGCGAAGATCTCGCGGTGGACCTCGCCTTTCTCGTCCCAGTCCCTGATGTTCGGGAGGATCTCGGCCTCCACGAAGGCGCGGGCGGCGTCCCGGACGAGCCGGTTCTCCTCGGTCAGTGCGAAGTCGACCACGGGCGGGTCCTCACGGGGGCGGAGTGTCGGGTGGAGTGCCCGCATCCTACCGGGTCGCCGGGTGCCCGCTGCCTATACTCGACCGCGTGAACACGACCGACGACGACGACCTCGACCTCGCGGCCCTCGCCGCGCCCCACATGTCCCCCGTGCTCGGGCGGTACATGGACCGCAGCTGGTCGCACGGGATCGGCCACCGCCTCTACGACACCGACGGTAACGCCTTCCTCGACTTTGCGAACGGCATCGCGGTCACGTCCCTGGGGCACACGCACCCCCGCGTGACGGCCGCGATCCACGCCCAGGTCGACAGGCTCATCGGCCCGGTCCACGCGATCGGCTTTGCGGAGCGCACGGTCACGCTCGCGAGGATGCTCGCCGCGACGTTCCCAGAGCCGCTGGACACGGTGATGTTCCTCAACTCGGGCTCGGAGACGATCGACGGCGCGATCAAGCTCGCGCGGCGCGTCACCGGCCGGCCGGCGATCCTCGCCTTCCGTGGGGCGTTCCACGGCCGGACGATCGGGGCGACGAGCGTCACGAGCTCCAGCCTCAACTACCGGCGCGGCTACGAGCCGCTGCTTCCGTCCGTCTACCAGCTGCCGTTCCCCGCGGCGTATCGCGACTTCGGCGGCGACGAGGACCTCGCGACCCGGCGCTGCATCCAGCACCTCCGCGACACGCTCGAGTCGACTGTCGCGCCCTCCGAGGTCGCGGCCGTGCTGATCGAGCCGGTCCAGGGCGAGGGCGGCTACTACCCGGCCCCGGTCGAGTTCATGCGCCAGCTCCGCGCGCTGTGCGACGAGCACGGGATCCTGCTCATTGCCGACGAGGTCCAGTCGGGCTTCGGGAGGACCGGCGAGATGTGGGCCTTCCAGCACTCGGGCATCGTCCCGGACGTGGTCGTGACGGCCAAGGCGATCGCGAACGGCCTGCCGCTGTCCGCGATCATCACCAGCCGCGAGCTGCAGGAACGCTGGGGCCGAGGCGCACACGGCACGACGTACGGTGGCAACCCGGTGGCGTGCGCGGCCGGGGTCGCCGTGCTCGAGACGATCGCGGACGAGGACCTCGTCGCGAACGCGCGGGTGCGCGGCGCCGAGCTTTCAGGCGGGCTGCGCGAGCTGATGGCCGAGCACCCCGCCATCGGCGACGTGCGCGGACCCGGGCTCATGATCGGCGTGGAGTTCGTGACCGACCGGGCGACGCGGGAGCCGGACGGCGCCCGGTCCGAGGCGGTGGCGGCGCGCGCGAGCGACGCCGGGCTGCTGCTGCTGAACTGCGGCGTGCACCACCAGGTCATCCGGTGGATCCCGCCGCTCGACGTCACCGTGCCCGAGATCGAGGAGGCCCTCTCGATCTTCGAGCGGGCCCTCAAGGGCTGATGCTGGCGGGCCGCGCGTGCGGTCCCGCCGGTCGGATCAGCGGTTGCGGGCCAGGAAGGCCATGACGTCCTCGAGGCGGAACCGCCGGTCGCCGCGCTTGCACACGCGGTAGAACGGGAGCTCGCCGCGATCGCCGAGGCGCTTCACGGTGTTCACGTGGAGGTGGAGCATCTCGGCGACCTCGCTCGCGGTGAGCATGGGACCGAGATCGTTGAGGGCCATTGACGCCATGTGCGGATTGCCTCTGCTGTAAGACGAGCCCGGCCGCCGCGGAGGGCACTGCGGTGCGGTCCGGCTCGCTGCTGAGGGGAGTGTCGGGTTGAAGGGTGGCTTTGCGTAGCCGTACTCTCGATTACCCGGTGGTACCAGAGGGGTCGGGTCCCGCAGGGAGGCCTGGGGTGCGGTCGGTGCCGGTGACGATGCGCGCGGTTGCACCCGGTGCGGTCATGACGGGAGCCCGATCGGGCCGGCGCCGCTCGACGGCGCTTGGGGGCACAACCATGCGTCGATCGGTCGCGATCGCCGGCCCCCGGGCATCGCGCGCGTGGCGGGCAGACCCGACTCGCGTGACGCTCGGCATTGTGCGGTGCGGACGGGTCGGACGCACGCCCGCGGCGCAGGTTGCGGTGCGCCGCGGCACCGGGCCGTGGCGTCAGTGGTGGTGTGGCTGCGCCTCCGCGGCCCCGGCACCGGCGGGGAGGTCCCGGCTCACGATCCTGTCACCGGCACGCACGCCTCACCGTCATGGTGCGGGGGTCGGGACAACGGGCAGTCAAGTCACCACAATGCCCGGATTCCGGGGGCCCCTCGCGGCGTCCGCGCTCCGCCGTCAGGCGGTCCAGCAGCACGGGGAGGATCGCGAATGCGTCCTGTCAGGATCCTGCGAACGTTGCTGATCGGCGGCCTGCTGGCCGCTAACAGTCTCTTGGCGTCGGCGCCTGGTGTCGCTGCCTACGGCAAGGCAGCCCAGCCGCTCGCCCAGATCGAGTTCTCGGCGAACTGCAACAACCCCGGCTTCGGCCTGTGCCAGGAGGTCGGCCTCGGCGGGATCTGGTTCTGGGTCGAGATCGACGGCAGGAACCAGAGGGGTGACATCGCCGGGGCGGGCTGCGGCCACGTCCGCGGTGACGGTGGCGGTGGTGGATCGATCCGCGGAGAGATCAGCTGGTGGTGGTCCGCCTCCCCCCAGGGCCTGCCGGCCGTGGTCTTCGCACCCGACCCGGACGGCTACTACAACTTCGCGCTCCCTGGTCCTGGGGGTCCCGAGTACTTCTCGTTCCCCGTGACGGTCGGTCACCACTCCGCACATCCCGCCGCCGGCGTGGCAATCGAGGTCCAGGTCGCCCCGTAGGTCGCACCCCGGTCCCGGCTGCGTCGCGGGCACATGCCGTTCGCGGTGATGCACGACTCGATCGAGGCCCCGGCGTCGCCGGGGCCTCTTGCCTGCCCCGTCCCTCCCGACGTCGCCTGGCGCGCGATGTCGCGTCGACGTGAACGGGCGCTCGATCGGCATGTCCGGCACGCGCGACGGATGGGCGCCTGGGGGTTGGCGCCCCCGGCAGGAATCGAACCTGCGACCAACCGCTTAGAAGGCGGCTGCTCTATCCGCTGAGCTACGGGGGCGCAGTTGCGCGCTCTTCGGCCACGAAACGAGCATCTGGCACCTGGTTGGTTGCTCGCATCCGCAAGACGCCCACCAGTGAGCGCCTGAACAAGGTGCGGGTATTCCCACCAAAATGCGGGTCCCCTGACCTCGACGAGAGTCTACGCGACTCGTCGGCCCTCAATCTCGAGGCGACCGGGCACATCGACGAACCGCAGACACCTGGATGCGCTCGATGGGCTGGACCGCGACCTAGAGGCGAAGGGGAGGCTTCTGGGGTTCAGGCGATCCGCTGGGGCACCTCGCGAGTCACCGCCGCCAAGGCCGGCTCGAACTCGGAGAGCCGGCCACCCTCGCAATCGAGTCGAGCTCTCGGCACTGGCAGACGCAATCCTCGGCCTCACTGCGAGATCGCGGGGGGCGGGCCGTTGCGGTCGGCCGCAACCCCCGGTCCGGAGGCCGGTTGCCCACAGGCAGGCAGAGGCCGGGCGGTCCGGAGGCGCCTGGCCATCTGAGTGGCTAGTTGGCCTTGATCTGGAAGGCGGGGTAATAACCGCTGTATTCGGACTGCGGATCGCCGCCAAAGAGGAGGTCGCCAATCGCCGACCCACTCGCGGACGGGACCTGGGCGAGCGCGACGTTGAGCGAGTCGTACCCGCAGCCGCCCGACGTTGTGTAGCAGTCGGTTGCCTCCCCGATCGGAGACGGACCGTAGTGGCTCGTGCTGTAGGCGATGACGACGCCGAACGTCGTCGGAAGCGCTTGCGCACTCCGCGGGAACGTGACGTTCAGCGCGTAGCCGTTGAAGCAGCCCTTGAGGGCATTATCGAACCACTTGCCCGCGTCCTCGCCGAGGCATTTCGGACTCGCCGAAGGGCGGTATGGGATGTCGAAGGTGCGAGTGGTTGCGACGCCAGCGACTGTCAGCGTGATCGGGACGGAGAAGGTCGCGCCCGGTGTGGTCACACAGTCGCCGGCATACCAAGAGCCGGACTCGCAGCCCCAGCTGCTCATCGTCACGACGACGTTGCTAAGGCTCTTGCCGGCCGCGATGGTGACGTTCTGGCCGATCGAGACGAAACCATATGCCTCGGCGCCAAGGCTCGGCATGTTGCCGTGCAGCGGGTTGGGGGCAAGGGTGCTGTAGACAATCGGCTTGTCGGGTCCCGCTAGCACCGAACCGGAGAGGGTAAGGCTCGCCACGATGGCGAGCAGGATGGACAGACGCTTCATGGGCTCCCCTTGCGTACGGCCGTGCCACCGAGGAACCGGCAGCAGACGGGCGTCGCTCCATCTCCGACCATTGCAGGTGCCAGGACCCTTGGCGTAGTCCGAATGGCCCCAAGTCGGTGCTGACCCGCAACGCCAGCCGCCTGCGGAGTGCGCCACCAAGTGCCAGTTGGATGAGCGCGAGACTCCTTGGTCAGAATTTGTCCGCGGCCATGTCGCGCTGGCCCGGGTTGACCCTCGCCATCGGCGCGATGCCTGCCGACAAGCCCGTCGGAATGGGGCATCTGCCCCATAGCGGAGCCCCGAATCCCTGGTGCTATGCTCCGGGCCCCTCGCGCGGGGAGCCCACGCCCGCGCGGCCGTCGAGCCCGGGAATGCCCGACCGAATCATCGACAAGGGACAGCTCGCACTCGAGCTGCCCAGCACCCTGCCCGCGATCGCGATCGAGCCCGAATGGAAGGGCCAGCCCCGGCTGTGGGGCCACAGCCTCCACCCGATGTGCTCCTACCTCGCGAGCTTTCCGGCCGCCCTCGCGCACGCGTTCATCGCGCGCTACAGCCGACCGGGCGACGTCGTCCTGGACCCCTTTGCCGGGCGTGGCACGGCGCCGCTCCAGGCACTCGCGGAGGGACGCATCGGCGTCGGCAACGACCTCAACCCACTCGCCCAGGTCCTGACCGCGGCAAAGGTGGAGCCGGGGCTGTCCGCCGAGACGCGAACCCGCCTCGCGGCACTCCGTCTCGCGTGGAACGCGGATGCCCCGGCGTGGCTCGCGCTTGGCGAGCGCGTCGTCGCGCACCCTGAGGATCCCGGCGCCGGCGTGCCCGCCCCCGGTTCGGGCCACGGCCCCGACGCCCGCGAGGAGCCGGTCCCCACCGAGGTCGCGCTCGCGTTCCACCCGCGGACGCTCGGCCAGCTGCTGTTCCTGCGCAGCCGGCTCGACCTCGAGGACCGCGTTGACCGCTTCCTCGCAGGGGCGCTCGCGGGCATCCTGCACGGGAAGACGCCGAGCTACCTGTCCACGATCATGCCCAACACGTTCAGCATGGCGCCGCGGTACGTGCGCGACTTCGTGGCGCTCCACGGCTACGAGCCCCCCGACCGCGACGCCTTCGACGCGCTCACTGCCAAGCTGGACCGCCTCTACCGCCAGCCGCTGCCCGGCGCCACCGGGATCGCCCTCGCGGGCGACGCGCGGACCGCGGGGGCCCGGGCACGCGCCGCCCTCCGCTCCCGCGGGCTCCCGGACAGGGCGCGCCTCGTGCTCACGTCGCCACCCTATCTTCGGGTGCTCAAGTACGGCTACTACAACTGGCTGCGGACCTGGCTCCTCGGGTTCGACGCCCGCGCCATCGACGCCGAGCTCGACGACGCGCACCACCGCGAGCCCTGGATGGCCTTCATGCGCGAGGTCCTCGCCGACCTGCGACCCGCCGTGACGGACGACGGGATCGCGGTCCTCGTCATCGGCGATGTCGAGATGGACCGCGGTAAGCCGTCCGCCAGCGGCCACCTCCTCGCTGAGCGCGTGTGGGAGGAAGCCGCATACCCGGCGGGATATCGGCTCGCAGGACTCGTTCGTGACGAGGTGGCCGCGAACCGCAAGATGACCCGCCTGTGGGGTGAGGAGGCGGGCAAGGCGACGAAGACCGATCGCATCCTCGTCCTCGGCGCCACCGACGCCGGTCGACGCCGCGCGCTCGCCGGAGCCGACCTCCCGCTCGACTGGACCTGGCCGCCGACGCGACTGCGCCCGCTGTAACCTCCGGCCCGCGATCGGGGGCCGCCGGGCCCGGGTTCCGACACCGCACCGGGGTACGATCATCGCGACACCGATGGCCGATCGACTCCCCCGCTCCCGACCCGGCGCAGCCAGTCCCCGCGCGCTCGCGATCGCCCTCGCGCTCGTCGCCCTCGCCACCGCGGCTGCCCTGGGCGCGGCGCCCGCCCTCGCCCTGAGCGCGGCGCCGCATCTGCAGGACCGCGTGACGGACCAGGCGAACGTCCTGTCGGGAGCAGACGTGGACCGGATCTCGTCCGCCCTCAAGCAGCTCGAGAGCGACAGGGCGATCCAGCTGTTCGTGGCGTTCATCGACACGACCGGCGACACGAACGTGACGACCTTCGCGGCGGACACGGCCGCGGCCAGCTCCCTGGGCGGCAACGACGCGCTGCTGCTGGTCGCCATCGAGGATCGCTCCGACGCCATGTGGGTGGGCGATGCGCTCGATGAGGTCACGAACGACGAGATCGACGCCATCCTCACCGGCGGCGTCGAGCCGCGGCTCGCGGACGGCGACTTCGCGGCTGCGGCCATCTCGGGCGCGGAGGGTCTGGGGCAGGCCGCGACCGCGACCGTCGTGTCCACCGTCCCGCCGGCACAGCCGCAGGAGACGACAGTGCCGGCCAACGGCGGATCGGGTGCAGGCTCATCCGCCGGCGGGTTCAACCTCACCCCCGTCATCGCCGTGCTGCTGCTGCTTGGCGGCGGGTTCCTCGTGGTGCGCAGCATCGTCGACCGCCGCCGGCGAGATGCACAGGCAAAGGCGACCCACGACACCCTGAGCAGGGATGCCAATCGGGCCCTGCTCGCCTCCGACGAGGCGCTCAAGGATGCAGCCAACGACGTCGACTTCGCGGCCGCCCAGTGGGGCGAGCAAGAGGTCACGGCATACCGCCGCGCCATCGCCACTGCCACGGGCGAGCTCCGGGCGGCGTTCGAGATCCGCCAGCGGCTGGACGACGCGGAGCCAGAGACCCCGCCCGAGCAGGCGTCGATGCTCCAGGAGATCCTCGCCCGCACGGCGACCGTGAAGCGGCTGCTCGACGAGCAGGAGCAGCGCTTCGACCAGCTGCGGGACCTCGAGCAGACCGCGCCCGCCCAGCTGGACGCGCTCGTCCCGGCACTCGCGGCGCTCGGGTCACGGCAGGCCGCGGCCGCCGCCGAGGCCCAACGCATCGCGGCCGCCTACGCGCCGTCCGCCGTGACGTCCGTTGCCGGCAACGCGGCGGAGGCTGCGAAGGCGCTGGCATCGGCGAGCGCCGAGACGAGCCGGGGGCAGGGCATCGCGGCGACCAGGCGCTCGGAGGCGGTGGTCGCGCTGCGCAGGGCCCAGGACGGTGCCGCGCGTGCGACGCAGCTCATCGAAGCCGTCGAGCGGCTCGGTGCACGCCTCGACGACGCCGCCGCGCGGCTCCCCGCCGAGCTCGACGCCGCGGCGGCAGACGTCGCCACGGCAGGCGCTGCGGTCCGTGACGGGCGCAGCCTGCCCCCGCTTGCGCCCGGCACGAGCCTCGTCCCGCCGGTCGCACCCGGCGCCCCGATGCCGGCACCCACCGACCCGGCGATCGCCCTCGCCCAGGCGGAGCGGCTGCTCGGCGAGGCGCAGCGGGCGGCCGAGGCGCGGCCCATGGACCCGCTGGCGGCACTCGAGCGCGCGACGCAGGCGAACAACGCCGCCGACGCGATCATCGCCGGCATCCGCGAGGCCGAGACACAGCGGGCCCGTCGGCTCCAGGTCGCGGCCACGGCGGTCGCGTCCGCGCACGGGCACGTGACCCGGGCCACCGACTACATCACCACGCGTCGACATGGCGTGGGACGCGAGGCACGCACACGGGCCGCCGAGGCCCAGCTGCGTCTCGAGGAGGCGCAGCGTCTCGCCGCAACCGACCCAGACGCCTCCATCGCCTCCGCCCAGCGGGCCACCCAGCTCGCCGACGAGGCATACCGCCTCGCCTCATCCGAGTTCGATGGGTGGGACCAGGGTGGCGGCCCGGTCGCCGGGCCCTACACGCGCGGGAGCGGCGACGCGCAGGTCATCGGGGCAGTGATCGGCGGCGTGCTGGGCAGCATCCTGTCGGGCGCCGGCCGCGGCTCCGGCTGGGGTGGATCGCCGTGGGGCGGGCCGACGGGCGGGTCACGCGGGGGCGGCGGGTTCGGGATGCCGGGTGGCTTCGGGGGCGGCGGGGGCGGGATCGGTCTTCCGGGCCCGTTCGGTGGAGGTGGAGGTGGCGGTGGAGGTCGCGTGCGCGGCGGGCGCTGGTAGCGGCGACGACACGAGGCTCGACGGCATTCCGTGCGAGCATCAAGGCAGCCACGGACGTACCGGGAGGACATGCACATGGCACAGACCTCGATCCTTGGACGCATCGGCCAGCTCGTGCGGGCGAATGTGAACGCCATGCTGGACCAGGCCGAGGACCCGGAGAAGATGCTCGACCAGCTCATCCGGGACTTCACGAACAACATCGCCGAGGCGGAGGAGGCGGTCGCCCAGACCGTCGGCAACCTGCGCCTGCTCGAGGACGACGCTCGCGAGGCGCGCGACGCGTCGGGCGAGTGGCTGAGCAAGGCGAAGGCCGCGTCCGATCGTGCCGAGGCGCTGCGCGGCCAGGGCAACGCCGCCGAGGCCGACCGCTTCGATGGCCTCGCCAAGCTCGCGCTCCGTCGCGAGCTGTCGTTCGAGGACCAGGTGCGGACGTTCGACACCCAGATCAGCCAGCAGACCGAGCTGACCGACAAGCTCAAGGACGGGCTCAACAAGCTGCGCCTCAAGCGCGAGGAGCTGGTCCAGAAGCGCGACGAGCTCGTGAGCCGCGCGAAGATGGCCCAGGCGCAGATGCAGGTCCAGCAGACCCTCAAGGAAGTCTCCGTTCTCGACCCCACGTCGGAGCTGAACCGCTTCGAGGAGCGCATCCGGCGCCAGGAAGCCCAGGCCCGCGGGATGGAGGAGGTCGGGATGTCCTCGCTGGAGGACCAGTTCGCCGAGCTGGAGAGCGGCGAGGACGAGGATGAGGTCGAGGCACGCCTCGCCGAGCTCAAGAACAAGGCGCTCCCGAGTGGCGCGCCCTCGCTCGGGTCTGGCCAGGGCTGAGGCGTCCGGTGCCGGCACCTTGCCGGCGGTCATGACGCAGAGACGGGGCGTCGCGCGAGCGCCGCCCCGTCCCGATTCCCGGCAGTTGCTATCCCGCGAGGGCGATCCAGACGGGGTCGCCGCGGGTCACGCCCATCCCGGCCGCCGCGCTCGCCTCGTAGCGGATGATCGAGACCCAGTCCCACGCGTCCACGAGCATCCCGTACTCGCCGGGGCGCACGTCGCTGTAGGCGACGATCCGGCGCGCCCGGATCGACGTCGCGGTCGTCGCGATCTCCACCATCGTCCCCACGCGGAAGCCCGCCCGCTCGAGGTCCGCGGGCCGCGCCGAGAGGCGGATGTTCCCGAAGCGGTCGACGTCCACGACGGCGCCGTGGATGCGCCCGGGCTCAACCTCGGCGTCCTCGAGCTCGAGCGTCTGCAGCAGCGCCGGATCGACGGGCGTGCCGACCTTCTCGAGCGGCATCCCCGAGGCGATGTGGGCGGCGGCCGGGGCGAACACGTCGCGCCCGTGGAACACCGCGGAGACGTTCGTGGAGCCGACCGCGGCAGGGTCGATCTCCATCGCCAGCGTGATCCCGCCGAGCGCCGCCCAGGCGAGCGACAGGAGGCCATTGTCCGGCCCGACGAGGCGCGGCCCGGCGGCCGTCTCCACCGCGATCGCCCGGCGGGCGGTCCCCACGCCCGGGTCCACGATGCCCAGCGCCACCGAGTACGGCCCCGCATGCGCCATGCCGTTGGCCAGCATCATCGCGCCGGCCTGGATGTCGTGGGGCGGGACGCCGTGGCTGAGATCGACGATGTGGACCTCGGGGGCGATGCGTGTGATCACCAGGTGGCACACGCCGACGAACTCGTCCCGAAGCCCGAGGTCCGAGACGAAGACGACCGGACCGCTCACGCGACTTCCTCCATCCGCGTCCGCGTCGCCGCCGGAGCCGGCCGCGACCGCCGCGCTTCCGCTAGCATGACGAATCGATGAGCCAGATGTATCCCCCCTCCGACCTCGCCTCGATGGATCCGCTGGTCCTGATGAAGAACCTGGATCACGTGCGGATGACGAGCCGCCGGCTGTCGTACATCCTGCAGCAGCAGGTCCACCTGTACACGCCCGAGGCGAACCAGCTGCGCGAGCAGATCGACCGCTACGTCGAGGCCGAGCGGCAGCTGGAGGGCGAGATGGCCCGGCGGAAGATCCGGGCCTGACCGGTCGCGCTCCGGCTCTCCGAGCCGGTCATCGCCGGCGACCGGCGCTCAGGCCGCGGCGGTGACCTGGCATGCGGCGGCCTTGGCCGCCTTGCGCGCCGCCTGGTCCTCGGCCACGATGCGGGTGACAAGCTGGGCCAGGCGCGGGGTCTCGAACAGGCTGAACCCGACGCCGATCGCGGCCAGGGCGTCCGCGCCCATCCCCTGGAACAGGCCCCGGGTCGCGACCGCGCACATCTCGTCGTAGAGCTCCGGCCAGCCCACCCGTCGACGCTGGTAGCAGAACCGCACGAAGGCCTCGGCTTCGGGCGTGGGCGTGCTGACGGCAGGGCCGGCGGACAGCATCGATACGGGTCCTCTCTCCCAGCGGGCGCGCGGGGTCGAGCCGGAGATCGGGCGGGTCGTTCCCGTCCACCGGCGGTGGTGAAAGCCTCGTGATTCCGGCGCGCCTCCCTCTGCCTCAGCGCGGCCGCCGTCCTCGTCGCACTATGCTACGGGCTGAGCCCGCGTTGCCGGAAGGGGCTTCTCCACGATCTTTCCCACCGAGTTGTCCACACGCCCCGGCGGTCGGTGGACAGCCCCGCGAACCGCCTCGAAAGCTGTGGACGTACGGGCGCGGATCCGTGCGCAGGGCCCTTGACGGCGACACCGCCGGGCCGTACCCAGGCCACCTACGGGGCGACGGCGGGATCGAGGACGAGCCCGAGCCCCGGGGCATCCGTCAGCTGCCAGCGCTTCTCCGGCCCGAGCACGAGCCCGCTGACCGGGTCTTCACCGAGCAGCAGGCAGCCGTCGAGGTCGACCCACTCGGCGAGCGGCGAGACGGCCGCCGACGCTGCGATCCCGATCGACGTCTCCTCCATGCAACCGAGGAACGTCCTGAACCCGAGGGACCGTGCGCGCTCGAGCATCCGCTTCGCCGGTCCCACCCCGCCGCACTTGGCGAGCTTGACGTTGACCCCGGCCGTGACCCCGGCGAGCGCGTCGAGATCCTCGATCGTCACCGCGCTCTCGTCCGCGACGATCGGCAGCTCGGACCGCTCCTGGAGCCAGCGCAGCTGGTCGAGGCGGCGCGCGGGGAACGGCTGCTCGATCAGCTCCACGCCCAGTCGGACGAGCGCCGGCAGCAGGGCGAGCGCGCCGTCGGGGGTCCATCCGGTGTTCGCGTCCACGCGGATCGGCCCTGCGTACACCGCCCGCACGGCCTCGAGTGTCTCGATGTCGGCCGCGCCGCCAACCTTGATCTTGAGCGCCGGGAAGTCGGCAGCGCGGCGCGCGCGCTCGGCGACGACCGCGGGCTCGTCCAGGCCCAGCGTGAAGTCGGTCGGTGGCACCTCGCCATCGACGCCCAGCAGTGCCCTGACCGGCATCCCGAGCCGTCTCCCCGCGAGGTCGTGGAGCGCGATGTCGAGCGCGCACTTGATCGCGCCGTGATGCGCGATCGCGGCGGCCATCAGCCCTTCGGCGTCCTCGAGCGCGGCGCGCACGTCGTCGAGCGACCCGCGGAGGTCCCCCGTGATCGGGTCGAGCGAGGAGAGCAGGAGCGGCGCGACCGCGGCCATCGTCTCCGGTGTGTCGCCGTAGTACGGGTCCGGGTAGCCCTCGCCGATGCCGATCGGGCCGTCGGGTCCGTCGGCGTCGTCGCGGAGCGTGGCGATGACCGTCGTGACCGCCCGGCCCTCGCCGTGCGACGCCCGCGCGATGACGAACGGGTCCCGCAGCGGCAGGCGCAGTGCTCGCAGCCGGAGGACGAATGTCATCCGCCGACCCCGGAGCTGGAGCCCGACTCGTCCGCGAGGGTGACCCACGGCAGCCCGTCGACGGCTGCCTCGATCTCGCGCCACAGCGGGTCGCCGCCGAAGCGCACCGGGTCGTCGCACGGCAGGCCGGTCTCGGCGGCGGTCGCGGCGACGATGCGGCGTGCCTCCGCCTCGTCGGGGATGAGCGACGTGTTGAGCGCGACGGCAACGACCTTCGACGGCGCGACGAGGGCGGCCACCTGCTCGTGGAGCGCGATGAACGGCGGCAGCTGCGCGATCGGGAAGTGGACGTCCGGCCCGTGGTCGAAGTCGTGGTCGGCCATGCCCGGCTTGTGGACCATGACCATCGCGTGCGGGGTCGTGCCGTGCATGAGCCCGAGGGTCACGGAGCTGTAGGCCGGATGGTCGAGGCTCCCCTGCCCCTCGACGATGACCCAGTCGCCGCGCCGCTCGCCTTCGGCCGCCAGCCACTCCGCGGTCCCCTGGACGAAGTCGGCGATGACCCGGTCGACCGCGACACCCCAGCCCTCGACCATCATCCCGGTCTGTCCGGTGGCCACGAACGACGCGTTCCGGCCGGCCGCCGTCGCCGCGCGCCGGAGCTCGAGGGCGACCGACATCTTGCCGATGGCGCAGTCCGTGCCGACCGTGAGGATGACCCGCTTGCCGGGCGCGTGACGGCGGCCCACCGCGGTCTCGAAGCGGTCCGGGACCCGGCGGTAGTCGACGATCCGGACACCCGAGCTGCGGGCCGCATCGGCGAACTCCGGGTCGTCGCCGAGGAAGGTGTGCAACCCCGAGTGGATGTCGAGCCCGGAGCGGATCGCGGCCAGGATCACCGCCCGCCAGTCTCCCGGAAGACGCCCTCCGGTCGGCGCGATCCCGATCAGCAGCCCGTTCGCCCGCGGCAGGAACCCCAGCGCCTCGTTGAGGCTCGCCACGATCGGGATGTCATAGCGGCCGGAGTCGCCGAGCCACTCGCGCACGTTGCGCCCGGCCTGGGTCGAGTCGATGACCGCCACCACCCTGTCGGTGCCGAACCGGATCACGCCCATCGCAGTCTTGCCGTGGTGGAAGCCGAAGTTCCCCTCGGCGAGGATCACGAGACGGCGATCTGCGGACGACGGCATGGGGTGTCCCTGCAGCGTGGATTGGCCCCCACCCGAGGATAGGCCATCGGCCGCCCCGGACGTGGGCTCCACGGGGGCGCCCGCCTGGGTGCAGTTCCGCCTCCGTGGAGATCGGCCATCGTGGAGATCCTGTTCAGCTGGACCCCGGCGTCGACAGCACCGGGCCGCCAGCGATCGGCCCCGTCATCTCGTCTCCCTCGGCGCTGTCGGGCACGAGGCCGAGACGCACCGCGATCGCGGCGATCTCCGCGCGGCCGTTCGCCCCCAGCTTGGACTTGATGTTCGACACGTGCACGCTCGCCGTCTTCTCGCTGATGAACAGGTCGGTGGCGATCTCGCGGTTCGTGCGCCCGACGGTGAGGCGCTCCAGGACGTCCAGCTCGCGTGGCGTCAGCCTGAACGGGACCGCACGGCCGGCAGGCACGGCGCCGGTCGCCGCTGCGGGCATGACCGCGGCGGGTCGCGCGAGGTCGAGCCGGGAGCGCAGGGCGAGCCGTTCGATCTCGCGCTTGAGGGGAGCGGCCCCCAGCTCGCTCGCGATCTGGTGCGCCTCCACCGCGGCCGCCTGCGCGGCGGCCCGCGACCCTCGACCCAGCAGCAGCGCCTCGGCCTGGCGGAAACGGCTGTAGGCCACCTCGTACGGATGCCGCAGGTCATCGGCGGCGGCTGCCGCGATGGCCCAAGCCGTGGCGCTCGAGGCACCCGTGAGCCGGCTCAGCTCGGCCTTGACGAGGGCGGCGTCGAGCGTGAGGTGCGCGTCGCCGCCGCCGGGCAACGCGCGGACGAGCTGCGCGTGCTCGTCGAACCGCCCGTCGAACTCGCGTCCGATCGCAAGCGCCTCGGCCAGCCCCGCCGCATCGGCGATCGGGCGAGCCACCTGGGCAAGGTCTGCCGCCGCACGGATTGCGAGGCGATGGCACACGCGCATGTGAACGTCGCGTGCGGGCTCGGCCGAGCGCGCCAGGCTGTCTCTGACCGAGTCGATGGCGTCGGACGGCTGGCCGCGCGCGATCGACAGCAGGGCGATGCTCGAGTACAGGTCGGTCCATCCGTAGGCCGTCGCGGTGAAGGCCCTGCACATCAGCAGCACGATCTCGAGGTGCTCCGCCGCCGAGTCCAGGCTGCCGCGGCCGAGATCGAGCAGCGCACGGGCTCCGTGCGCCAGGACGCCATGCGATCCCACGGGGTCCCGCTCGAGCGCGCCCGCGATCCACTCGTCCGCCTCCGACCACCGTCCCAGGTGGAAGGCCGATACACCCCGGATTGCCCGCAACGCGCTCCCGAACCCCTCGGCTCCCCAGCGGCCGCTCTCGGCGATCCCCTCGTCGGCCACGCGACACGCCTGATCCAGGTCTCCGGCCCAGTGCAACGCCAGCGCCAGCTCGACGCAGATCTCGGCAGCGCCCGGGAAGTCCCCAACGGACCGCGCCAGCGCCAGCGCCTCGCGCAGGGTGCGAACGCCCTCGTCGGCCTCGCCCACCGCCGTGGCGTTGCGGCCGATGCAGCCCAGCGCGCGGATCTCGGCGGTTGACGATCCAACTGTCCGGGCGGTCGACAGGGCCTCCTCGGCGATCCGGTTCGATTCGGTGAAGTGGCACTTCAAGCCCAGCGCCTGGGCCAGCACGCCCAGCACCTGGGCACGCTCGACGGACGGCGGGTCGACCGGCAGGAGGTCGAGCGCTCGGAGCGCGGCTGGCTGTGCGGCGTCGGGGTTGCCCGAGCCGAGGTGGTACACGGCGAGGCGTTCGAGCAGCTTCCCGGCGAGGATTGGGTCGAGCGCGACCGTGGACTCGGCGTCGAGCGCCGCCTGGACCAGCTCGATCGCTCGGCGGTATGCGCCGGTCAGGGCGGCCGATTCGGCGGCGCGCATCGTCAGGTCGAGGCGCGTCAGCCCATCGACGGTGTCCGCCGTGGCCGGCCACAGGTCCAGCGCGAGGTGGTAGTGGGCATACGCATTGCCGAACGCGAACATCCCCTCCGCGGCACGGCCGGCGTGCACCAGGGCGGGCAGCGCCCTGCCCCCATCGCGCGCCTGGTGCCAGTGGTGCGCCAGCTCGGATGCGACGGCCGCATCGACATCGAGCCCGGCATGCACCGTCTCGACGGCCGCGGCGACCGCGGCGTGCAGCGTCAGCCGCTCGCCCGGCAGCAGCTCGTCATACGCCGCTTCCCGCAGCAGGCCGTGGCGAAACCGCATCACCTCGTCCTCGCCTGCCAGCAGCAGGTTGCGGTCGATCGTCTCGCGCAGTGCGGCAGCCATCTCGGCCTGGTCCATCCGGGTGACGAGGGCAAGCACGTCGTAGCGCGCGGACTGACCGGCGACGGCGACCACGCGGAGCACAGCTCGGGCCGCGGTCGAGAGGCCACCGACCCGCGAACGGAGCGTCTCGTGAAGGGTCAGGCCAAGACGCTGTTCGCCGCGCTGCTCCACGGCAAGCAGCTCCTCCGTGAAGAAGGCGTTGCCACCGCCGCGCGCGTGGAGGCGATCCACGAGCGCGCGGCCCGGCGGCCTGCCGAGGATGCCCGCGAGCTGGTCGTGCACCTCGTCGGGCGTGAACGGGGTCAGCTCGACCCGCTCCACCTGCCCGCTGCGGCCGAGCTCGGCGAGCAGGGTGAGGAACGGATGGCGCTCGGTGAGCTCGTCCGTGCGATACGTCCCGATCAGCACGACCCTGGCATCGGTGAGGTTCCGGACCAGGAACCGGAGCATGTCGCGGGTCGATCGATCCGACCAGTGCAGGTCCTCCAGCGCGATCACGGTGGGGGCGTCCGCGGCAATGCGCTCGATCAACCCGAGCACCTGGAGGTAGAGGGTCGACTGGCTTGCGGAGGCGGCGGGGTCGGTCGGCGACTCGCCCTGACCGTCGGGCTCGAGGTCCGGGATCAGCTGGAGGACGGCCGATCGCGCCGGTCCGACGATGCGCCCGAAGTCCGCCGCGGACATGGCCTTCAGCCACGGACGGAGTGCCGCGACGAGCGGGTCATACGGCGGCGCTCCGTCTCCGAGGTCGACACAGGCACCCCCGAGAACGCGCAGTCCACCGGCCTCGGCGCGCGCTCGAAGCTCCGAGAGCAGCCGGGTCTTGCCGACGCCGGCTTCGCCGCCGACGATGACCGTGCCGGCGACCCCGGCGCGGGCGCGCTCGAGCACGGCCTGCAGCCGTTGGAGCTCGTCTCCGCGTCCGACGAACACGGGACTCGAGATGCGCGCCGCCATCCGCGGATTATCGGGTCCTGCGCGAGCGCTGGTCAGGGCCTCGCGCGGGTCGTGCTGGCCATTGCCGGCCTAAGGAACTGCCCGGGCAGGAATTAAGGACCGCCCCATTGCCTGAGCGCGGCGTCCAGGCCTACCCTCCGCGCAACGAGCCCTCGAACCGGAGCTTCCAATGACCGATGCGTCGAGTGTCCCGGCAGCCGACGTGCGCATGGACCTCGTCGGGGAAGCCTGCGCCACGTTGACCCCGATGATCGCGTTCCAGATGCGCCAGCTGCGTGCCGGCCAGGTCCTGGAGGTCATCTCCGATGACCCAACGGCGCGCAGCGGCCTTGCCTCGTGGTCGAGGCTGACCGGCAATCCCATCGTGGCCATCGTCGAGGAGGGGGCAGCGCGGACCCGCTACTACCTGCGTCGGAAGTAGGCCTGGAGGAACAGATCGGTGGCGAGATTCATGGCGCAGGTCACCCACGGTCGCGACGATCCGGAGCGAGCCACCCTGCCGTTGATCGTGGCGAACGTCGCCGCGTCGGCCGACCAGGAGGTGATCGTCCTGCTCACAATCGAGGGTGTGTGGCTGGCGACGAAGGGCTACGCGGACGACATCCATCACGAGGGCATGCAGCCGCTGCGCGAGGTCCTTGCCGCGCTGCTCGCCAACGGTGGGCAGATCTGGGCCTGCGGCGCGTGCACGAAGCCGCGCGGCATCACCGACGAGGACCTGATCGACGGCGCGCGGATCATCTCTGCGGTGGACTTCGTGGCCGAGCTCGCGAGCGGAACCCCGCTCTATACCTGCTGAGCCGCGATAAATGAGGAATCCCGGGCCGGCCGTCTAAGGACCGATCCGATGTGGTGCGCCGACCCGAGGATCACGCTCTCCCCTGGATGAAGCGGGGCATGCGCCCCGCCGCAGCAGATGGAGAGGCATGCCATGACCCGCCTGATCCCGCGCGCGCTGGCCCTGGGCGTCATCGCGACCCTGCTCGCCATCGGCGCCGCCAGCGCCACCCCCGGTGCAGGCGCGTCGCCCTCGACGCTCGGCCGGGGGACGGTGGCCGCCGGCGACAAGATCAAGACCGACCAGCTCAAGCTCGAGGTGCGTGACGACCTCGACGTCGTCACCCAGACGATCACGATCACGCCGGGCGGCCATACCGGCTGGCACAGCCACCCGGGACCGGTGTTCGTCACCATCAAGGCGGGCACGATGACGTTCTACGACGGCGACGATCCCACCTGCACGCCGGTCCAGTACGCGACCGGCGACGCGTTCATCGACGCGGGCCTGGGCCATGTGCACATCGCCCGCAACGAGGGCACGACCAACCTCGTGTTGTACGCGACCTACCTGCTGCCTGTGGGTGCGCCCCTCCGCACGGACGAGCCCGCTCCCGGCAACTGCCCGTTCTAAGCGCGAGCCGGTCGATCATGCGGCGGGTCGGCATCGTGCCACCCGCCGCGGGAACGAGAAGAACGCCCCCGGGGCGCGGTTCCGGGGGCGTTCGAGTGGAAGCGATCTTGGTACCGCATACCGGATTCGAACCGGTGATCTCCGCCTTGAGAGGGCGGTGTCCTGGGCCTCTAGACGAATGCGGCAGGGGCTGGACGATGCCGTCCGACGGTGGCGGAGGATACCAGAGGGGCCGCAAACCCCGCAATCGCGGCGACCCCCGCCGCCGCTACAGCCGGTTGGTCTCGAGGAACGCGCGCAGCGTCTCCGCGACCTGGAGGTAGCTCTGCTCGCCCAGCACCAGGCCATAGTGCGAGTGGGCACCGAACGGCTCGTACGGCGCGTCGAGCCACTCCGCGAGGTGCTCGACCTCGGGCTCTGGGACATACGCGTCCAGGCCTGCCCCGATGACGAGGCGCGGGACGTCCGGCAGGGCGGAGCGGTCCACGGGCACGCCCTGGAGGACCTGGCGCTTCATCCTGCCCGACTCGAACGCCTTCTGGCCGAGGAGATGCTGGACGCGCAGGACGTCAGCCAGCGACAGGTCGCGGTGCTCGCGCTGGAGCTTCTCGGGGAGCGTCTCCCAGCCGAGCGCCGCGCGGCCGTAGGCGTCGGGAATGTCGCGGACGACGTGCGGCCGGACCGTCCCCCGCACCTCCTTGGGCAGCTCGGGCGCGATCAGCACGTAGGCGGACACGGGGACCCGCTCGATCGCCTTGAGCACGAGCAGCCCGCCCAGGCCGTGGCCTACGGCCACCGTGCCCGGGCCCAGCCGCTCCGCCGCGGCGACCACGTCCTCGGTGTACGTCCCCACGTCGAGCGTGTCCGGGTCCGCGGTCTGGCTCCAGAAGTGGTTGCGCAGGTTGAGGGCGTGGCCTTCCCACCCCCGGCCGGCGAAGTGGTGGAGGTACCGCTCCCAGACCCACGACCCGCCGAGCTCGCCATGGACGAACAGGATCGGCTTGCGGCGCGAACGCCGCTCGGGCAGCCACGACTCGATGTAGAGGCCGCGTTCGGTGATCTCGATCTCGTCCTTGCGGACCGGCCGGCCGTGGAGGGCCGGGGTTCTCGAGAGCAGGCGGTCGGAGGAGCTGAGATCGGTCATCGGGATGGGCTCCGGCCTACCACTCGTGCGGGTTGAGCACGAGCCCGGTGAGGGCCTTGGGATAGAAGTAGGTGCTCTTCTGCGGCATCACGTCGCCATCGCGCGAGACGGCGATGATCGACGCGACCGGGGTCGGCTCGAGGAGAAACGCGGCATCCGCGCCGTCCTCGCGCGTCTCGACGAGCCATGCGGCATCGGCGGCGGACTTCACGTAGCTGATCCGCTCCCCGCCCGCGACGGCGGCGGCGTCGATCCCGAGGACGTGGTCGAGGGTCGCCGCCAGGAGGCTCACGTCGAGCCCGCGGACGGCAGCGCCGCCACTCGCCAGCAGCCCTGTGAACGCCTCGCGCCGCGCCCGCAGCTCGAAGGCGCCGTGGCGCGTGATGAGCCCGAACCGGCCATCGCCGCCCGCGAGCTCGCCCGCGGCCTCGTATCGCCGGACCAGGGCAGCAGGATCGGCCATCGCCACGTCGAACAGGCCCGGCAGCCCGTCCCGCAGCCGGGCAAGGCCGTCCGCGCCGAGCCCGCGCACCACGCGGTGGGTCGGGAGCACGGTGAGCTGGTCCGCTGCGTCGAGGAACAGCATCAGCAGGTAGTCGAACGCCGGGTCCTCCTCGCAGGAGCGCGTCATCCGCCGCTCGTCGCGGTAGCGGACGGCGGTCTCGTAGCGGTGGTGGCCGTCGGCGATGAACACCGGGCCGGCGCCCGCGATCCCGGCGAGCGTCGTCGCGGGCGCGCCCTCGCCCTCGTCGGTCAGGAGCCACAGGCGATGGCGAACGCCATCGTCATCGGTGACCTCGGCGACCGGGGGCCGGGTCGCGACGTCGGCGAGCATCTCGGCGGCGCGGTGGCTCGGATCCTCGTACAGGCCGACGACCGGCGAGGTGTTGATCCCGGTCGCCCGCAGCAGCCGGTAGCGATCCTCCTTGGGCCCTGACAGCGTCCGCTCGTGCGGGAGGACGCCGCTCCCGGGTCCGAATGGCTCGATCCGGAGCCGCGCGAAGAAGCCGCGCTGCGTCCGTTCCACGTCGGTGTGGGGCACGCGGTACGTCTGCTCATACACGTAGACACCGGGCCGCGGGTCCTTGCGCAGGGTCCCGTCGGTCCGCCACGCCGCCAGCGTGCGCGCCACCCGCCGGTACTTGTCATCCGGATCGCCGTCCTGCGGCTCCGCGGCCGGGAGGTCGAGCCGCACGGCATTCCTGGGGTGGCGGGCCAGGAGCGCGGCCCGCAGGTCGGCGCCGATGACGTCGTACGGCGGGGCGACGACGGCACCGAGGTCGCCGGTGACCTCGGGGTCGAACCGGATGGCACGGAACGGACGGATCTGGGGCACGGAGTCCTCGAGAGACGCGGGTGACGGGCGCGATGCGCCGGGCGACGCGTGCGGACCTGGGGCACCCGCATCGTACGATAGGCGCCGTCGGACGGCCACTCGTCGAGCGGTCCGCACGCCGCACTGCGGGGGGCACGCGTGCAACTTTTCGATCCGCCGGCGCGTCGTTGCTCCGACCACCTCGCCGCACCTGGAGCCCGCGTGCCCCGTCGCCCGTCACGCACGACCCGCACCGTCCTCCGCCTCGCCGCGGCCACCCTCGCGCTGCTGGCGCTGCTGCCGGTCGCCGCGACCCCCGTCGCGGCCGAGGGCAGCCTCACGATGACGGCGCGGGCGCTGCTCCAGGGCCACGTCCGGGCGGGCTCGTGGTTCGCCGTGGCGGTGGACGTCGCCAACGCCGGGCCGACGGTCACGGGCGAGCTCCGGATCACCGGCGGCGCGGACTCACGGACCCGGTTCGGCACGCCCGCGGAGCTGGCCACGGGCTCCCGCAAGCAGTACCTGCTGTACGCGCTCCCGCCGTCGTTCGGCGGCAACATGAAGGTCCAGCTCATCGCCGGCGACAGGATCATCGTGGAGGCGCCGGTCGCGATCGCGCTCCATGACCAGACGCAGCTCGTCGTGGGCGTGGTGGCCGAGAACCCGGCGAAGATCGTCGGCCAGCTGGACCTCCTCCCCAACCAGAACGCCATCCCGCCGGTCATCGTGCCGCTGACGCCCGCGGACCTGCCGGAACGGATCCAGGCCTGGGCCCCGCTCGACCGGCTGATCTGGCAGGACACCGACACGGCGTCGCTCACGACGGCCCAGCTCGCCGCGCTGCGGACATGGATCGCCGGGGGCGGGCGCCTCGTGATCGTGGGAGGCACGGCGGGCGCGGACATCCTCTCGGCCCTGCCCGACGAGCTGCTCCCCTATCGCCCGAGCGCCATCCTCGACGTCGACCCGGCCTCGCTCCGCCCCATCCTCGGCGGCGTGCCCGACGGTGCGGCGACGCTCACCGCGTACGCGGGTGACCGAGGCGCGGGGCACGTGCTCGCGACCTCGGGCGACCGCGTCATCGCGGGCGACCTCACGTTCGGGACCGGGTCCGTGACGCTCCTCGGCTTCGACCCGACGACCGGCTGGATCGCCGACGGCGACGCCTGGGACGCGCCGCTGTGGAAGAAGCTGCTGCCGCAGCGCTCGACCGGGACCGTGTCCCTCGCGGACGACAACCAGATCGTCGGAGCGGTCTCGAACCTGCCGAGCCTCGCGCTGCCGCCGATCACCGGGCTGCTCGTGCTGCTGTTCGGCTACATCGTGCTCGTCGGGCCCGTGAACTACCTCGTCCTGAGCCGGCTCGACCGGCGCGAGTGGGCGTGGGTCACGGTGCCGGCGCTCATCGGCGTGTTCGCGGTCGGCGCCCTCGGGATCGGGTCGCTGCTCCGCGGCTCGGACGTCATCATCCACCAGGTCGCGATCGTCCGCGGCGCCCCGGGTACCGACCAGGCGACCACGCAGGCCTATCTCGGCATCTTCAGCCCCTCGCGCGCGACGTTCCAGCTCAGGGTCGAGGGCGACGCGCTGCTCGCGTCCCCGATGAACGGCGACATCGTCGGGGGTGGCACGGGGGCCGGCCTCGACGTCCTCGAGGGCGATCCGTCGCGCATCCGCGACCTCCAGGTCGGCTTCGGGTCGCTTCGCACCATCCGCGCCGAGGGCAGCGCCACCGGCCCCGTCGTCGATGCCTCCCTCCGGCTCGAGGGTGGCCGGATCACGGGCACGCTCACCAACCGCTCGCCGCGGACGCTCGAGTCGCCCGCGCTCGTGCTCGGGGGGTCAGCCGTCAAGCTCGACGACATCCCGGCGGGCGCCACCGCGGACGTGAGCTTCACGATCGCGCTCAACGCGAACGTGAACGGCGTTCCGCTGTCCGAGCGCGTCGTCGGCCCGATGTCGTTCGACGGCTCGAGCCTCAGCGAGACCGAGCAGCGCCGCCTCGTGCGTCGCTCGATCATCGACCAGCTGAGCTTCGACCCGTTGACCGGCGCCCAGTGGGCACTGCCGGGTGACAGCATCCAGCTCCTCACCTGGGGCACCGACGCGGTCCTCCCGGCGGTCATCGAGGGACAGGTCGTCCGCCAGGTGGCCAACGTCCTGTACGAGGTGCCGCTGCCGTTCACGATCGGCGGTACGACGACGTTCTCCGGCGACCTCCTGCGGAGCAGCGTCGTGGAGACCGACGCGAACTTCTTCGCGCGCGACCCGTGGTCGATCCAGCTGGGCACGGGGAAGGCACGGATCGCGTGGCGACCGCTGCCCTTCGACGGGTCGTTCGGGGCGTCCAGGGTTGTCGTCGCCCTGTCCCTCAACGGGGAGACGACGATGCCCGGCGGCAACCCGGTCGCCGCGACCGAGAAGCCGCGCTGCGACCCGGCCACCGAGGGTTGCGTCCTGCCGCAGGATGCGCTCCCGGATCTCGAGGTCCTCGACGTCGCGACTGGGGCGTGGGTCCAGCTGGCGCACCTGGCCGCGAGCCGCCCCTACGAGCTCTCGGACGCCGCACGCTGGGTGAACCCCACGAGCGGCGAGGTCCAGGTCCGGTTCGTCAACGAGCGCCCCGACCCTGTCTACTTCCAGTTCCTCATCTCGATCATGGGGGCCGTCAGGTGAGCATCGTCAGGGCGACCGGCCTCGTGAAGCGCTACGACCGCACGCTCGCCGTGGGCGGCCTCGACCTGGACGTCGCGGAGGGCGAGATCTTCGGCCTCGTCGGGCCCAACGGCGCGGGCAAGACGACGACCCTGCGCATCCTGGCGACGCTGCTCGTCCCGGATGCCGGCGACGCCGAGATCGCGGGCGCCAGCGTGCGCCGGAACCCCAACGACGTGCGACGCGTCCTCGGCTTCATGCCGGACAGCTTCGGCGTCTACGACGACATGAAGGTGTGGGAGTACCTGGACTTCTTCGCCCGTTGCTACGGGATCCCCGCCGCGCGACGGCGCCGGATGATCGGCGATCTGCTCGACCTCGTGGACCTCGGCTCGAAGCGCGACACGTACGTCCAGGGCCTGTCGCGCGGCATGCAGCAGCGGTTGTGCCTCGCCCACACGCTCGTCCATGACCCGCAGGTGCTCCTGCTCGACGAGCCCGCGTCCGGCCTCGACCCGCGGGCGCGGGTCGAGCTGCGGGAGCTCCTGCGCGAGCTCCGCTCGCTGGGCAAGACGATCCTCGTCTCGTCGCACATCCTCCCCGAGCTCGAGGAGCTGTGCACCTCGGTGGCGATCATCGACCGCGGCCAGGTTCTTGCCCACGGCCGTGTCGCGGACATCGAGCGACGGCTGCGGGTGGGCGCCGTGTTCCGGGTGCGGGTGCTCGGCGACGACGACGCGCACGAGACGGCGCGCGCATGGTTCGGGACGCAACCCGAGGTCGTGACGGCCGAGCTGCTCGACGATCGCACGATCGAGCTGGGCTTCCACGGCGATGACGACGGGTCGGCTCGGCTGCTCGCGGCTGCGGTCGGCGAAGGCCTCCGGATCGCGACGTTCTCCCGCGCCGCGAGCGACCTCGAGGAGCTGTTCCTGCAGGTCACCGCGCAGGAACCCACCGCCGTCGCCCAGACCCCGCCGCCCGCCTCGCCCACCGGATGGATCCCCCTGTGACCGCCACGACAGCCCGTTCCCGCCGGCTCGGGGCGATCCGCGACGTCTTCGGCGGCGTGGCCGCGATCTCCGTCAAGGAGCTTCGGGGCCGGATGCGCGGCCGTCGTGCATTCGTGATCATCACGATCCACCTGCTGCTCGTGGCCGGGTTCGCGTGGATGGTCGAGACGCTCATGGAGCGCACCTACACGAGTGGCTTCGGCTCCACGTTCTCGGCCTCGGCGGACATCGGCCGCGCGCTGTTCATCGCGATGCTCATCCTGCTCACCCTGATCGTGCTCGTGCTGGCCCCGGCGTCGACGGCGGGGGCGATCAGCCTCGAGCGCGAGAAGCAGACGCTCGACCTCCTCGCGACCACGCCGATCTCGTCGCTCGCGATCGTGCTGGGCAAGCTGCTCTCCGCCCTGAGCTGGATCCTCCTGCTGCTGCTCGCCTCGATCCCGGTCACGGCGCTCGTGTTCACGTTCGGCGGGGTCGGCCCGGACGACATGGTGAAGGGCTACGTCGTGCTGCTCGTCTCGGCGCTCTTCTTCGGCTCGGTCGGCCTGTTCGTGTCCGCCCTAGTCAAGCGCACCCAGGCCGCCACGGTCATCAACCTCGTGACCGTGATCGCGCTCACGGCCGGGACGGGCTTCATCTTCATCTTCTGGTCGTCGATGACGAGCAACGGCCTGCTGCCCAACGCCGCGCGCGACGATAGCCTCATCGAGTCGCTGCGCCGGCGCCCGCCTGAAGCCCTCCTTTGGTTCAACCCGTTCATCGCACAGCTTGACGTCGTGTGCGGCACCGAGACCGGGTTCGGGGCGTCGTGCCAGATCATCGGCGCAGTCACCAACTCGACCCAGAACGCGTTCAACGACCAGGGCCTCCAGAACGGCTTCGGCGTCCCGCGAGACAGCTACTGGCCTCGTTCCGCGGCCGCGATGGCGATCGCCTCGCTGGTCCTCATCGTCCTCGCCGTCCAGCTCGTGTCGCCAACCCGGCGCTGGCGCATTCGCCTGCGACGCGCTCGCGCTCGCCCCGCGGGGAGTGGTGCCTGATGTCGACCTCGCTCCCTGAGCGCCTCACCCGTCGCCGCGCCCGTGGACCGGCGGGTCCGGTCCCGTATGTCCCGACCGACCCCGCGACCCTCGGCGTCGCGGACCTCGACCCCGCGCTCACCGAGCTCCGCGTGGGGCTGGGCGGGCACCGCCGCCGGCTGTGGCTCAGGCGAGCCGTCCGCCGTGCCTGGTACGTCCTCGCCGCCGCGGCGATGGTCGAGCTCGTCCTGGCTGTCGTGCAACGGATCTGGCCGCTCGAGGGCGCGCCGCTCGTCGCGCTGGCCGTGCCGGTCCTCGGGCTCCTGGCGCTGCTCGTCCTCGTCGTCCGGGCTCGCCCGTCGCTGGGCGAGACCGCGCTTGCCGTCGATGCCGAGAGCGGGTCCGGTGACGCGGTCGCGTCGGCGCTCGCCTTCGCCGGGACGATGCCCGAGACGGCGTCCGTCGGGTCCGCATCCGACGCCGACGGGACGATCCTCGTCGGCGCGGGGTTCGATCTGCACGATGCCGAGGGCCGCTTTGTCCGCAGGCAGCGCCGCGACGCCCTCGGCCGTCTGCGCGCGGTGGACCCCGGGCTGTTCCGGCCACGTCTCGCCCGCCGGCCCGCGCTGGTGGCGATCGTCGCTGCCGCGCTCGTCGTTCCGGCCGCGCTCCTGCCCAACCCGCAGGACGCCGTCATCGCCCAGAACCGCCAGGTGCGCGAGGAGTCGGCCCGCCAGGCCGAGCGCATCGACGACGTCGCGAAGGACCTCGCCGGCAAGGGCGCCGACGCCAATGACCCCCGCACCAGGCTCGCGGAGGAGCTTCGTCAGCTCGCCCAGCGGCTCCGCCAGAACCCGGGGGCGCTCGACGCGAACCTCGCCCAGCTGGGCGCGGTGGAGGACGACGTCCGGGCGCAGCTCGACCCCGCCAACGAGCAGCAGGCCGCCGCGCTCGCCGCGCTCGCCCGCTCGCTGTCGCGGGCCGCGACGGGCAACCCGCAGGCGAACCCCGGCGGGGATCCCAAGGTGACCCGAGCCGACCTCGACAAGCTCGGCGGCAAGGTCGGGGAGATGACCCAGGCCGAGCGCGATCAGCTGGCGCACGACCTCGCGGCGCTCCAGGGGGCGGCCTCGCAGGCCGCACCGGCGGCCGGGAACGCCCTGCGCGACGCGGCGGCGAGCCTCGCCCAGGGCGACGTCGATGGCACACAGGCGGCCCTCCAGCGACTGGGCGACGCGCTCCAGGCAGCGGGGGAGCGCGTCCAGACGAACCGTGACCTCGCGGGCGCCGCCTCGAACCTCCAGGACGCGCGACGCGACCTGGCCAATGCGGGCGGGCAGCCGGGTCAGGCGGGGCAGCCGGGTCAGGCGGGGCAGCCGGGCAACGGCCAGCCGGGCAATGGGCAGCCGGGTGGATCACCGGGCGCCAGCCAGGGCAACGGCTCCGGCAATGGCGCGGCCCAGTCGCCCGGTTCGTCGCCGGGAACCGGCCAGGGTCAGGGCCAGGGCCAGGGGCAAGGGCAGGGCCAGGGCCAGGGCCAGGGTCAGGGTCAGGGCCAGGGGCAGGGGCAAGGCCAGGGTCAGGGTCAGGGCCAAGGCCAGGGTCAGGGGCAGGGCCAGGGGCAGGGGCGCGGCAGCGGCTCCCTCGGCGGCGGCGGGTCGAACGCCAGCCACCTCGGCTCCGGCACCTCGAACGGCAGGCCCGGTGGGCCCACGCAGCCCAACAAGCCCGCCCAGCTCGGCGGCGATCTCGGCTCCGTGTTCGCGCCGTTCGACCGTCTCGGCAAGCCTGGCGACCCGTCGTACGTCGCCGGCTCCGGTGGCGACGGCCAGACCCAGCAGGGCAACCAGCAGGGCCAGGGAAGCAACAACGGTTCCTACGTCCCCTACTCGCAGGTCTACGGCGACTTCTACAGCTACGCGCTGACGACGCTCGACCGCTCATACGTCCCGATCTCGGTCAAGGACTACGTTCGCGACTACTTCACCTCGCTCGATCCCCAGCAGTGAGGCCGCCGGCGCCCGGCGCGGACTCACACCCCGGAGGACCCATGGACGCATCCCCCGCCCCGGCCAGGACCGCCACCACGCCGGCGGACGCCCAGCCCCGTATCGCCCCCGAGGCGTTCGCCGAGCGCGCGCAGGCAATCGAGGCAGAGGTCGGCAAGGTCATCGTCGGCCAGCGCGAGCTCGTCAGGCACACGCTCGTCGGGCTGCTCGCGAACAGCCATGTGCTGCTCGAGGGCGTCCCGGGCCTGGGCAAGACGATGCTCGTCCGGACGATCGCGGACGTCATCGACTGCTCGTTCAACCGGATCCAGTTCACCCCGGACCTCATGCCCGCGGACATCACGGGGACGAACATCCTCATCGAGGAGGCGGGCGCGCGGGTGTTCCGCTTCCAGCCGGGTCCGATCTTCGCGAACATGGTCCTCGCGGACGAGATCAACCGCGCGACGCCCAAGACCCAGAGCTCGCTGCTCGAGGCGATGCAGGAGCACCAGGTCACGGTCGCCCGCAACCGCTACCCGCTCGATCCCCCGTTCTTCGTCCTCGCGACCCAGAACCCGCTCGAAATGGAGGGCACGTACCCGCTCCCGGAGGCGCAGCTCGACCGATTCCTGCTCAAGGTGCTGGTCCCGTTCCCGTCGGAGGAGGACCTGGTCTCGATCCTCGACCGCACAACCGGCGCCGACGCCCCGAGCGCCAGCCCGAGGGCGACCGCCACCGAGATCGTGGAGATGCAGCGGCTCGCCCGCGCCGTCCCGATCGCCCCGCACATCACGGCCTACGCGGTGTCGGTGCTGTCGGCGACCCACCCGGACAACCGTCGCGCACCGGGGCTGGTCCGCCAGTACGTGCGCTACGGCGGCTCCCCGCGCGGCGCCCAGGCGCTCGTGACGGCCGGCAAGATCCTGGCGCTGATGGATGGCCGGTTCAACGTGTCCGTGGACGACGTCCGTGCGGCCGCGCTGCCGGCCCTCCGCCACCGGGTGATCCTCAACTTCGAGGGCGAGGCCGAGGGCATAACCACCGAGGCCGTGGTGCGCACGATCCTGGACGAGGTCGCGCCGCCCGCCGTCGAGTAGGCAGCGCGTCACCCCGCGACCCCGATGACCCTCTCCTCCGCCCCGCCGCCCGAACCGGCCGACGAGCGGGCGGCCGAGCCCGCCCGTGAGGCGGCGGCACCGCTGGCGGGCGCACGACCGACGGGCGTCAAGGCGTTCCTGCCCAACGCCCTCGACCCGACGGTGTTCGACGAGGGGTTCCTGCGCCAGCTCGAGCGCCTGGGCGTGCTCATGAAGCAGCCGGTCCGGGGGGGCCTCAAGGGCGGTCGTCGGTCGGTCAAACGTGGCCAGAGCGTCGAGTTCGCCGACTACCGCGACTACGCCCTGGGCGACGACCTGCGCCAGCTCGACTGGAACGTGTACGCGCGGCTGGAGAAGCTGTTCGTCAAGCTGTTCGTCGAGGAGGAGGACGTGACGATCACGTTCCTCGTCGACGCGAGCCCGTCCATGGCGTTCGGGCGACCCGAGAAGCTGCTGTTCGCGAAGCGCGCAGCCGCGGCGCTGGGGTACATCGCGCTGTCGGGCGAGGACCGCGTGGTCGTGAGCGCGCTCACCGGCCGGACGGCGCGCCGGCAGAGCGGCCTCCGCGGCTCGGGGCGGGTGTTGCGGCTGCTCGCCAACCTGTCGACGATCCAGCCTGCCGAGGGCCCGACCGACCTCCTGGCATCGGCGCGGCACGCCGGCGCGATGCTCTCGGGGCGAGGGGTCGTCGTCCTGCTCTCGGACCTGCTCGACCCCGCGGCGGACAAGGTGATCCGCGAGCTCGCCGCACAGGGCTCCGAGCTCATCGTCCTGCACGTCCTCTCCCCCGACGAGCTCGATCCCGCGCTCGAGGGCGACCTCCGACTGGTGGACAGCGAGACCGGCGACGGCATCGACGTCACGGTGGACCTTGCGACGCTCGACGACTACAAGGCGCGGCTGGCCGCCTGGCAGGCGTCGCTCGCCGACCTGGCGGCGAAGCGCCGGGCCTCGTACGTGCCGCTGTCGTCGGACGTGCCGCTCGCGGACCTCGTGTTCGCGGAGCTCCGCCGGCGCCGGGTGGTCGCCTGATGAGCTTCCTCGCTCCTCTCGCGCTCGCCGGGCTGCTGTTCCTGCCCGTCGTGGTGGCGATGTACCTGCTCAAGCTGCGGCGCGACCGGGCGGTGATCCCGTCGACGCTCCTGTGGCAGGCGCTCGTCGCGGACGTGGAGGCAAATGCACCGTGGCAGAAGCTCCGGCGGAGCCTGCTGCTCCTGCTCCAGCTGCTGCTCGTCGCGATCCTTGCGCTCCTCGCCGCGCGACCGTTCGTGGAGCGGCCAGCCGGCCTCGCGGGCGACCTCGTGCTCGTCGTCGACACGTCGGCGTCGATGCAGTCGACCGACGTGACCCCGACCCGGCTCGATGCGGCGAAGGCCGCCGCGGTGGACGCGCTCAAGGACCTCCCGGCGGGCGGCAGGGTCAGCGTCATCGCGGCCGGCCGGACCGCCAGGGTCGTCGCGAACGGCACGGCGGACCTCGGGCGCGTCAAGCAGGCGATTGCGGCCATCACGCCGACCACCGACATCGGCGACCTCGGCGATGCGCTCCGGCTCGCGTCGGCGCTCGCCGCTCGGTCCGGCGACGCCGAGATCCTCGTGGCGACCGATGCGGCGCTGGCGACGCCCCCCAGCGGCTCGCTGGAGGCGCCGGTCCGCGTCCTCCAGGTCGGACGCGAGGCGAACAACCAGGCGATCGTGGCGCTGGCCGTGCGGACGCAGCCGAACAACCTGTCGCACAGCGCGTTCGTCTCGGTCGCCAACCTCGGCCTGGAGCTCGTGGACCGGCGCCTCGAGGTGTACGCCGACGGGCAGCTGCGCGAGGCACGGACGGTCCGGCTCGATCCGCAACGCCGCACCGACGTCTCGATCGACGATGTCGACGATCCGGACCGCCCGGCATCCGTCATCGAGGTGCGCCTGGTGAGCGCCGTCGAAGGGTTCACGGGCGCCCCCGATCCGCTGGCCGTCGACGATCGCGCGTGGGCGATCGTCCCGCC
This sequence comes from Candidatus Limnocylindrales bacterium, assembly GCA_036504355.1. Lineage (GTDB taxonomy): Bacteria > Chloroflexota > Limnocylindria > Limnocylindrales > CSP1-4 > CAIXZV01. The sequence continues at coordinate 75,160 of DASXVG010000141.1, forward strand.
GCCCTCGCTGCGCCAGGTCCTCCTCGTCGGCGAGCGGGATCCGTACCTCGAGACCGCGCTGTCGTACCTCCCCGAGACCGAGCTGTACTATCGATCGGCCGCGGACTACGCCACGACGACCGGCCTCGACCAGTTCGAGCTCGTGATCTTCAGCCGTTATCTCCCCGCGGAGCTGCCGCCCAACCCGGTGCTGGCCATCGCGCCGCCGCGGACGTCGGAGCTGGGCGCGGTGACGGGCACGCTCACCAACCCGCTGCTGGGCGTGACCGATCCGGCCGACCCGATCCTGCGCTACGTCGACCTCTCGACGGTCCACGTGGGCGAGGCACAGGAGCTCGAGCTGCCGGCGTGGGCCAAGGCGATCATCCCGGGACCGGGAGGGTCGCCGCTGCTGTATGCAGGGACGCTCCACGGGCGCTCGGCGGCGGTCATGGCATTCGAGCCGCGCCGCTCCGACCTGCCCCTGCAGGTCGCGTTCCCGGTGCTCCTCGCGAACCTCACGGGCCAGCTGATGGGCGGCTCGGCGACACCCTCGGACGCGGTCGCGCCGGGCGCCCCGGTGACGCTCGCGATCCCGGCAGGCTCGACGGGCGTCCGCGTCCAGCGTCCGGACGGCACCGTCGACGAGCTCGTCGCGCCGACCGCGGACGCCGCGACCGTGACGTTCGCGCGGACGGACCTGCTGGGCGTGTATACCGTCACGGGGATCGCGGACCCGGACGCCACGGCGCGGCCGTCCACCGTCCCGCCGTCCACCGCACCGTCGGCCGGCGCCTCGGCGGCCGTCGGGCCCGCCGACGCCAATGCCCCGGTCCGGTTCGCGGTCGACGTGCTCGACGTCGACGAGTCGCGGATCGCCCCGGGCGACGTCGCGAGGCTCACGGCGCTGGGCGCCCCGGACGCGAGCCCCGGCAGCGGGGAGGCCCCGGCCGGGGTCCAGCGGCCGAACGCCCGCGACGAGCTGTGGATCCCGATCGTGCTGATCGCCCTGCTCGTGCTCACGGTCGAGTGGCTCGTCTACGAGCGCGACACGCTCGCGCGGCTGCGGCGCGCGATCGCCACCAGGCTGGGCCGCCGTCGGGCGCCGACGATCGGTCGAGGCACGTGATGGGCATCACGTTCGACGCACCGGTCGCGCTCCTCCTGCTCCCGCCGCTCGTCGCGCTCGTGGTGCTCCTCCACGTCGGGTCGCGCCGGCGGCTCGGAGCCGGGCGCCGGCGTGCGGCGCTCGTGCTGCGGATCGGGCTGCTGTCGGCGCTGGTGTTCGCGCTCGCGGGGCTCCAGCTCGTGCTCCCCGTGGACAGGCTCGCGGTCGTGTTCGTCGTCGACCTCTCGGACTCCGTCGGGACCCAGGGCCGCGAGGAAACCCTCGGGTACGTCCGCGAGGCGCTCGTCGCGAAGCGGGACGAGGACGTCGCCGGGATCGTTGCGTTCGGCGGCGACGCGCTGGTGGAGCGGCTGCCGTCCGAGCTCGCCGAGATCGACCGCATCGCCTCCACGCCGGTCACCTCCGCGACCGACATCGGCGCCGCGCTCCGGCTCGCCGCCGCCCTGTTCCCGGACGACGCGCAGAAGCGGATCGTGCTGCTCTCGGACGGCAACGACACGACCGGCTCGGGCCAGAGCGAGGCTGCGCTGGCCGCGGCACGGGGAATCCAGGTCGAGACGCGGCTGATCGGCCTCGGCGGCCGCGACGAGGTCCTCGTCGATCGCCTCGCCGCGCCGTCGACCGCGCGCCTCGGCGAGTCGATCCAGGTCACGGCGGACATCACCTCGACCGTCGCGCAGCCGGCGACGGCGCGCCTGTTCGTGAACGGCGAGCTGGCCAAGTCCCAGCCGGTGACGCTCGATGCCGGGCCCAACCGCCTGTCCTTCACCTTCACCCCCAAGGACGCCGGGTTCCTGCGCTTCCGGGTCGTCGTCGAGGCTGCGCGCGACACGTTCAACCAGAACGACCGCGCCGACGCCAACACGATCGTCAAGGGCGAGCCGCGGGTGCTCGTCGTCAAGGGCGACGAGGAGGTCGCGACGCAGCTCGTCGCGGCGCTCACCACCGAGCGCCAGGTCGTCGACACCGTGATCCCGGAGGCGCTCCCGACGGACCTCGCCGGCCTCGCGGACTATGACTCGGTCGTCCTCGTCGACGTGCCGCGGCTCCGGCTCACCGACAAGGCGCTCGCGGCGCTCCAGGTCTACGTCCGCGATCTCGCGGGCGGGCTCGTGACGATCGGCGGGCCGCGCGCGTACGGCGCCGGCGGCTACACGGACACGCCGCTCGAGGAGACGCTGCCGGTCGACATGGGCGTGCGCGACCGCGAGAAGCAGCCCGACGTCGCCCTCGTCGTCGTCATCGACAAGTCAGGCTCCATGGACGCCTGCCACTGCAACTCGTTCAACGGCGGCATGAACAACGGCGGCGCCGGGATCGCCGGGGTGAAGAAGACGGACATCGGCAAGGAGGCGATCCTGCGCGCCGCGGCCGCACTCACCGCGCAGGACGAGTTCGG
>DASXVG010000142.1:0-17661 GCA_036504355.1 Candidatus Limnocylindrales bacterium
CGCGCGATCCACGCCCCGAGCGGCCCGTCGGCGCGCCACGTCCCGAGGGACCGGTACGCGATCACGAAGGCCTCCTGGGAGATGTCCTCGGCCTCGCCGCGGTCGCCGAGCACGCGCGTGCACGCGGAGACGACCGACGACCCCTCCCGCTCGACGATGCGGCGGAAGGCGTCGCGGTCGCCCCCGAGCACGGCGTCGACGAGCTGGCGGTCATCGGTCGTGGCTCCGGAGCGGTGATCGGCGTCCCAGGCCCTGTCCGTGTCGGCGTCTCCTGTGCGATGCGGCGGCGGCACCCGGGCGGGTTGCCGGGCGGGCCCCGGTCCGGGTCCCGCCATCATCGTGGCCCGGACCGGTTCCCATCGCAGGACAGAAGTCACGCCTTGTGGAGCAGGTGGTCAGCCGTCAGTCGTCCGACCCTCCGCCGTTGCCGTCGTTCGAGCCGGAGTCGGATCCCGAGCCGGAGTCGGATCCGCTGTGGTCGTCGGTGGCGTCCTCGGTGGTGTCGTGCTCGCCGGCCGAGCCGTCGCCGGCGCTGTCGTCCGACCTGTTGTTGCTGCTGTCGGTTGCCTGCTCGTCCTGGCCCTGGCTGTTGCCGTCCTCGTTGTCCACGTCGTCGTTGCCGCCGTGGTCGTCGAAGCTGGCCTGCTCCTGGTCGCCGCTCGAGTCCTCGTCCTGCGACGTGACGGACGTCTCGGTCGCGTCCTCGGTCTCCGACGTCTCGGTCGCCTCGCTCGTCTCGACCTCGGTGGTCTCGCTCGTCTCGCTGGTCTCGCTCGTCTCGAGATCGGTCGTCTCCGACGTGGTGATCTCGGTGGTATTGCCGGCTGGCCGCGCGTCTGCCGTGCGGCCGCTGCCCACGAAGGTCGTCGTGGCAAACGCGGCGCCCGCGACCAGGAACAGGGCGACGGCGGCGGTTCCGGCCGTGCGCAGGAGCTTGTGGCTGGGCTGCATCGATGACTCCGACTGGTGGGGCACCCCTCGCTGGCGCCGCCTTCACCCTGTCCGAGGCAGCCGCGCCCGCAAAGGTTTCACCGGGCCCGAAGCCCGGCGTGGGACCGTCAGGCGCCGGTGCCGATCCCCGCGACATCGTCTGCGGCGTCCGAGCCGGGGTCCGAGGGATCCTCGGTGCCCGGCAGGTCCGGGTCCTCGGCGCCCTCGGTCGGGCCGCCATCCACCGCGTCGACCGGCCCGGCCTGCTCGTCGGCGGCGCCGGGGGCCACCTGCACCGGTTCGGGATCGCGGATGACCTCGATCGGCCCGAGGTGCTCCGCCTCGAGGGCACCCGCGAACGCGTCGTGGTCGCCGACGAGGATGATCGCGGTGCGGTCCGGGTGGATGTGCTCCCGTGCGACGCGCAGGACGTCCTCCGCGGTCGCGGCTTCGATCGCGTCGCGGTAGCGCGCCAGCTCATCGTGCGGCAGGCGATGGACGAACAGGCCCGCGAGGGCACCGGCGACGGGCCCCGGTGTCTCGAACCGCAGCGGGAACACACCGACCAGGAAGTCGCGCGCTGCGCGCAGCTCGGCATCGCTGACCGGGTCCTGGCGGATGCGGTCCAGCTCGCGCAGGAACTCGCCTAGCGCCGGGATCGTGACCTCGGTGTTGACAGCCGCCCGGGCGGTGAACGGCCCACGCCCGCGGCGCATGTCGAAGCCCGCGCTCGCGCCGTAGGTGTAGCCCTTCTCCTCGCGCAGGTTCATGTTGAGCCGGGAGTTGAACAGGCCCCCGAGGATCGCGCCCATGACCGATACCGCGTGGAAGTCGGGGTGGCGGCGCGTGAGGCCCGGATGGCCCACGCGGATCTCGGTCTGCACGGCGCCCGGACGGTGCACCACGCGCACGAAGCGGCCGGTGACCGCCGACGTGTCGTCGATGGGGGCGGCATCGGCGGACGGGCCGCCCGTCCAGTCGCCGAACAGCGCCTCGGCCGCGCGCAGGACGACATCAGCGTCGACGTCTCCGGCGACGATCAGCGCCGAGCGTGCCGGCGCATAGGCTCGGTCGTGGACCGCGCGCAGCTCGGCGCTCGTCAGGGTGGCCACGGTCTCGGCCGTGCCGCCCGCGGGCCGGTGGTACGGAGAGCTCGGCGCGTAGATCGACGAGACGTACGCCTCGTCCGCCCGGCGGCGGGGGTCGGACCTCGCCTGGATGAGGTCAGTCAGCCGCTCGTCGCGCATGCGCTCGACCTCGGACTCCGGGAACGCGGGCCGGCGCACGACCTCCGCGAGCAGCTCCATCGCGGCCGCGAGCCTGCTCGCGGGCACGTCGAGGCCCGCCGACGTCGCGTCCCAGCCGGCCTCGGCGTGGAGCGACGCGCCGAGGCGCTCGGCGGCCTCGGTGAGCGCGATGGCGTCGCGCAGCTCGGTGCCCTCGGTGAGCCCACGGGCGGCGAGCACCGTCGCCCCACCGACCGCGTCTGGCTCGTCAGCGGCGCCCGCCCGGATCGCGAACGAGGCCGCGATGAGCTCGCGCTCGGGCATGGGCGTGACCACGACCTCGAGGCCGTTCGGGAGCGTGGTGCGCACGGTGTGCGGGAACTCGTACGGCCGCGGCGTGCCCGGGACCGGCCGCTCCGCGACGAGCTCGCCCCGGTGGCTCATGCCGCGGCCTCCCCGCTCGCGGCGGCGTCGCCGGCCGGCTTCGGGACATAGGTCAGGACGACCCGGTTGTCGTCCCGGAAGACGAGGCGTGCGACGTCACGGATCTGCTCTCCCGTGACCGCCAGGTAGCGGGGCAGTAGCGTGTTGATGAGCGCCGGGTCGTCGCACAGCGTGGCGAACATCGACAGGCGGTCGGCGCGCTCCTCGACGCGAGCCAGCGCGCCCAGCTCGTCGGCCTCGGTGAGCGCCTTGGCGCGGTCCAGCTCGTCGTCGCTCGGCACCTCGGTCGCGAGCCGCTCCAGCTCCTCGAGGTACGCGCGCTCCACGGTTGCGACGTCCACGCCGGGCCGGACCGTCGCCCAGCCGATGCAGACCGATGCGCCCCCGACGAACGGGAGCGTGAACACCGCCACGTCCTGCGCGAGACGCTCGTCGCGCACGAGACGCCGGTGGAGGCGGCTCCCCTTGCCGCCCGAGAGGAGCTGCGAGGCGAGGTCGAGCGCGTCGAGCCGGTGGTCGCCGAACGCCGGCGCGCGGAAGCCGATGTACACGCGCGGCAGCGGGACGCGGTCCTCGACGGTCTCCCGGATCTCGGTCCCGAGGACCGCCGGCAGTGACATGTCGGGGAGCGGCGGGATGGACGGGTTGGACGCGATCGGGCCGAAGTACTTCTCCGCCAGGGCGCGGACGGTGCCGCGATCGCAGTCGCCCACGATGCTCAGGACTGCGTTGTTCGGCGCGTAGTAGGTCGCGAAGAACGCCTTGACATCCTCGACCGACGCCGCGTCGAGGTCCGCCATCGAGCCGATCGTCGGGTGGTGGTACGGGTGCCCGTCGGGGAACAGGTGGCCCAGGATCTTCTCGTTCCACGACCCGTACGGCCGGTTGTCGTAGCTCCAGCGCTTCTCGTTCTTCACGACCTCTCGCTGGTTGTCGAGGTTCTCCTGGCTCAACGCGTCGAGCAGCGTCCCCATCCGGTCCGCCTCGAGCCACAGCGCGAGCTCCAGCTGGTGCGACGGCAGCGTCTCGAAGTAGTTGGTGCGGTCGAGCCAGGTCGTGCCGTTGAGGGTGCCGCCCGCGCCCTGCACCAGCGCCATGTGCTCGGCCTTGCCCACGTGCGCGCTGCCCTGGAACATGACGTGCTCGAACAGGTGCGCGAACCCCGTCTTGCCCGGCTCCTCGTGCTTGGAGCCGACGTTGTACCAGACGTTGACCGCGACGACGGGGGCGAGATGGTCCTCGACGACGATGAGGCGCAGGCCGTTGGCCAGGCGCTCGTCGCTGAACTCGACGACAGGAACGGGCATGCGGGCAGGGTCTCCGGGCGGGAGTGGGTCCCGCCGATTGTAGGGCCAGTCGGACGGCAGCCCCGGGAGAGATGGGAATTGACAGCGGATGGGTCATGTTAGATGATCGTCTTACACAGGTGAGATCAACAGGACACACAGATGAGCGTCTCGCGCACGTCGACCTCCGCCACCAGGGCGCCCGCGGGCCGCGCCATGGTCCGCGATGCTGGATCAGGCGCCAGCCTCCCGGCAACGTTCGACGTCCGCACGGCCTTCGACTTCGCGATCTCGCTCGCGAGTGAGGTCGGCGAGCACGACGAGCTGCCCGAGGACGATCGTCGCTGGCTGGAGCGCTCCCGCGCCGCCCTCCCGGAGCGGGTCCGTTCCGCGATCGGCGACGAGATGTGCATCTTCGGTGCGGCCCTCGTGGTCGACCGGCCGGACGTCCGCGACGCGGCGGACTTCGTGAAGCTGCTGCGCGGCACATCGGGCAAGGCGTTCGCCAACGCGGTCCTCGCCGAGCGCCGGCTGGCCGCCGCCCTCGACGGCGACCGTGCCGCGATCGACTCCGTCCTCGCCGCGTGGCCGGAGCACAAGCAGGGCTGGCTGAGCCGGCTGCTCGAGGACGCGGACAGCGTCCTCGGGGAGGTCGCCGAGCTGATGGAGGCGTGGCTCCCGCTCTACCAGGAGATCGAGCCGAAGGTGCGCACGATCATCCAGCGCGACGTGGACCTGCGCGCACAGGACATCGCGACGCTGCGCGCCGCCGAGCTCATCGAGCGCACGACCGCCGGCATCCGCTGGCTGTCCGAGCCCGGCGTCCGCCGCGTCGTCCTCGCTCCCTCCTACCTCGTCCGCCCCTACAACTTCACGTTCACGGGCGGCGACTGGCGGCTGTTCATCTACCCGGCGTCCGACGAGGCGCTCGAGCCGCACGACCCGCTGGCACCCCCGCAGTCCGTCCTGCGTCTGCATCGCGCCCTGGGCGACGACACGCGCCTCCGGATCCTCCGCCTGCTCAAGGACCGTGACTGGTATCTCACCGAGATCGCGGAGCGCCTCGAGCTGAGCAAGCCGACCATCAAGCACCACCTCGCGCAGCTCCGGGCCGCGGGCCTCGTGACGCTGACCGAGGAAGGCGGGCTCTCCTACTACAGCCTCCGGCGCGACCGGCTCGAGGACGCCACCTCCGAGCTCGTCCGCTTCCTCACCTAGCGATCCCGACGCGAGCGTCCGGCGTTCCGACGCCCTGCGAGTTAGACGAAGGACTAACACACGTGAGATATCAACCCATCGCCACCCAGCCCGTCACGATGCTCCGGCACCCGGAAGGAGTGGACCCCATGCACGAGACCCTGCACCAGAACGACGTCGATCACCTGGTCCACGACCGGATCGGCAGCCTGTACTCGACGGCCCTCGAGACGCGGCCGAACCGCGCGGAACATGCCGCCGGCACCGGCATCGTGCGCCGCACCCGTTCGACGATCGGGCGGCATCTCGTCTCGATCGGCGAGAGCGTGGGGGGCTCGCGTCCCACGCACGCCTGACGATCGGGTCCGCTCCGGACAGCTCACGCACGGCCGGCCGGCCGCGACACGGCGACGATCTCCCTGCTCCTCGGGGCGGATCGCGTGACGGGCGGCCGGCCGTCCCGTGTGCAGGGGACGGGCTGGAGCAGCTAGACCGGGAGCAGCACCGCGACGATCGCGATCGGGAGGGCGATCAGCACCGCGTCGCGGGTCATCCGCCGGACCGCGGCCAGATCGGCCCGGCGTGCTGCCTCGTCCTGGACGGCGTGGCGCCCGTCGTCGCCATCGGCGAAGTTGGCCACCCCGGCCATGGCGAAGCCGGCGCAGAAGCGGCGCCGGGCCTGCAACCACGAGAACACGCCGCCGGTGAGCGGCAGGAAGACGAGCAGGCGGGTCAAGCCGGGAGCATGCGCCGCCACCAGGCCCGCGAACAGCACGACGGCCGCGGCAATGCCGATGATCCCGAATGCGCGACGTCGACGGACCTCCCAGGCGCCGATGTTGCACACGCCCGGGACATAACCGTCCCCACGTTCGGGGCCGGCCGGGGCCAGCGGGGCGATGGGCGTTGCCGAGGCGAGGGACACGTGAGGCCTCCAGGAGGATCCGGCCGGACCGATGGCCAGCGACCGCTGTGTCCCTATGTTCGCCCAACTGCGGCGCCTGGATGCGCGGGAGCCGACGACGACGCCAAGCGCGACTCGCCGGTAGACTCCCGAACCGTGACCATCCGACGCGTCAGCCCCCTCCTCGCCGGCGCGCTGCTCGCGCTCGGCCTCGTGGCCCCCGTGCTCGGTCATGCCGAGCTCATCTCGTCGGACCCGGACGACACGGCGGTCCTCGGCACCCCGCCGACGGTGATCACGCTCACCTTCAGCGAGGGCGTCGTGGGCAAGAGCTCGTTCAAGCTGCTCGGGCCCGACGGCGCGACGATCGGGACGGGTGGCCCTGTGGGCGACGGCCCCGACACGATGACGCTCAACGGGCTGTCGCTCGCCCCCGGTGGGTACACCATCGAGTGGACCTCGGTGGCGAACGACGGCGACGTCCAGCGCGGCACGCTGACGTTCACGGTCAACGAGCCGGCGTCCGGAGCCGCCACGCCGAGCCCGCCTCCGAGCCAGGCGTCCGCGGCTCCGACGGCGAGCCCCTCCCCTGCCGTGGCCGCCACCCCGGCGCCGTCTCGGTCCGCCGACACGACGCCGGTCTCGTCGTCCGGCACTGACGTGCTCCTCCCCATCGTCGCCGCGCTCGCCCTCGTGGGCGGCATCGGCGCCGTCGTCCTGCGCCGCAACCGCGCCGCCTGACCATGGCAGCGCGGGTGCTCGCGGGTTCGTCGCGCGCGCCGGGCGCGTCCCCGAGCCTTTGGGTCGCTGCCGCGTGGCGCGCACCCGGGGCCCTCGTGGCGCTCGCCATCGCCCTCGGGCTGCCCGCGGTCGCGGCGGCGCATGGCCTGTCGCCGGTCTACCAGAGTCCGCTCCCGCTCGCGGTGTACCTCGTCGGGGCCGCGACGACGGTGGCACTGTCGTTCGTGTTCGTGCTCGCACGCGATGTCCGGGCGACGGCCATCGACGAGGGGCACGTGGTCCAGGTCCCGGCGGCGCTGCGGGTCACGCTGCGGGCGATCGGCCTCATTGGCTGGACCTGGATCGTCGCCCAGGCGATCGCCGGTGGTGCGTCGGATGCTGCCGTGGCGACCCTGTTCCTGTGGGTGTACGGCTGGGTGGGCGTGGCGATGGTGTCGGCGCTCCTGTTCCCGGTCTGGGAGTGGATCGACCCGTTCGCGACCATCCACGACATCCTCGCGTGGCTGCTCCGAACCCTGGGCGTCCGCGGCTGGCCCGTCACCGAGCTCCCCGCGGCGGCGCGCACCTGGCCCGCCGTCGCCGGCCTGGCGTTCTTCGTCTGGCTCGAGCTCGTCCCGGTGATCAGCGGCGCGACGCTGACGGTCGTCCTCGTGGGCTACACGGTGCTCACCGTCGCGCTCATGGCCCAGTTCGGGCGCGACGAGTGGCGGGCCCAGGGCGAGACGTTCAGCGTCTGGTTCCGGACGCTCAACCGGATGGCACCGTTCGGGGTCACCGCGTCGTCCCGGGTCCTCCCGGATGCGACGCCCGCCGACCTGGACGACGACCCGGCGCTCCCCGGCGGCATCGACGTGGCGCGTTCCCACGTCGAGCGGCGCTCGTTCGCAAGCGGGCTGCTCCGCGGCCGGTGGAGCCCGGCCGTCGTGGCGCTCATCGCGGTCGGGGTGGCCTCGATCATCTTCGACGGTTTCTCGCAGACCGTGGTGTTCGCCTCGCTGTTCGGCGCGCCGGGCCTCGTGCCCAAGACCCTGCTGCTCCTCGCGTGGCTCACGATCGTCGTCATGGCGGCGCTGTGGGTCGGGCGCACCGTCAGCATCGGCGCGATCGGGGCCGGGTTGCTGCCGATCGCGATCGGCTACCTCGTGGCCCACTACCTGACCTACCTGCTGATCGACGGGCAGCGGATCGTGATCGCGATCTCGGACCCGCTCCAGCAGGGCTCGGACCTGTTTGGGACGGCATTCTTCCAGCCGGCGGTCGCGTGGCTCCCGGCAGGGCTCGTGTGGACGCTCCAGCTCGCGGCCGTCGTGGGCGGACACATGGTCGGCGCGTGGGCGGGCCACGTCACGGCGCAGCGCGACATGGAGGCGCTCGCGAGCTCACGACCCCCGCGCGACATGCGACACCGGAAGGTGCCGTCGACGCCCGCCCCGAACCGCAACGTCCGGATGCGCGAGATCCCGCTCGCGATGGTGATGGTCGCGCTCACCACGATCACGCTGTGGTCGCTGGGTCAGGCGATCGTCGTGGACAAGCCCGCGGCGGGCGCAACACCAGCGACCGTGGCGAGCCGCTAGCGCCCGGGCACCCACTCCGTGATCGGCCGGACGTGGCTGATCTCGTCGAGGATCGAGGGGTCGAGCGCCTCGGCGGCCGCGATCCCGGTCTCGATCGCCGTGAGGCACAGCACACCCTCGGCGATCGCCGCGTGGCGGATGTCGGCCGCGTCCCGGATCGCGCCCGAACGCGGCGTCGGCGTATTGACGACGAGGCGGACCTCGCCGCCGGCGATCGCCTCGAGGATGGGCACCTCGCCGATCTCGCGGTCCGGCTCGGCGCCGAGCTTCGCGATCGGGTCGACGCCGAACCCGGCCTCGCGGAGCGCCGCTCGCGTCCCGGGCGTCGCGGCGAGCCGGTAGCCGGCCCGCCGGAGCGCCTTCGCGAGCGGGATGAGGCCCGCCTTGTCCCGGTCCGCGATCGAGAGTAGCGCGAGCGGCGCCGGTCCGTCGCCCGGCCGAGGCGGGATGAGCGACGCGCCCGTGAGCGCCTTGGCCATGGCGACCCGCGGGTCCACCGCGATGCCGATCACCTCGCCCGTGGACTGCATGAACGGGCCGACGGACGGGTCCACCCCCTTGAGCTTCGCCGTCGAGAACGCGGGTGCCTTCACGGCGACGAACGCCGGGCTCGGGCGCAGCCCGGGGGTCTGTCCAAGCGACTCGAGCGTCGCGCCGAGCGAGATCCGCACGGCGAGCTCGACCATGGGCACGCCGGTGACCTTGGACAGGAACGGGACCGTGCGGCTGGCGCGCGGGTTCACCTCGATGAGGTAGACGCCGTCATCGCGGACGATGAACTGGGCATTGACGAGACCGCGCGCACCGAGCGCCAGGCAGACGCGCTCCATCGTGTTGACGATGAGGTCGACGTCGCCGTCCGAGACGTGCTGCGGCGGGAAGACCGCGATCGAGTCGCCCGAGTGGACGCCCGCGCGCTCCACGTGCTCGAGCAGCCCCGGGATGAGCACGGACGTCCCGTCGCAGACCGCGTCGATGTCGACCTCGATGCCCTCGAGGAAGCGGTCGATGCGGACGGGCCGATCGGGATCCACGACGGCGGCGGCGGCGAGGTGCCGGGCGAGGTCCTCGGGCGAGTACGCGAAGTCGATCGCGAGCCCGCCGATGACGAACGACGGCCGCACGATCACCGGGTAGCCGATCCGCTCCGCGAGCGTGAGCGCCTCCTCGATCGACTCCGCCATGCCCCCCTCCGGCTGGGGGATGCCCAGCCGGTCGAGGAGCGCGGCGAACCGGACGCGTTCCTCCGCCTGGTTGATCGCCTCCAGGTCGGAGCCAAGGAGCGGCACGCCGGTCGCGACGAGCGGCCCCGCGAGGTTGAGCGGCGTCTGGCCGCCGAACGCGACGACCGCGGGGAGCGGGCCGTCGTCCGGGATGCCGCTGCGGTTCTGATCCGGCTCGCGCCGTCGGCTCAGGCTGCCGATGCCGATGACACTCGCCGCATCGATGTCGCGAGTGTCATCGCGACCGGCGCTGGCCTGGTGGGCGGCGCTGGCCTGGTGGGCGGCGCTGGCTGCCGCGGACTTGACCGCCGACGTCGCCGATGGCGCCGGAGTGCCGGGCAATGGGCGGCCGCTCTCGAACTCGATGATGCTGCGTACGCTCTCCGCGTCGAGTGGCTCGAAGTAGAGGCGCGTGGACGCGTCGAAGTCGGTGGACACCGTCTCGGGATTGGAGTTGACCATGATCGCGCTCCAGCCCTCGCGGCGGAGGACGTCCGCGGCCTGGACGGCGCAGTAATCGAACTCGATCCCCTGCCCGATCCGGACCGGGCCGCTCCCGATGACGAGCGCACCGGGGCGTGGCGCGGGCGGGGCTTCCGGCGGCGAGCCGGAGGACGCGTAGGTCGAGTAGAAGTACGGCGTCTCGGCGGCGAACTCCGCCGCGCAGGTGTCGACCATCGCGTACCCGGGCGCGAGGCCGAGGGCGGCGCGGGCGGCCCGAACGGTCTCCTCGGGCACGCCCGCGAGGCCGCCCAGGTCCCGGTCCGAGAACGCGGCCCGCTTCGCCGTGGACAGGAGCTCGGCGCCCGCTGGGTCCTCCGTGTCCACGATCGACGCGCCGGCGGCACGGACGTCGTGCTCCAGACCGACGTTGCGGCCCATCTCCGCGAGGAACCACGGGCTGATGCCCGTCGCCGCCCGGATGACCTCCTGGGGCACGCCGCGCCGGAGCAGCCCGAGCACCCGCCACAGCCTCGAGTCGGATGGCTCGACGAAGCGCTTGAGGACGACGGGTGCCGCGGAGCGCTGCGCAAACCGGCTGCTCTCGCACGCCTCGCCGCGCTCGTCGATCCAGCGGATCACCGTGTCCTCGGCGGGCGGCGCCAGCGGATCCTCGTCGTCGTGCTCGCCCGCGTAGACCGCGGCCAGGTAGTCGAACGTGGGCGCCCAGCTGGCGTCCTCGCCCAGCGGCCCGGCGCCCGCCTGCTCGAGGCCGCGGAGCGCCTTGTTGAGCGCCGCCCCGAAGGTGCGGTCGATCGCCATGACCTCACCGGTCGCCTTCATCTGCGAGCCCAGGCGGCGGTCCGCGGCCGGGAACTTGTCGAACGGGAACCGCGGCAGCTTGACGACGACGTAGTCGAGCGCGGGTTCGAACGCCGCGACGGTGGTCCCCGTGACGACGTTCGGGATCTCGGCGAGGGTGCGGCCGGCGGCGATCTGGGCCGCAACCCGCGCGATCGGGTAGCCCGTCGCCTTGGACGCGAGCGCCGACGAGCGCGAGACGCGCGGGTTGACCTCGATGACCGCGTACTCCGTCGAGTCCGGGGACAGCGCGAACTGGACGTTGCATCCGCCCTCGACGCCGAGCGCGCGGATGATCGCGAGCGCCGCGCTGCGGAGCCGCTGGTGAACGGCGTCCGTGAGCGTCTGGACGGGCGCCACGACGATCGAGTCGCCGGTGTGCACGCCGAGCGGATCCACGTTCTCCATCGAGCACACGGCGATGCACGTGTCCTCGTGGTCGCGCATGACCTCGTACTCGACCTCCTGCCAGCCGACGAGACACTGCTCGATCATCACCTGGTCGATCGGGCTCGCCCGCAGCCCGGCGCGGACGCGCTCCCAGTACGCGTCCTCGGTCTCCACGATGCCGCCGCCGGTCCCTCCGAGCGTGAACGCGGGCCGGATGATCGCGGGCAGGCCGATCGTCTCGAGCGCCTCCACGGCGGACGCGTGGCGTGCGCCGTCGTCCGCTCCCTCCACGATGAACGAGGGCGCGTACGGCTGGTCGATCCGGTCGAGGAGGTCGCGGAACGCCTCGCGGTCCTCCGCCATGTGGATGGCCTCGAGGGGCGTACCCAGGAGGCGCACGTTGTGGCGCTCGAGGACGCCGGCCTCGGACAGGGCCATCGCGAGGTTGAGCGCGGTCTGGCCGCCGAGGCCCGCGAGCAGGCCCTCCGGCTTCTCGCGTGCGATGACGGCCTCGATCGCCGACACGGTGAGCGGCTCGAGGTACACGGCGTCCGCGACCGAGGGGTCGGTCATGATCGTCGCCGGGTTGGAGTTGACGAGGATCGTGCGCACCCCCTCGGCGCGCAGCGCGCGGCAGGCCTGCGTGCCCGCGTAGTCGAACTCGGCGGCCTGGCCGATGACAACCGGACCCGAGCCGAGGATGAGCACGGACTCGGGCTTCCTGCGCTGCGGGCGGGCTGCGGCCTCCGGCCGGTCGGCGATCGTCACGAGCGGGTCCGGATGGCGTCCACGAAGCGGTCGAACACGGCGAGCGCGTCGAGCGGCCCGGGGGCGCCCTCGGGGTGGTACTGGACGGTCTCGATCGGCTTCTCGGCGTGCCGGAGGCCCTCGACGGAGCCGTCGTTGAGGTTGTGCTGCGAGACGCGGAAGCCGGATCTTGCCGGCAGGCTGTCCCCGACGACCTGGACCTCGTGGTTCTGCGCCGTGACCTGGACGTACCCGGTGTCGAGATCCTGGACCGGGTGGTTCGCGCCGTGGTGCCCGAACCGCAGCCGGGTGGTCTCCGCGCCGGCCGCGCGGCCCACGATCTGGTGCCCGAGGCAGATCCCGAGGAGCGGGCGACCGTCGTCGATCACCGCGCGGGCGAGGGCGACGGGAGCGTCGAGTCGCGCCGGGTCGCCCGGGCCCGGCGAGAACACGACGCCCGCGACGTCGGCCGAGAGGACGTCGCTCGCGCTCGCCGTGTGCGGGAGCACGCGGACGCGCACGCCGCGCCGCCCGAGGCTGCGCACGATGTTCGCCTTGAGCCCGAAGTCCACGATCGCGACGAGGGGCTGCGCCGGGTCGTCTCCGACCTCGCGGACCGCCGAGGGCGAGACCTGGGCGACGAAGTCCTGGTCCTCCCAGCGCGGCACGGCACGGGCGAGCGCGACCGCGGCCGCGTGGTCGGTCATGCCGGGCTCGGTGAGGATCCCGCGCAGCGAGCCGTTCGAGCGCAAGTGCCGGGCGAGGGCGCGCGTGTCCACGCCCGCGATCGCCGGGATCCCGTTCGTGCGGAGGAGCGTCGCGAGCTGGCGGGCGTCGTCGAGGACCGCGGCCGTGGCGTGGGCGACGACGAGGCCGCGCAGCCAGGGCCGCTCGGACTGGTCATCGGCGTGGAGGCGTCCGTAGTTCCCGATCAACGGGTACGTCATCACGACGACCTGACCCGCGTACGACGGATCGGTCGCGATCTCCTGGTAGCCGGTCTGCGACGTGTTGACGACGAGGTCGCCGCCGGCGGCCACGGACGCGCCGAAGGCGATACCGGGAAAGACGGTGCCGTCCTCGAGCGCCAGGAGCGCAGGGCCGGCGTTGCCCACCCGCGGATCGACGATGGAATCGGCACGCGGCAGCGGCGGGTGGCCGACGGACGGGGAAGCGATCACTCAGGACCCGGCGTGGCGCGGCGTGGAGCCGCTGGCGGGCATGCGCGTGCGCATCTGACTACCTCCTACCCGGCCTCACAGGACCGGCACGCCGGCCTCACGGGACCGGCCATCAGGATGGGCCGAGGGTACCACGCGGGACGCCGCGGAACCGGTCGCTCAGTCTCCGGGAGCGGCCGTCACGGGCTCGTCGGCCTCGCGCGGCGGCGTCGTCGTCGCCAGTCCCTCTCCCGGCAGCTCCACTCGGAACGCGGCGCCGCCGCCGGGCCGGTTGGCGACACCGATGCGGCCATGGTGGCGGTCCACGATCCACTTCGCGATGGCAAGCCCGAGCCCCGTCCCGCCCGACGGTGCGCCGGGGGCGCGCCAGAAGCGGTCGAACACGTGCGGCATGTCCTCCTCGCGAAGCCCGGCGCCCTCGTCGGTCACCTCGATCGAGGCGATCCCGCCGGACGCCCGGACCTGCACGCCGACATCGCCACCGCGCGGGCTGTGGCGGACGGCGTTGTCCACGAGGTTCATCACCAGCTGACGGAGCCGGGCGGGGTCCCCGGTGATCATCGCCGGCTCCGGATCCACCACCACGCGCACGTCCTTCGCCGCGGCAGCCCGCCCGATCGCGCCCGCCGCGTCGAACGCGATGTCGCCGAGGTCGAGGGGGACCGCCTCGAGGGCGATCGCGCCGGAGTCCGACCGCGCGAGGAGGAGCAGGTCGTCGACCAGGGTCGTGAGGTGGGTGACCTCCGCGTCGATGTCCTCGAGCGCATCGGCGGACTGCGCGACCGGCTGGTCCCGGTGTCGCTGGAGGTGCTCGACCGAGGACCGGATCACGGTCAGTGGCGTCCGCAGCTCGTGGCTGGCGTCGGCGGCGAACTCACGCTGACGGCGCAGGGCGACACGCTGGGCCTCGAGCGACTGCCGGATCGGCACGAGCGCGCGGCTCGCATAGACCGCCCCGAACGCGAACGCCACGACGACCACGACGATCCCGCCCAGGAGCAGCGTCACGAGCAGCGACTGGAGCGTCGCCACCTCGGTCGAACGGTCCTGGAGCGCCTGGAGGAAGTAGGTCTTGCCGTCCTGGACGTAGACGACCCGCTGTGTCAGGAGGCGCGCGGGGAATGTCGAGGTGCCCAGGGTGACGTCGATGGTGCGCACGTCACGGCCGTCCTTCGCGCTGCGCGCGGCGGCGAGGCTCACCGGCTCCGGCATCCCCTGGAGCGCGACCGCACGCTCGCCCTCGAGACCGACCTGCGTGCCCGCGTCATCGAACGCGAACAGGAACGTGTTGCCATTCCCCGGCTGGAACCCGAAGCCCGGCCGATCCCCGCCCGGCGCGTCACCCGAGAGGCGCGCCACCCACGGGCCGACACGGTTGTCGAGCTGCGTGACGCTCGCGCCGCTGAGCGTGCTCGCCGTCACGCCGTACAGCGCCGCGCCGAGCACCAGCAGCACGATGAGCGTGGACACGCCGCTCCACGCGACGAGTCGCCAGCGGACGCGCCGGATGAGACGGGCCTCGTCGCCGAGCGCGGCCTGCTCGGCGTCGTCGTCGCGGGCGTCGAGGCGGAGGCCGTCAGCCATCGGCGAGGCGGTACCCCACGCCGCGCACGGTCTCCACCTGCTGCCCGGCATCGCCGAGCTTCGTCCGCAGGTAGTGCACGTACGCGTCGACGGCATTGGGCGTCACCGCGACGGAGAAGGGCCACGCATGGTCGAGGAGCTGGTCGCGGGTGAGCGTCTGGCCCGCATGCCGGAGCAGGGCCTCGAGCAGCGAGAACTCGCGCGGGCTGAGGTCGACGTTCCTCCCGTGCACGGTCACGCGCCGGGCGGCCTCGTCGAGGGAGATCGCGCCCGTCGTGAGGACCGGCTCCGCACGACGGGGACCGGGCTCGGCGCGGCGGGCGAGGGCCCGCAGCCGGGCGGCGACCTCCTGGTAGGCGAACGGCTTCACGACGTAGTCGTCGGCGCCGGCATCGAGCCCGAGGACGCGGTCGTTGACCGTGTCGCGCGCCGTGAGCATGAGGATGCTGACGTCGACGCCGTCCTTGCGAATGCGTCGCGCCACGTCCAGTCCGGACATGTCGGGCAGGCCGATGTCGAGGATGACCGCATCAAGGCCGTCCAGCGCCGAGGCCAGCTCGACCCCGGTCCGGCCGTCGGGCGCGTGCTCGACGATGTGCCGGTCCTCCTCGAGGAGGCGGGTCAGGCTGCGGGCGAGGCGCTCGTCGTCCTCGACCAGGAGGAGGTGCATCGGTTCGTCACGATCCTGCGTCGGGCCCCGCTCAGGGCACCACGGTGATGGAGCCGGCGGTCCCCAGGGAGATGGACCCGTTGGCACCGCTGCCGCGCCCGGGCCAGAACCCGTCCGCGAGCGTGATGATGACGGTCCTGCCGGCCTGGACGTCGGATGCCTGCGCGTCGACCTGCCGATGGTACCGAGTGCTGCCGTCGATCCCTACGGTGATCGTGGCGCCGTCGGCGGTCCTGATGGTGACGCCCGTGCCGTCCACCGACTGGACGGTGCCCTCGATCCCGAGCCCGCCGATCCCGAACGGCCGGCCGCCGAAGAACCCGCGGTCGCCGTCCGGGTCGGTGCCCGGGCCGCCGTTGCCGTTGAGGTCGAAACTCGCGTTCGGGTCCCGGCCCGTCAGCGGGCCGGCGCCGCTATTTGCGTTCGGCACCGTGCCGGTGCTCGAGACGCCGGCCGTGCCCCCTGGCGCGCTCGTGCGCCCGATGGCGAACGAGATGCCCGCGACCGCGACCAGCACCGCGATGCCGAGCACGAGGTTGAGGACGCGCGCCGAGCCGCCCTGTCGGACCGCCTGTGGGCCCGAGAAGGAGCCCGCCACGACGGGGGTGCCCGCGATCACGGGCTGGGTCGGGATCCCGCCCGGCTCGGGGAGCGCGAACGCGGTCGGGGGGACGGGCGGCGCGCCGGCCGGCCGCGGCTCAGGGGGCGGCTCGAACGCGGGCGGCACCCGATCGACCGGGATCGGCTCGAACCGCTCGGTCACCGGGTCATCATCGGGGGTGGGCGTCGTCATGGGCGTCCTCGTCTGCGTCTCTCTAGGGTGCGGGTCAGGCGCCGGCGCCGGTCGCCTTGGCGATGAGGTCCGCGGCGTCGCTGATCGGGATCGCGAAGCCCAGGCCCTGGGCGCTGCTCGCGACCGCGGTGTTGATGCCGATGACGGCGCCCGAGGCATCGAGCAGCGGTCCGCCGCTGTTGCCGGGGTTGATCGCGGCGTCGGTCTGCATGAGGCCGGTCAGCGTCGTCGGGCGGCCGGTCTGCTCGTCCTGGACGGTGACGTCGCGTCCGAGGCCGGACAGGATCCCCCGGGTCACCGTCTCGGTGTACGTGCCGAGCGGGCTCCCGATGGCGAGCGTCGTCTGCCCGATCTGGACCGCGGACGAGTCGCCGACCTTCGCGGCGGCGAGCCCGGTCGCCTCCACCTTGATCAGCGCGAGGTCCTTGGTTTTGGACTGCTCGACGAGCCTGGCGTCGTAGGTCGTGCCGTCCTGGAGCTCGACGCTCAGCGTCTGGGCGCCCTCGACCACGTGACGGTTGGTGAGGATGTAGCCGTCCGAGGTGAGCACGATCCCCGACCCGATGCCGCCCACCGGCTGCCCGAAGGGCGAGAAGCCGTCCGTGCTGAGGCCGTTGGCCGTGATCGTGACGACGGACTTCTGCGCCTCGGCGATGACGGCGGTGAGGTCGACGTTCTGGACGGTGGTGGAGCTCGTCGTGCGCGCGGCGGCGACGTCGGTCACGCTGGGGGTTGGTGCGGGAAGGAGCTGCGTGACGGCGACCGCCGTTCCGCCGGCGGCGAGCGTCGCGCTGAGGACCGCGGCCACGAGGACCGTCCCGATCCCGCTTCGTCCGCCACGACTGCGGTTGCCGTCGCTGCTGCCGCCGGTCGAGGTGCTCGACGGGGTCAGGCCGGCCGCCGCCGCGTTGAACTGGCTGGGCGGCGCGAAGACCGGTGCCGGGGGTGCCGTCGGGACGACCGGGGCGGGCGGGAGGACTGGTTCGGTCGGGCTGGCGAAGCCGGGCCGATTCGGGTCCCGCTCGGGCTCGGCGGGGGTGAGCGGCGTGGTCATCGGGTGGCTCCGGGATGGTGCGAAGGCGAGTGGATCACGGTCCAGTGAACGCTTCGCCCCTGAGAGGGTGCTGAGAGGCCGGTCGGCCCTCCTCGGGGACCAGAAGCGTGTCCATGAGCCGGGTCCAGACGAGGCGATCGGCTGGAGCGGACGAACCGGCGCCTGGGCTGCGGCCCGGGGCGAGCCTGGGCGTCGGGGACGGCGCCATGGTGCGGATCGTCGTGGAGGCCGATGAGAGGCGGCCGAGAGGCGCGGCGGCACGACCGCACTCGGGCTCAGCCGGCCGCACCCGCGCAGTCGTAGAGGGTCGCGACGGTGTCCGGGACCTGGACCGGCACGCAGGCCGCCGTGACCCACGCGCTGCGCTCCCCCGCCACGTTCCCGGTCCCGTCACCACCGAAGAACCCGCCGG
>DASXVG010000143.1:0-15256 GCA_036504355.1 Candidatus Limnocylindrales bacterium
CGAACGCGCGGTACTCGGCCTTGCCGCGCAGCGCGAGGTACTTGCTGATGGCGGCCGTCAGCGACGTCTTGCCGTGGTCGATGTGGCCGATCGTGCCGACGTTCACGTGCGGCTTCGTGCGCTCGAACTTCTTCTTGGCCACAGGACCTTCTCACTCCATGGCTGGGGCGGTGCGTGCCGCCAGGGCGACCGGGTGACGTACGAGAGATGGAGCCCAGAACGGGATTCGAACCCGTGACCTCATCCTTACCAAGGATGTGCTCTGCCAGCTGAGCTATCTGGGCCCGCGACCGGCCCTGCCGGTCAGGACCGCTCCGGTTGACGCGTTGCTTGCTGGTGGAGCCGACGACGGGACTCGAACCCGGAACCTGCGGTTTACAAAACCGCTGCTCTACCAATTGAGCTACGTCGGCACGCGCGCAGCGTCAAACAAGAGTAGGACTCCGCGAGCCGGGGAATGATACGGCCCGTCGCCGGATGCGTCAAACCTCGTCGGGTGCCTGCGGGAGGGTCTCCGCGAGGCTCAGGATGGGTCGGCCGGCGGGGGCTCGACCGCCACGACGGGGCCGCCCGGCAGCAGGTCATCCCCATCCGGCGCCGTGTCCGACCCGCTGGCAGCGACGGCCGCCCTGGGCGTCCGGGATCGCTTCGGTTTCGCGGGCGTCGTCGGCGCAGCATCGACGAGCGCCTTCGTCTTCTCGCCGGACGTCGACCCGGTGGCGGGCGGTTGTGCCGGTGGCGCGGCCGTGTCCGCGACATCGTCCGACTTCGTCACCGGCTTGTCCGGTTTGCGTGTGCGCTTCGCAGGCTTGTCCGGCTTCTCGACGCTGTTCGCCTTGTCGTCCTTGGACGCCTTGTCCGGGCTCGCGGCCGGGGTCGCCCGGCCGCCGTCGCGCTGCCCGGCCGGGGTCGTCCCGGGCCCGCGGTTCGGGGTCGTCTCCGCGGCCCCTGCAGCCTCCGGCTCGACGGGCGCGGGCGGGTCGGTGGCTGGCTCGTCGGCTTCGGTCGGGCGCTCGTCGTCCTCGCCGGGTCCCGTCCCCAGGACGACCGATGCCGGCGCCGGCCGCTCGCCCTCGACGCCCCGCTGCGCCGCCGCCTCGTACAGGAGGATCGACCCGGCCACGGCAGCGTTGAGCGAGTCGATCCGGCCCTGCATCGGGATCCGGACGAGCAGATCGCACCGGCGCCGGACGGCGGGACCCAGACCCCGGCCCTCGGAGCCGACGACGATCGCCACCGGCCCGCGCAGGTCCGCCTCGCGTGCCGTGAGCGGTGCGTCTCCATCGGCGCCCACGATCCGCAGCCCGCGTCCGTGCAGGTCCGCGAGCGCACCGGCGAGGTCGTCGACCGGTGCGAGCTGGAGGTGCTCGACGGCGCCCGCGGACGCCTTGATCGCGGCCGGTGTCAGGGGTGCCTGGCGGTGCGTCGGGAAGATGGCCCCGTGGACGCCCGTGGCCTCGGCGGTCCGCAGGAGCGTCCCGACGTTCTGTGGGTCCTCGAGGGAGTCGAGGACGAGGACGAGGGGCGCCTGGCCGCGCTGCCTGGCCAGCGCGAGGATGTCGTCCGGAGCGGCCCAGCGCCGCGGCGCCACGACGAGGGCGATGCCCTGGTGGCCGTCGAACCCGGCAATCGCCGTGAGCGAGCCGCCCTCGACCTCGACGACCGGGATCCGCAGGCTCGTCGCGTGCAGCACGAGCTTCTCGAGCGCCATCCGGCGCTGCGGAACGACGAGCAGGCGACGCGCCTCTCGCCGGGCCACGAACGCCTCCTCGACGGGACGCCGCCCGGCAACCAGCTCCTCGCCCTCCGCGAGCGCGATGCCCTCGAGAGACTGCGTCGGCGGACGTCGCGTGTATACGGGTCCCCCGCCCTGGTGGGCGAACCTGCCGGCCGCGTACCCGGGGCCCGCCGCGTTGCCCGGCCGCCCCTGCGGCGGTCGGGGTCCGCGGTAGCGGTCGCGCGACGCGGCGTCTTGCGCCTCGTGGCCGCCCGGGCCGTGCGCCTGCTCGGACGCACGCTCGGGCACGTCCCCGGGCGTGGGCTCCCAGCCGGCGTCGAAGATCCCCTCGGCGGGCTCGGGCCGGGTGCGGGGCTCGTCGTCCCACGGCCGGGGGGCAGGACCGGGCGGATCGTGGCGCGGTGGCCGGAACGGACCCTGGTCCCGGCGCTGGCCCGGCCGTCCCCCCTGGTAGGGCGGACGCTGGTCGTCATCGCGCGGGCGCCGATCCTCGAACCGCGGGCGCTGGTCGGGGCGGGAAGCGTCGTAGGCGGGGCGCTGGCCCTGGTACGGCGGGCGCTGGCCCGGTCGCTGGTCCTGATAGGGCGGACGAGGGAACGGGCGATGGGCGCCGCCCGCCTGCGGGCCGGGCGGGCGTGGGCCCGGACGCTGGGGCGCCCGGTCGAATGCACGGTCGTCGCGACGTGGGCCGCGATCCGGCGGACCGTCGTACGGGCGGCCGGGTCCGCCCGAGCGGAAGTCGTTCGCGGGCCGGGGAGCGCCGCCAGACCGGTGGTCGCCGCCCTGGCGCTGGTCGCCCCGGGGTCCGCGGCGATCGTCGTCCCACGGGCGTGGGCCCGGCCGGTTCCCGCCGCGCTGGCCGGGGCCTCCCTGGCCGCCCGACCGCGACCGATCGTCGTACCGGTCCTGGCCCCGGAACCCGAAGCCCGACCGAGGGGCGCCGCCGCGCGGTCCGTCAGGCCGGCCGGCCTGATTGCCACCGGCCGACCGGTCGCCACCCGGCCGGTTCGCTCCCCCCTGGCGGGGACCTCGCGCGTCGTGACGCGGGCCGTCACCCCGAGGCCGGTCGTCACGCGGATCGCGATCGTCAGCCACCGGAGGTCACCACCAGGCGCCAGCGTTGTCCATCCCGCGTGTCCTCCACAGCAAGGCCCTTGGCGAGCAGCTCGTCGCGCAGCCGGTCTGATGCGGCCCAGTCTCGCGCGGCGCGTGCGGCGGCGCGCTCGTCGACCAGCGCCTGCAGCTCAGGGTCGAGCGTCGCCTCGACGGGTCCGGCGATCCCGAGCACGGCGTCGAGAGCCCGCACGGCATCGATGGCCCGCGCCGCGTCCGCGGTGGACAGGGACCGCGCATCAATGCGCCTGTTGAGGTCGCGGATCCCGTCGAACAGGGCGGCCAGCGCCTCGGAGACGTTGAGGTCGTCGTCGAGGCCAGCCTCGAACCTGGCGCGCATCGCGTCGAGGACCGTGGAAAGCGTCGGATCGTCGGCGCGGTCCTCGCGGTAGGCCGCCAGTGCGGCGAGGAGGGCGTCCACTCGCTCGACCGCGGCCGCCGCCGCCGGCAGCGACTCGTCGGTGTAGTTGAGCGGCGCCCGGTAGTGGACCGAGAGCAGGGCGTAGCGCAGCGCCCGCGGCGATACGCCCGCCGCGACGAGGTCCGCGACCCGGGCGATGTTGCCCGTCGACTTCGCCATCTTCTCGCCACCCATGCGGAGGTGGGCGCAGTGCAGCCACGTCTGGACGAACGGCTTGCCGGTGGCGGCCTCCGACTGGGCGAGCTCGTCCTCGTGGTGCGGGAACACGAGGTCCACGCCGCCGGTGTGGATGTCGAACGACTCACCGAGCTCGGCGATGCTCATCGCGGAGCACTCGATGTGCCAGCCGGGCCTGCCCGGACCAACGACCGTGTCCCACGACGGCTCGCCCGGCTTCGGGCCCTTCCACAGCGCGAAGTCGCGCACGTCGTCCTTGCCGTACTCGTCGGCCTCCACGCGCTCACCCACGCGCATCGACTCCGGGTCCAGGCGCGCGAGCCGCCCGTACGTCGGCCACGACGCGATCCGGAAGAACACGCTGCCATCGTCGGTGTGGTAGGCGTTGCCCTGGTCGATGAGGGTCTGCACGAGCGCCGCGATCTGCGGGATGTGCCCCGTGGCCCTTGGCAGCGCATCAGGGCGCGTCATGCCCAGCGAGTCCGCGTCCGCGACGAACCGGGCCGCGTACCGGTCCGTGAGCTCGGCCGTCGTGACTCCCTCGGCGGCGGCCCCCCGGATGATCTTGTCGTCGATGTCCGTGAGGTTCATCACCCAGGTCACCCGCAGGCCCCGGTAGCGCAGGTACCGCACGAGCAGGTCCGCGAACAGGAAGGAGCGGAAGTTGCCGATGTGCGCGGGCCCGTAGACCGTCGGACCGCAGCTGTAGATCCGGACGTGACCCGGCTCGAGCGGCACCAGCGGACGCGTCTCCCCGCTCAGCGTGTCCTGCAGCTCGATGGTCATGCGAGGCTCCGGAGCGTGGCGACGGCGCGGACGGAGATCGACCGGCCCGCTCCCTCGTCGCCGGCAAGGTTCCCGGTCGAGGCCTTGACATTGACCGCGGCCTCGTCGAGGCCGAGCAGGCCCGCGATCGCGCCCCGCATGGTATCGAGTCGCGGACCCAGCTTCGGCCTCGCGCCGATGATGACGAGGTCGACCGTCGAGGGCGCGAGATGCGTCGTGGCCAGCCGGGCCACCACCTCGCGCAGCAGCACCTCGCTCGCGATCCCCCGCGGCGTGCTCGCGTCGGCAGGGAACATTCGGCCGAGGTCACCCAGCCCCGCGGCTCCGATCAGCGCATCGGCGACGGCGTGGAGCGCCACGTCGCCGTCGGAGTGGCCCGCGAGCCGCGGCGCGCCGGCGATCTCGATCCCGCCGAGGCGCAGCGGTGACCCGGGCCCGAACGGGTGGCTGTCGTGACCGAAGCCCACGCGGGCGGACCCGGGGGCAAGCGCCAGCTCGACGCGACGAAGGTCGTCGGGAAGCGTCACCTTGAGATTCGCGGGATCGCCGGGGAGTGCATGCACGGGGAGTCTACAGGCCTCGAGGAGCGCAGCCTCGTCGGTGAACTCGCGGGGGCCGTCCGGCGCAAATGACGCCCACGCGTCGAGGAGCAGGCGCCGCCGGACTCCCTGCGGGGTCTGGGCTGCCGCGAGTGACGTCCGGTCGACGGTCTCGAGGACCATCCCGTCGCCCACCCGCTTCACCGTTTCGGTGATGGGGAGCACGGGGATGGCGGCACCGTGTTCGGCAGTGGCCGCCGCAACGGCTGCGACGAGCGCGGGCGACACGAGCGGCCGCGCACCGTCGTGGACGAGCACCGGCCGGTCATCGCCACCCGGATCCGCGTCGTGGAGCCAGCGCACGCCGGCCGCCACGGACCGCTGGCGGGTCGCCGCGCCAACGACGACCTCCGTCACGAATCCCACGAGGCCCGGGTCGTGGCGCAGCACAGCCACGCGCTCCTCGGCGGTGACCAGCACCAGCCGGTCGATGGTCCCCGAAGCCCGCAGCGCCGCCAGCGTCCAGTGGAGCAGCGGCCGCCCCGCGATGGGTGCCGCGAGCTTGTCGTCCCCGCCCATGCGCCGCGAGGCACCGGCGGCGACCACGACCGCATCCGCCGGCGGTCGGTCACGGGCCTCCACGGCCACTGCCGTCAGTCCACGCGCGGCTGGGCGAAGATCATCCGCCCGGCGACGGTCTGGAGGACGCGGGTCACGCTCACCTCCACATCCCGGTCGATGAGGCGCGCGCCACCCTCGACGACGATCATCGTGCCATCGTCCAGGAACCCGACGCCCTGCCCCGCCTCCTTGCCTTCCTGGATGACACGGACGTGCAGCTCCTCGCCGGGGAGGACGGCGGGCTTCACCGCGTTGGCGAGCGAGTTGATGTTCATGACCCGGACGCCCTGGAGCTCGGCAACGCGGTTGAGGTTGAAGTCGTTGGTCATGACGACGCGGCTCCGTCGCTTGGCGAGCTCGACGAGCTTTGCGTCCACCTCTGCCACGCCCGGCGCGTCGTCGTCGACGACCTCCACCGGCGTCCGCGGGTCGCGCTGCATGCGGTTCAGGATCTCGAGCCCGCGCCTGCCGCGGTTGCGCCGGAGCGTGTCCGACGAATCGGCGATGTGCTGGAGCTCATCGAGCACGAACCGTGGGACGACGAGCGTGCCGTAGATGAAGCCCGATTCCACGATCTCCGCGATCCGGCCGTCAATGAGGACGCTCGTGTCCACGACGATCCGCGGGTCACCCTCGCCGAGCACGCCGTCACCATCCTTCGGCCGCCGGACGATCCCCGCGCCCTCGGCGGCGGCGATGAGGTCGAAGCGCTTCGCCACGGTGAGGCCCATCATCCCGAGCCCCAGGAACAGCGAGATCCCGAGCGGCAGCCACGTGCCCAGGGGCCCCTCGATCTGGGCGAGCGGCAGGCCCAGGAGGAGGCCGAGGAGAAGGCCGACGAACAGGCCCAGGACCGCCGCCACGAACTCGGCGGTCGAGAGCTCCTGGACGCGCCGGACGAGCCAGCCCGCGGGGACGATGGTGAGGTACGGGAGCACGGCGAAGCCGACGACGATCCAGGCGATCGTCCAGGCCGCGAGGATGAACCCGGCGTAGTCGGCGCCGGTGAACAGCCCGGTCCCCGTTGCAGCGAGCCCGAGCCCGATGAAGGCCCCGAGCGCGGCGCCAAGGACCCGGATCGTCCGAATCACGCGTCTCCTCAGTGGTCCGGCCAGTGCCCACGAGGGTCGCGTGGAGCGCCACCGGGGGTCAAGGCGGTCCCGAGCCTAGCACGCCCCCACGGGGCGCCGCAGGGGGCCCGAAGGTCAGGGGCGACGGCCGCCGCTGGTCGTCGCGTCGCCGAGCGCGGCCCGCACGGCATCCCCGAGCGTGCCGACGACGACGACGTCCATGCCCGGGATCGCGGGCAGCTCGCGGCCCCTCGGGCGAGGGACGAGCGCCCGGGTGAAGCCGAGTCGCGCGGCCTCGCGGAGACGTCGGTCCAGCCCGCCGACCGTCCGCAGCTCGCCGAGGAGCCCCACCTCGCCGATGGCGACGGACCCGGGGATCACTGGCCGATCGCGGAGCGACGACGCGAGGGCGAGGGCCAGCGGCAGGTCCAGCCCGGGTTCACCCACGCTCAGCCCGCCGGCCAGGTTCGCGTAGACGTCGTGACCCGCAAGGCCGATCCCGGCACGTCGTCCGAGCACCGCCACGAGCAGCGCCAGCCGGTTCGGGTCGACGCCCGACGCCGTCCGGCGGGGAGATGGCGCACCCGTCGGAGCGACGAGCGCCTGGACCTCGACGAGGATCGGCCGCGAGCCCTCGAGCACCGGGGCGACGACGCTCCCCGGTGCAGGGGCGTCGTGATCGGCGAGAAACGCGCGCGCGGGGTCCGCGACCTCGGTCAGGCCGCGCTCCCCCATCTCGAACACCCCCACCTCATCGGTGGAGCCGTAGCGGTTCTTCGTGGCGCGGAGGAGGCGCAGCCCACCGGTCCGGTCCCCCTCGACGTTGAGCACCACGTCGACGAGATGCTCGAGCGTCTTGGGTCCCGCGAGCGTGCCGTCCTTCGTGACGTGACCGACGAGGATGACCGGGACGCCCTCGGTCTTCGCGAACTCCATCAGCCGCTGGGTCGCCTCGCGGACCTGGCCGACACTGCCTGGCGGCCCGTCGAGGTCCTCGGACGCGAGGGTCTGCACCGAATCCACGACGAGCATCGCGAGCCCGTCCGATCGCGCCAGCTCGACGATCCGCCCGACGCCCGTCTCGGCGACCACCCGTATCGACTCGGCGACGGCACCGGTCGCGAGCCCGAGGCGTGTCGCGCGCAGGCGGACCTGCGAGGTCGACTCCTCGCCCGTGGCGTAGAGGACGGATGCGCCGGTCGTGGAGATGCCGGCAGCCGCCTGGAGCAGGAGGGTCGACTTGCCGATCCCGGGCTCGCCGCCGAGCAGGACGACGGATCCCGCGACGAGGCCGCCGCCGAGCACGCGGTCGAGCTCTCCGATGCCCACCGGTCGCCGCGCCTCGTCGCCGGGCTCGCCCGCGGCGGCGAGCGACACGGGCAGGGCGCCGGACCCTGGCCCGACACCCGACAGGACCCGCGGGCGCGGCTCGTCGCGGACGACGGTCTCCACCAGGGAGTTCCACTCACCGCACGTGCGGCACTGGCCCTCCCAGCGGAGGACGGAGGCGCCGCACGACTGGCAGACGTATCGGCTCTGGGCGCGTGCCATCGGTGCTCGAGGCTGTCCGGCGAGCCCGGATCAGGCTTCGACGGGGGTCTTCGCCGCCTCGGTTGCCGTGATCGACAGGCCCTTGCCGTCGGGATCGAGGTCCACCACGATCTGGTCACCCTGCTCGTATCGCCCCAGGAGCAGGTGCTCCGCCAGGGGGTCCTCGATGAGGTTCTGGATCGTGCGGCGCAGCGGTCGGGCGCCGTACGCCTGGTCGTAGCCGAGCTTGATGATGTGCTCCTTCGCCGCCTGCGTGATCTCGAGGCCCATGCCCTGGACCTTGAGCTGCTCGCGGACCCGCTTGAGCATCAGGTCGACGATCTTCGTGATCTCCTCGACCGTGAGGCTGCGGAACACGACGGTCGCGTCGATCCGGTTCAGGAACTCCGGGCGGAAGTTCTGCTTGAGCTCCGCCTGGACCTTCTCCTTCATCAGGTCGTAGCTCGCCGCGGCGCGGGTCTCCACGGTGTCGCCCTGCTGGCGGAAGCCGAGGGACGAGTTGGTCTGGATCTTCGCGGCGCCAAGGTTCGAGGTCATGATGATGATCGTGTTGCGGAAGTCGACCCGGCGCCCCTTGGCGTCGGTGAGGTGCCCGTCCTCCAGGATCTGGAGCAGGATGTTGAACACCTCCGCGTGTGCCTTCTCGATCTCGTCGAGCAGGATCACCGCGTAGCTCTTGCGTCGGACGGCCTCGGTGAGCTGGCCCCCCTCGTCGAACCCGACGTAGCCTGGGGGCGCCCCGACGAGGCGGCTCACGTTGTGGCGCTCCATGAACTCGCTCATGTCGATCTTGATGAGCGTGTCCTCGGATCCGAACATGAACTCCGCGAGGGCCTTGGCGAGCTCGGTCTTGCCGACGCCCGTGGGCCCGAGGAAGATGAACGAGCCGATCGGGCGCTTGGGGTCCTTGAGGCCGGCACGGGCGCGGCGGACGGCACGGGAGACGGTCTCGATCGCCTCCTCCTGCCCGATGAGGCGGCCGTGGAGGACCTCCTCCATCTTGAGCAGGCGCTCCGACTCCTCCTGCGCGATGCGCGTGACCGGGATCCCGGTCCACATGGCGACGACCTGCGCGATCTCCTCCTCGTCGACCTTGGGGATCTCGCCCGACACGGTGGACTGCCAGTCGGCGCGGAGCTTGTCGACGTTCTCCCGGGAGGTGGCCTCGGCCTCGCGCAGCGTGGCTGCCTGCTCGTACTCCTGGGCGTTGATCGCGGCGTCCTTCTCCTTCGTGATCCGGTCCAGCTCCTTCTGCGCGATGCGCAGCTCGGGCGGCGCGGAGGAGTGCCGGAGGCGGACCCGACTGGATGCCTCGTCGATGAGGTCGATCGCCTTGTCGGGGAGATGACGGTCCGTGATGTACCGGATCGACAGGTCCGCCGCGGCCTTGACCGCGTCGTCGGTGATCTTGACCTTGTGGTGGTCCTCGTAGCGCTCGCGGATCCCGATGAGGATCTCGATCGTCTGCTCGAGCGAGGGCTCTTCCACCATCACTGGCTGGAAGCGCCGCTCGAGGGCCGCGTCCTTCTCGATGTACTTGCGGTACTCGTCGAGCGTGGTGGCGCCGATGCACTGGAGCTCGCCCCGCGACAGCGGCGGCTTGAGGATGTTGGCCGCATCGATCGCGCCTTCGGCTGCGCCCGCCCCGACGAGCGTGTGGAGCTCGTCGATGAACAGGATCGCGTCGTTGGTGTTGCGCAGCTCCTCGATGATCTTCTTGAGCCGCTCCTCGAACTCGCCCCGGTACTTCGTGCCCGCGACCAGCGAGCCGATGTCAAGCGTCAGGACCCGCTTGTTGAGCAGGATGTCCGGGACGTCGCCGGCGACGATCCGGTGCGCGAGGCCCTCCGCGATCGCGGTCTTGCCGACGCCGGGCTCGCCGATGAGGGCGGGGTTGTTCTTCGTCTTGCGGCCGAGGATCTGGATGACCCGCTCGATCTCCTTCTCGCGCCCGATGACAGGGTCGAGCTTGTCTGCGCGGGCGGCCTCGGTGAGGTTGATCCCCAGGGCATCCACGGTCGGCGTCTTGCTCGCCCGCTTCGTCTCCTGCGTCGGGCCGGCAGAGGATGACTGCGACAGAACCCGGATCACCTCGTGGCGGACCTTGTCCAGGTTCACGCCCAGCGACTCGAGCACGCCCGCGGCGATGCCCTCGCCCTCGCGGACGAGGCCGAGCAGCAGGTGCTCCGTGCCGATGTAGTTGTGCCCGAGGCGCCGCGCCTCGTCGATGGCGAGCTCGATGACGCGCTTCGCGCGCGGGGTCAGCCCAACCTCGCCGACAACGGGGCGGTCGCCCCGACCGATGATGAACTCGACGGCAGTCCGGACCTTGGCCAGCTCGACGTTCATGTTCTCGAGGACGCGGGCGGCGACACCCTCACCCTCGCGCACGAGCCCGAGCAGCAGGTGCTCGGTCCCGATGTAGTTGTGGTTGAACCGCTGGGCCTCGTCCTGCGCGAGTGTCAGCACCTTGCGGGCGCGGTCCGTGAACTTGTCGAAGCGATCCATCCAGACGCGGTCTCCCTGGTCGCGGAGGCGACCTTCGGGCCATCCTAACACCCGCGCTCCCGTGCAGCGATACTCCGGATCCGCAGGCCGGCGACCACCGGCAACGGTGATTCGCCTGCTTCTATCTTCGTCGCAACGGCCCGTCAGGATGCAACGGGCCGATCCGTTCCAGGTGAAGGAATCGAAACGACCCGCCGGGCTCCGGCGGGTCGTCTGCGCGGGCTGGTGACCGGGCGACGCCCGGCTGGGGTCAGGCCTTCTCGACCTCGGGCTCGGGCTCGGCGACCGGGGCCGTCTCGGCGACGACCTCGGGCTCGGGCTCGGTGACCGGGGCCGTCTCGGCGACGACCTCGGGCTCGGGCTCGGCGACCGGGGCCGTCTCGGCGACGACCTCGGGCTCGGGCTCGGCGACCGGGGCCGTCACGGCGACGGGCTCGTCGGCCTTCTCGGCGACCGGGGCCGTCTCGGCGACGACCTCGGGCTCGGGCTCGGCGACCGGGGCCGTCTCGGCGACGGGCTCGTCGGCCTTCTCGGCGCTGGCGAGCTGCGCCCGGACCTGCGCGAAGGCGGCGGCCAGGGTCGTGTCGATCCCGCCCTCCGGCTCCGACAAGGTGTCGGACGGCGAGTAGCTCCGCTCCGGTCGGTCGCGGCGCTCGCGACGCTCGCGGGGCCCACGGTCGCCCGCAGGGGCGGCGGGTGCGCCGAGCTCCGGCATCGGGCGGGCCGGCGGCTCCTCCGCCTGCTTGAGGCTCAGGCCGAGGCGGTGGCGCTCCGAGTCGAGGCTGATGATCTTGAGCTTGAGGACCTGGCCCTCGTGCACCACGTCTCCGGGGTGCGCGACGCGCTGGTGGCTCAGCTCGCTGATGTGGATGAGGCCCTCGAGGCCCTCGCGGACCCGGACGAAGGCGCCGAAGTTCACGAGCTTCGTGACGGTGCCGTCGATGACGTCCCCGACCTTGAAGTCCGCGACCGTCGACTCCCACGGGTCGGGCTGCAGGCGGCGGATCGAGAGGCTGATCCGGCCACGCTCGTGGTTGATGTCGATGACCTCGGCCTCGACCTCGTCCCCGACCTTGTAGCCGGCCTCGGGGTTGTTGACCTTGTTCCACGAGAGCTCGCTCTTGTGGACCAGGCCGTCGATCCCGCCGAGGTCGATGAAGATGCCGAACGGCGCGATCGAGCGGACGTTGCCGGTGACCTTCTGGCCGACCTGCAGGCTGCTGAACAGCTCGTCGCGCTTCTCGCGGCGCTCCTCGTACAGGGCAACCTTCTCCGACAGGATGAGGCGGTTCGCCTTGCGGTTGACCTCGAGGATCTTGAGGCGGAGCTTGCGGCCGATGTACGGCTGGAGCTTCTCCGCGATCTCCTGCGCAGCGTCACGCGGCTGCTCGTTCTGCGGGCGGCGCGGGAAGTCCACGATCTGGGAGATCGGCACGAAGCCACGGATCCCGCAGTCGACGATCAGACCGCCCTTGTTGTGGTCGATGACCGGGGCGTCGATGATCACGCCGGCCTCGAACTGCTCCTGCATCGAGCGCCACTTGCGCTCGAGGCCCGCGCGGCGGAGCGAGAGGACGACGTGGCCCTCCGGGCTCTCCGGCTGCAGGACGTACACGAGCACCGTGTCGCCGATGGCGAGCTGCGGCTGCGACTCGGCGTTGCGCCCGTAGAGCTCGCGGTTGCTGACCACGCCCTCGGACTTGGCGCCGATGTCGACCAGAATCTCGTCCTTGTCGATGCGGACGACCTGGCCCTCGACGACGTCACCGTGCTTGAAGCTCTTGATGTCCGAGTCCTGCTCCGCGAGCAGCTCCTCCATCGTCGTGGGCTCGGGGCCGGTGCGCTTCGGCGGCGGGGCCGGCGCCTCGTCCTCGGGCTCGATGTCCGCTGCCGGCGGCGCGTCCGCGGCCTCGTCGTCGACGGGCGCCATGACGGCGTCCTCGACGGGGGCGACTGCGGCCTCGTCCACCACGGGCTCCGTGACCGCCTCGGGGGCGGGTGTCTCCTCGGCCACGACGGCCTCGGCGACGGGTGCCTCGGTGGGCGCCTCCTCGACGGCGACCGCCGTCATGGGGGCCGCCTCGATGACGGACTCGGGAGTCTCGGTGGCGACGGGCTCGTCGGCGACGGCAATCGCCGCGACGGTCTCCTCGGACGCCGGGGCCTCGCTGGAGGCAATGGCCTCCGGGGCCGGCGCGGTCCCGTCCTGCTGCTCTTCGGTCAAGGTGATCCTGTCTCCTGTCGTGGATTCGGCCCCTGGAATCACGAAACGGCGACCGAGCAGATCCCGGCGCCGTCTTGGAGAGGGAGGGTGGATCGTAGAGACCTTGGCCGGCGGTCCGCTCCTTCGCTGACGTTCCTGGACGAGCTCTTCAACTGTCCGTGCCCGTGGGCCCGGGAGAGTCTAGCACGGCGGTTTGCGCGGGTACAATCGCCGCCCGTGCCCGAGCTGCCCGATCTCTCCGTCGTCGCCGACGCGCTCCATGCCGCCCTTGCAGGCAGGACGCTCGCGAGCGCGCGCGCGACGATGCCGCTCGCCATCCGGGGGACGCCAACGGAGCTCGAGGCGCTCGTCGGCCAGACCGTCACGAGGATCGCGCGAGCGGGCAAGTTCCTGGACGTCGACCTGTCGCGGGACCGGGTGGTGGTCAACCCGATGCTCACCGGGCGGTTCCAGCTCGCGGCAGGGGGAGAGAAGGCGCCCGCAGGGACGGCCGTCGAGCTCGCGTTCGGGACGCGGCAGGGCGGCCCGCCCGAGGACGCCGCTCCGTGGACGGCCGGAGCTTCCTGGATCCCCGCCGACGAGGCGGCGCCCGTCGTGCGCTACAAGGACCCGACCCAGATGGGCAAGATCTACCTGTTGCCCGCGGGCGTTGACCGTCCGGTCCCGGGTCGCGCGCCGGGCGAGATGGGTCCCGATGCCCTCGATCCGACGCTCACGCTCGACGCGTGGCGCGAGCGCATCCGGAAGCACCCTGGCGAGCTGAAGAACCTGCTCCGCAACCAGGCCTTCGTTGCCGGCATCGGCAACGCGTACTCGGACGAGATCCTGTTCGCGGCCCGGCTCCTGCCCTTCCGCAAGCGCGCGTCGCTCGCCGCAGAGGAGGTCGACGACCTCTACGCGGCGACGCGCTCCGTGCTGTCCGCGTCGATCGAGCTGCTCAGGGAGCGCGTCCCGCCGACGTTCGAGAAGCAGGTCCGGGACCACCTGTCCGTCCACAACCGCGGCGGCGAGCCGTGCCCGCGGTGTGGGACGAGGATCACGGCGGTGAAGGCGGGCGGCTTCCCTACCGGCTACTGCCGGGGGTGCCAGCGCTGAGGAGTCGGTGCCTCAGGGGATGACGAGGACCTGGCCGACCTTGAGATACCTGGGGTCCGACATCCCGTTCAGCGCCGCGATCTTCTTGACCGTGGTCCCGAAGCGGGCGGCGATGGTGCTCAGCGTGTCGCCGGATCTCACCTTGTAGCGACGGAGCGCAACGGAAAGGCTCGGCGCCGGCGTGCTCGCAACCGAGGCGCCGGGCGTGGGGGCTGGCGTCGGCTCCTGCGTCGGGCTCACCTGCGCAACGGACGCGACCGGGACCGCGCTGGTGGAAGGCGCCACGGCCCCGGCGATGGCGTCGGATGCCACGTCGGGCGACGAGGCGTCCGCACCAGCGGGAGACTGGGTCCGCGCGATGACGAGCACGATGAAGGCGAGGACCATGAGCCCGACGAGGAGCGCCTGGCCGCCGCTGCGGGCCGAGGCCGTCGGCAGGGAGCCCATCCGGCGCGCCGGCTCCAGGACCAACGGGGCCGTCCCGGCCGGGGACCAGAGCGACGCTCCGTCATCGCCCGGTGCCACGGGGTTCGCCTCGCCCGCGACGGCGCGGGCGGCCAGGAACGTGGCGCACCCGCGGTGGTCCGGCTGGAGACACAGCTGTCGCTGCTTGTCGATGGCGAGGGGAGCCGGCGGCGTGACCGCCTGGCACCGATGCTCGCGCGCCGCATACGCGCTCCGCCAGGAGCGATCCTCCACCGCGAGGTAGGGGCACACCTCCAGGACCGCGGCGGCGTCGCGTCGGCGGTGCTGCCTGGCGGCGTGTTCGCCGTCGGAAGGGCGCCGATCCGGGGACTGGCCGCTGACGGTCATCGCGGGGAGGATACCGCCAGTGGACGGAGCGTGGCGCCGCAACCCTTCTTGCGGGCTCGCACGCGCCGAGCCGTTAAATGCAACAAACCCGGCGACGACCTATTTTCCCGAAAGGCTGCCCTCTCAGTATCTTCGGCGCTGGAGAGCTTAACTTCCGTGTTCGGGATGGGAACGGGTGTGGCCTCTCCGCTAGAGTCACCGGGCTTGTCTGCATCTGGTAGATGACGGCTGCGACGCGCGTCCGTGGACGCCGGCGCCTGTCGAAAGGATCACGATTTGCCCGATCAGGATCACCCGATCTGATCCCGCACTGATCCCTGATCAGTTGCTGGAAAAGGTCAAGCCCTCGACCATTAGTACGGCTCAGCTTCATCCGTCGCCGGACTTCCACATGCCGCCTATCAAGCAGATGGTCTCTCTGCGGTCTTACCTGGTTAACCCAGTGGGGAACCTCATCTTGAGGCGAGCTTCGCACTTAGATGCTTTCAGCGCTTATCCCAACCGAACATAGCTACCCAGCGATGCCCCTGGCGGGACAACTGGCACACCAGCGGTTCGTCCACTCCGGTCCTCTCGTACTAGGAGCAGCTCCTCTCAAGT
>DASXVG010000144.1:0-3351 GCA_036504355.1 Candidatus Limnocylindrales bacterium
CCGACGGTCAACTACTCGCTGTCGTATCCGCACGCCGGGTTCGCCGGGCTCGTCCACATCCGGATCCCGACGTTCATGGCCCTGATCGAGGACCTGTGCGTCTCGCTCACCTCGGTCGGCTTCCGGCGCGTCGTGTTCCTCAACGGCCATTACGACAACACGTACGCCATCGCCTACGCGTGCGCCAACGCCGCGGACCGCCTCCCGGATGGCTCGCGCTGCTTCCCCGTCAACTACTGGGACGGAATGACGCCCGAGGAGGCCACCGAGTACTTCGACCCGGCCAACGGGCTCCACGCGAACAAGGGCGAGACGTCCGCGGTGCTCGCGATCAATCCCGACCTCGTGGACATGGAGCGCGCCAACCGTGAGTTCCCGCCGTTCGCGGAGACGAAGAGCGGGCCCGCGGTCCACACCGCGTTCTTCTTCTCGTCACCGGGGAGCGTCTACCGGGCGACCGCCTCAGGGACCTGGGGCGACGCCCGTGAGTCCAACGCCGAGTTCGGCGAGCACTACCTGCAGGTCGTGACGGACGGCACCGTCCGCCTCATCGAGGACATCGAGCGCACCCATCGGGCGATGCCGGGCCGCTGAGCTCGCGCGCGCCTTTGTGGGCCTTGGCCGTTCGCTCCAGGGTCACGCTTGGGTTGGTTCGATCGCCGTCGAACAGCCCTCGGCATGGCTCACAAGTCGCTGTCAGGTCACTGAGAGCCTGTGAACGAACTCCCGCGCTCGGACTCACCCGTGCGTGCCATCGGTCCGCGGCCTGCGAGCCGAGCCTGCCTGACCCGGCTTCCCGCCGTCAGTCCTCGCCCACGTGGTGGATCGGGTCGTCCGCAGGGCGACCGCAGCCGTCGCGTGCGCACCGCTCGGCGGAGCTCCTCGGGGTAATCGGGTGGGGCACGTTTGCCACGGGTGAGCCGAGCCCTGGGACGTAGAGCAGGTGCATGTCGCGCTCGAACCCGTGCGGTTCGGACGGCGGCCTCATCAGGCCTGCACGCACCAGCGCTGATCGAACCCCCATCTTCCCGTCCTCCCGGATCGCCGTGGTCAAGCCGCGCGCCTGACGATGCTCGGACAGTGCCAGGCGAGCGTCAAGGTCGGAACGGCCCGGCGCCCCCACGAGGGCAGTTCATTCACAGGCTCTGAGTCGCTCGTGGGAACGCCGTCGGACGTGGTTGGGCGGCTTGTCCGAGCGTCCTGGCGACCTCGCGTGCTTGAGCCATCCGCTCGCCGATGCTCCACGCGCGTCCGCCGCGGGACGGGCTGCGAGCAGTTCGATGGCCATCGAACCATGTGCATCCACCCGCTCGCGGCCGTGGCGCGGGGCGATCACGCCCTGGCGGCCGCCGGGCTCGGCTCCGTGATCGGAGCCTGGGACCGGATGGGCTACGTGCCCGAGGCTGCGCTCGCCCGGCAGTTCGCGGGAGAGAGCCTGCTGGCCATCGGGACACGCGACGAGGCGATCGTCCTCCTCGAGGCAGCGCGCGCGTCGTTCGCGCGGCTCGGCGCGCGGCGAGGGCTCGCCGAGACGACGGCGACGCTCGCGCGTGCGGCGGCCGATGCCGGGTCGGCAAGCCCGACCTGACCGGCCTCCATTCTCAGCCGGCGCCCTTCGTCAGGTGCCCGACGCGGTTTCGGCCTCCTCGTGCTCGGCCTGCTGGGCGGGGCCGAGCGTGCGGGTCACGAGGCGGCGCTCTGCCGCGGTCTCGGTGCGCCAGCCGCGGACGGTGCGTGAGCCGTCGTTGGCGTAGCGGTCTGCGACCATGATGTCGAACGCGTGGACGCTGGCCTCCTGGTTGGAGTAGCGGCCGGCCGTCCAGGACCGCGAACGGGTCCCCTGCTGCTGCATCTCGACGACGTGGTAGTCCTCGCGGTTGGTGATGTCCCAGAACTGGACGGCCCCGCTGACATCGATCGTGTCGACCCTGTCGGCCTCCACGTACAGGTCGCAGTGGACCGTGGAGCGGTTCGGGCCGTCCGGCCACGCCTGGTGGGTGAGGACGTAGTCCGGGTGGACCGACACGATGAGGTTCGGCCACAGGATGTAGTAGTAGATCCGCCGTGCCTCGGCCTCGTCGCGAGCGTAGAGCAGCGGCCGGCCGTCGCGCGTGCCGCTGATCGACATCGTCTCGCAGCCCTCGGCGAAGACCATCCAGCCGCCCTTCCACGGCCCGTGGGCCAGGAAGTCCTCGCCGAGGTCGTAGGGCGTGAGCCTGTTGAGCATCGGGTGGACCGGCGGGCAGTGGTAGCACTCGCTGTAGTTCTCGGCCACGATCTTCCAGTTGGCGGCCACGTCGTAGGACAGGCGGGCGGCGCGCCTGAGCCCCGACATGTCCCGCCCGAAGCTCGCGTGGTGCTCGAACCAGTCGCCCATGTACTCGCGCAGCGGCGGCGTGACGCCCTCGTCGGCGAAGCAGAGGAAGACGAACCCGCCCCACGTCTCGCACCGGATCGGCTGCAGCCCGAACGTCTCGACGCTGAAGTCCTCGAGGTCCTCGGTGTGCTTGGCCCGGACGAGGCGGCCATCGAGGTCGTAGATCCAGGCGTGGTAGGGACACTGGAAGCGGACGGCCGTGCCGCACTCGCGCTCCTCGACCGCCGTCCCCCGGTGGCGGCACACGTTGTAGAACGCACGGATCACGTCGTCGCGGCCGCGCACGAGGACGACGCTCTCGCCGAACAGGTCACGCACCACGAACGAGCCCCGCTCGGGGACCTCCTCCGCGCGGCCGACCGCGATCCAGTCGCGGAAGAAGATCTCCTCCCGCTCCCAGGCGTACACGGCCTCGTCGTGATAGGCGCGCTTCGGGAGGAGCCTCGCGGCACGGTACTCGCGCCGGATGCCGGCGAGCTCTTCGGGGCTGAGGATTGGTCGCGTGCTCATCGAGCGGCTCCTGCGGCCGGGCGCTGGACGATCTCCGGCGGTGTCATGATCCCATGCCGCTCGAGGCAGCGGGCGCGCCAGTTCTCCCCGCCGGGACATGATCGGCTTGGCGTCGCCTGACCGACGATGGCATCGCTTAGCATCCCCGACATCGTCCGGCACGGGGAGGACAGGACCTGGGCTCGGCGGTCGTCCCGATCACGTCGCTGACCTACGAGTTCCTGCGCCCCAACTGGTCCCCCGCGGACGACTTCGATGCGGGGCTCAAGAACGGCGGATGCTCCAGGAACGTGCGCATCGCGGATCGCGGACCGGGGTGCCCAATGGCCGACCCCGCGATCCGCGAAGCCGTCGCGTACGCGATCGACAAGTCCGAGATCAACACCCGCCTGCTCGACGGAAACGGCCAGGTCGCCAACTCGAACGTCACGCCGTCGGCGTGGTTCTACGCGGACCAGCCGCCG
>DASXVG010000145.1:0-21113 GCA_036504355.1 Candidatus Limnocylindrales bacterium
GACGATCATCGAGCCGTTCCGCATCCACGCCGTGGAGCCGATCCGCCTGACGACCGAGGCGCAGCGCGAGCGGGCGCTCGAGGAGGTTGGCTGGAACCTGTTCAGCATCCACGCGCAGGACGTCCTCATCGACCTGCTCACGGACTCGGGGACCGGCGCGATGAGCCGTGACCAGTGGGCGGCGATCCAGCACGGCGACGAGAGCTATGCGGGCAGCCCCAGCTGGTACGTCTTCCTCGAGGCGGTCCAGCGGCTGTTCCCGTTCCGGCACGTCATCCCCACCCACCAGGGTCGCGCCGCGGAGAAGCTCCTGTTCACCGCGATCGGCGGGCCGGGCAAGGTCATACCCAGCAACACGCACTTCGACACGACGCGGGCCAACGTGGAGTACACGGGCGCGGAGGGCGTGGACCTCGTGATCCCGGAGGGCCGGCAGCCGTCGCTCATCCACCCGTTCAAGGGGAACATGGACGTCACGGCGCTCGACGCCCTCCTTCGCGAGCGTGGCGACGACGTCCCGGTGGTGATGGTCACGATCACCAACAACTCGGGCGGCGGCCAGCCCGTCTCGCTCCACAACCTCCACGCGATCCGCGACGTGTGCGACGCCCACGGCAAGCCGCTGTTCCTCGACGGCTGCCGGTTCGCCGAGAACGCGTGGTTCATCAAGGAGCGCGAGCCCGGCCAGGCCCATCGCTCGGTGGTCGAGATCGTCCAGGAGATCGGCGGCCTCGCCGATGGCATGACGATGTCGGCCAAGAAGGACGGCATGGCCAACATCGGCGGCTGGCTCGCGATGAACGATGACGCGCTCGCCGAGCAGTGCCGCAACCTGCTGATCCTGACCGAGGGCTTCCCGACGTACGGCGGGCTCGCGGGGCGCGACCTCGAGGCGATCGCCCAGGGGCTGACCGAGGTCGTGGACGAGGACTACCTGCGCTACCGGACACGATCCACGGCCTACCTCGGCGACGCGCTCGTCGCGGCCGGGATCCCGTGCGTCCAGCCGTTTGGCGGCCATGCGGTCTACCTCGACGCGCGCGGGCTGCTGCCGCACATCCCGCCGCTCGAGTATCCGGGCCAGGCGCTGGCGGTGGAGCTCTACCGGGCCGGCGGGATCCGCGGATGCGAGATCGGGACGGTGATGTTCGGGCTCCACCCCGACGGGACCGAGACCCCGGGGCCCATGGACCTCGTCCGCCTCGCGATCCCGCGCCGGACCTACACCCAGAGCCACATCGACTACGTCATCGAGGTCGCCCGGGACGTGGCGTCACGCGCCGGGTCGCTTCGTGGCTTCCGGATCGCGACCCAGCCCCGGCAGCTGCGCCACTTCACGGCGACGTTCGCGCCGCTCGGGTAGCGCGGCCGCGTCGCCCGGCCCCGTCGCTCGCCCGCGCGTCAGGCCTTGATCGAGATCGTCCCGGACGCCTGGTCGATCTGCAGCGGGAGCTCGAGCAGGGGCTGATTCGTGGGCCCGCCGAGGACCGCTCCGTGGTCGGACGGGTCGAACGCCGCGCCGTGGCACGGGCAGAGCAGCACGTTGTCCGCCTTGTCCCAGCCCACCCGGCAGCCCTCGTGGGTGCACGTCGCGTCGTATGCGGCATACGACCCGTCGGCGAGCTTGATGATGATCCCGGGGTCGCCCGGGTACATGCTCGCCGGCGCCGCAGACGGGACGTGGAACCGCTTCGCGCCGGCCTGGTCCACGTCCGAGATGCGGGCGATGGCGAGGCCCGCGAGCGGCGCAGCCGAGGGCGGCGCGGAGTCGTCGGGCGAGCCCGTGGGGGTCGTGGCGGGCTCGCCCGCGACCGGCAGGGTTGCCGCGCCGGGACTGGTGGCGGCGTCGAGGGCCGTGCCCCCGCGGTCCTCGCCCGCCCGCGCCCCGAGCGCGAACCGGAGCGGCGCTGCGATCGATGAGACCGCGAGGGCCCCCACGCCGAGGGCACCCGCCTGGAGGATGATGCGGCGCTGGGGCGAGATGTCGGGCACCGGGACGGTGCGCCGGGACCACCCCGGTCGGCCGTGCGTGCCCGAGACCCAGCCGTCGTCGGCCGGCATGCCCAGCTCGCGGACCCAGCGCGGCACGAACAGCCCACCTGTGCCTGCGAGGGCGAGCGTCACCCATGCGAACGCGTACGGCAGGTCCGGGCCATAGAAGTACGGCTGCGTCGCCCACGAGGCGGTGAGCCAGAACAGGATCGAGAGCGCCGCCCCGCCCGCGGCGGCGATCCGGAACGCGAGGCCCGTGATGGCTCCCAGCCCGATCGCGATCTCCGCGAGCGAGATGAGCAGCCCCAGGATGAGCGCGTACGGCTCCATCGGCCGGATGAGGAACGCCACCGGCGAAACGCGCTCGAACGCGTGGAGCTGGCCGTAGATAGAGGCCGGGCTGGCCGAGTCGAAGAACGACGGATCGAGGAGCTTGTCGATGCCGGCGTAGAGGAACGTGATGCCGGCGAAGAAGCGGACGGGCACGAGGGCGGCCGCCGGGACGGTCGCCTTCGCGAGCTGGTCCCTGAGCGTCATTGAGAGGAGCCTCCGGAACGTCGGGTCGGCGCGCGAGGGTGCGCCGACCCGTGGAGGTCATGCTCGGTGGTGCGGACGTCGGAGGCGTGTGCCCGGGATGTGGGTTCTCACACGTTCCGGTGGATCGGCGGCCCGAAGGCGCGGGGGTGGGAGGTCAGCCGCCCCCGCCAAGGCGCCACTCGATCGTGCCGGTGAAGCAGTGGCCGAGGAGCGTGCACAGGCCCTTCGACAGGTCCCAGGTCCGGCCGGCGACGTACGGGCCGCGGTCGATGACCGGCGCCGTCACGGTCCTGCCGTTGTAGCGGAACGTGACGAGCGTGCCGCACGGAAGCGTCCGGTGGGCGACTCCCACCAGCTCCTTGGTGAGCTTCTGCCCGCACGCGGTGCCGTTGCCGTAGAAGCCCGGGCCGTACCAGCTGATGTCCGGGTCGAAGCGCCAGTAGTTCTTGCTGATCGAGCCCATTGCGGGGACCGGGACGCGAACGCTCGGGCGGCCGGCGGCGGCGCTGTTCTCCCCGGGTTCCACGTATGCGGTTGCCTGCCCAACCGATCCGGCCGAGCGCTGCGCCGTGGCATCGAGGGTCGTCGTCACCGCCCGATCCTTCGGCAGCGCGATCGAGACGGCGCTCAGCAGCGCCGGATCGAGCGACCGATCGGGACTCGGGGAACGCGAGCCCGCGGGAGCCGGGACGGCGACCAGGGCGGACACGGCCATGAGAGCCGCGAACGCGACGACGATTCTGGTTCGCACGTGGACAGCCAGCCTACCTGAGGCTGTCAACCGAGACCGGCTACGGGAGGCGGTACTGGATCATCGCCGTGTCGCAGTTGTCGAGGTAGGCGCAGGTCGCGCGGGAGAGGTCCCACATCCGGCCGGCGACGTACGGGCCGCGGTCGATGACCCGGACCGTGATGGATCTGCCGTTCTTCGGGTTGCGGAGCGTGACCTTCGTGCCGCACGGGAGCGTCTTGTGGGCGACGCCGAGGATCGTCTTCGAGTACGTCTGGCCGCACGCCGTCCCGCTCCCGTAGAAGCCGGGGCCGTACCAGGAGTACTCCGCCGTGCGCCAGGTCGGCGCGGGCGTCGGCTGCACGACGGGGCCGACGGCAAGGCGCGGCTGCAGGTCCGCGGGCCGGCTGGGCGCGGGG
This sequence comes from Candidatus Limnocylindrales bacterium, assembly GCA_036504355.1. Classification (GTDB taxonomy): domain Bacteria; phylum Chloroflexota; class Limnocylindria; order Limnocylindrales; family CSP1-4; genus CAIXZV01. Next base: position 3,679 of record DASXVG010000145.1, read on the forward strand.
GTCGCACGGGAGCTCGGGGTCGGGGTGGGAGTCGCCGTCGCCGCATCGAGCGGCGGGAGCGAGACACGCGTGAAGGCGGTCGAGTCCAGCGGTTCGATGGTGCCGGCGGGCTTGCCTGCGCCCGGGCCGGCGGTGGCGACCAGGACGGCGACGGCGATGAGCGCCGACGCCGCGACGATGAAGCTGGTTCGCACGGTGTGACGCCGACGGTAGGCTGGCCCGCATGACGGTTGCGGGTTCGGTGCGGTGGCGTTGGGTGTCGTACGCGTGACGGAATCCATGGGCGCCCGCACGGGTGCCGGGCCGGCCGACTCCGAGACCGTGGTGTCGATCGCTCCGCCGTACCGCCTCGCGGGCACGCTCGCGATCCACCGGCGTGGGAGCGGCGACCCGGCGTTCCGGATCGAGCCGTCGGGCGCCGTGTGGGTGGCGACTCGTCGCTCCGGGGGTGCCGCCACGTTGTTCCTGCAGCCGGTCGACGGCGGCGTGCGGGTACGCGCCTGGGGCCCCGGTGCGGCGCAGGCCATCGGCGAGGCGCCGGCCTTCCTCGGCACCGATGACGATCCGGCGGCGCTCGTCCCCGTCCACCCGGCGGTTGCCGAGGGCGTGCGACGCGGCCGCGGGCTGCGGATCGGCCGATCGGGCGCCGTGTTCGAGGCGCTGGTGCCCGCGATCCTTGAGCAGAAGATCACCGGCGAGGAGGCGCGCCGCACGTACCGCGCGCTCGTCCGCGCGTACGGCGAGGACGCGCCCGGGCCGCAGGGCTTGCGCCTGCCGCCGGCGCCCGAGGTCCTCGCTGCGCTCCCCTACCACGCGTTCCATCCCCTGGGCCTCGAGCGCCGCCGCGCCGAGCTCATCCGTGCGGTCGCCCGCGAGGCGCCGCGCCTCGAGCGACTCGCGCTCCTCGTCGCGGAGGCACCGCCCGGTGCGGAGCGCACCGCCGCGCTCTCGTCTGCCTATGCCGCCCTTCGGGCGTTCCCTGGGGTCGGGCCATGGACCGCCGCAGAGGTCGGCTTCCGCGCCTTCGGCGACCCGGACGCGGTGAGCATCGGCGACTTCCACGTCCCGAACATGGTGTGCTGGGCCCTCGCCGGCGAACCCCGTGGCACCGACGAGCGGATGCTCCAGCTCCTCGAGCCCTACCGCGGCCAGCGCGCCCGGGTCACGCGCCTCCTCGAGCTGTCCGGAACTCGCGCTCCCAGGTACGGCCCGAGGCTGTCGGCCCGCCGCATCAGCGATCTCTAGCCGATCGTCGGTCCGCTGCCGCTGGCGGCCTGGGCACTTGCTGACGCGACGCCCGAGGCGATGTCGGCAATCGAGCCCGCTCCTGGTCGCTGGCGGAACGGGTTGCGAAGACGGCTCAGCGCACCGCCGGCGTCTCCTCGCGCAGCCCCCACGGGGAGCCGTACTCGGTCAGCAGGTCAAGGAACGGCAGCGCGTCGAAGGCCTCCGGTCCAAGCACCCCGACGCCGGTCCACGTCCCGCGGGCGAGCAGCTCCAGCGCGACGACCGGGTTGATTGCCGTCTGCCACACCACGGCCTGCGCCCCGTATTCGCCCATCGTCCAGGCGTTGTCGACCACGTGGTACAGGTAGACCTGCCGCGGCTTGCCGTCCTTGCCGCGGCCGGTGACCCAGGTGCCTGCGCATGTCTTGCCGTGCATTCGGTCGCCGAGGCCGGCCGGGTCCGGGAGACAGGCCGCCACGAGGTCGCGCGGTGAGACCGGCACACCCTTGACCGAGACGGGCTCAGTGCGATCGAGCCCCAGCTTGCGCAGCGTGCGCAGCACCTCGATGAACTCGTTGCCCAGGCCGTACTTGAACGTCACCCGCCTGGCGTTGACCCAGCGCGGGATCAGCAGTACCTCCTCGTGCTCCACGTGGACGCACTCCACGGGGCCGATGCCTTCCGGGAAGTCGAACACCTCGGGCTCGCTGAACGGTGGGAGCGTGAACCAGCCGCGGTCCGCCTCCCACACGACGGGCGGGTTGAGGCATTCCTCGATCGTCGTCCAGATGGAGAACGAGGGCGCGAACTCGTAGCCGTCGACGGTGAGGTTCGCGCCGTCGCGGACGCCGGCCTCGTCGATCTCGCTGAACAGGTGATCCTGCGCATAGCGCGCGAACACGTCGGACAGGCCGGGCTCCACGCCCATGCCGAGGAGTGCCAGCTGACCCTTCGCCTCCCACTCGGCGGCCTTCGCGAACTGGGCGTCGCCCAGCTTCTCGCCGGACAGCTCGTACGGGCGCTCGGGGTGCGGCCTCGACAGCGACATCGCCATGTCGAGGTACGTGGCGCCGGCCGCGAAGCAGGCGTCGAAGATGGGCATCACGAAGCGCGGGTCGACCGCGTTGAGGACGTGCGTGATCCGCTGCTCGTGGATCAGCTCCAGGATCGTGCCCACGTCGGAGGCGTCCACCCGCGCTCCCGAGAACCGGGTGTCGTCGTGCACCTGGGCCAGCGCCGCCCCGACCCGGGCGGGGTCGTAGTCGGCCACCACGACGTGCTCGAAGAATGCCCGCCGGTTCGCGATCCCCACCGCGGCACTCCCGACGCCACCGGCCCCGATCACCAGGATGCGCATCGCCCATCACCTCGCAGCGCGGGCGATCCCCCGCCCGTCCTCGAGGATCGTAGAACGGACGCGACCCCGACCCGGGTCTGGTTCCGGATCGGGGTCGGCCGGTGGGTTCGCGGGAGGAACGCGTTCCCGGCGAGTCAGTCGGGTGCCGTGGGGAGTTCCGCGTCCGGCTCCATGGCGGCGAGGTCGTCGTGCGCCGGGAGGTCCCGGAGCAGCGCGATCAGCTCGTCCCCGTCCCGGAAGGCCGCCGCACGACCTGTTCCCACGTGCCGTGCGACGCCGCGAGGGCTGTCGCCGGTGTCAGCGGCATGGTCGGCGGGGCTCCAGAGTCGGATCACGAAGGTGTCCACGGGATGCAGCATCTCCACCGGTCTTCAGGTTCCCTTAAAGCGGGTCGTCGGCCCACGTTCAGGAGACGGACGCGGTGGCCTCTGCGTCGTAGCAGAACGCGAGAAATGCCTCGCAGCCCATGACCGAGGGGAGCTCGACGCGGCCCATCAGCCCACCACCGCCGATGACCCTGGCGCCGCAGCCATCGTGGAGGACGACAAGCGCGACGAGCCGGTCCGCGCTCCACGCGACGATCCGCGGATCCCGGGCGGACATCGTGTCGATCCGGAGCGTCAGCTCGCCGTCGGTCACGGTGGCACCGATGAGGCCGCGGAGGTCCACGCGGAGCCGCCGCCGCACGACGTGGCGCAGCCGGCGAAGGAGGCGCGCATCACCACTCGGGGCGCGGACCCGCCGCAGGGAGGGGAGGAAGCCGGTGCGGTAGTCGTCGTAGGCGATCATCGGTGGTGGTCCCTGGTACGGCGTCCCGGCGAGCCGGGCGGCGTGGAGGCGTTGCTGTTGCCCGCATCCTCGTCGGCCGCCCTTCGGGCGCCCTTAGGCCCGGCTGAAACCGGCGTTACACTCGAGCTCCCGATGACACTCTCGCCTCCCCGCACGCCGTTCACCCGCGCCGCACGGCTCGAGCGCCTCCCCGGGCTGCTCCGTGAGCGGATCCTGGTGCTCGACGGCGCCATGGGCACCCTCCTCCAGCGCCACCAGCTGTCCGAGGCCGACTTCCGCGGCGAGCGCTTCGCCGACCACCCCAGGGACGTACGCGGGGACAACGACCTCCTGAGCCTCACCCAGCCGGACATCGTGCGCGACGTCCACCGCGCGTACTTCGTGGCGGGCGCCGACATCGTGTCCACGAACTCGTTCACCGCGACCCGGATCGCGCAGGCGGACTATGGGCTGTCGCACATCGCCGGCGAGCTCAACGAGGCGGCGGCGAGGCTGGCGCGCGAGGCGGGCGACGAGGCGGAGGCGCGCGACGGCCAGCCGCGGTACGTCGGCGGGTCGCTTGGGCCGACCAACCGGACCGGCTCCATCTCCCCCGACGTCAACGATCCCGCGGCGCGCAATGTCTCGTTCGAGGAGCTCGCAGAGGCATACCGCGAGGCGGCCGAGGGCCAGGCGCGCGGCGGCGCGGACATCCTGTTCGTGGAGACGGTGTTCGACACGCTCAACGCCAAGGGGGCGATCTTCGGCATCGAGGCCGCGTTCGATGCCCTCGGGTACCGGCTGCCGGTCGTGGTCTCGGGGACGATCGTGGACGCGTCGGGGCGGACGCTCTCGGGCCAGACGGTCGAGGCGTTCTGGGCGAGCATCCGGCACGCCCGGCCGCTGCTCGTGGGCCTCAACTGCGCGCTGGGGGCGAAGCAGCTACGCGAGCACGTGGAGGAGCTGGGCCGGATCGCGGACGTGCCACTGGCCGCCTATCCGAACGCGGGTCTGCCCAACGAGCTCGGAGGGTACGACGAGACGCCCGAGGTCACGGCCGGCGCGCTCGGCGAGTGGGCGCGCGCCGGGCTCGTGAACCTGGCGGGCTCGTGCTGCGGGTCCACGCCCGAGCACACCGCGGCAATCGCCGATGCCGTCCGTGGCGTGGCGCCGCGGCCCATCCCGGCGCCCACGGCGGTCACCCGGCTCTCCGGCCTCGAGCCCCTGACGATCCCGATGCCGGGCGGCGCGTTCATCAACATCGGCGAGCGGACGAACGTCACCGGCTCGCGTGCGTTTGCGCGGCTGATGGCCGCCGGGCGCGACGGCGAGGACAAGGCGGTCGCGATCGCCCGCGACCAGGTCGCGAACGGCGCCGTGATGGTCGACGTGAACATGGACGAGGCGATGCTCGACGGCGTCGCCGCGATGACCCGGTTCCTGCGCCGGATCGCGACCGAGCCCGACGTCGCGAAGGTCCCGGTCATGGTCGACAGCTCGCGCTGGGACGTCATCGAGGCAGGGCTGCGTCAGCTCCAGGGCCGTGGGGTCGTCAACTCGATCAGCCTCAAGGAGGGCGAGGCCGAGTTCCTTCGCCAGGCGCGGCTGTGCCGGCGGTACGGGGCCGCGGCCGTCGTCATGGCGTTCGATGAGGCCGGGCAGGCCGACTCGGTCGAACGGCGGGTCGACGTCCTCACCCGCGCCCACGACCTCCTGATCGCCGAGGCCGGCTTCTCGCCCGAGGACATCATCCTCGACCCCAACATCTTCGCGATCGCGACCGGCATCGAGGAGCACGCGGAGTATGCGAACGCGTTCTTCGAGGCAACACGCCGGATCAAGGCGTCGATCCCGGGGGCGCGCGTGAGCGGCGGCGTGTCCAACGTCTCGTTCGCGTTCCGGGGCAACGATCGCGTCCGCGAGGCGATCCACGCGGTGTTCCTGTTCCATGCGATCCGCGCAGGGCTGGACATGGCGATCGTCAACGCGGGCGTGATTCCCCAGTACGACGACATCGACCCGGACCTGCTCGAGCGTGTCGAGGACGTGGTCCTCAATCGGCGGCCCGACGCCACGGACCGGCTGCTCGAGATCGCGCCGCGGTACGCGGGCGGCGCGGCGGTCGCGCGGACCGGCGACGATCTCACGTGGCGCGAGCTCCCGGTCACGGAGCGCCTCACGCACGCGCTCGTGGAAGGCAACGACGCGTTCATCGTCGACGACACCGAGGAGGCGCGGCTCGCGGCCGTCCGGCCGCTCGACGTCATCGAGGGCCCGCTGATGACGGGCATGAACATCGTGGGTGACCGGTTCGGGTCGGGCCGGATGTTCCTGCCCCAGGTCGTGAAGAGCGCCCGGGTCATGAAGAAGGCCGTCGCGGTCCTCATCCCGTATCTCGAGGCGGAGCGCGCCGGGACGGGCAAGCGCGCGGGCACGATCGTGATGGCGACGGTCAAGGGCGACGTCCACGACATCGGCAAGAACATCGTGGGGGTCGTCCTGGGCTGCAACGACTACGAGGTCATCGACCTCGGCGTCATGGTGCCGGCGGCGCGAATCCTCGAGAAGGCCCGCGAGGTGGACGCGGATCTCATCGGGCTGTCCGGGCTCATCACCCCGAGCCTCGACGAGATGGCGCACGTCGCCGCGCTCATGGAGCGCGAGGGGATGACGACGCCCTTGCTCATCGGCGGCGCGACGACGTCGCGGGTGCACACCGCGGTCAAGATCGCGCCGGCGTACTCGCAGCCCGTGGTGCACGTGGCGGACGCGTCGCGCGCGGTCGGCGTCGCGGGGTCGCTCGTGGACCGGGGGGCGCGGGAGGCGTTCGCCGCCGGCATCCGCGAGGAGTACGAGACGGTCCGTCGCGAGCGGGAGGCGCGGGACACGCGCGAGCGGCGGCTGTCGATCGCGGAGGCGCGCGCGAACCGGCCGGTGGTCGACTGGTCGGCGGCGCCGCCCCGACCCTCGTTCCTCGGGGTCCGCACGTTCGAGGACTACCCCCTCGCCGAGCTCGTCGAGAGGATCGACTGGACGCCGTTCTTCACGACCTGGGAGCTGCGCGGCGCCTATCCCGCGATCCTCGACGACTCGCGCGTGGGCGCGACGGCACGCGACCTCCACCGGGACGCGCTGGGGCTGCTGGACCGGATCGTCGCGGAGCGCCTGCTCCGGGCGTCCGCGGTCGTGGGGTTCTGGCCGGCCAACGCGACCGCCGACGACGACATCGTGCTGTTCACCGACGAGATGCGGTCCGTCGAGGCGGCCAGGATCCACGCGCTTCGCCAGCAGATGGCGAAGCCGGACGGGCGTCCGAACGTCTCCGTCGCGGACTTCGTGGGCCCGGCCGGGATGGAGGACTTCGTCGGGGCGTTCGCCGTCACCGCGGGGCACGGCGTCGACGAGCTCGTCCGCGAGTTCGAGGCGGCCCACGACGACTACAACGCGATCCTCACCAAGGCCCTCGCGGACCGCCTCGCCGAGGCGTTCGCGGAGCGCCTCCACGAGCGTGTCCGGCGCGAGCTCTGGGGCTACGCACCGGACGAGGCGCTCGGCAACGAGGACCTCATCCGCGAACGCTACCAGGGGATCCGCCCGGCACCCGGCTACCCCGCCACGCCCGACCATCTCGCGAAGGCGACGCTGTTCGGGCTGCTGGATGCCGAGGCGAGGGCCGGGATCCGGCTCACCGAATCGATGGCGATGCTCCCCGCGTCGTCCGTCTCGGGCCTGTACCTGTGGCACCCCGAGTCGCACTACTTCGGGATCGGGCGGATGGGTCGCGATCAGCTGGGCGACTACGCGCGCCGGGCGGGCATCCCGGTCGAGGAGGCGGGGCGCTGGCTGGCCCCCAACCTCGCCGACGAGATCCCGTCCTGACGGACGGTCGTACCCTCGGCCACAGTCAGGCGGTGGCGGGCCCGTTCGAGCCCGTGGAGCTCGCTGCCGGGCGCCGCGCAATTCCGCGGCAAGCGGGTGCTCGTCGTGCCCGCGGGCCGGATCCGGCACGGGATCGAGTAGCCTGCAGCACGGAGGTCGCCGTCATGCCGTCGTTCACGAAGTCCTCGCCACAGCTCGTCGCCCGCTTCGACGAGGTCGCCGCACGCCACCCCGTCGCGCAGCGCCGCAAGATGTTCGGATACCCAGCGATGTTCGTCGGCGGCAACTTCGCGACGGGGCTGTTCGAGGAGTCGTGGGTCGTGCGCCTGTCGGACACCGACCTCGGCGAGCTCCTCGCCACGCCGGGCGCGGACACGTTCTCACCGATGCCGGGCAAGGCGATGAAGGGCTGGGGCCGCTTGCCGGCCGACGTCGTCGCCGCCGACGAGCTGCTGGACGCCTGGCTCGAGCGCGCCTTCGCCTTCGCCGCGAGCCTCCCCGCGAAAGGCTGACCGCTCGCGCCGCCGGCGCGCCCGTGCGCGAGCGGCGCCTCCTCAGCAGCGCCCATCGGTCCGACGCGGCGCTCAGCGCCCGCCACGCCCGGGAGCCCGGCTCCCTCCCACCCGCCGTGGCACTCGCCCGGGCGCCCCGGCCGCCGTTTCCATTCCGAGTGAACAGCAGGCCCGCGCTTCGGCTCCTGGCTGCTCCAGCAGGCTCCTACATCCCGGCGATTCTCTCCGGAATGAACGCTTCGGCGCTGCGGCCCCGGAATCGAGGCCCCGAGTCTCCGACAGGCAGGATCCTGTTCACTCCGAAGGGCAAGTGGCGAGCTACCGCGTTCGCGCCGCCGGCGCCGCGTGGTCAGCCGCGGATGTCGAGCGCTCGGCCCCAATGGAGCAGCCGGACGGCGACGAGCACGCCGAACGCCGCCAGCACGAGGATCGCCGCGGCCGCAATCGACGCGTCCAGGTTGCCCGACTGGAACTCCGAGTACACGACGAGCGGCAGCGTCTGCGTCCTGCCTTCGACGTTGCCCGCGAACATGATCGTCGCTCCGAATTCGCCGAGCGCCCGCGCCCAGCTCATCACGAGCCCGGCGGCAAGCGCACTGGACGCGAGCGGGACGGTGACCCGCGCGAACAGCTGACGCTCGGACGCCCCGTCGACGCGCGCGGCGTCCTCGAGGTCGTGGTCCACCGACGCGAACCCGGTCCGCGCGCTCCGGATGTAGAACGGCGCCGCGACGAACAGCTGGGCGATCACGACGGCGACGACCGTGAACGGAATCTCGATGCCGAGGATGGCCAGCGGCTCCCCCAGCAGCCCTCGCCGGCCGAAAACCAGCAGCAGCGCGAGCCCGGCGACCGACGGTGGGAGGACGATCGGCAGGTCGATCAGCGTCTCGACGATCGACTGGCCGCGAAACCGGCGCCGCGCGAGCGCGAGGGCGAGGGGCGTCCCCAGCGCGACTGTCAGCAGCGCGGTCACGGCCGTCGTGACGAGGCTCAGGAGGAGCGCGTCGGCAACGACCGCCATCCCGGCGGTCTCGAGCAGCGACCCGTCGAGCACGGCCCGCGCCACGAGGACGAACACCGGCAGGCCGAGGACGAGCCCGCCGGCCACTGCGACGGCGTCAAACGGACGACCGAGGCCGGCGCGGGAGCTCGGGTGCGCCGCGGCCGCGAGAGCGGTCACCGGTCCGGCACCGGACACGCGGTCATGGCGCCGGCGTGAACCCGGCCTCGGCGAACACGGCCTGCGCGTCGGGGCCGGTGAGCCACGCGAGGAACGCCCGCGCGGCTCCTGGGACGGTGCTCGCCTTGACGGCGACGCCGCCGTACGTCGCGGGCACGTTGACCGAGTCGGCGACGGGGACGGTCGTGATCCCGCCGGCGCCTGTCGCGTCGGTGACGTAGACGATTCCCGCGTCTCCTTCCCCCAGCGCGAGCTTCGCCACGATCGCGGAGACGTTGTCCTCGCGGCTGACGATGTTGGCCGCGTACAACCTCGCGAAGTCGCCCGGATAGCCGGACACGGATGCGAGGTTTGCCACGAGCTGCGTCGCGTACCTCGTGATCGGGACCCCCTCGCCCGCGGCGACGACCTTCACGCCCGCCCTCGCGAGGTCGGCAGGGGTCGTGATTCCCGCGGGGTTCGCCGCCGGCACGGCGATGGTCAGGAGGTTGCCCGCGAACACGGTCACGTCGCCGGTCGCCAGGCCGGCATCGACGAGCTTTCCCGGGTTCTTCGTGTCCGCCGAGAGGAACACGTCTGCCGGGGCGCCCTGCTCGATCTTCGTCTCGAGCGCGGCGGACGAGTCGCTCGACAGCGAGAGCGTCACGCCCGGGTTCGCGGCCGTATACGCGGCCGTCAGCGCGGCCATGACCTTCTTGAGGGAGGCCGCCGCATAGACCTGCAGCTGGACGGGCGAGCTGGACGGCGATGCGCCGCCGGACGTGCACGCCGCAACGCCGAGCACGAGGGCTGCGACGGCGGCGATACCGGCCCGGCGAGGGATCATCCCCTGCCCTCACGCGCAGACGGCACCTCGACGATGACGTTGGTCGCCTTGACCAGGCACACGGCCTCCTGGCCGACGACCAGGCCCAGCTCGTCGACCGCCTCGGCGGTCATCAGGCTGACGAGCCGATGCGGCCCCGCGAGGACCTCCACGACCGCGGCGACCCGATCCTTCTCGATCCGGGTCACGATCCCGGCGAACCGGTTGCGCGCCGACTGGGCGACGATCGGGCGGTCGCTGGCGACGCGGCGACGCTCGGCGAGGACCCTGGTGATCTCCTCGATCGGCACGAGACGCTGGCCACCCTCCGAGCGATCCATCCGGAGGCGCCCTTCCTGCCCCCAGCGCCGGAGCGTCTCGACCGAGACGCCCAGCATCTCCGCGGCCTGGCCCACGCGAACGCGCGCTTCATCGGATCGAGTGGATGCGGCCATACCGCGGAAGTATCGGAAGAAGCCCGCACGATGTCTATAGGTGCAGACCGTGTACGTGGGCTTTCCGGTGATCTCGGGCAGCGGGCGATGGCGTCTCGCTCGGAAACCGAAGGTTGCGGGCTGGGCACGGCCGCATTTATGGCGTATGCTCGGATGTACGCCCCGATCGGAGGGCGAAGCCAGGAACGGCCGACTCGATCCACTCCCTCACGGATTCCGCCGAGGAAGATCGCGGAAACCGTCGCAACCACGAGGAAGTGGAATCGTTATGAACGTCGACAAGACGCTCACTTGTGCCGACTGCAGCCAGTCGTTCACCTTCACTGCCAGCGAGCAGGATTTCTATGCCGAGCGTGGCTTCACGGAGCCGCGGCGCTGCCCGAGCTGCCGTGCAGCCAAGAAGGCCCAGCGCAACGCTGAGGGCGGCGGCGGGAGCTACAGCTCCGGCGGCGGCTACAGCAGCGGCAGCGGCTACAGCTCCGGCGGCGGCGGGGGCTACGGCGCCCGCTCCGGCGGCGGCTACGGCGGCGGCGCCTCGCGCGGTCCGCGCGAGATGTTCGCGGCCACCTGCTCGTCCTGCGGGCAGGAGACCGAGGTCCCGTTCCGGCCGACCTCGGGCAAGCCGGTCTACTGCAGCTCCTGCTTCGCTCAGCGGCGGGCCTGAGCTTCATGACGGAGTCCCGGCGTCCGGGAAACGGGCTCCCGCCACGCAGGCCGGCACCGCCGGTCGATGAGCGGAAGCACGTGATTGCCGAGTACCGCCACCGCACGCAGGAAGTCACCTGCATCTGCGGCTGGCAGGGATCCTCGCAGTCACCGGACGGTCGGACCTCCGACTGGAGCCGTCACGTGGCAGCAGGCCGCGTCACCCGCGCCTGATCCACCTTCGCACAACGCAGACGACCGCCGGCATGCCGGCGGTCGTTTCGATTCCGGGCGCTCGTCCTGCGCCGATGCCCTGATCGGGTCAGCCCTTGCCCGCGAGCTCCTCGAGGGCCCTGAGCACCTGGACGTCCTGGCTCTTCGCGAGCGAGGCGACCGAGAGATCCCTGAGGTCGTCGGGCAGGAGCGGCGCGACGGTGACCGGGAGGACGACCTTGACGTCGGGCTCGAGGCCCTCGTGCCAGATCGGACGCCCGCCCCGGGTGAGCCAGCGCTCGACGCCGATCCGCATCGAGGAGCCGTCCGCGAGATCGAACCGGCCGAGCACCGTCCCCGTGCCGAAGGTCTTCTCCCCCACCACCGTGCCTCGCTTCGCGTCCTGGATCGCACCCGTGACGATCTCCGCCGAGCTCGCCGAGTCGCCGTTCGCCAGGACCACGAGCGGGCCCTCGGTGTACAGGCCCCCTGCCTGGACCGGGACGTCCTTCGTCGTGCCTGTCGCGTCCTGGCTCTGGTAGACGGTGCCGTCGCCCACGAACTGGCTCGTTACGCCGATCGCCTCGTTGACGTAGCCGCCGGGGTTGCCGCGCAGGTCGAGGATGATCGCCGTCGCGCCGGCCGCCCTCGCGTCGGTGATCGCACCCTCGATGGCCTTTGTTGCCCCGGTGGCGAACTGCTCGAGACGGATCATCGCGACGTGGCGTCCGGGGACCATGGCCCACGACACGAGCGGCAGGTCGAACTGCCGGCGGGTGATCGTCACGTCGAAGTCGGCACTGCCGTCGCGGCCGATCGTCAGGGTGACGGGCTCGCCTTCCGGCCCGCGCACGCGCGAGACGACCTCGTCCGTGGTGTGACCCTCGGTCTTCCAGCCGTCCACCGCGATGATCCGGTCTCCGCGCCTGAGGACGGACTCTGACGCCGGCGTGTTCGGGATGATCGTGCTGATGACGGGACCGGTGCCCGTCCCGTCGCTCACCTGGACCCCGATGCCGACGAACGTGCCGGACAGCGACTGGTCCATGGCCTTGGCCTCGTCCGCCGTCAGGAAGCTCGTGTGGCCTTCGTCGCCGACCGCGTCGGTCATGCCCCGGATCGCACCGTAGGCGAGATCCTTGTCGTTGAGGCTCTTGGCGTCGACGTAGTTGTCGTGGATCGTCCGCCACGCCTCCTCGACGAGGTCGAGCTCCGGGTTACCGGTGTTGGGCGCTGCGGTCGCCGTGGCAACGGCCTCGGACCCGAAGAGGCTGCTCCGGCCGGCGGCGACGCCGCCAGCGAAGGTCACGATCGCGATGACCGGGATCAGGACGGCGATCAGCCATTTCCCGTAGCCGCCGGCCGAGCTCGGGGCACGGGACGTCGTCGGGGTGCCCGAGACCGGGACGGGCGGCAGCGCGAAGCCGACCCCAGCCGGGTCGGTGGGGGGTGGAGCGGGCGGGGCCCAGGTCGATACGGGCGGCGGCGGGTACGCGGCCGGCCTGGGCGATGCCTCGGTGGAGGAGGCATCGCGGGGCGGCCTCGTGGGATCGAAGGGTTGGGTCATGTGGTCTTTCGGGCTTCGGGAGTGTCGGGCACACGATGGGCCATCGTCGGCGTGCCCACAGCATGACGCCTCCGCCTTCAGGGCGGGTGGTCATGCGATGAAGTTGCCTTGACGAAGGTTCGTCGGGCAGCGCCAGGTGGTTCATGGCTATCGCGTGCAGGCGAGCGGGCGAATCCGAGGGGCAGCCACGCGGATGCGCCCCCGGTGGCAGGCCACCGGGGGCGCGAGTGACGCGAGAGACGAGCCCGTCAGCGCGGGTCGATGTTGTGGTTCCCGTGGAACACGTTGTGCGGGTCCACGCGGCGCTTGACCTGGACGAGCCGCTCGTACGTCGCCCCGGGATACGCCTGGGCAAGCCGCCCGGCGCCCTCGTCGGCGAGGAAGTTCGAGTAGACGCCTGTGGAACCCTCGGACAGGGCGGCGTGGTACGCCTCGGTCGAGGCGAGGGCCTCGGCGTAGCGATCCTCGGTCGTGCCCGTGATGACCGACGCCATCACCGACGCCTCGCGGTGGGCGAACGCGGTCGCGCCGACAGGCACTCGGGCCATCGCGCCGCCGAGCACGCGCAGCTGGAGCATCGACGTCACCGGCGACGGCGTCGTGTGCCGCTCGACGATCGCGTCGATCGCGCCGTCGGTGAGGTCCGGCAGGAACGACGAGCGGAGCACGCCCGCGGACGGGGCCTCGCCGCCCGCGGTGAACTGGTACTGGGCCGGGTACGGCATCGGGCCGACCATGTCGATGAGCGGCTTGGCGAGCGACCGGAACGGGGCCAGCGCGGCGGCTGCCTCGTCGAGCGGGCCCGAGAACACGGGCATCACGACGACGGACGGCGTGCCCACGAGCTCGGCCGGCACGAAGGGCGCCGGCGGCATCGGCATGACGAACGAGATCTGGGTGAGCGCCTCTGGCGCCTCGATCGACGCGTCGATGAGGCCGCGCAGGACATCGCGCGTGACCGGCAGGAACAATGCGCCGCCGGTGACGATCTCGACGGGGTGGAGCCGATACCGGAACCGGGTCACGATCCCGAAGTTGCCGCCGCCGCCGCGGATCGCCCAGAACAGGTCGGGGTCGGACTCCTCGGAGACGGTGACCAGGCGCCCGTCGGCCGTGACGATGTCGGCCTCCAGCAGGTTGTCGATGGTCATGCCGTGCCTGCGCGTGAGCCAGCCGATGCCGCCGCCCAGCGTGAGCCCGCCGAGGCCGACCGATGTCGTGTCGCCGAACGGCGTTGCCATGCCATGCGCGTGGGCCGCGAGCGTGTACTCGCCCGCCGTCGTGCCACCCTGCGCCGAGCCGATCCAGCGGATCGGGTCGATGTCGACCGCGTTGAGCGTCCGCATGTCGATGAGGATCCCGCCGTCCGTCGCCGAGTGGCCGGCGACGCTGTGCCCGCCGCTCTTGACGGCGAGCTCCAGGCCCAGCTCGCGGGCGGTCAGGACGACGCGCGAGACGTCGATCGCGTCCGCCGGGCGGACGATCGCGGCGGGCTTCCGCGAGTAGTGCGTGTTGTGGAGGCCCCGGAATGCGTCGAACCCCGGGTCGCCCTCGACGAGGACCTGGCCACTGACCGCGTCGCGGAGCGCGCGGAGATCGGCGGTGCCGAGCGGGCTCGGGGAGCCGGGACGGACGGCGGGGGGACGGACGGCGGCGGCGCGGGCGCTGGCGGCGGTCCCGGGGGCGGGGTTCGACATCGGATGCGGGCTCCTTCGGGTCGCTCGGAGAGGCGAGGACGATGGCCTCATGCTCTCCGTGGGCCCGCCCCGGGCCACCCGGCGCCGATGGCCTCCACGCGTGGACGACCGCCACCCGGCGTGATGGACGCATGACGATGGCGCCGGCCTGCGGCCGGACAGTCGCGGGCCAACGCCGTGCGTCGACCCGACCAGGGGGGTGTCGCTCAGTCGCCCGCGCGCATGAGGCGACGAGCGGCCCGCGTTGCCCGCACGAAGTGGCGGAGATGGGCCATTGGCCGCACGTGCGACGGCGCGCCGGCGTAGATCGTCGAGATCGGCACCCACTCGAGCGTCCAGCCGTTGCGCAGGCACACGGCGATCATCTCGACCTCGAACTCGAAGCCCGTCTCGTCGGAACCGAGCGTCGCGGTCATGAGGCGCCGCCCGAGCAGGCGGTAGCCGGACTGGTTGTCGGGGACGTGGCGCCCGACGGCCCACGAGAATGCGGCCGCCCCCACGGTGTTGGCGAGGCGGCGCACGGGCGGCATCCGCGCGAAGTCGCGGCGGCCGACGATCAGCTCCGGGCGCGGCCCGGAGGCCCCCGGCGCGTCGAACGCGGCGAGGAAGCGCGGGATCTCGTCGGGGTCGTGCTGTCCGTCGGCGTCGAGCGTCAGGACGGCGTCGTACCCCTCGTCGAGGGCGTGCCGGAACCCGGCGCGGAGCGCGGCGCCCTTGCCCTGGTTGGGGACCTGGCGGATGACCCGGGCACCGGCGGCCTCCGCGTTCAGGGCGCTGTCGTCCGTGGACCCGTCGTCGACGACGAGGACGGGCAGCTGCCGCCGGGCCGCCTCCACGACGGCGCCGACCCGCGGCCCCTCCTGGTAGGCCGCCACGAGGACGAGGATCCGGGAGGGCGTGGTCATCGGGCGATGCTAGCGCCCGATGAGGGCTGTCAGGGTGCCGGCGACGCTGACGCGGCGCCCGATGCCGATGCCCCAGGCACGGCCGAGGGGGCAGCGGTGGCCGACGCCGTCGGCGAGGCCGGCGCCCCGGCGCCCGCGTCACCGGCGAACACGAACGACTTGATGATCGGCGTCGCGGAGGCGATGAGCGTGTCGATCTGGGATCCCTCGAAGTCGTCGACGTCGACGACCACGTTGCCGCCGGGCAGGTCGAGAAGGTAGAGGCGGAGGCGCTCGCCCCCGGCCAGCACCCAGCGGTCGATGCCCGCGTTCATGAGCAGCGGCACCGTGGGGACGCCGCTCGCGAACGGGCAGGAGAGCGTCCAGCCAGGCGTCATGCCCAGGTCCAGCGACGAGCCGTTGAGCCCGCCCACAGTCACCAGCGCGGGGCTGCCCGCGACCAGACCCGGGAGGCCGCGGTAGAACGCCACGAGCTCGCTGGAGGTCGCGCCCACGCCCACGGCTGGCGTCGTGGGGCAGGTCGGATCCTGCGAGGCGGGTCGCGCGTCGCGGAACAGGTAGAGCCCGAGGTTCTCGGCGCCCGTTGGCCGCAGCTGAACCCAGTTCGGCGTGTCGGCCAGGAGCTCCCACCCGTCCGGGACGGTGAACGTCAGGGTGGGCTTGAAGTTGCGGGTGCTGTACGTGCCCGCCGTGAGCGCCTCGGGCGTGGCGCCAGCCGCTGCGGTCGGCGATGCGGACGTGCCGGCAGGCGGAGGCAGCGACTGGCCGGCGCAGGCAGAGAGCGAGACGACCAGGGCGAGCGGGGCGATGGATCGGGACGCGAGCGACACGCGCGGTGACCTCCATGGACGCGGGCGCGAACGCCCGGAGACACGTTGACCGTAGTCCAGCGACCCGGTGTTCCCGCCGGGACATTGGTCACGAAACGCATGCCCCTGCGGCCCACGGGTGGTCCCTGCGTTGGGCGTCACCAGGATCGTGCGATCGCGCCCGGCGGGAGCCCCGACGCGAGGGCCCGGACCTGGTCAGGCGTGACGCGGCAGCAGCCGCCGATGAGCCGGGCACCCGCGGCGAGCCAGCGGTTCCCAGCCGCCGCATCGACCCGGCCGGCCGTCGCGCCGGTCCAGGTCCGGTGCGCCGCGTCCCAGCCTTCGCCGCTGTTCGGGTAGACGACGATCGGGAGGTCCGTGGTCGTGGCGATCCGTCCGACGAGCTCGTCGATGTGCTCTGGAGCCGTGCAGTTCACGCCGATCGCGAGCAGCCCTGGCGTGCCGTCGACCGCCGCGACGGCCTCCTCGATCGGGCCGCCGCTCCGCAGCCGGGCGCCATCCCCGCAGGTGAACGAGATCCAGGCCGCGGCGCCTTCCGTCTCGGTGAGCAGCCCGGCGACGGCGACCGCCTCCTCGAGCTCGGGGATGGTCTCGACGGCGAGGACGTCGGCGGCCGTGGACGCGAGGACCGCGAGCCGCTCGCGATGGAAGGCGCGGAGCTCGGCGGCGGAGCGGCCGTATCGGCCGCGGTACTCGGCGCCGTCCGCCAGCAACGCGCCATACGGCCCGATCGAGGCCGCGACGAACAGCGGGACCGGATCCGTCGCGGCGCGCTCCCCGACCACCATCGCGCGGGCGTCCGCCGCCAGCTCGACGCTCCGGCGCATGAGCGCGGCCGCGTCGTCGTGCGCGATCCCGCGGCGTGCAAAGCCCTCGAACGTCGCCTGGTAGGACGCCGTCGTCGCGACCCGTGCCCCGGCCCGGTAGTACGCGACGTGTGCCGCCACGATCTCCTCCGGCGCATCCGAGAGCAGGCGGGCGGACCACAGCGCGTCCGTGAGGTCGGCGCCCTGTGCCTCGAGCTGCGTCGCGAGGCCGCCATCGAGCACGATGACCTCGGACGCGTCGAGGGCGGCGCGGAACGCGGTCGAATCCATGGGGCCGATCGTGCCACGCCCGGGCACAATCGGCGCGGAGGCCCGCCGTCCGTCGGGCACCTGCCCTGGAGGTCGCGGTGCGCTACCGGCGGATGCCGATCGAGGAGGAGTCGCCCGAGCAGCTGGGCTATGGCCGGATCCGCCACAACCTGGCCGAGAGCTCGGTCGCCGATGCGGCGCTCGCGGACCTCGGCGCGGACGTCGGCGGGCTCGTGCTCCAGTACGGCGACCACCTCGGGCTGCCGGCCCTGCGCGAGCTCGTGGCGGCCGACGGCGTGGGGCTGGCGCCGGACCA
>DASXVG010000146.1:0-29843 GCA_036504355.1 Candidatus Limnocylindrales bacterium
CAGGCCGGTGAGGACGCGGCCCTTGTCCGCGATCGGCGTGGGCAGGACGACGTCGAACGCCGACAGCCGGTCCGACGCGACGAGGAGCAGCCGGTCCTCGCCGACGCGGTAGAGGTCCCGGACCTTGCCCGAGCGGACGAACGCGTCAGCCAGCGGCACCGGCGGCCTCCTTCGGGGCAGTCCCGTCCTGGCGTGCCCGGATCCCGGCCTCGAGCCGGTCGAGGCGCGCGATGACTGCCGGGACGTGGCGCAGCACCGCGACGTCGTCGAAGCAGGCATCGAGCGAGGTGAGCGGCAGCTTCTGGGCGACGGTCGCGTCGGTGGCGAGCAGGCCGTGGAGCGGGACCCGCTCGTCTGCGGCACGGAGGGCGTTGCGCTGGACGATCGCGTAGGCGTCCTCGCGCGACAGCCCGGCCTCCTCCACCAGCGCAAGGAGCACCCGCGAGGAGGCGTGGAGGCCGAGGCCGCGCTCGATGTTCTCGCGCATCCGCTCCGGCCGCACGACGAGCCCCTCGACGAGGCCGGTCGTCTTCGCAAGCATGTAGTCGAGCAGGATCGTGGCGTCGGGGAGGATGACCCGTTCCGCGGAGCTGTGGCTGATGTCCCGCTCGTGCCACAGGGGCTGATTCTCGAACGCGGTCCCGGCGTACCCGCGGAGGAGGCGCGCGAGCCCCGCGATCCGCTCGGACAGGATCGGGTTCCGCTTGTGGGGCATCGCCGAGCTGCCCTTCTGGCCGCGCTTGAACGGCTCCATGACCTCGGCGATCTCGGTGTGCTGGAGGTTGCGGACCTCGGTCGCGAGGCGCTCGAGCGTCCCGCCGAGGATCGCGACCGCGGCGAGGAACGCCGCGTGCCGGTCGCGCTGGACGATCTGCGTGCTCACCGGGTCCACGCGCAGGCCGAGGTCGCCCAGCACCTCTGCCTCGAGGTCCGGGTCGAGATGGCTGTACGTCCCGACGGGACCGCTGATCTTGCCGGTCGCAATCTCGGCCGTCGCGACCGCCAGGCGCTCGCGCCCGCGGGCGACCTCGAACGCCCAGCCCGCGCACTTGAGCCCGAAGGTCGTGGGCTCGGCGTGGACGCTGTGGGTCCGGCCCATCATCACCGTCCCGGCCTCGGCGCGGGCGCGGGCGATGAGTGCCGTCGTGAGCCGGTCCGCGCCGCCGAGCAGCCGTTCCCCCGCCGCGCGGAGCTGAAGGGCGAGCGCGGTGTCCACGACGTCGCTGCTGGTGAGTCCCAGGTGGAGGAAGCGGCCCTCCGCGCCGACGGTCTCGGCGACCTGGCTGACGAACGCGATCACGTCGTGGTCGGTCGTCGCCTCGATCTCCAGGATCCGGTCGACGTTGACGGTCGCCCTCGCCTCGATCGCCGCGAGCGCATCGGCCGGGACGAGCCCGCGGCGGGACTCGGCGCGACACACCGCGAGCTCAACCTGGAGCATCCGCTCGAAGCGCGCCTGCTCGGACCACAGGGCGCCCATCTCGGGCAGCGTGTAGCGCCGGATCACCCGACCGGCTCCGGGTGCGTGAGCCGTGCATCGTCGAGGGCGGCGGGCTCCGCGGGGAGGATGGCGGCGATGTCGCGCCGGCGCTGCGACCCCTCGAACGCGACGAGATCGGCAGCATCCTCCGCGATCCGGCGCGCCTCGGCCAGGTCCGCGCCGCGGCCGACGACCGCGAGCACGCGTCCCCCTTTCGTCAGGAAGCCGAGACCGCCGTCCGCCTCGGTTCCCGCGTGGAACACGAGCGACGTCCGGCGGGCCGCGTCGATACCGCTGATCGGGTCTCCCGCGCGGGGTGAGCCCGGGTAGCCCGATGCGGCCAGGACGATGCCGACGGCGGCCTCACGCGTCCCCGGCAGGCACGCGTCGGGCAGCCGGAGCGACGCGGAGGCGGCACGCAGGCGGCGTTGGGACGCCGCGAGCAGGAGCGGCCCAAGCGCAACGCCGAGGCGCGGCAGGAGCACCTGCGCCTCCGGGTCGCCGAAGCGGGCGTTGAACTCGAGCAGGACCGGGCCGGCGTCGGTCAGGATGAGCCCCGCATAGAGCGCCCCGATGAACGGGATCCCCCGCCCGGCGAGCTCGGCCAGGACCGGGCGGTGGAACCGTTCGACGAGGTCCGCGGCCGTCGTATCGGGGAGATCCGGGAGCGGTGAGAAGGCGCCCATGCCGCCCGTGTTCGGACCCAGGTCGCCCGCGAGGAGCCGCTTGTGGTCGCGCGCGAACGGCAGTGCCAGCGCATCGGTCCCGTCGCAGATCGCGATCAGGCTTGCCTCGGCGCCGAACAGCCGCTCCTCGACCACGACCCTGGGCGCGCCCGTGGCGTCCTCGGCCCCGTCGCCATCGGGGAACAGCGCCCGGAGCGCCTCCTCGGCCTCGGCCGCGGTGGCGCAGACCGTGACGCCCTTGCCGGCCATCAGGCCGTCAGCCTTGACGACCACGCCATTGCCCGTCCCAGCAAGCTCGTGCGCCAGCGTGACGGCGGGTGCGAACGCCGAGAACGCGCCGCCACGCGCCATCGGGACGCCGGCCGCCTCGGCGACCTCACGGCAGAACGCCTTCGAGCTCTCGATCCGGGCAGCCGCCCGCGAGGGGCCGAAGACCGGGATCCCGGCCGCGAGCAGCGCGTCCGCGACGCCGGCGGCGAGTGGTGCCTCGGGCCCGATGACCACGAGCTCCGCGGACGTCGCTCGTGCGAGGGCGACGACTGCGGCGCCGTCGAGCGGGTCCACGGGGACGACCCGGACGCGCGGCTCGGCGGCGATCCCGGCGCTGCCGGGCGCGACGACGACCTCGTTGATCCCGGGCTCGTGGGCGAGCTTCCACGCCAGCGCGTGCTCGCGCCCGCCGCCGCCCACCACGAGGACGCGGGTCGGCATGACGAGGCTCACCGGGGCGCACCCACGGTTCAGGCCGGCTTCACGGGGCGGTGGCGCATCGGCCGCCAGGCCCGCTCGATGGTCTGCGTCCGCTCCGGGCCGACGGAAACGAACACGATGGGGACGCCGGCGTGCTCCTCGAGGGCGGTCACATAGCGGCGGGCGGCCTCCGGCAGGCCGGCGAGCGAGCGGACGTCGTGGATGGGCTGCTCCCAGCCCTCGAAGTCCTCGTAGATCGGGCGGGCGCGGCCGAGCGCGGAGCCGGACGAGGGCCAGGTCTCCACGCGTCTGCCGTCGACCTCGTACGCCACGCACAGCTTGATCGTCTCGATCCCGGACAGGATGTCGAGCTTGTTGAGCACGATCGCCGAGTTCGAGTTCACCGCGACGGCATAGCGCAGGGGCACGGTGTCGAACCAGCCGACGCGCCGCGGGCGGCCCGTGACGGTGCCGAACTCGTGACCGCGCTCCGCGATCCCACGGCCCAGCTCGTCCAGCAGCTCGGTCGGGAACGGTCCCGAGCCCACGCGGGTCGAGTACGCCTTCATGACCCCGATGACCTCGTCCACCTGGAGCGGTCCGATGCCACCGCCGGTGCACGCCCCGCCGGCGACCGGGTTGGAGCTGGTGACGAACGGGTAGCTGCCGTGATCGAGGTCGAGCAGGGTGCCCTGCGCCCCTTCGAGCAGCACGTGGTCCCCGCGCCGGAGGGCGTCCTGCACCAGCCACGTCGAGTCGTCGAGGTGCGGCCGGAGGCGCTCGCCCCACGCCAGGGCCTGCGCCACGAGCGGCTCGACCTCGAACGGCTCCTGGCCCATGTGCTCGAGGATGAGGTTCTTGTCGACGAGAACGCGCGAGATGCGCTCCCGGAGGACCGGCTCGTCGCACAGGTCCTCCATGCGCAGCCCGAGACGCCACGCGCGGTCGCCGTAGGCGGGTCCGATCCCGCGGCCCGTGGTCCCGACCTTCGCGTCGGCGAGGCGGCTCTCGTTGCCTTTGTCCAGCGCCACGTGGTACGGCATGATCACGTGCGCGCTGCGGCTGACCCGCACCTTCGCGACGTCCACCCCTCTCGCGAGCAGCATGTCCAGCTCGCGGATGAGCGTCGCCGGGTTGACCACGACCCCGTTGCCGATGACCGACGTGATGTGCGGATAGAGCACGCCCGACGGGCACAGCTGGAGCTTCACGACCTCGTCGCCGACCACCACCGTGTGGCCTGCGTTGTCACCACCCTGGTAGCGCACGACCATCGCGGTCTGCTCCGCGAGGAAGTCGGTCGTCTTCCCCTTGCCCTCGTCCCCCCACTGGAGGCCGACGATCACGGTCGCGGGCATCGCACGCCTCCGGACACAAAAAGGCCCCGGGCCGTGCCGGGGTGCTGGATACACGTCTCCCGCTGCCGCCCGCCGCTCGTTCGGCAGACCGGGAGGTCGAAGGTGCGAGGCCGGCTCACGGGGCGGACGACGCGCCTTCCTCGATCAATGGTCAGCTCCTCCATCGCGGGTCAGGCTCCGCGCAGCCTCGAGGACCGGGCGAGTATACGCGACGGCCGCGACGACCGGCACCCCGTTTCAGGGTTGCGGGTCGGCATCGACGAGGGACCGCGCGGGTGCCCTCGGGCCGATAAGGCGGCGGTGAGTGCCGGGTGAGGCCGCGTGAAGGGGCCATCGCTACCGTCCGTCGTGCCCGTCGAACCACGCCGGCCCCGCCGACCCGTCGCCCCGCCGTGGCCAGACCGCCGGGGCCGGCGCCCCAACCTCCGCCCGCCAGCAACCGCCACACTCGGAAGGGAGACCACGGACCGATGAACAGGGTCCTGCTCACCGGGCGCCTCACCCGCGACCCGGAGCTTCGCACCACCGCCGGCGGCAAGGCCGTGACGACGTTCTCGATCGCCACCCACCAGTACGTGGGTGGCAAGGAGCTGTCGGATTTCCACTCCGTCGTGGCGTGGAACCGCCTGGCCGAGACGTGCGGCAAGTACCTCGGCAAGGGCCAGCTGGTTGCCGTGGAGGGCCGGATCGCCACCCGCACCTGGGACGATGCCCAGGGCGCCCGGCACTGGAAGACGGAGATCGTCGCCGCGAGTGTCGAGATGCTGTCCCGCGCGCGCAGGAAGGACCACGCGACCGAGACGGCCGCGGACGCCCTCGAGGCGCAGGCTCGCGCGTCCGGGTACTCCCCTGATGCCACGGAGCCGATCGCGGACGACGTCGCGTTCAGCGTCGCCGCCGGTGCGGACGACGAGGAAGAGGACGAGGACGAGCTGCTCGAGGACGCCGTCGCGGCCTGACCGACCCCATCCCTGCGGCGACGGCGCGGTGTCCCCCCTCCCGTGCCGTCGCCCGCTCCTCCCGGCCGGCTACACCGCCTGGAGCGGGACCCGGAGCTCGAAGAACGAGATCGCGATGATCAGGTAGACCAGCATGAGCAGCGCGCCCTCGAGCCAGTTCGACTCGCCGTCGAGCGCGATGAGGGCGCTGATCGCGACGGCAACGCCCACGGCGGCGATCTCGAGTGGCTGGAACACGAGGTCCATCGGCTGCCCGACGACGAGGCCCAGGAGCACGAGCACGGGCGCCACGAACAGCGCCACCTGGAGCGACGACCCGAACGTCACGGCCATCGCGAACTCGACCTTGTTCTTGTAGGCGAGCTGGACCGCGACGATGTGCTCGGCGAGGTTGCCGATCGTCGGGATGAGGATCACGCCGACGAACAGCTCGGACAGGCCGAACTGCTCGATGAACGGCTCGATCGAGCTCACGAGGATCTCGGACAGGACCGCGAGGAACGCGGCCGCGACGAGCAGCACCCCGACGGCGACCCTGCCGCTCCACGCAGGGCCGGCGTGACCCTCGGGTTCGTCATGCCCACCGAGCGTCGCCTCCGGGTTGGTGAAACCCCAGGCGAGCGAGAGCCCGTAGCCGACGATGAGGACGAGCGCCACCAGGACGGATTCCTCGACCCGGGTGCCCTCGGACTCGAGGCCGCTCACCGCGAACACCGCGGGAATGAACAGGCCCACCGCCGCCAGCACGAGCAACGCCGCGTTGGAGCCCGCGATCCGCTGGCTGAACGTCTGGAGGCCGTTCCTGAGCCCGCCGGCAAGCACGGCGGCGCCGAGGACCAGCAGCAGGTTGCCGATGATCGAGCCCGTGAGCGAGGCCTTGACCACGGTGATGAGCCCGGCCTGGAGCGCGAAGAACGCGATGATCAGCTCCGCGATGTTGCCGAACGTCGCGTTGAGGATCCCGCCGACCTGGGGGCCCGTCAGGGCACCGAGGCGCTCCGTGGACAGACCCACGATCCAGGCCAGCCCGAGGATCGCGATCGCGGACACGACGAACACCGTCGCGCCTTCGACGTGGAGCCCGAAGTCGAGGACGATCGCGACGCCGGCCATGACGAGGGTGGCACCGATCGCGACGCGGGCGATGGGCGAGACCGCGCGGAGGACGGGGATGCGGCTCGGGCGGGCCGCGTCGGGATGCGCCATCCGGGGATGCTATCCCGGGGATGCCAGCCGAGGCGACCTCCGCCGGCGCCGAGGCGACGAGGCACGCGGTGCCTCCCCATCTCGCCGCCCGGGTGTCCGCTCAGCGGCCTGCTCGCTCGTTTCGCGCGGCGGCGTCCGCGACGCGCGCGATGCGACCGGCCCGGGTCTCGGGCCGTCGCGCGAGGGCGACCCACCCGAGCATCATCTTGCGCGCGGACGGCGGAAACGCGGCGAAGTTCGACGCCGCCGGCGGCCGGGCCTCGAGGGCGGCCACAAGGTCTGCAGGGATCTCCTCTCGCTCGACGCTGTCCAGGACGTCCCACGACCCGTTCGCCTTCGCGCGCTCGATGGCCGCGAGCCCGGCCGGCGCCATCCGTCCGGTCCGGATGAGCCGCTCCACCCGTGCCTTGTTCGACGCCGCCCAGACGCTGCGCACCTTCCTCGGCGCGAAGTAGAGCTTGCCGCGATCGTCGTCGAAGCGGCCACCCGTGCTGTCCACCCACCCGAAGCACAGGGCCTCCTCGACCGCCGCCTCGTAGTCGAGTCGCGCATGCCCCGTGCGGGCACGCCAGGTGACGAGCCACGCGCCACCGCTCGAAGCGTGGTTCGCCGCAAGCCAGGTCCGCCACGTCTCGGGGTCGTCAGCATGGACCTCGGGGGCGTCGTCGAGCGCCGACATGCGCCTACCCCGCTCCGCCCGGCGCCACTCCCCCGTCCCCGTCGCGCCGCTCGTCGGGGACCGCGTACAGCGATCGCCGCGGGAGGCCCGTCTCGGCCGCGACCCGGCGGGCGGCCTCCCCCCGCGCCATCCCGGCGGCGACGAGCTGGGCGACCCGGGCACGGGCCGTGGTGGCCGAGGCCTCGGACGACGCGGCGCTCGCCGCTGTGCCCGCGCTGCCGAGGCCCCAGCCGACGACGATCACGACCTCGCCGCGGGCGGGGATCGTGCCGTCGGCGGCCCAGGCCGCAAGCTCGCCGAGCGTCCCGCGGGCGATCTGCTCGTGCAGCTTCGTCAGCTCCCGGCAGACCGCGCCGCCGCGGTCCGGCCCGCAGGCCATGGCAAGGTCGCGCAGCGTCCCGGCGACGCGGTTCGGGCCCTCGAACAGCACGGCGCCGCGCGGGTCGCCCGCGATCGCGAGCAGGCGCTCCTTGCGCTCCCTCCCCGACCGTGGCAGGAAGCCCTCGAACGCCCAGCGCGGGCCCGCGACGCCGCTTCCCGCCACGGCGGCCAGCAGCGATGACGCGCCGGGGATGGGGACGACCGTGCCGCCCGTGGCGGCCCACGCCGCGACCAGCCCGTCACCTGGATCCGAGACCGCCGGGGTCCCGGCGTCGGTCACGAGCGCGAGGTCGTCGCCGGCCGCGAGATGCGCCAGGAGCTCCCGCTCCCGCCCCGGGCCGCTCTGGGCGTGGTAGCTCGTCGTGCGCGTCGTGATCTCGTACCGGTCGAGCAGCCGGCGCGTGACGCGCGTGTCCTCGGCCGCGATGAGCGGGACCGCCCGCAGGACCTCGAGCGCCCGCACCGTCGCGTCGCCGAGGTTGCCGATCGGCGTCGCGACGACGTACAGCGTCCCGCCGGCCACCTCAGGCGCGCGTCGAGCCGGGCCGGCGCCGGGGATACAGGTAGTCCACGCCGGCGGTCCGCGGCCCGAGCTTCGCGATCGGCGGGACCTGGCGCTTGAACTCCGCGCCGGCGACCATCCGGTCCACCCGCGCCACCATCTCGCGGTCGTACCCGAGACCCACGCAGTCGTCGATGGACCGTCGCTTGTCGATCCGCCAGAACAGCAGCCGGTCGAGCTCCGGGTACGAGAACCCCGCCTCGGTCTCGTCCGTCTGCCCCGGCCACAGGTCCGCGGACGGCGCCTTGCGGATGATCTCCTCCGGGACGCCGACGGCAGCGGACAGCTGCCGGACCTGGCTCTTGTACAGGTCCCCGATCGGGTTGAACGCGCACGCCTGGTCGCCGAACAACGTCGTGTACCCGATGAGCGACTCCGTCTTGTTGCCGGTGCCCACGACGAGCCCGCGCCACGTGACGGACCGGTCGTACAGGACACTCATGCGCATTCGGGCCATGAAGTTGCCCCGGCGCAGCGGCGCCGCCTCCAGCCCCTCGGCTCCGGCCGCGCCTGCCACGCCATCCGCCCCGAAGTAGCCGTCGACCATCGCCGTGATGTCGACCAGCTCGGCCGAGCAGCCGAGCCGCCGGATGACCTCCTCCGCGTCTCCTCGCGAGGCGGGCGACGAGGTGCGGTACGGCAGCATCACGCAATGGAGGCGCTCAGCCCCGATCGCCTCGGCCACGAGGAACGCCACGAGCGCCGAGTCGATCCCGCCCGACAAGCCGAGCACGGCCCGCTCGAAGCCGGCCTGTCGCAGCTGGCCCCGGATGAACTCCGCGATGAGCCGGCGCGCGACGCCGGTGTCGATCGCGAGCTCGTCGGGGAGCTCGAACAGCCCGTTGCCGGCGTCGCTCACGGAACGCGCGCCTCGTCGACGGCGACGTCGAAGCCGTCTGCGGCACCCGGCTCCGCGGTGGCGTCGTCCGCGAGGCCGGCCCGCTCCGCGATGAGCCGGCGCCACTCGCGGGCGACCAGCTCCGGGCGCTCGTCGCGCAGCAGCGGCAGCGAGATCCGCTCCCGGCGCACGTCCGCGAGGTCGATGTCCGCGAAGAACAGTCCTTCATCGAACATCGGGGCGCTGAACACGGCGCTGCCCGTCGGCGAGATCACCTCGGAGCCGCCCCAGAACGAGAACGACTCGTCGACGCCCACCCGGTTGCAGAACACGACGAACGACGTCGTGAGCTGGGCGTACGTGCGCATGAGCCCGCGCCACGAGCCCGCGGTCCCGAGCCCGGTCTCGTTCGTGGCCGCGAGGTCCCGCCCGGGGGACGACGACACGTTGACCAGGATCTGCGCCCCGTCGAGCGCGAGGACCTGGGGCGTGGACAGGTGCCAGAAGTCCTCGCACACCGCGAGGCCCACCCCGACGCCGAGGCGTGATGGCACGGCGCGCAGCATGTCGCCCGGGGCGAAGAACCGCCGCTCGTCGAACAGGCCGTACGTCGGCAGGTGGAGCTTCCGGTGGACGTGCCGGACCTCGCCCTCCTCGAGCAGCGCCGCCGCGATGAACAGCCGGTGGTCCGCGGACTCCTCCACGAACGACACGACGGCGGACAGGCCGCCCGCCGTCTCGGCCGCCAATGCCGCCAGCCGCGGATCGTCGAGGCGCATCGAGACCTCGGCAGCGAGGTCCTGGAGCAGGTAGCCGGTCAGGCCCAGCTCCGGGAACACGACGAGGCCCGCGCCGCCGTCGCGGGCGGCGCCGATCAGCTCGTGGTGACGCGCGAGGTTGACCTCGAGCTCCCCGAGCCTCGGTGCGACCTGGGCGAGAGCGATGCGGAGCGGCTGCACGCCCCTGAGTCTAGGCCTCGCCGCCCGCGTCCGGAGCCACGCCGGGATCGGGCTGCACGGGGAGCAGAAGGTCGGCGAGCTGGCCGCCCTCAACCGTGGCAGGCGTCGCGTACGGCGATGGGACGAACAGGGCGGCGTCCGCCTCCTGCAGGGCGCCACCGGGCGCGGCTGCCACGTCGACCGGCA
The DNA here is from genome assembly GCA_036504355.1 of Candidatus Limnocylindrales bacterium. Classification (GTDB taxonomy): domain Bacteria; phylum Chloroflexota; class Limnocylindria; order Limnocylindrales; family CSP1-4; genus CAIXZV01. The sequence continues at coordinate 9,985 of DASXVG010000146.1, forward strand.
CCGCCGCGGCCGCAGCGAGCCCTCCCGCCGGCGTCGCGTCGGCGCCGCCCCGACCGGCCGCCTGGAGCTGCTCGCGAGACCCGTCCACCTCCTCCGCGAAGTGGCACGCGACCTCGTGACCCGTCGAAAGCGCGCGGAGGGTCGGGACCTCGGCGGAGCACCGCTCGGGATTGCCGAGCCGCTCGCGGAGCCAGCACCGGGTGTGGAAGTGGCAGCCGGAGGGCGGGTTGACCGGCGACGGCACGTCGCCCTTGAGGATGATCCGCCGCCGCCTGCGCTCCACCTTGGGATCCGGGATCGGGACGGCCGAGAGGAGCGCCACCGAGTACGGGTGGAGCGGGCGCATGTTCAGCTCGCGGGACGGGGCGAGCTCGACGATCCGGCCGAGGTACATCACGGCGATCCGGTCGCTGATGTGCCGGACCACCGACAGGTCGTGGGCGATGAACAGGTACGTCAGCCCGAGCCGGTCCTGGAGCCGCTCGAGCAGGTTGATGACCTGGGCCTGGATCGACACGTCGAGGGCCGAGATCGGCTCGTCCGCGACGATCAGGTCGGGGTCGAGCGCGAGCGCCCGCGCGACGCCGATGCGCTGCCGCTGGCCGCCCGAGAACTCGTGCGGGTAGCGCTCGGCGTAGTCGGGATTCAGCCCCACGGTCGAGAGCAGCTCGCGGACGCGCTCGCGCCGCGACTCCTTCGTGCCCACGTTGTGCACGTCGAGCGGCTCGCCGACGGTGTTGCCGGCCGTCATTCGCGGGTTGAGCGACGCATACGGATCCTGGAAGATCATCTGGAACCGGCGGCGCAGGTGCTGGAGGGCCTTGCCGTCGACGGTGGAGATGTCCTGGCCGTCGAACAGGATCGAGCCCTCGGTCGGCTTGTACAGGCGCACGATGGCCCTGCCGGTGGTGCTCTTGCCGCACCCCGACTCGCCCACGAGCCCCAGCGTCTCCCCGCGCCGGAGGTCGAACGAGACGCCGTCGACGGCGCGCACGTCGCCCACGTGGCGTTCGATGAGCAGGCCCTCGGTGATCGGGAACCAGACCTTCAGGTCACGGACGGCGAGCAGCGGGGTGCCGTCCGCGCGGGCGGCGGGCGCGGCGGCGCGAGTGACCGGATCGGCGGTCACGCCGGCGGCTCCACGGCCAGCCCGTCCGCGATCGCGGCGAGCGACGCCAGCTCGTCGAGCTGTCCCGCCGGCGCAGGCGCTGGCGCGTGGCCGGCACGCAGCGGGCGGCCGGCCGCGGCCTCGTCGCGGGTCGGCGGGTTGTGGCAGGCGATAAGGTGCGTCGCCCCCTGGCCCGTGGTGACGACGGCGGTGCCGGGCACGAGCGCTGCGAGTCCCGGGTTGTCCGTCCAGCACCCCTCGACGCGCCACGCGCAGCGGGGGGCGAACGGGCAGCCGGTCGGCGCGTTGCGCATGTCAGGGGGCCGGCCCTCGATCGGGATGAGCGGCTCGCCCTCCCGGTCGTCGACCCTGGGCATCGAGTGGAGCAGCCCCACCGTGTACGGGTGGGACGGCGCATCGAACAGGTCGCCGGTCGGCGCAGTCTCCACGATGAAGCCCGCGTACATGACGTTGATCCGGTCGGTCATCCCGGCCACGACGCCGAGGTCGTGGGTGATCAGGATCAGCGACGTCCCCGTCTCCGTCGTGAGCCGCGAGATGAGCTCCAGGACCTGCGCCTGGATCGTCACGTCGAGGGCCGTCGTCGGCTCGTCCGCGATCATCAGCTTGGGCTCGAGGGCGAGCGCCATCGCGATCATCACGCGCTGGCGCATGCCGCCCGAGAACTGGTGGGGGAAGCTCTTCAGCCGCTTGTCGGGCTGCGGGATGCCGACCATGCCCAGCAGCTCGACGGCGCGTGCGCGGGCCTCGGCCTTCGACAGCTTCCGGTGCGCGACGATCGTCTCGATCATCTGCTCCTCGACGGTGAGCACCGGGTTGAGGCTCGTCATCGGGTCCTGGAAGATCATCGCGATGTCGCGGCCACGGATCTCGCGGATGTCGGACTCGTCCATGCGGACGAGGTCCTGTCCGTCGAAGGTGACGGTGCCCCCTTCGATGCGGCCGGCCGGCTTGGGCAGCAGCCGGATGATCGCCAGGTTGGTCACGCTCTTGCCGCAGCCCGACTCGCCCACCAGGCCAAGGCGCTCGCCGCGGGCGATGTCGAACGAGATCCCGTTCACGGCGTGGATCGTGCCGTCGTGGGTCCGGAACCGGACCACGAGATCGCGGACCTCGAGCAGCGGCTCGGGCACGCCGGGGCGGACGGGCGGCGGCGCGGCCAGCATGCCGGTCATCGCTTGAGCCTCGGGTCGAGCGACTCACGCAGGCCGTCGCCCAGCAGGTTGAACCCGATGGCGCTGATGACGATCGCCGCGCCGGGGAAGAACACGAGCCACGGGGCCGACTGGAGGAAGCGCCGCGCGTCGGTGAGCATGGTGCCCCACTCCGGGGTCCGCGGGTCGGGCGGTCCGAGGCCCAGGAAGCCCAGGCCGGCGATGTCGATGACGGCGGTCGCGAGGACGAGCGTCGCCTGCACGATGAGCGGCGTCAGCGCGTTGGGCATCATGTGCCGGGTCAGCAGCCGCCCGCCGCCCGCACCGACCGAGCGCGCGGCGATGACGTAGTCCGACTCGCGGAGCGCCAGCAGCGACCCCCGCAGGATGCGCGCGAAGATCGGCGCGTAGGTCACCGCCACGGCGAGCGTGATCTGCCACAGGCCACGGTCCAGCCACGCGATGATGCCGATGGCGAGCAGGATGCCCGGGATCGACAGCAGCACGTCGGTGCTGCGCATGAGGACGGCGTCGACCTTGCCCCCGAGCCCGCCCGCGAGCGCGCCCAGCAGGACGCCCATGATCAGCGCCATGACGACGGCGCCCACGCCCACCACGAGGCTGATCTGCGCCCCGTAGAGGATCCGGGTGTACTGGTCACGACCCTGGATGTCGGTGCCCATGATGTGCTGGGGCGACGGCGGCAGCAGCCGGTTCGACAGCTCGCCCTCGAGCGGGCCGTAGGGGGCGATGACCGGCGCGAGGATCGCGGCCCCGACGAACAGGACGATGCACACCACGCCCAGCATCGCCGGCTTGTTGCGCAACAGCCGGCGCCAGGCGTCGGACCACAGCCCGCGGCTGGCGCGGCGCTCGGCGACCGCGGGGACGGTCGTGGCCGGGGCGGTCATCGGCTGTTCCCTTCGCTCACGAGTAGCGGATCCGCGGGTTGAGGTAGGCGTAGCTGAGGTCCACGAGCAGGTTCACCACGAGGAAGATCAGTGCGAACACGAGGATCGAGGACTGGATGATCAGGTAGTCGCGGTTCTGGATCGCGTCCACGACGTAGCGGCCGACGCCGTTCCAGGCGAACACCGTCTCGGTCAGGACCGCGCCGGCGAGCAGGCCGCCCACCTGGAGGCCGATGACGGTCACGACCGGCAGCCACGCGTTGCGCATGATGTGGCGCGCGTCGACACGCTGCTCCTTGAGGCCCTTCGCGCGGGCCGTCCGCACGTAGTCCTCGTTGTTGACGTCGAGCACGGCCGCACGCGTGATCCGGGTGATGATCGCGAGCGGGATGGTGCCCAGGGCGATCGCCGGCAGGACGAGATGGCGCAGCGCGTCCACGAACAGGTCCGGCCGACCGCCCAGCAGCGTGTCCACGAGCATGAACCCGGTCGGGGTCGCCAGGCGCACGGCGGCGCGCGGGTCGATCCGGCCCTGGGTGGGCAGCCACTGGAGCTGCACCGCGAAGATGAACACGAGGGTCAGGGCGAGCACGAACACGGGGATGCTCACCCCGAACAGCGAGACGATCGTGACACCGCCGTCGATCGCGCCCTGGGTGTGGCGAGCCGCGAGCCGGCCCAGCGGGATGCCCACCAGGACCGCGAACAGCATGGCGGCCACGGCCAGCTCGATGGTTGCGGGGAACCGCACCCCGAACTCCACCAGGAACGGCTTGTTGTTGATGATCGACGCCCCGAAGTCGAGGCGCAGCAGCTTGCCCAGGTAGTGGATGTACTGGAGCCACATCGGGTCGTTGAGCCCGAGGTTCTCGCGCAGCCGGTTGCACGACTCCACGGAGGCGTGCTGCCCGAGGATCGAGCGGCATGGATCACCGGGGATCAGGTGCACGAACGCGAACAGGATGATCGACAGCCCGAACAGGACCGGGATCGCCGCGAGCAACCGCCGAATCGTGTACTTGAGCACGTCCGCCTGCCTGGGAGGGGGTCGAGCCCCCGCTGGGTGGTGGAGTGACGCCCCCGGCAGCCGGAGCCGCCGGGGGCGCGTGAGACGTCGGGTCGGGTGACGCCCGGGGACCGGGCGACACCTCCGGCGCGAACCGACTAGCGGTCGAGCCAGACCGAGTTCATGTACTCGTTGAGCGCGCCGCTGCCGACGAAGCCCTTGACGTCCGCGCGAGCGGCCGCCGGCGGCGTCGAGGAGACGAGCGGCACGGTCGGGATGTCGGCGCGGATCAGGTCCTGCGCCTTCTCCCACAGGGACTTCGCGGTCGCCTCGTCGGTCGCGGCGAGCGCGTCGGCCATGGTCTTGTTGAGCTCGTCGTTCTTGTACGCGAACTCCGTGGACGGCTTTCCGTCGACGTAGTTGAAGAACGCCGTGCGCAGGAAGTTGTCGGGGCCGGCCCAGTCGCAGGTCCAGCCGATGAGCCAGGCCGGGTACTTGCCGGCGAACTCCGCATCGAGGTAGTCGGGGTTCCACGTCGCCGTGTTGGGCTTGATCGTGAAGCCGACAGCCTCGAGGTCGCGGCTGATCGCCTCGAAGATGCCCTTGGGATCCGGCATGTACGGGCGGGTGACGTCCGACGGGTACCAGAAGTCCAGGGTCAGGTCCGTCTCGCCGGACTCGGCGATGAGGGCCTTGGCCTTCTCGGGATCGTACGTCGGGAGGTTCTCGGCCTTGTAGTACTGGGTGCCGGGCGGCATCCAGTTGTCGGCCGGCACGCCCTGGCCCGCGTAGAACGCGTCGATCAGCGCCTGCTTGTTGATCGCGTACGCGATCGCCTCGCGGATCTTCGGGTTCGCGGTGAGCTTGTAGGTCTGGTTGAGGCCGAGGTGGAACAGGTTGCACGAGGCACCGCGGTCGATGACCTGCAGGTCCGCGTTGGCCTTGACCGCGGCGATGTCGATCGGGGCGATCGTCTGCGCGATGTCGATCTCACCGGTGCTCAGGCCGTTGAGGCGCTGGGCCTCCTCGGCGACCGGCTTGAACACGATCTCGTCGACGTGGCCCATGGCGGCGGTGTTCCAGTAGTCCGGGTTCTTCTCGATCGTGACGTTGTCGCCGATCGTCCAGGACTTGAACTTGTACGGACCGGTGCCGACCATCGAGCCGTCGCCGCCCTGGGCGTACGGGATCTGCGTGACGTCGGTCACGCTGTTGTCGGCCTTGCCCGCCTTCAGCGCCGTCGGGCTGCTGATGGTGAACGGGGTGAGCGTCTGGCTGAGCAGGAAGCTCGAGACCGGCGACTTCAGCGTGATCACGAAGGTGCTGGCGTCGGGCGCGTCCGTGGACGCGATGTTGCTGCCCGCGCCGTAGCCGCCGAAGACGGCGCCCGCGTAGTAGCTGTAGTCCTGGAGCTCCTTGGGGAAGGCGATCCAGCGGTCGTAGTTGTACTTGACCGCTGCAGCGTCAACGTCCGTGCCGTCGTGGAACTTCACGCCCTGGCGGATCTTGAACGTGTAGGTCAGGCCATCCGGGGAGAGCTCCCAGCTCTCCGCCAGCGCGGGCTGCAGCTCGCCGGTGGTGCCGGGCTTCAGGGTGACGAGGCCCTCCATGACGTTCTGCATCACGTACGACGTGTTGCTGTCGTCGATCAGGGCCGGGTCGGTGCGCTTGATGTCACCGGGGATGGCGACGACGAGCGTGCCACCTTCCTTGATGCCAGTGTCCGCCGATGCGGAAGGTTCGGCGGATGCGGCCGACGCGCCGGGCTCGGCGCTGGCCGGCGTCACGGACGCCGGCGCGTTCGTGGCCGTGGACCCCCCGCACGCCGCGACGATGATCGCGCCGGCGGCAAGCAGGGTCCCGATTCGAAGTCGGGCCATAGATACTCCTCCTCCAGCCGGATCGTGGCGCCCGAAGGTCGCCAGACGGCCGGCCCGGCTGCCGGTTGTCCGTCGGTTTGCCGGAGCATGATACTCACCCTACGGCGTTCCGCCCTCCCCGGGTTCGCACGACGAGGCCGCCGCACCGGGGCCACGACTCCGCCGAGCCCCGGCGATCCCCGCCCGTGACTCGGTCGGACTGCCCCCGGTGCTAGGCTGGCCGGACCGTGCCGCGCGCGCGGCACCGTCCAGTTCCACCCGCCGCCGAACCCAGCCGGAGCCGCAAGCCGATGAGGATCCCGCGCGGGGCGCAGCCCGCGCTCGTCGCCGTCGTGCTCGTCGCCGGCGCCTGTGGCGGCGACCCGCGGGGCACCGAGCCGCCGACCGTGGTCCCCTCTCCCAGCGCCACGGCGTCCCCGGTCGCCTCCGAGGTCCCGTTCGCGCCCGCGGTCTTCCCCGTCGACGGGACGGCGTGCGGCGCGGCCGGGTACGTGGGTCGCCTGGGTCGGATCGAGGCCGTCGACGCCCGCACCGTCAGGTTCACGTTGTGCGCTCCCGACGGCGCCTTCCCGGCCCGGCTGGCGCATCCCGCGCTCGGGATCGTCGACACGACGTCCATCGCCCGGCTCGCGGACGACCCCGGGGCGACCACGATCCCGGGCACCGGTCCATACCGGGTCGACCGCTGGGTACCCGGCCGGAACGTCGCCCTCGCGCGGGTCGCCGAGGGGTCGAACGGCCTTGCCCGGGCCCCGCTCGTGGTGCTGACCTGGGATGCCGACGCGGCCGCCCGGACGGCGGCGCTCACCGCCGCCACCGTCGACGGGATCGATGCACCCGGCCCGGGGGAGCTCGACCGGATCGCGACGCTCCCGGAGCTCGTGGTCACACCGCGAGCGGGCCTGGCCACCGCGTTCCTCGCCTTCGGATCGGGACCGGCATTCGCGGGAGCCAGTGTCCGGCGTGCCATCGCCGGCGCCCTCGACCGGACGGCACTCACGGCGGCGGCGTTTCCGGCGGGCTCGCTGGTCCCGACGCACCTGACACCGTGCCTGGTCCCCGACGCCTGCGCGGGCCGGCCGTGGTACGACTTCAATGCGCCCGCCGCGGCGGCCGCGCTCGCGGCGGCGTCCTTCGACCTCAAGCGCACCTACCCCCTCCACGTCCCCCACGCGCCCGTGCCGGGTCTTCCCGATCCAGTCGGGGCGGCCCAGGCCGTGACGGACCAGCTCGCAGCCAACATCGGCCTCACGGTGAAGATCGATGCGATGCCCGCCACCGCGTTCCGCGACGCGGCCGCTGCCGGGGCGCTCAGCGGGCTCTATCTCGACGGAGTGGCGTCGTCCATCGCGGACGCGACCGGGTTCCTCGAGCCGCTGTTCGGCGACGGCATCCGCACCACGCCGGCGCGTCGCGCGTCGACCGTGTCGAGCGCCCTCGCGGATGCGGCGGCGACCGCGGACCCCGCCGCGCGTGCCGAGGCGATCGGCCGCGCGAACAGCGCGATCCGCAGCAGCGCGGTCATCGTGCCGCTCGCCCATCCGGGCGCCGTCGTGGCGTTCCGGAGCGACGTCGAGGACGTGCTGACGTCGCCGCTGGGCCTGGATCCGCTCGGGGCTGCAACACCTGGTGACCGGCCACAGCTCGTGTTCGAGCAGGCGCGCGAGCCGGACGGCGCGTGGTGCGGCGACCAGCCATCGGGCGACGCCTACCGGCTCTGCGGCCTGGTGTTCGAGGGCCTGTATGGCTTCGCGCCGGGTGGCCTCGTCGCGGAGCCCCGTCTGGCCCAGTCCTGCACCGCCGACGGGACGGCGACCGTCTGGACGTGCGAGCTTCGCGCGGGCGCACGGTACGCCGACGGGAAGCGGGTGGACGCGGGCGACGTGCTGGCGACGTTCGTCGCCGAATGGGACGCGGCGGGGCCGATCAGGAGCAGCGCCGACCCGGCCGCCTTCGCCGCCTGGGACGAGCTGTTCGGCGGCCCCCTGCCACCCCGAGGCTGACCGCGGCGGTTACTTGACGAGGATGCGCTGCATGAGCAGCGCCCGCTCCACCAGCGGTCCGATCTCGCGACGCGCCGCCTCGTAGGCGGCGGTCCCCTTCGCCAGTCGTTCGACCCCGGCGGTGAGCGCCGCCGCGTCGCCCGCGGTGATCGCGTCGCGGATGGCCTTCGAGCCCGCGAGCATGTCCGGGAACGCGGCGTCGTAGGCCGTCACCGCCGCGGCCGTCACCGGGTAGTCGCGGATCCGGTCGACCTGCGGCTGCAGGCGCGTGATGAGCGTCGCGAGGCCATCGGCGGCGCCCCACATGGCCTGGAGATCCTCGTAGGCGGCCGCCGCACCGAGGTCCGCCCCGGCGTCCTTGATCTGGAGGTCCGCCTTGCCCAGGATGACGATGGCCTCGACGACCCCGCCGGGCCACGGCGTGGGGGACGGACCGCCCGCGGAGCCGTCAGCTGCGCCGGGCGAGCCGGACGCTCCGTCGGCCGGCGTCGCGGCCGTGGCCGACGCGGACGGCGAGGCAGACCCCGTCGCCATCCCGCAGGCGGCGAGCACCAGGGCGACGAGCAGCGCGAGGGCGACAAGCGCGGCTCTCCGGTCCGGCGCCGTGCGCCGTGCGACCGGCGTCACTCGTCCTCGGCGACCGCCGCGACGACTGCGGGGCTCTCCGCTTCGGCCTGGGCCACGGTCGCCTGGCTGATCTCGTCGGCCCAGTGGCACGCCACGCGGTGACCCGCCTCGGCGCCGAACTGGACCAGCTGCGGCTCCACCGTGACGCAGTTCTCCGGGTTGCCGAGGCGCTCGCGGAGCCAGCACCGCGTGTGGAACCGGCAGCCGGACGGCGGAGCCGCGGGCGAGGGAACGTCTCCCCTGAGGACGAGGCGCTTCTTGCGCCGCCGGGGATCCGCCTCCGGGATCGCGGACAGGAGGGCCACGGTGTACGGGTGGCGCGGGTTCTGGTACAGCTGCTCGACCGTGCCGATCTCGGCGATCTTGCCGAGGTACATGACGCCGACGCGGTCCGAGAAGTACTGCACGACGGACAGGTTGTGGCTGATGAACAGGTACGTGAGGTTGAGGTCTCGCTTGAGGTCGAGGAGCAGGTTGAGGACCTGGCTCTGGATCGACACGTCGAGGGCCGACACCGGCTCGTCGGCGACGATGAAGTCAGGGCCGAGGGCGAGCGCCCGCGCCACGCCGATCCGCTGTCGCTGGCCGCCCGAGAACTCGTGGGGATAGCGACGGCTGTACTCGCGGCGCAGGCCGACGAGCTCGAGCGCGTCCTCGACGCGCTTGTCGCGCGCCTTGCGGTCGGACAGGCCCTGCGAGAGGAGGCCCTCGCCGATGATGTCCGAGACGGGCATCCGCGGATTGAGGGACCCGAAGGGATCCTGGAAGATGATCTGCATCCGGCGTCGGAGCGGGCGCATGTCATCGGGGTCGACATCCGCGAGCTCGTAGCCGTCGAACACGACCCGTCCGTCCGTCGACGGGGTGAGCTGGATGACCGTTCGGCCGAGGGTCGTCTTTCCGCAGCCCGACTCGCCGACGAGGCTGAACGTCTCGCCGGGCATGATCTCGAAGTCGACGCCGTCGACGGCGTACACGGTGCCGATCTGGCGCCGCAGGACGCCGCCGTAGATCGGGAAGTGCTTCTTGAGACCCTGCACCGACAGGAGCGGGCGCGCCGGGTCGACGGTCTCGCCCGTCGAGGCCTCGGCAGCCGCGACGATGGAGCTCGCGACGACATGGGTGGGCGAGGTCACGGTGTCGGCGGCCGCGGCGGCGAGCGCCGTGGGCGTGGCCGTGGCCGCGACCGTGAGCGGCGCCGAGATGGGCCGGGCGCCCGACTCCTCCGGACGGAGCTGGTGCTCCTTCGTCCCGTCGAACCAGGTGAAGCCGCGCGCGAGCTGCCACACGGCGGCGACGGCCACGACGAACGGGATCGACAGCATGAGCTGCGCGAAGAAGATGCTGTTGGTCTCGGTGAGCAGGCGGCTCATCGTCACGATGAGGTAGCCCAGGACGAGGCTCAGCAGCAGCGCGACGCCGATGGCGAGCAGGAAGGCGAGCTTCGTGCGTGTCCGGGTGAAACGCACGACGGCCCACAGGATGATCGCCATCGGGATCGCGATCGCCGCGAGCGCCGGGAGCGCGGCGGCGGCGCCCTTGATCCCGATGAGCACGCCCAGGAACAGGATGAACAGGGCCGTGATCCCGAAGCCCGCAATCGTCATCAGCAGCGCCCGGCCGCTGCGGATCGCGCTCGGTGGACGCCGTCGAAGGCGGTGGTGGACGACGGGCTCGGCGATGGGCGCGGCCCCGATCGTGGTGGTCATGCGTTTCCGATCCTGTCGGGTGCACCGGTGAGCCGGCGGCCCACGGTCAGGTTCTGCTGGTGCTGGGCGATGGCCGCTTCGCGACGGGCGCTCGCCTCGGCCAGGTGGAGGTGGCAGCGGGCGACGCGACCACTCGAGCCGGCTGGGTAGAGCTCGGGCGGGACCTGGCGGCACGTCTCCCAGCGGTACGGGCAGCGCGGCTCGAACCGGCAGGCCGGCGGCAGGTGGAAGGGCGACGGGACGACGCCCTGGATCGCCGACAGCCGGCCACCGCGCTTCTCGACCGTGGGGATCGATTCGATGAGACCCATCGTGTACGGCATCCGGGGCTCGACGAGGACCTCCTCCACGGTCCCCTGCTCCACGACCTGGCCCGCGTACATCACGATCACGTGGTCCACCATCTCGGCGACCACGCCCAGGTCATGGGTGATCAGCAACAGGGCCGCACCGGTGCGCTCCTGGATCGCCTTGAGCAGCTCGAGGATCTGCGCCTGGACGGTCACGTCGAGCGCGGTCGTGGGCTCGTCCGCGATCAGGAGCTTGGGCTCGCAGGACAGCGCCATCCCGATCATCACGCGCTGGCGCATGCCGCCGGACAGCTCGTGCGGGTACTGCTTCGCTCGCCGCTCCGGGCTGGGGATGCCGACGAGGCGGAGCATCTCGACAGCCCGGTCGCGAGCCTCCTTCTCCCTGACCTTCATGTGGAGCTTGACCTGCTCCGCGATCTGGTCCCCGACGGTGAACACCGGGTTCAGGCTCGTGAGCGGCTCCTGGAAGATCATCGCCATCTCGTTGCCCCGGAGGTGGCGCATCTCCCGCTCGGGCATCGACAGGACTTCCTTGCCGTCGAACCAGATCTCGCTTTCCTTGCCGATCTCGGCCGGCGGGATGTCCAGCAGACGCATGATCGTGAGCGCGGTGACGCTCTTGCCGGAGCCCGACTCGCCGACGATGCCCAGCGTCTGGCCCCTGCCGAGCGAGAAGCTGATGTTGTCGACCGCGGGGACGGTGCCGTCCATCACCTTGAAGTAGGTCCGGAGGTTCCGGACGTCGACGAGGATGTCGTCCGGCGGCGGCGCCCCGACCCCGGGGCGCACGGTAGACGTCTCGGTCATCCTCGGGACCTCGGATCGAAGGCATCGCGCAGTCCGTCCCCGACGAAGTTGACGGCGAGCACGGTGACGATGATGGCGAGCCCGGGGAACAGCGGCCACCACCAGTTGCCCTGGGTGATGAACTGCAGCCCGCCGGAGAGGATGTTGCCCCAGGTGGGCGAGGTCGGGTCGACGCCGAACCCGAGGAAGCTCACAAACGCCTCCGAGATGATGTTGCCCGCCACCAGCAGCGACGCCACGACGACGATCGGGCTGAAGGCGTTGGGCAGGATGTGGCGGAAGATGATCCGGCGGTCGCGGACGCCGACGGCGACCGCGGCCTCGACGAACTCGCGCTCCCGGATCGAGAGGAACAGCGACCGGACGAGGCGCGCGACACCCATCCACGAGAACAGCCCGAAGATCACGATGACCGTCGCGACGGTGCCGTTGCCGAGGAACTTGCTCGCGACGAGGATCACGAACAGGGTCGGCAGGCTCAGCATCACGTCCACGAAGCGCATCAGCAGGTTGTCGACGATGCCGCCGGTGAAGCCCGCGATGGCGCCCACGAACGTGCCGATGAGGACGCCGATCGCCATGCTCGAGAAGCCGATCAGCAGCGACGTCCGGGCACCGTTCACGACGAGCGTGAACACGTCGCGCTGGAGGCCGCCGGTCTCGCCCATCGGCCGGCCGATGGCGGGCGCGCGTCCGGCCGAGACGAGCTCGTCGGGCTTCGGGATGTCGGTGAAGCTGAACGGGAGGAGCACGGGGCCGATGATGGCCACGCCCAGCAGGATCGCGATCATGGCGAGGCCGATGAGCGCCAGCTTGTGCTTGCGGAACTTGCGCCACGCAAGCTGCCACTGGTTGAGCGACTTGAGGCCGACCTCGTAGTCCTCGGCCGCGGTCGGGTCGGGGTCGATGACCTCCGCGGCCGGCTGGCCGGCGCCTTCGACGTTCTGGGTCATCCTGGACCTCAGTACTTGATGCGGGGATCGGCGACCCCGTACGCGATATCGGCGAGGAGGTTCGCGAACACCACGAGGACCGAGGTCACGAGGAGGACGCCCATCAGGATGGGGTAGTCGAACTCGCGCGTCGCGTCGATCGTGAGCTTGCCGATGCCGGGCCACGAGAAGATCGTCTCGGTGACGATCGCACCGGTGAACAGGAACGGGATCTCGAGGCCGATGTTCGTGATGACCGGCAGCAGCGCGTTGCGCAGCGCGTGCTTGAAGTTCACGACCCGGGCCGGCAGGCCCTTCGCCTTCGCCGTCCGGACGTAGTCCTGGCCCAGGGACTCGAGCATGCTCGCCCGGACGAACCGGCTGTCACCCGCGATGTTGACCACGACGAGCGTCACGACCGGCAGGATCAGGTGCCTGCCGATGTCGCCGATCGCCGCGAGCGGGCTGCCGCCGAAGTACGCCCAGTACTTGTCCGACCCGAACGGCGGCGAGCTGCGCGTGTCCGTCATCCCGCTGGCCGGCAGCCAGTGCAGGGTGCCCGCGAAGATGAAGATCAGCATGATGCCGAGCCAGAACGTGGGCATCGCGAACCCGACGTAGGAGAAGACGGTTGCCGCGTTGTCGAACAGGGAGTACCGGTGGATCGCCGCGTACACCCCCAGCACGATCGCGATGGACAGCCACACGACGAGCGCGACCCCGGCGAGGATGAACGTCGGGAGCGCGGCCCGCACGATGCGGTCGCTCACCTTCTCCCCGGAGTTGATCGAGTAGCCGAAGTCGCCGTGGAGCACTCCATTGGTGGAGCCGCTCAGGGCCTCGGGGAGGAAGTTCGGGAGACCCTTGGGCCCGATGAACGCGGCCGGGACCGGGAGCGATCCGAGGAACGTGCCCTGGGTCTCGGGGTTGCAGAACCCCATCCACCGGCAGTACTGGATCGGGATGGGCTGGTCGAGGCCCCAGGCCTGCTTGAACTTCTCCCGCATGTCGTCCGTGATGCGGGGGTTGTTCGCGAACTTCGCGGTGGGGCCCCCGGGGGCGGCGAGGAGGATGCCGTACACGACGATCGTGATCCCGAACAGGACGGGGATCGCCTGGAGCACGCGTCGGATCACGAATTTGGTCATCGGCGTTCGGCCTCAGCCCGTGGAGTTGTGGATTGGGTACTACGGGAGATACCGCACGAGGCGGCCCATGGGTTGCGCGGAAGGTACACCCGCCGGCGCGTGTCGCGCAGCGCGCGGCCGATGGCCGCGCGGGCGGGCAGCGGACGGGGCGTCCGGAGTGTCCGGACGCCCCGTCGGTCGCTACAGGTTCAGAAGCAGAGCCGGAGGCCTACTGCCGGACGAACCAGTCCTCACCGTTCCAGGTCGAGCCGACCTGCGTGCCGTTGGCAAAGTAGTTGCCGACGCGCGGGTTGGCGAGCTCGACGTTCTTGCGGTAGTACAGCGGGATCTCCACGGTCTGGTCGACATAGGCCTTCTGGAAGGTCGCCATGGCGTCGCGGATGAGCGTGAAGTCCACGTTGTTCTTGACGTCGTCAAGGGCCTTGTCGACGTCGGCGTTCTTGACCTGGGCGTCGTTGGCGCCGTCCGGCCGGAACTGGCTGCTGTGGTAGCTGAAGTAGTTGCCCAGCGGATCGATCGACGAGCTGAACGCGTGCTCAGCGAGGTCGAAGTTGCTGCGGGCGAGGATGCACGGGGTGTCGACGGTGCCCTCGTTGTAGTCGGCGAAGATGTCCGACGGCGCGACCGGGTTGATCACGCTGTCGATGCCGACCGCCTTCAGCCAGGAGCTGATCAGCGCGAGGGTGTCCTGCCGGACCTGGCGGGTCGTGGTGCAGAGCTCGATCTTGGCGGCGGTGCCGTCCTTCTCGACGATGCCATCGCCATTCGTGTCTGCCCAGCCGCCGTCGGCGAGGACCTGCTTGGCCTTCTCCGGATCGAAGGTGGCCGGGGTCTGGTCGGCGTAGAACCACGCCGCCGGGCTGATGTTCGTGTTCGCGACCTGGGCGTTGCCGCCGAGGAGGCGCGTGTTGATCTCGGTCTTGTCGATCGCGAAGGCGATCGCCTGGCGGATCGCCGGGTCAGACGTCGGGCAGCCCTTGCCACGGTCCTGGACCGCCGCGTTGCGCGAGCAGCCACCGGTGCCCTTGGTCGTGTCGACCGCGTCGGCCGGCGACCAGTTCGGGCGCAGGAACTCGTACAGGAGGGCCGGGATGGCCGCAACCTGCTCGCCCAGGTCCTGGACCTTCGGCAGGTCGGAGTCGGCCAGGTCGAACGCGATGTCGATCTCGCCGTTCCGGAAGCCCGCGATCATCGCGTCCGGATCGCCGTACCACTTGAACACGACTGCGTCGAGGTTGGCCGGCTTGCCCGTGCGCGGGTTCTGGTAGTTGTCATTCCGGGCGAGACGGAGCTCGGCCTGCGGCGTGACGGACTCGTACTTGAACGGACCCGGGACCGGCAGGTTGGCGATGTCGCCGGGGGCGAACCCGGTGCCCTTGACCTGGTCCTTGATCGGGATCTTCGACAGGTAGTGGCGGGGCAGCGGCGCGACCGCGAGGGTCAGGTAGCCCTCGTAGACCTTGCCGAAGTGCCACACCATGTCCGTGTCGGACGGGCAGTCGAACTTGGTGATGTCTTCCCAGCCGGCGGTGATGACACCGACGTTGTCCTTGTCCATCACCCACTCATAGGCGTACTTGAAGTCGTCGCAGGTGAGCTTCTCACCGTCGGACCACTTCAGGCCGTCCCGGAGCTTCCAGGTGACGGTCATGGCGTCGCCGCCCTGGCCGACCGTGACGCCACCGTTGTCGGTGGTCGGGATCGGATCCGCCGCGAGCTGGGGCGCGTACCGGAAGTCCGAGGTGATGGTCAGGAGGCTGTGCCACACGAGCGAGGCGACGTTGGCCTCGGTGACCTGACCCAGGTAGTACGGGTTGAACTGGGTCGCTTCCTGCCAGTCGCCGATGATCACGGTACCGCCGCTGGTGCCGTCCTCGGGCTTGTACGTGGTCGTGAACAGGTCGACCGGGCCCTGGGCCGCCGTCGACTCGGACGGGGCGGCCGACTCGGCCGGTGTGCTCTCGGCCGGTGCCGTCGACGGCGCCGGGGTTGTGGTGCTGGTGCCGCCGCATGCTGCGACCAAGATGGCCGCGCCTGCGAACAGGCCCACCAGTTTCCGCATCAAGGCTCCTCCAAGCTGCGTGGGGTCCTGGGATTGACTGCTCCCTCGCAGGTCGATGGCCGCACGTTCCTGCCGACTCCGGGAGTGACCGGTGGGCGGGGCGGAAATGATGCGCACACGCGCATGCACGGCTGCCATCGGGGCTGCGCTCGGGCAAAGATCGCTTACCGCCGGACGGGTGTCAAATCATCGACTGGGTGGCGTCGGGCCGTCTCGCGGTCCCGGCGTCTCAGCGGGGTCTGAACGCGCGCGGCGTGGCGTCGGTCGAGGCCACCTCCTTCCAGGGCCGCAGGAGGCCCTCGGGGTAGCGGGGCGGGAGGGTGGTCACGGCGGAGAAGGACGGGTTGTCCGGTTCCGCCGCGATCCGGGACTCCGCGACCCGCCAGACGGCGGTCACCGCGGGTCGGATGGGTTCGAGGGTGTCGCCGGTCGAGCGAACCGTGGTGCCGGCCCGGGGCACGACCACGAGGGCCGCGATCGCGGCACCGGTGAGCAGGCCGCCCAGCTGGAGGCGCAGGGACCAGCCGGCCCGTCGCGGCGCGGCAAGCGCGCGCACCCTGGACCTTGGCGGCGACGGCACGGGCACGGCCCGAAGCTCGCGACCAGCGCGGTGCAGGGCCGCGACCGTGAGGGCGAGCTCGGTCAGATCGTGCACGCAGGCCGGGCAGGTGGAGAGGTGGTCGAGCGCGCCGCTCGTCGCCGGGCCACGCTCATCGTGCGCGACGAGCGCCTCGAGCGCGGCGCGGTGCGGCCGGCAGGCACGGTCGAGGGGCATCACGACCCTCCGGCCTCGACCACATCGACCTCCGGGAACGCCACCTCGCCCCACGCCCCACCGAACCGGCGGTCCCCGTTCAGGCGGACCCGCAGATCGCGCAGCGCATGGTGGATCCGGCTCTTGACCGTGCCCAGCGGGAGCTCCAGGGCGTCGGCGGTCTCCTGGAGCGAGCGACCCTCGAGGTAGTACAGGATGACGACCGCCTGGTGCTTCGCCGTCAGCCCCGCGATGCCCTCGCGGACGATCTGGCGCAGCTCCGTCCACTCGGCGCTCGTGTCCGGCTGCACACCGGCGTCCACGAGCCGCTCCGCCACGATCTCCGTCACGGGCTCGCTCGGCAGGCGCCGTCGACCGAGTCGCGTGTAGCACAGGTTCAGGGCGACCTTGTGCAGCCACGGGAGCGGCGAGATGTCCGTGCGCAGGCGGCCGCGATGCGTGTACGCCCGGCCGAACGTGTCCATCAGCACCTCCTCGGAGGCGCCGGGATCACCGGTCAGGGCGAGCGCCGCGCGATACACGGGGACGCGGTAGCGCTCGAACAGGGCGGCGAAGGCGTCCAGGTCGTCCGCGTCCGCCATCCTCCGGATCAGCTCCGCGTCCGGCGGGTCGTAGCGCGCCCTGGTGCTGGTCTCACCGTTCAGCGGCTGGTCTCCATGCGCATGTGCCACGCTCCCTTGACCCACCGTACGTCCCACAGGCTCCGGGGGTTCATTCGGGCCCGGCGTCGTACCCGGGTGTCGCGGGCAGTCAGTCCGGGCAGGGGGTCTGGGCCCCCGTCATCCCGCGCCAGCGCAGGTTCGGCTGGCGGGCGGCCGTCGCCTCGTCGAGGCGCGTCACCGGGGCGTCGTGCGGGGCGCCCTTGACGAGCTCGGGATCCTCGCGCGCCTCGCGCGCGATCTCCATGAGCGCATCCGCGAAGTCGTCGAGCGTCTCGAGCGATTCGGTCTCGGTCGGCTCGATGAGCATCGCCTCCTCGACGGTGAGCGGGAAGTAGATCGTGGGCGGATGGAAACCTTTGTCGATGAGCCGTTTGGCGATGTCCAGGGTGCGCACGCCGCTGGCTGCCTTGATGCTCGCTGCGGAGGCGACGAACTCGTGCTTGCAGGCCCGGTCGAACGGGATGTCGTAGGCCTCCCCCACCCGGTGCTTGAGGTAGTTCGCGGCCAGCACCGCGTCGTCGCTCACCTCGCGCAGGCCCGAGGCGCCATGCGCCCGGATGTACGCGTACGCGCGCACGAGCACGCCGCTGCTCGCGACGAAGCTGCGCATGCGGCCGATCGACTCGGGTCGCTCGTCCGGGCCCTCGAGGCGGTAGCCGCCACCCGGCGCACGGACGACCCGCGGCGCGGGCAGGAACGGGATGAGGTGGGCACGGACGCCGACCGGACCGGCGCCGGGTCCGCCGCCGCCATGCGGGGTGCTGAACGTCTTGTGGGTGTTGAAGTGCATGACGTCGAACCCGGCCTCGCCCGGCTTGAACCGGCCGAGGATCGCGTTGAGGTTGGCGCCGTCCATGTACGCGAGCGCGCCTGCCGCGTGGGTCGCCTCGAGGAGCTCCCCGATGCGGCGCTCGAACAGCCCCAGGGTCGATGGATTGGTGATCATGATCGCGGCGGTCTGCGGCCCGAGCGCGGCCGTGAACGCGTCGATGTCCACGCCGCCGTCCGGCGCGGAGGGGATCGTGATCGTGCGGAAGCCGGCCATGGACGCCGTGGCCGGGTTGGTCCCGTGGCTGGAGTCCGGGACGAGGACCTCCTGGCGTGCGGTGTCGCCGCGCGACCGGTGGTACGCCCGGACCATCATGATGCCGGTCAGCTCGCCGTGCGCACCGGCGGCAGGCTGGAGCGTCACCGCGTCCATGCCGCTGATCTCGGCGAGGTCCGCCTCGAGCTCGAACAGGAGCTGGAGCGTGCCCTGGGCGACGGCATCGGGTGCCATGGGGTGCAGGTTGGCGAAGCCGGGCAGGCGCGCCGCCCACTCGTTGAGCTTGGGGTTGAACTTCATCGTGCACGAGCCGAGCGGGTAGAACCCCGTGTCGACCGAGTAGTTGAGGTGGGACAGGTTGACGTAGTGCCGGACGACCTCGGGCTCGGACAGCTCGGGCAGCGCCGCGGGCGTCGTGCGCCGGGCCCCAGCCGGGATCCGGTCCAGCGCGTCCGCGGGCGGATGCGGGATCTTGCCGCCGCCGCGACCCGGCCGGCTCAGCTCGAACAAGGTGGGCTGGAGGCTCCCGGCAACGACGGTCATCGGGTACCTCCCGCGACGGCTGCGGCCCCGGTGGCGGCGAGCTCCAGGCGGAGCGCGGCGGCGAACCGGTCGATCTCGTCGGGCGTCGTGAGCTCGGTGGCGCAGACGAGCAATCCGTCCGCGAGCGAGGGCTCGTCGGGCAGCAGGTGCGCCGTGGGGATCCCCGCGAGGATGCCTCGATCGAGGAGACGGGCGTGGACGGCCCGGGCGTCGGGGACGCGAACGACGTACTCGTTGAGGTAGGCGCCCGGGTGGAGACGTGGGGCACCCGCGGCCGCGAGCGCCGTCTCGAGGTCGGCAGCCCGCGCCGCGCCGAGTGCCGCGACGTCGCGCAGGCCGTGCGGCCCGATCGTCGAGAGGTAGACCGACGCCGCGAGCGCGAGGAGCGCCTGGTTGGTGCAGATGTTGGACGCGGCCTTCTCGCGCCGGATGTCCTGCTCGCGCGCGCGGAGCGTCATGACGAACGCCCGCCTGCCCTCGGTGTCGGTCGTCATCCCCACGAGGCGACCCGGGATCTGGCGCACGAGCGCGTCGGTGCACGCGACGATGCCGAGGTACGGCCCACCGTAGTTGAGCGGGATCCCGAGCGGCTGCCCCTCGCCCGCGGCGATGTCCGCGCCGTACTCGCCTGGCGGCGCGAGGACCGCGAGCGACACGGGCTCGATGACGCTCACGAACAGCGCGCCCGCAGCATGCGCGAGCCGGCCGACCTCCGGCATGTCCTCGAGCAGGCCCAGGATGTTGGGCTGCGCGACGACGACCCCGGCGACCGGCCGCTGCGGGTCCGCGAGCATGCGCGCGAGCGCCTCGAGGTCCGTCGTCCCGGCCAGCGGGCCGTCCACGACCAGCGGGATCTCGTCGCACGCGAGCGCCGCGCCGTCGACGTAGGTCTCGAGCGTCTGGCGATAATGCGGGTGGACGCCACGCGACACGAGGATCCGCTCGCGACGCGTCGCCCGGCAGGTCATGAGCGCGGCCTCGGCCGTTGCCGCGCCGCCGTCGTAGTGCGACGCCGACACGACGTCCATCGCCGTCAGCTCGGCGAGCAGCGACTGGTACTCGTAGATGCTCTGCAGGGTGCCCTGGCTGACCTCGGGCTGGTACGGCGTGTAGGCGGTGTACCACTCGCCCCGGAGGAGCATCTGGTCCACCGTG
>DASXVG010000147.1:0-3929 GCA_036504355.1 Candidatus Limnocylindrales bacterium
GGCGTTCCGACCTACACTCGCCCTTCGCGCCCGCGAGGTCCGCAGGCGTCTTTCCATGTCCGCGCCGCGGCCGCGCCGCGGCCGCCATCTGTTCCGAGGACCCATGTACGCAGTCATCGAGACCGGCGGGAAGCAGTACCGCGTCGAGGTCGGCACCGAGCTCGAGGTGGAGTTGCTCGACGTTGAGCCGGGCCAGTCGATCACCCTGGAGCGCGTGCTCCTCGTGGCCGACGGCACCGAGGCCACCGTCGGCACCCCCGTGGTCGACGGTGCCGCGGTCGAAGCCGAGGTCGTCGGGGGGAGCCGCGGCGACAAGGTCATCGCCTTCAAGTACCGCCCCAAGGCGCGCCGCCGCGTGAAGAAGGGCCACCGCCAGGACTACACCGTCCTGCGCATCGCCGACATCCGCTTCGGTGGCAAGAGCGCCGCCGCCAGCGCGACCACCAGGGACGCGAAGGCGGCGGATCGCAAGGCGCTCGAGGAGGCCGCCGCACGGCAGGCGGCGGAGGACGCCGCGCTCGCCGCGAAGCTCAACGTCGTCGCCGACGCGCCGCCTGAGAAGCCTGCGAAGAAGGCCAAGGCCGAGCCTGCGCCCCAGGTGGAGACGCTCCTCGACGCCGGTGCCGATGCCGGGACGGCAACGGCCGACGCGGCCGCCGCCGAGGAGACGCCCGCGGTGGCGAAGACCAAGGGCTTCGAGATCTACGAGGACAACGGCGGCGAGTGGCGCTGGCGCCTCCGGGCGTCGAACGGCGAGCTCGTGGCCATCTCCGAGGAGGGATTTGCCTCCAGGGCGGGCGTCATCCGGACGCTGGACGTCGTCCGGCGCAACGTCGCCGAGGCCGAGGATCACGCGGAGGCCCAGGTGGCCGAGGACGGCTCCGAGGTCAAGGGTGGCAAGGGCTTCGAGATCTACGAGGACACGTCCGGCAGCTGGCGCTGGCGCCTCCGCGCTGGGAACGGCGAGCTCGTCGCCATCTCGGAGCAGGGCTTCAGCAGCAAGTCGGGCGTGGTGAAGGGCCTCGATGTCGTCCGGCGCAACGCCGCGGCGGCCGAGGGGTACACCGAGCCCGATGTCGCTCCCGAACGCACCACCGACGCGGCGCCCAAGCGCGCACGCACCAAGAAGGACTCGTAAGCGATGGCGCACAAGAAGGCGGGCTCGAGCTCGAAGAACGGCCGCGACAGCGTCGGCCAGCGGCTCGGCGTGAAGGCCGGCGACGGCCAGCTCGTGCACGCGGGTTCGATCATCGTCCGCCAGCGGGGGATGACCTTCAAGGCAGGCGAGGGCGCCGGCCTCGGACACGACTACACGGTCTTTGCGACCGTCACGGGGAAGGTGCGCTTCGAGCACGAGACCCGCGACAAGAAGCGCATCCGGGTCATCCCGGTCGCGACGGACCCGGCGACGGCAGAGGCGTAAGCCTCGCCATAGCGGCGACCACCGGCGGGCACGCCCCGTGCGGACGGCGTCGAAGGAGCACACACGTGAAGCCCGACATCCACCCTCGGTACGTCCAGGCGAAGGTCCACTGCGGATCCTGCGGGACTGAGTTCGAGGTCGGCAGCACCCGCGACGAGATGCGCGTGGACGTCTGCAGCAACTGCCACCCGTTCTACACGGGCAAGCAGAACATCATCGACACGGCCGGCCAGGTCGAGCGCTTCCAGCGCCGCCTCGAGCGCCAGGCCCGAGCCTGACCGCTCGGCCGGCATGCCGGCCCACCCCCGAGCCACCGAACGCGGCGCCCGTGAGGGCGCCGTTTCGATTCCCTCCGCTACAGCTCGCGAGCCCGGAACGAGAGGTGCGCCCCGATCGTCGCGGCGAGGATGAGCACCACCGTACCGAGCACGGCCGTGAGCGCGGCGCCCGCATCGGCGACGGACCCGACCGAGGCCAGCTCGATCGCCGGCGCCGACAGGCCCGACGGGAGCAGGTGGTCGAGGACCGGCACGATCGACACGAGGCTGATGACCACGAGGGCCACGAACCCGAGGCCCGCGGCCGCGGTCGTGGAGCCGGTCGCCGCCGAGGCGAGGAACGTGAGCGACGCCCAGGCGAGCAGCGCGAGCCATGACAGCGCGGCCATCGCGAGCCAGCCGCCGATGGGCAGCGGCTCGAACAGGATCGCCGTGTAGATCCAGGCGACGGCCATGGCGGTCGCAACCGAGACGGCCAGCACCAGCGCGATCGCGACGAGCTTCGCGGCGAGGAACGCCGCGCGCGTTGCGGGCTGGGCGAGCACGAGAGCCGCCGTGCCGCGGTCGAGCTCGCCCGCCACGCTGCCCATCGCGAGCGCAATCGCCGCGAGTGCGCCGAGCTGCCCGAGGTTCTTCTGGAGCTGCGCCAGCGCGTCGGCGGCGACCGGCGTCGGGAGCGGGATCGGGAGCTGGTCGCCGAGGGTCGCCGTGAGGATCTCGGGCAGGTACTTCGCGGTGAGCGGAGAGATGATCCCGACGACGAGGAACAGCACGGCCACGACCGGCAGCCGGCGCGTGCGCCACGCCTCGAGGAGCTCCTTGCGGAGCAGGATCCGGAAGCCGCTCATGCCGACGCCTCAGCCGTGCGCTGGGCGGGCTGGTCACCGGTGAGGCGGAGGAAGACGTCCTCGAGCGTGGGTCTCGCCCGCGCGACCGAGATCACGGCCACGTCGGCGGCGGCGACGGCTGCGAGGATCGCCCGGCCGGCGAGCTCCGGCTGCGCGACCGCGATCGTGAGCAGCCCGTGCTCCAGCGACGCGGCGGTCACCCACGCCTCGGCGCGCAGGCCGGCGGCCAATCGCTCGAAGGCGACGCCCTGACCCGGCTCGGCCTCGATCCGCCAGACCGGCAGCGCATAGCGCTCGAGGAGGTCTGCGAGCTCGCCTTCCACCACGAGCCTGCCCCGGTCCAGGATCGCGACCCGGTCGCAGATCCGCTCGACGTCGGCAAGGACGTGGGACGAGAACAGGACGGTCGTCTCGCCGCGCAGGGCGGCGATGAGGTTGAGCACGTCGCGCCGGCCCTCCGGGTCGAGGGCGCTGACGGGCTCGTCGAGGACGATCACCGGCGGCCGATGGACGAGCGCACCCGCGATCCCGAGCCGCTGCCGCATCCCGCCGGAGTACGTGCCGGTCCGGCGATCGGCCGCGGGCTCGAGGTCCACGCGCGCCAGCGCGTCGGCGACGGCCCGGTCGAGCGCGTTGCCCTCCAGGCCGTGGAGCCGGCCCAGCATCGCGAGCTGCTCGCGGCCGGTCATCCAGCCGTATGCACGCGGATCCTGCTCCAGATAGCCGAGGTGACGGCGAACGCCGACGGGGTCCGTTGCGACGTCGATGCCGACGACGGTGGCGCGCCCCGACGTCGGGCGGGCGAGCCCGGCGAGCAGGCGGAGCGTCGTCGTCTTGCCGGCGCCGTTCGGGCCGAGGAGCCCGAACACGGAGCCCCTGGGCACGACGAGCGAGAGGGCGTCGAGCGCGAGCACGCCGCCCAGGTAGCGACGCGTGAGCGCGTCGCTGCGAATGGCGGGCGGCGCGGCGGGGTCGGCGAGGATGCGGGGTTCGGTCGGCGCCACGGCCGCGGCGGCAACCGCGGTGAGCCGCGCGGCGAGCGGCACCGCAGCGGGCGCGGTCGACTCGGCCGGCGGTGCGGCAGGGGCTGTCGGTGTCGCCGGTCCCGTCCCGGCGATCGGCGGGTCGTGCGGGCTTCCCCAGCCGGGGACCGCCCCGGGGGCGGGCGCCGTGTCCTCGGGCACACCGTCCACGCGCCCCACGAGGAAGTACAGGATCGGGCCGACGAGGTTGGCGAACACGATGATCACGGCCCACAGCCCCTTGTTCCCGCCCCGGACCGCGCGATCGGCGCGGAGCAGGTCGACGATCGCGGCGATGAGCAGGCCGAGCTCGACCAGGACGAGGGGGACGAGGAGCAGGAGCAGCCTCGGGTCGAGC
>DASXVG010000148.1:0-2241 GCA_036504355.1 Candidatus Limnocylindrales bacterium
GTGGCCATGATGATCTCCTCGCGGATCGCGTCGACCGGCGGGTTGGTGACCTGCGCGAAGAGCTGCTTGAAGTAGTTGTAGAGCAGCTGTGGCCGCTCGGAGAGCACGGCCAGCGGCGCGTCGTTGCCCATCGATCCGATCGGGTCCGCGCCCGTGGTCGCCATCGGGGTGATGAGCATCCGGACGTCCTCGGCCGTGTAGCCGAACACCTCCTGGCGGCGCAGGACCGTCTCGTGGTCCGGCCCGATGACGGACGTCGGCGCAGGCAGGTCGGCGAGGTTGACGAGCGAGTCGCGGACCCACTGCTCGTACGGCTCGGCGCCCGTGATCGCGGCCTTGAGCTCGTCGTCCGGGATGATCCGCCCGAGCTCCGTGTCCACGAGGAACATCCGCCCCGGCTGGAGCCGGCCCTTCTCGACCACCTGGTCCGGCGGGATGTCGAGGACGCCGGCCTCGGACGCCATGACGACGCGCCCGTCCTTCGTCACCCAGTAGCGGCCGGGGCGGAGCCCGTTGCGGTCGAGCGTCGCGCCGACGCGGGTGCCGTCCGTGAACGCGAGCGACGCGGGCCCGTCCCACGGCTCCATGAGACACGAGTGGTACTGGTAGAACGCCCGCCGCTGGGCATCCATGTCGGTGTTCCGGCCCCACGGCTCCGGGACCATCATCATCATCACGTGGGCGAGGCTGCGGCCGGAGAGGTGGAGCAGCTCGAGGACGTTGTCGAAGATCTGGGTGTCGGACCCGTCCACGTCCACGGCCGGCAGGACCTTCTGGAGGTCGTTGCCGAACACCGCGGAGCGGAACGTGGACTGGCGCGCGAACATCCAGTTCACGTTGCCGCGCAGGGTGTTGATCTCGCCGTTGTGGCTGATGTAGCGGTACGGGTGCGCGCGGGCCCACGACGGGAACGTGTTCGTGGAGAAGCGCGAGTGGACGAGCGCGAGCGGCGCCTCGAAGCGCTCGTCCAGGAGGTCCGGGTAGAACGTCAGCAGCTGGCCCGCGTTGAGCATCCCCTTGTAGACGACCGTGCGGCAGCTCATGGATGGGACGTAGAACTCGCCGCGGCCGGGGAGGGCGCTCCGGCTGACCGCCTTCTCGATGAGCCGCCGTGCGACGTACAGGCGGCGCTCGAACACGAGGTCGTCGTCGCCCGGGGTGAGCCCGAGGTCCGCGGGGCGGGCGATGAACGCCTGCTCGATGACGGGCTGGCTGGACCGGGCCGACTCGCCCAGGTCCTGCGGGTCCGTGGGGACGACACGCCAGCCAAGGAGCTCCAGGCCCTCCGCCGCGAGGGTCGTCGTCATCTTCTCGCGACACGCCTCGCGGCTCGCCGCATCGCGCGGAAAGAAGACCATCGCCACGCCGTAACCGTCCGCTGGGAGATCGAGGCCCTGCTCGGCCGCCACGGCGCCCACGAACCGGTAGGGGAGCTTGACGAGGATGCCCGCGCCGTCCCCGGTGTTCTTCTCGGAGCCGCTCGCGCCGCGATGCTCGAGGTTGGCGAGGACCGTCAGCGCGTCCCGGACGATCGCGTGGGAGGCTCGTCCCGAGATGTCCGCGACGAAGCCGAACCCGCACGAATCATGCTCGGTGGACGGCTCGTAGAGGGTGCCGGACGTGGCCACGGCGATCTCCGCCTGTGCCCCTGGTCGGGGATGGGGCGGAACCGTACGAAATCGGGGTCCGTGGAGCAGGAGCCGTGGGAGTGATCGTTAAGTTGCGGTTCGGGGACCCGGACGGGCTTCGCAGCATGGCGCATGAGCGACGCGCCCAATCGTTGTGCACGATGCACAACCCGGGCGCCGCTGACGCGCCTAGAGCGGTCCCGAGATGCCGCCGTCCTTCCGAATCCGCCAGAAGTGCACCGCGAGGAACGCGCCGGCGATGATCGGCAGCGCCATCACGTGGAGGACATAGAACCGCAACAGGGTGTTCTGGCCGACCTCGATGCCGCCGAGGAGCAGGAACTTGAATGGCGAGTTGATGAGCGGGAAGTAGCCGGCCATGTTCGTCCCGATGGTGATCGCCCAGTACGAGATCTGGTCCCAGGGCAGGAGATACCCGGTGAACGACAGGCCGATCGTGAGGAACAGGAGCACGACGCCCACGACCCAGTTGAACTCGCGGGGCGGCTTGTAGGCGCCGTGGTAGAAGACCCGCATCATGTGCAGGAACACGAAGAACACCATCAGGTGCGCCGCCCAGCGGTGGACGTTGCGGGTGAGCAGCCCGAACACG
>DASXVG010000149.1:0-63328 GCA_036504355.1 Candidatus Limnocylindrales bacterium
TTGAGGACGCGGACACCCGCGGCCTGCAGCGCCGCGAACAGCTCGAGCTCCGGCCGCACGTGGCACGTCACCACGTCGTCGACCTCGAGCTCGGACCGCCCGAACGAGGCGTCCTGGAGCACGACCGACCCCTCGCGGATCTCGGCGACCGTCGTGGACGTGATCACCGTGACCGGGTGTCGGTACGGGCGTGAGGTGAGCACCTCGGCGTCACCCTGCGCGAAGCGCTTGCGCGCGACGTACATGTGGATGACCTCGCATTCGGCGGCGAACTCCCGGCGCTCGGTCACGATCGTCACCTGTCTGCCGATGTCCGCGAGCCACGCCGCGGTGTCGGCCGCCGCGTACCCGTCGCCCCACAGCAGCACGCGCGCGCCGAGCTTGCGCATCTTGCGCCCACCCGGGTGGCACTCGCAGGCGACCCGCGGACAGGCCATCGTCTCCTCGAACGGGACGACGCGCGAGGCGTCGCCAACGACCGGCGGCACGTACGACGTCGCGCCGGTCGCGTTGAGCACGAGGTCGAACTCCCGGAGCTCCTCGACCGTCGGCGCGTGGTTGAGCCGGATCTCGACGTGGAGGTCGAGGAGCTGGTCCCGGATCCAGTCCAGGTACCAGCGCATCTTCTCCTTGCCAGGGACCATGCACACGTACTTCATCGCGCCGCCGAGCTCGCCCGCGCGCTCGAACAGCGTCACGAGGTGGCCGCGCTCGGTGGCGATGCGGGCCGCCTCCATGCCCGCCGGCCCGCCCCCGACGACGGCGACCCGCACCGGCCGCTCCGTCCGCGTCATGTCGTCGTAGGCCGGGTTGCCGCAGGCGGCGTTGATCGAGCACGCGATCTCGTGCTTCGCCATCAGCGATTCCTGCCAGCACCCGCCGAGGCACGAGATGCACCTCCGGATCGACCTGACCCTGCCGTACTGTGCCTTGACCGGCCAGTAGGGGTCGGCGAGGAGCTGGCGCGCGAGGCCGACGAGGTCGGTCTTGCCCTCCGCGAGGATCTGCTCGCAGTACTCGGGGTCGCGCAGCGAGTGCGAGGTGATGACGGGGATCCGGACGACCTGCTTCGTCGCCTCGGCGGCGTAGGTCGCCCAGCCCTGCGGGTACTGCATCGGGTCGAACCCGGCGCCGGGGCTCTCCTGCATCCCCTGTGACAGGTCGAGCGCGGCGACGCCGGCCCGCTCGAGGACGCGCGCGGTCTCGAGTCCCTCGGCCATGTCCCGGCCGCCCTCGCACCACTCCTCGAACGAGTACCGGACGAGGATCGGGTAGCCCCTGCCGCACTTCTTCTGGATCGTGTCGATGACCGCGAGCGGGAAGCGCATCCGGTTCTCGAACGACCCCCCGAAGCGGTCGGTGCGCATATTGAGGTACGGGCTCATGAACTCGGACAGGAGGTACCCGTGCGCGGCGTGGAGCTCGACCGCGTCGAAGCCCGCCTGCTTCACCCGCCAGGCCGCCTCGCTGAACAGGTCGACCAGCTCCAGGATCTCGGGGATCGACGCCTCGCGGATCTCCTTGCCGTGCTCCTCGGCGTTCTCGTACACGATCTCGTGGCCCGCCGACCAGGGGAGCTTGAGGACACGGTCCGTCGCGCCCAGCGTGTTGTATCGGGGGATCGCGCACTGGCGACCCGGGTGCTGGAGCTGGACGGCGCACCGCGCGCCGTAGCGATGCATCGACTCCGCGAGGCGGGCGAGCCCCGGGACGTAGTTGTCGCCATCGGCGACGAGACAGGTCACCGTGGGCCGGCCCGTCTTCATGTCGGGCGTCGTGGCGCCGACGATCACGAACCCCGTGCCACCCTTCGCGATGGCCTCGTGGTGGTGGATGTCGCGCTCGCTCACCTCGCCGTCCGCGTGGGAGGAGCTGATGTCCGTGGGCACGTGGACGATCCGGTTGGGGAGGGTGAGCGGGCCCAGCTGGAGCGGGCTGAACAGGGTCGGAAAGGTCATGACGGATCTCCGAAGGGCGGCGAGGCAGTCCCCGACCCGTCCATGCTGGCCGCCCGGCGATGGCCGGCCAATGCCAGTGGCGGTCGATGGAGTGGCAGAAGCGGTCGCGGACCCCCGCCTGGCCCGCGAACGGGCGCCGGATGGCCCTGTCCGATGCGGCTGCGCCGGATGACCGTTCATCCATGGCCGTCTACGTCTGGCAGCAGGACATGGCGCCCGACTTCCCGCTCGCCGTCCTCGAGTACGAGGTGACCGGTGATGCCGACCCGATGCACTGGCACGACCACTTCGAGGTCGCCCTCGTGCGCGAGGGCCGTGGCGTGTTCATGTTCGGCCGGCGCGCCCTGGAGGCCGAGGCGGGCGACGTGTTCCTCATCGACAACTCGCAGCCCCACGTCGCGCTGGCCGACCGCGGGACGCCGCTCCGGCTGCTGCTCGTCCTGTTCCGTCCGGAGCTCATCGCACCGGCGGGCTGCCGCGACCTGGACCTCGGGTACCTCGCGCCGTTCCGGTTCGACGAGGGAACGTCGCCGCGCGTGCGCGGCGGCTCGGCGCTGGCGGCGGAGATCGGCGCCGTCCTCGTGCGCATGGCGGACGCCGGCGTCGCGGACAACGCACGACGCCAGCTCCTCGACGCGGGCCTCCGGATGGTCCTTGCGCTCGCCGCCCAGGCGCCGGGCGTTGCGGCGACACCCGAGGCGACGCGTGCCGCCGCGGACCGGCGGGAGCAGATCCGTCCCGTCCTCGCCTACGTGGACCGCCACTCCCGCGAAGGGATCACCCTCGACGACGTCGCCGAGGTCGCGCACATCAGCCCGTCCCGCGTCCGTCACGTGTTCAAGGACGTGACCGGCGTCAGCTTCAAGGAGTACGTCACGCAGGTCCGGATGACGGAGGCGAAGCGCCTGCTGCTGGGGACGGAGCTGTCCGTGGCCGACGTGGCGGGCGCCGTGAGCTACACGAACCTCAACCAGTTCTACAAGGTGTTCGCCCGCTCCTGCGGCATGTCGCCGGGCGAGTACCGCCGCTACTACACCCCGGCCGGCGCGGATCCGACGCCCGCGTTCGCCGGCTGAACGCCGCGGCGCCACGGGCGCCGTCACAGGAGGTGCCAGTTCCGTGGCCATCGACGTCCTCGTTCCCGACCAGGTCGGCCTGCGGATCCGCGAGGCGGTCGATGCCGACTGGGCCGACGCCGGGCGGATCTGCTACGAGGCGTTCGCCTCGCTGGCGGACCAGCACGGGTTCCCGCACGACTTCCCGGACGTCGCTTCGGCATCCGAGCCCATCCGCTGGCTGATCAACCACCCGCGGGTCTACTCGGTCGTCGCGGAGCGGGACGGCCGGGTCATCGGGTCCAACTTCCTCGACGAGCGGGGAACGATCTCCGCGATCGGGCCGATCAGCGTGGACCCCCACGCCCAGAACCACCACGTGGGCCGGCTGCTCATGGACGCGGTGCTCGCGCGGGCCCACGCGCAGCAGGCGCCGGGCGTCCGGCTGCTCCAGATCGCGTACCACAACCGCTCGCTGGGCCTGTACGCGAAGCTCGGCATGGAGGTCCGTGGCGCGTTCGCCGCGATGCACGGCGCACCGATCCGGCGCTCGTTTCCCGGGTACGACGTCCGCCGCGCCACGATCGACGACGAGTACGCCTGCAACTCGCTCTGCCTGCGCGTGCACGGGCACGCTCGCGCGGGTGAGGTCCACGAGGCGATCGACGCGGGGAGCGCACGGGTCGTGGAGCGGCTTGGCCGGATCACCGGCTACACGACCCGGATCGGGTATTTCTCGCACTCGGTGGCGGAGACGAACGACGACCTTCGGGCGCTGATCGCCGAGGCGGACGACTTCGGGACGCCGGGCTTCCTCGTGCCGTTGTCCAACAACGACCTGTTCCGCTGGTGCCTCGAGCAGGGCCTGCGCGTCTTCTTCGTCCTCAACCTGATGACGCTCGGGCTGTACCAGGAGCCCGAGGGCGCATACATGCCGTCGGTGGGGTACTGACCAGCTGGTCGTCGCCCTCGCCCGGCCGCCCGGCCAGCGCGTCTACGGTTGCATCACGGAACGTCCTGCCCGCCCGGCGGCGCGTTCGTCACGTGCACGCGCCCTCGAGGGAACGGATGCCCCGATAGGCGGGTCGTCTGTATCGTCGTGCGCTCGTAGACCCACCCAGCGGGCGACGAAGGGGCAGGACTGCGCGCGCCGGCCGGCCGGCGCACGTGACCCCGGCCCGCGCGTGCCTCAGCGCTTCGGCGGCTCCTTCGCCGGGTACGTCGTCGCGGTCGGCGCGGTGAACTTGTCGTAGAGCGCGCCGGCGTTCCGCTCCTGGATGTACTCCATCATGTACTCCTGCCCGATGTCGACCGGGTAGCGCTCGGCGAAGCTGACCCGCGCGATCGTCTCCTCGCGGCTCCAGCCCTTCGCGACCGCGACGGCGACCGCGGCCTTCCACTCGAGCATGAACGAGCGCTGCGTCGCCAGGTAGGCGGGCGTCTGGACAGGCCCGTGGCCCGGGATCACGTGGTCGATGTCCAGCGCGCGGATCCGGTCCAGCGCGGTGATCCACTGGTCCACGTCCGAGGTCATCAGCCACGTCGTGCACTCGGAGAAGATCGTGTCGCCGGTGAACACCGCCCGCTCCTCGGGGACGTAGACGGCGACCTGGCCCGGCGTGTGGCCGGGCGTGTGGAGCAGGTGGAACGTCCGGTCGCCCACCTTGAGCGTCACGTCGCCGTTGAACACGATGTCGGCGGTGCCCATGTTCGCGTAGTACGTCTCGCGGTCGGGGACAAGGGCGGCGCCCTCGGGGTCGTCGGTCGGCAGCGCCTCGAGCGCGTACTCGAACGGGTCGAGCTCCGGGAACACGGTCATGAACCGCTCGTGGACGCCCTGGTGGTGGATGATCGGCCCGGCCCCCTTGAACCAGTAGTTGCCGAAGATGTGGTCGACGTGGTGCTCGGTGTTGATCACGTACTGGATCGTCCCGTGCTCCTCGACCGCCTTGCGCATCGCGACCGCCCTGGTGGGCAGCTGCGGGGTGTCGATGACCACCGGGCCCTTGGAGGTCAGCACGAAGCTCGGGTTGCAGCCCCGCACCTTCGTCTCGGTGTAGATGCGGTCCGTGACCTGCTCCATGTGGACGGTGCTCCTACTGGGTGGCGGTGAGGCCGCCGTCGATGCCGATGACCTGGCCGGTGATGAACGCGGCGGCGGGGGAGGCGAGGAACACCACCGCGCCGGTGATGTCGTTCGTGCCGCCGACCCGCCCCAGCGGGATCCGGCTCACGATCCCCGCCTTGAACACCGGGTCGCCGAGCAGCGACGCCACCTGGGGCGTGTCCACGAACGTCGGCCGGATCGCGTTGACGTTGATCCCGTGCTTGGCCCACTCGGTCGCCCACTGGCGGGTCAGCGCCTCGATCGCGCCCTTCGCGGCCACGTAGGCCGAGTAGCCGGCGTTGATGCCGAGGACCGCGCGCACGGAGCTCAGGTTGACGACCTTGCCGCCGTTGCCGGCCGCGATCATCGCCCGGACCGCGGCCTCGGTCGGCACGACCGTCGAGCGCACGTTGAGCTCCATGATCCAGTCCCACGCGTCGCGCGGGTACGCCTGGGCGTCGTGGAGGACCTTGCCGGCCCCGCCGCCGACGCAGTTGACGATGATGTCGACCGATCCGAAGCGGTCGACGGCCTGGGCGACGGATCGCTCGGCGTCGGCCTCGCTGGTCGCGTCCGCCTCGACCCCGATGGCGTCGCCGCCGGCGTCGCGGATCCTCGCCGCAGCCGCCTCGGCGGACTCGAGTGTCCGGTTCGCGATCACGACCTTCGCACCCGCGCCGGCGAGCGCGCCCGCGATCGCTGAGCCCATCGCGCCCCCGCCGCCGGGGACGAGCGCGACCTTTCCCTTGAGGCTGAACGCGTCGAGATAGCTCATCGGGCTCCCTTTCCGGACGCGCGCCCGGCAGGCGCCGCGATCGTGATCATCGATTATCGAGCATACGAGCCATCCCGCCCGTGGTCAACGACCAGGGGCTCCGGGATCGGGACGCTCCGGGAGGGCGCGCAACCCCCTGGGCCATCCGCGGCGCGTCGACCGCCGTCGTCTTGACGCGGCCAACCGGGCGTGCATACCATCGCTAATCGATTATCGACGGCAACCGGCCCGCCACCGGTCCGCCACCTGTCGGATCGTCCCGGCGGACACAGCCATCGCCGGCCCGCGAGGGCCATGGGAGAGCGTACGGTGCCCCTCAAGGAGCAAGCCCTCGCCACGTTCTTCGGGGATGACACGTTCCCGGTGGCATGGGCGTCCGAGACCGAGAAGGACCTGTTCTGGGTCTTCGACGACCTCCACTGCCCCCACCCGCTGAGCCCGATGTTCGAGGACATCGGCGGCTGGTGGCTCTCGTGCGACCACATGTTCCGCCGCTTCGGGACGCCGTTCGCGACCGACTGGCTGGCCAAGAACATCAACGGCTACCTGTACACCGCGGCGATCCCGGCCGAGACCGGGCTGCGCGCCGGCGGGCAGGAGTACGGCTACGAGATGACCGGCGTCGTGCCCCAGGACCCGGCGTACCCGGCACGGATCGGCAGGTACCTCGACGTCGTGCTGCCGGTCTACGGCATGGAGTTCGCCGACTCGTGGCGCGACCGGCTGGTCCCGGAGATGGACCGCAACTTCGCGTTCCTGGAGCGGATGCTCGATCGCAAGGACGAGCTGACGCTCGCGCAGGTCGCGGTGCTGCTCGAGGACGCGATCGACATCCACGATCGCCACTGGAAGATCCACTGGATGCTCAACTTCGCCCAGCTCAGCGCGACGCTCAACCTGCGCGCGGTCATGGAGCGAACCCACGGCAGCGTGGACGAGACCCTGCTGGGACGGCTCCAGAACTCCGCGCAGGACCGCAACTGGGACAAGATCAAGGCCATCTGGACGATGAAGGAGGAGGCGAAGGCCGAGCCGGAGCTGTCGGCCGCCTTCTCGCTTCCAGCGGCCGACGTCGTGCCGGCATTGCGTGCGTCGGATCGCGGTCGCCGGTTCATCGACGAGCGCGTCGGCCCCTACCAGCGCGAGTTCGGCTGGCACGCCGTGTGGAGCCACGAGTTCATCTTCCCCACGTTCCGGGAGCAGATGGAGCCCGTGATCGAGCTCGTGCGCAACCAGTTCGAGGCGGACTACGACTACCCGGCGAAGATCGGGGAGCTGGCCGCGGACATCCGCGCGGCCGCCGACGAGATCCTCGCCGGCCTCGAGGCGGACGACCTCGAGGCCATGCGCACGGCGACGGAGATCAACCTCCGGATGGCGCCGCTCACCCCCGACCACCACTTCTACATCGACCAGGGGGCGAACGCGCACGTCCGCCTCGTGCTCATCGCGATCGGCGAGAAGCTCGTTGCGCTGGGCGTCCTCGACGCCCCGGACGACGTGATGCTGTTCCGCTACAACGAGCTGCGCATGTTCATCGGTGACCCGACGGGCATCGACGGACGGGCGATCGTCGCGGCGGCCCGGGCCGCCCGCGAGCGGGCGTACACGTTCCGCCCGCGCGACTGGGTCGGGACCGTGACGGAGACGCAGCTCGCGTTCCCGTACCTCGTGAACTGGGGCTTCCCGGACAAGTTCCACCGCGGCCAGGGCGCCGACACGGGCGCCGTGACCGGCGTCGCCGGTTCGCCGGGCGTCGTCGAGGGCGTCGCGCGGGTGGTGCTGTCCGAGGCCGAGTTCGACGGCGTCCAGACGGGCGACATCCTCGTGTGCCAGATGACGAACCCGGCGTGGCAGGTCCTGTTCAGCCGGATCACCGCCCTGGTCACGGATGCCGGCGGGTTCACCGCCCATCCCGCGGTCCTCGCGCGCGAGTACGAGATCCCCGCCGTCGTCGGGACGTCCGTCGCGACCGCACGGATCCACACGGGGGATCGCATCCGCGTGGACGGCGGGGCCGGGACGGTGGACGTGCTCGAGCGCGCGAACGGTGCCGCAGACCCCGCCGGCCCAGCGGCGGCCCCCGCCGCGCCGATGCTGGACTGACGAACGGTGGCCGAGACCGCGATCTCCCGGGGCGTCCTGTCCGACACCGTCAAGGACCGCCTGCTTGCCGCGATCCTCGATGGCCGCTACCCGCCCGGCGCGCGGATCGTCGAGACGCAGGTCGCGAAGCAGCTCGGGACGAGCCAGGCGCCGGTCCGCGAGGCCCTCCGGGACCTCGAGGCGCTGGGCGTCGTCGAGATCACCGCGTTCCGCGGTGCGCGCGTCCGGCGGCCCACCCCGGAGGAGCTGCTCGAGGCGTTCGACGTGCGCTCGGAGCTCGAGGCGCTTGCCGTCCGGCTCGCGCTCCCGCGGCTGACCGAGGAGGACCTGGGGCAGCTCGCCGCCTACGTCGACGAGATGCGCCGCACCTCCGGCGCCGGCGACACCGGAGCCGAGGCATCCGCCGACGCGGCGTTCCACGGGTTCATCGTCGCGCGCTCCGCGAACGGCACGCTGGCCCGGGTCTGGGACCGGCTCGAGCCGTTCTCGCGCACGTACATCTCGCTCGCGATCCCCGGCGCCGACCAGGCGCGGATCGTCGCGCTCCACGCCGATGTCCTCGAGGCGCTCCGTGGCCGGGACCCGGTGCGCGCCGACGAGGCGATCCGACGCCACTTTGCCGACACCGGCCGCATGCTCGTGGGCCGGCTCGCCGGCGCGGAGGCGGCGTCAGCGACCCCAGCGACCCCCCCGGAAAGGACCCGATGACCCGCATCCCCGCCCTCACCGAGGAGTTCTCGTGCGGCGCCGCCCGGCTCCGCGTCGACGTGTTCGGCGGCGCGCCGCGACCGCATGTCCTCGACGACCTGTCGTTCCTCGACTACCGGCTCGCGCACGTGACGATCTCGCCCGAGATCACGCTCGCAGAGCCCGACATCACCTGGGACCAGGACGGCGACAAGGCGGTTCGCTGGGATGGGCGCCGGGTGACCTTCACCGGGCCATGGGCGGCAGGTCCCCTCCAGAAGGTCATCGTCGCGGTGCTCGCGCTGCGCATGGAGGACGTGGGTCTCCACCCCAGCCACAGCGCCGCGGTCAACTACCGCGGGAAGACGTTCCTGTTCCTCGGCGGCGAGTCGAACCACGGCAAGTCGATGGGCCTCATCGAGGCCGGGGTGCGGGGCGCGCTCCAGGTCGCGTCCGAGACCACCGTCATCGACGAGGACGGGCGCGCGGTGATGGGCTCCGTGGACGCGTTCCTCGTCAGGCGGACCGAGGGCACGGAGCGGTCCGACAAGGCCGCGCCCAACAAGGGCGTGGAGAAGTTCTGGGGCACGATGCCCAGCTGGGGCATGTACGACGGAGTCCCGAATATCGACCTCGTGATCGTCCCGGCCATCGACGGCAACTTCGACCCCGCGACGAACGAGCTCATCCCCTTCGAGCGCCAGTTCCAGTTCCTCCACTCGCTCCAGAACTACTTCCTGACCAACGAGCTGCTGGCCCCCGGCCACGCGATGCCGCTCGTCGACACGGACGCGCTCCGGGCCCGCCGCGCCGCGTTCGTGGAGCGGTTCTGCGAGCGGCCGTTCTTCTTCATCCGCGCAGCGACGCCCCAGGTCCTCATGGACGAGGTCGACCGCATCCTCTAGCGGCAGGGACCATGCAGCCGTTCGCCTACGCCCGACCGGAGACGCTCGCCGAGGTCGTCGCCCTCCTGGAGCGGCACGGCCCGGGCGCCCGGCTGCTCGCGGGCGGGACGGACCTGGTGATCAACCTGCGCGACGGGACGATCCGACCCGAGGTCGTCGTGGACGTCAAGCACGTCCCGGACCTCGCGCCGGGGATCCGGGCCGGCGATGGGGGATCGCTCGTCATCGGCGCCACGACGACGATGACCCAGCTCGCCGCGCACCCGCTGATTCGGCGCGACGTGGCCGCCCTTGCCGAGGCGGCCGCGGTCGTCGGGTCGGTCCAGATCCGCAACCGCGCGACGCTCGCCGGGAACCTGTGCAACGCCTCGCCGGCTGCGGACACGGCGCCGGCGCTCCTCGTCCACGGCGCGATCGTGGTGGCGACGGGACCGGCCGGCGACCGGCGCATCCCGCTCGATGCGTTCTTCGTCCGCTCCGGCGTCACCGCGCTGGGACCGGCGGAGCTCGTCCGGGCGATCGAGATCCGGGCTCCGGCGTCGCGCATCGCGAGCGCCCACCAGCGCAGGACGCGCCGCCGCGGGCACGACCTCGCGTCGGTGACGGTGGCCTGCGGCGTGGACGCCCACGGCCTCGTGCGGGTCGCCTACGGCAGCGTCGGGCCGCGACCGCTGCTGCGCGTGGAAGACACAGGCATCCTCGCCGACCCGGGCGCCGCCGACGACGCGCGCGCGGCCGCCTTCGAGGCGATCTTCGCGGACGCGACGCCCTCCGCGACGTCGATGCGCGCCGGACCCGAGTACCGGCTGGCGATGTTGCGCGTGCTCGGCCGGCGGGCGCTCGAGGCCGCGGTCGGACGCCTCGAAGCGGGGGCCGCCGCGTGATCGCGACGATGCTGATCGAGCTCGTGGTCAACGGGGCGCCACGCGCCATCGCCGTGGAGCCCCATCACACCCTGCTCGACGTGCTGCGTGACGACCTCGGCCTCACCGGCACCAAGGAATGCTGCCTGGTGGGGGAGTGCGGCGCGTGCACCGTGCTGCTCGACGGACGCATCGTCGACGCATGTCTCGTGCTGGGCGTGGAGGCCGACGGGCTCGAGGTCCGCACGGTGGAGGGGCTGGCGCGACCGGACGGGACGCTGTCCGCGCTCCAGGCCGCGTTCCTCGACAAGGGCGCCGTCCAGTGCGGGTTCTGCATCCCCGGCCAGCTGGTGTCCGCGCAGGCGCTGCTCGACGAGCACCCGCACCCGTCGCGCGACGAGATCGAGGAAGGCCTGGCCGGCAACCTCTGCCGGTGCGCGTGCTACGAGCAGATCTTCGAGGCAGTCGAGGCGGCCGCGGCCGGCGGGCCGTCCGACATCGACGCCACGCCGCTCGCCCATGCCACCGGCGCCCGCGACACCGGCTCGCGCTCCGTCGAGGAGGGCCTGGACCAGTGACCGCGCCGGGCCGCGTCGGAGCATCGCCCAACCGCGTCGGCGGGATCGGGCGGGTCACCGGGGCGCAGGCGTACCTCGCGGACCTGCGCGTGGACGCGCTCCACGCGAGGCTCGTCACGCTCGACGTCGCCCGCGCACGCATCCTGGGGGTGGACGCGTCGGCAGCGCTCGCGCTGCCCGGCGTCCACCTCGTCATGACGGCGGCCGACCTCCCCCAGCCGGTGCCCAGGTTCGGGCCGCAGCGCGAGGACCGTCCGGTGCTCGCGGCGGGCGAGACCACGTACCACGGGGAGCCGGTCGCGCTGGTCGTCGCGGACACGAAGGACCTCGCAGAACGGGCCGCCGCGCTCGTCCGCGTCGACCACGAGCCGCTGCCCGCCGTGTTCACGCTCGAGGGCGCGCTCGCGCCCGGCGCGCCGCTCGTCCAGGACCCCGCCAGTCGCCCGGGCGACCCGCTTGCGACGACGAACGTGCTCAAGGAGCATCGCGTGGGCTGGGGCGATGTCGACGCCCAGGCGGCCCGCGCCCATGTCATCGTCGAGGGCACCTGGACCTTCCCGATGGTCACCCAGTTCGCGATCGAGCCCCACGCGTTCATGGCGGCGCCGGACGGCGACGGGGTCGCGGTGTGGAGCACGATCCAGCACCCCAACTGGCTCCAGCGCGTCATTGCCGGGATGCTCCGGATGCCGCTGTCGAAGGTGCGCGTCCACGCCCCGGACCCGGGCGGCGGGTTCGGCGGCAAGCAGCACGCGAAGTACGAGCCCGCGGTCGTGTTCGCGGCGCTCCGGCTGGGCAGGCCGGTCCGCCTCGTCCTGACGCTGGAGGAGACGTTCCAGGCGGTCCGCCGGGCGGCGTGCGAGACACATGTGCGCACCGGGTTCGCGGAGGACGGCCGGATCCTGTTCCAGGACGTCGCGGCGGACTACCTCATCGGCGCCTACACCGACATCGCGGACCGGGTCGTGGGCAAGGGCTCGTACCCCGCGGCGGGGCCGTACAACGTCCCGGCCGTGCGGATCGTCGCGCGGTCCGTGCTCTCGCACACCGTGCCGTCGACGGCGTTCCGCGGGTTCGGCAACCCGCAGGTCAACTGGGCCGTCGAGAGCGCGCTCGACGAGGGCGCTCGCTTTCTCGGCATCGACCGGCTCGAGCTCCGGCTGCGCAACCTCGCGCGGCGCGGCGACCGGTTCATCCCGTTCGACACGCCGTGTGACGGCGACTGGGCGGACGTCGTCCGGGTCGCCGCGGAGCGCGCCGGGTGGGGGACGCCGCTGCCGGAGGGCCACGGCCGCGGGATCGCGTTCGGCATCAAGTCCGGCCCGACGACGGGCCTCTCGTACTCGATCGTCAGGTTGCTGGTGGACGGGTCCGTCGTCGTCTACGCGGGGACGTCCGACATGGGGCAGGGCGCCCGCACCGTCCTCGCCCAGGTCGCCGCCCACGAGCTCGGGGCGCCGCTCGACTGGGTCACGGTGGTGATGGGCGACACCGCGATCGTCCCGTACGACCAGCAGACGTCGGCGTCTCGCTCGACGGTGCTGATGGGGAACGCGGTCCTCGACGCGTGCCGCAAGCTCCAGGCGCAGCTCGCGTCGATGGCGGCGCGCGTCCACGGCGTCGACGAGGCGGCAGTGTCCGTCGACGAGGGCGTGGTGACGCTGCCCGACGGGCGCGAGCTGACGCCGCTCGAGGTGCTCAAGGCCGGGCTCGGGCGGCTGGGCGGCGAGCTCATCGGCGTGGGAGAGTCGCGCAAGGACGCTGAGCCGGATCACCCGCTCGGCGGCGCCCCGGCGTTCTTCGAGTTCAACTGCACGGTGATCGAGGCGCACGTCGACGAGGAGACGGGCGACATCACGATCGACCGCCACGTCACGGTGAGCGACGTCGGCAAGGCCCTCAACCCGCTCCAGGTCCGGATGCAGGACGAGGGCGCGGCGATCATGGGCCTGGGCCACACCCTCATGGAACAGTACCTGTTCGACGGCACGGGCCGGATCCGCAACCTGGGCGCGATCGACTACCGAATACCGACCTCGATGGACCTCCCGCTCGTGGTCGAGAGCGAGGCCGTGGAGCACCGGGACGGGCCCGGACCCTACGGCGCGAAGGGCATGAGCGAGGGCGCGCTGCTGTGCGTGGCGCCCGCGGTGGCCTCAGCCGTGCACGAGGCGACCGGCGCCACGATCCGCGCGCTGCCGCTGTCGCCGGAGCGGGTGTGGCACGCCCTGCAGGCACGGGGGTCCGACGCGCGGTGACCCTCGTCTACGCGTCCGACCATCGCCACGACCTCGACCCGGCGGCGATCACGCTCCTCCTCGGCGGCAAGGCCGCGAACCTCGCGAC
The DNA here is from genome assembly GCA_036504355.1 of Candidatus Limnocylindrales bacterium. Lineage (GTDB taxonomy): Bacteria > Chloroflexota > Limnocylindria > Limnocylindrales > CSP1-4 > CAIXZV01. The sequence goes on from DASXVG010000149.1 coordinate 13,381, forward strand.
GATGGCGGGCGAGCTCGGCCTGCCCGTCCCGCCCGCGTTCACGGTCACGACCGAGGCGTGCAACGCGTACCTCGCGTCGGGCTGGCCCGCAGGCCTCGACGAGGAGCTTCGCGCGCACATGGCGAGGCTGGAGGCGCGCGTCGGGCGGCGGTTCGGCGACCCGTCAGACCCGCTGCTCGTGTCGGTGCGCTCCGGTGCGCCGCGGTCGATGCCCGGGATGATGGACACGATCCTCAACCTCGGGCTCAACGCGGCCACCGAGGCAGGACTCGCCGCGGCGTCCCGCGACTCGTCGTTCGCCCGCGACTGCCATGCGCGGTTCCGGGCCACGTACCGCGACGTCGTGGGGGTGGAGGCGCCGGATGACCCGTGGCGCCAGCTGCGGGGCGCGATCGAGGCCGTGTTCCGCTCCTGGAACAGCGGGCGCGCCCGGGCGTACCGGGCGGTCGAGGGCATCAGCGACACGCTGGGGACGGGCGTGACGGTCCAGGCGATGGTGTTCGGCAACCTGGGCGACGACTCCGGGACCGGCGTCCTGTTCACGCGCAACCCCGCGACGGGCGAGCACGAGCTGTACGGTGACGTGCTGTTCCACGCCCAGGGCGAGGACGTCGTCGCGGGCACGCACGCGACGTCGCCGGTCTCGTCGCTGGAGGAGCGGCTGCCCGGCGTTGCCGCCGAGCTCCGGCGCCATGCGGGGCTCCTCGAGCACCACTACCGCGACTGCTGCGACATCGAGTTCACGATCGAGCGCGGGCGGCTGTGGATGCTCCAGGTCCGGGTCGGCAAGCGGACGCCGCAGGCCGCGCTGCGGATGGCCGTGGACATGGCCGAGGATCCGTTGTTCCCGCTGACGCGCGAGGAGGCGGTCCGCCGCGTCGAGCTGATCCTCCGGGATCCGCCGACCACGGTCGTCGACCGCGGCGACAGCGGTCCGGCGCTCACGCGCGGGCTCGGCGTCTCGCCGGGGCTCGTGTCGGGGGAGCTCCGGCTCTCCGCCGAGGAGGCCATCGCCGCCGCGGACCGGGGGGCGGACGTCATCCTCGTGCGGCCCGAGACGTCCCCGGACGACATCGCGGGCATGGACCGGGCGCGCGGGATCCTCACCGCGACCGGGGGCTTCGCGAGCCACGCGGCCGTCGTGGCCCGCGGCTGGGGCAAGCCCGCGGTCGTCGGCGCCGCCGAGGTCGTCCTGGGCGACGGGCGGGTGCGGATCGGGTCGCGGGAGCTGGCCGCGGGCGAGGTGATCTCGATCGACGGGTCGACGGGCGACGTGTACGCGGGCGTCATCGCCGGGGTCGCCGTGGTCGTCCCGGAGGCGAAGATCCTGCTCGGCTGGGCGCGCGACGCGGGAATCGAGATCGGTGACGCCGCGGCAGCGGATACGGCGCCGGGTGCGCCGGCGTCCGCCGGCGACTCCGTCGATGCCGCCCGCGACGATGAGGACGCGCTGCGCGTGCTCGCGGTCAAGGGCTACGCGACGCCGGAGGGCATCGCCTCGGCGCTGCGCTGCCGGCTGGACGGCGCACAGGCGCTGCTGGATGGCCTCATCGCCGCGGGGCTCGCGGAGCCGGGCGCGGGCTCGTTCCGGCTCACCGACCTCGGCAGGGCTCGTGCGACGGCGCTCCTGGCCGGCGACGCCGCGGCATGGGGCGAACCGAGGGCCGTCGCCGCGCTCGACGCCTTCCTCGACCTCGACCACCGGATGAAGGCGATCGTCACCGCGTGGCAGGTCCGCGAGGTCGACGGCGACCAGGTCGCCAATGACCACGCGGACCGCGCGTACGACACCGACGTCCTCGGTCGCCTCGCCGCCCTCCATGCGGACGTCTCGACGTGGCTCGCTGGCCTCGATGACGCCCCGAGGCGCATCGCCTGGTACGGGGAACGCCTCGCCGCGGCGGCTGAGCAGGCCGCGGCCGGCAACGGGAAGTTCGTCGCCTCGCCGCGCGTGGACAGCTACCACGGCGCCTGGTTCGAGCTCCACGAGGACCTCATCCGCCTCGCCGGACGAACGCGCGAGTCCGAGGTCGCCGCGGGCCGCGCCTGAGCGACGCGGGCCGGCGTCAGCGACGCGGGTGGTCGGTCCCCACCTCGGCCAGCCACGCGTCCACGATCGCGGGCAGCTGCGCATCGAACGCCCGGACCTCGTCGGCGCCGATCGGACTGTCCTCGATGGCCCGGGGCTGGGCCGGCTCCGTGAGCACGGTCGAGGCGGCGAGGTCGCCGTCGAGCGGGATCCGTGCCAGCGAGACGAGGGCGCCCTTCCAGGTGTCGACGTTGAGGGCGTGCCCGTCGTGCGTGGTCGCCGCGCGCTCGACCGGGGTGTGCCCGTGGACGACCCGGCTGATCCCCGCCGCGCGGTAGGCCGCCCATGCGCGGCCGTCCGGGAACGCGTCGACCGCGTCGACGAAGGCGCTCCGGATCCACAGCCGCTCCGCGCTCCGCGCGAACTCGTCGAGCGACTGGCCGGGCACCGGGCCGCCATGCACGAACAGGACGTCCCTCCACGTCGCGTACGGCGCGAACGACCACAGCGCGGGCTCGACGTCCGGCGCCAGGGCGTCGAAGCGGGCCCGGATCCCGTCCGCGGCGAGGCCCGTCCACTCGCCGGGCGCCATGCCTGCCGACGCGAGCGTCGCGCCGCCGCCGAACGCCATGAGCGCCCGGAACAGGCGGTCCTGGCCGGCGAGGCCGCCGAGCACCTGCATCTCGTGATTGCCCTCGAGCAGCGCGACGAGGCCGCCCGCCGCGGGCGCCTGCTCGCGAAGGGACACGAGCCGCCGCACGAGCCCCACGGAATCGGGCCCCCGATCCACCACGTCGCCCGTGACGACGAGCGCAGTCGCCGGTGGAGCGATCCAGCCGCCGCCGCCGTCGGTGAGTCCCGCCCGGGCGAGCAGGCGGTCCACCGCCCCGAGCTGGCCGTGGAGGTCGCTCGCCGCCCAGACCGTGAACGCATCGGGGACGCGGATCGGGGGAACGTCGGGGGCGGCCATCGACGACGGAGGCTACACCCGGTCGCGGCCCGGTCGCCTGTCTATACTGGTTTGCGTGATGCAGCCCCAGCGGCGCCACCTCGGCCTGGACCTCGGCGGCACGAACACGAAATGGGCGGTCGTCGAGCACGACGGCGAGGACTGGCGGACGCTCGCGACGGGCCAGGGACCGACGCCCGCGAAGGCCGGGCCGGACGCCGTCGTGGCGCGGCTCGCGACGATGGGAGCGGAGGTCGTGGCCACGTGGCCCGGCGTCAGCTCCGTCGGCATCGGCGTCCCCGGCCTCTACGACCCCGCGACGGGGTCCACGCGGTTCCTCGTCAACGTCCCCGGGCCCTGGGCAGGCAAGCCGGTCGCCGGTCCCGTCGGCGACGCGCTCGGTCTCCCAGCGAGCCTCATCAACGACGCCCGCGCCTTCGGGCTCGCGGAGCTGCGGCTGGGCGCCGGCCGTGGCGCGCGGTCGATGGTCGGGCTCACGCTGGGAACGGGCGTGGGCGGTGTCATCGCCATCGACGGCCGTGTCCTTCATGGCCACGATGGCACGGCGGGCGAGGTGGGCCACCAGACGATCGACCCCGACGGTCCGTGGTGCGGCTGCGGCAATCGCGGCTGTGTCGAGGCGTACGCCCGCGCGGACCAGCTCGCGCTGGCATGCGGGACCGCGACCGCGGAGGAGGCTGTGACGCGCGCGCGGGCCGGCGACGAGCGCGCGCTCGATGGGCTCGCGCAGGTCGGTCGCTATCTCGGCATCGGGATCGCGAACATGATCACCATCATCTCGCCGGACACGATCGTGATCGGCGGCGGCGTGGCCGCGGCCGGCGATCTCCTGTTCGACCCGATCCGCGCAGAGGTCCGGCGGCGGGTGCGCACGACGTCGCTCGAGTCCGTGACCATCGTCGCGGCCGCGCTCGGCACGTGGGCGGGCGCGATCGGAGCCGCCGTCCACGGCGCGGAGGCTGCCGCACAGCCGGCGGGCGAGGCGAGACGCGCCCCGACGGCCGAGGGTCCCAGCGCATGACCCTCGAGCGGTATGTCCCGCACTGGCGACGCATCGAGCAGGCCCTCCGGGAACGGATCGCGGCGCTCGCGCCGGGCGACGCCCTCCCGTCGGACGCGGAGCTGTGCGCGGAGTTCGGGGTCAGCCGGATGACCGCGCGCAACGCGATGCAGCGGCTCGCCGACGAGGGGCTCGTGCTGCGCGTCCCGGGCCGCGGCAGCTTCGTCGCCCAGCCCCCGACCCATCGCCGCGCGGACCGCCTGCTCACGTTCTCGCGCGAGATGGAGCGCCGCGGCCGTCGTCCCAGCTCACGGGTCCTCAACCGCGAGATCCGGCCATCCACGCCGGAGGAGGCGGTGGCGCTCGGCTTGTCCCAGGGCGAGCCCGTGGTCGCGCTGCGCCGGCTCCGCCTCGCGGACGACGAGCCGATCGCGATCGAGACGGCCGTCCTCGTGCGCGGGACCGGGGCCGCCGTGCTGGGTGCGGACCTCGAGGCGGGCTCGCTCCACGATGCGCTTGCCGGTGGCGGCTACCACCTCCGGCGGGGGACCGCGACGATCGCTGCCGCGCCCGCGACCCACGACGACGCGAAGCTCCTGGGCCTCGCGAAGGGCGATGCCCTGCTGGTCGAGCGTCGGGTGATCATGGACGCGGCGGGCCGGCGGATCGAGGCGACGGAGAGCCGCTATCCCGCGGACCGATACGCGCTGGACATCCTGTTCGACGTGGAGCAGGGCGGCGGGGCCTGATCGGTGCCGATGGAGCTGCCCGGGAGGCTGGTGCTCGCCGACGGGGTCGTCCCGGGACGGCTCACGATCGAGGACGGCTGGATCCGGGCGGTGGACCCCGATCCCGACGACGAGGCGGCGGCGAGCGGGCCCATCCTCGCCCCCGGCTACGTCGACGTCCACGTGCACGGGTGGGGCGGGTTCGACGCGACGGGCGACGCGGACGCGCTCTCGGGGATGGCCCGGGCGCTCCTGCGGCACGGGGTCACGACCTTCCTGCCCACCGCGCCGACGATCCCCGAGGACGAGCTGCCCCGGTTCGCCGACCGGGTGCGCTCCTGGATGCCCACCGCCCCGGCCGACGGCGCCGAGCCGCTCGGGTTCAACCTCGAGGGGCCGTTCCTCGCGCCGTCGCGGAAGGGCGCGCACGACGCGGCGCTGCTCCGGGCGCCCGCGGCGTTCACCGACGACCAGGTCTCGGCGCTGCTCGACGGGCTGCGGATCATGACGATCGCGCCCGAGCTGCCCGGGGCGCTCGAGCTCATCCGCCGGCTCGCGGCGCTGGGCATCGCGGCCTCGCTGGGCCACTCCGCGGCCACGCTCGACGAGGCGCGCGCCGGCTATCTCGCCGGTGCGGGGACCACGACCCACCTGTTCAACGCGATGACGGGCGTGGACCACCGGCTGCCCGGCCTGGCCGTGGCCGCGCTCGGGGACGACGCCGTCTACGCGGAGCTCATCGCGGACGGGAACCACGTCCACCCGGCGCTGTGGCCGCTCATCACGAGGACCAAGCCCGCTGACCGGCTCGTGCTCGTGTCCGACGCGCTGCCGCTCGCCGGCATGCCGGACGGACGCGGCACGATCGGTGGCCTCGCGGTCGAGGTGTCGGGCGGCCGGGCGACACTCGCCGGGACGGACACGCTCGCGGGGTCGGTCATCGCGCTCGACTCCGCGGTCCGGAACCTCGCGGACGAGGGTACGGGACTTGCCGCTGCCGTGCTCGCCGCCTCCGCCAACCCGGCGAGGCTGCTGGGCGCGGCGGACCGGGGCCGGCTGGAGCCCGGGCGGCGCGCCCACATCGTGGAGCTCGACGACGCGCTTCGAGTCCGCCGGGTCATGCGCGGGGACGGCTGGATCGACGGGGCGGGCGCGCGCGCCTGAACGCGGTCAGGCCCGTGCGCGCAAGGGGACGAGGAACCGTCCCCGGGCGGTCAGCGGCGCCGCGGGCGCCGGGTCGAGGTGAACGCGATCGTCGCCCCGATGAACGCCACGAGACCCACGATCAGGAGGAGCGACCCGCTGCCGGCGGCCCCGACGCCCTGGGCGATGGCGTCCGTCGCCGGCGGCGTCGTGCCGGGCCTGGCCGGCTTGTCGGGCTTGCCGGTCGCGCTGCACACCGTGCCGCTGATCTCCTTGTCGAGCGTGAGCGCGACCGCGCCCACCTGGCCCTCGGCCGGGACCGTGACCTCGAGCTGACCGCTCCCAGTCGTCGTCGTGATGCACCCGTTCTTGTCGGGCTGCGTCCTCGTCGTGGGCCCGGTGCCGTTCACCTCGAGGACCGCGCCGGGATCGACGTCGACCTGGAGGGTCCACGCGCCGTTCTCGCCCGAGGTGGTCGAGAGGATCTGGTCCGTGCCCTGGACGAGGATCGTGACCTCGGCGCCTGCAACCGGGGCCCCGCCCTTGTCGGTCACGGTGCCGCTCACGTCGTAGGTCGCGGCCAGCGCCGTCGCCGGCAGCACGAGGACGAGCGCGAGCGCCATGGCGGCGATCAGGCGGAGACGGGACATGGTGCGGCGGGCCTCCCGGCGGTGACGTTGTTCGCCCACGGTAGTACTTCCGGCGACGGCCCACAACGAGTGGGCCATGACTACGGTGCGCTCCGTCACCGATCGGCCGCAATGCGCACGAGTCCCTATTGCGCGGGCGTCGCCCCGGGCTCGCTGACGCTCCAGCCGCCGTCCACGGTGACGACCTGCCCGGTGACCATCCGCGCCTCGTCGGACAGCAGGTGGAGCGCGACCGCCGTGACCGCCTCGGTGTCGATGGGGCCGGCCGCGAGCGGCTGCTTCGCGCGCAGGTAGCCGAGGATGCGCGGGTCGTCCTGGGCGCGCCGGCTCATGGGCGTGGCGATGAGGGACGGGGCGATGGCGTTGATCCGGATCCCCCGGCCGGCGTACGTCGCGGCGGAGGACCGCGCGAGCCCGTCGATGGCGCCCTTGCTCGCCGCGTAGCCGTGCGTGCCGAAGAACTCCGGCGCCGGGTGGTCTGCCAGGACGCTCGACATGAGCAGGATCGCGCCGCGGGACCCGTTCGCGTCCGGTTCCTGGGCGAGCATCCGCTGGACCGCCGCGCGTGCCACGAGGAACTGGCTCGTCGCATTCGTGGTCAGGACCGTCTCCCAGCCCTCGAGCGTGGCCTCGTGGAGCGGGCCGTCGCCGAACCGCCGCCCGCTGATGCCCGCGACGCTGTACACCGCGTCGAGCCGTCGTCCGGACCTGTCGAATGCCGCGAACGCGCGGGTCACGTCGGGCTCGCGGCGCAGGTCCGCGGCATGCCAGGCGCACGTGCCGCCCGCCGCCTCGATCTCCGTTGCGAGCGCCGCGAGGTGCGTCGCGGTCCGGGACACGGCGAATACCGTCCCACCCTCCGCCGCGATCGCCCTGGCCGCGGACGCCGCCATGCCCGTCGAGCCCGTGACCAGCACGGTCCGGCCCGCGAACCGGCCCCGTCCGCCCTCGCTCGTCACCGCTCGCCTCCCGTCCTTCGTCGCCTTGTCAGGCCCCACGGTACGCCGCCGCGTCCGCCGCGACCGGTTCGAGCAGCGCGCCCGCCGCGAGGAGCTCCTCGCGCAGCAGCTCCGCGGGGACCATACGTGGCGTCCCGCCCACCGACGCCGCGAGCACGGCCGCCGTCCCGGCCGCCTGGCCCATCGCCATGCACGTCGCCATCGAGCGCGCCGACGCGTGTGCGTCGTGGGTCGCGGAGAAGCACCGTCCGGCCACCAGCAGGCCCTCGACGCCCGCCGGGAGGAGCGAGCGGTACGGGATCCCGTAGACGCCACCCTCGCCCACGTACTGCCAGGCGGTGTCGCCGCCGGCGTGGTGGTCCTCGATCGGCGCGCCACACAGCGCGACCTCGTCTCCGAACCGGGTGCCGCCGAGCACGTCCTCGCGCGTCAGGCGGTAGTCGCCATGGACGCGCCGGCTCTCGCGGACCCCGATCGACGGCGATGTCGCGACGATGACCGCCCGTTCGAACCCAGGGACGCGATCGCGGAGGAAGCGGTGGTACTCCTGCACCTGGCGCCGGCCCTCGATCTCCGCCCGGGTCAGCTGCTCGGGATCGGTGGCATCGACGTTCGGGATCCGGGTCATGTGGATGAGCGCGACGCCCTCGTGCGGCGTGCGGTGCCACGAGCCCTCCACCCGCGGAAGCGCGTATCCACCGGAGGCGGCGGCATCCGCCATGAGCGCCCACAGCTCCGCCTTCGGGACGGCTGTCGCGCGCTCCATGTCGACGTTCGCGACCTTGAACAGCGTCGACAGCGACTGGACCGTCGTGCCGTCGCCGGGGGCGTCGTGCGGCACGCCGGCCATGGCAGCCACGTCGGCGTCGCCCGACGCGTCGATGACGACCGATGCCTCGACCCACCGCTCGCCGCCCTTGTTCCACAGCCGGATCGCTCGGAGCCGTGATTCGTCGTCCGCGTGGACGCCCGTCGCCCAGGTGTGGAGCAGCAGCTCGACATGCGCCTCATCCGCGAGCCGCTCCCACAGGACCTTGAGCGCCTCCATGTCGTAGGTGACGCCGGTGCCGGCCCCGTACGTGTTCGGGCGCTCGAAGGCGAGGCCGTCCGCGGTCAGGCGGCGCACGACCTCCCAGCCCAGGCCGCCGACGACCCGGCGGGGCCGCTCGCCGGGTGTGTAGAACGCGTAGAACGTGTCCAGGACGGCCGTCGACGTCCCGCCCATGAACGCCAGGCGATCCACGAGGAGGGTCCGTGCGCCCAGGCGGCCGGCCGTGATCGCGGCCGCGGATCCCGCGGAGCCGGACCCGATGACGATGACGTCGTAGCGGTCGTTCATCCCGTGCCGGTGGTCGCGTGGGCCGCCGTGGCGGGCATCGCGTACAGGCGCGCCGGGTTCGCGATGAGGACCCGGCTCACGGCGTCGTCCCCCAGCCGCCGGCGGAGCCTGGGCACGAACGTCGTCATCAGGTAGCGCAGCCCGGGGCCGCCCTCGTACGCCCGCAGGTACGACCGGGCGCCCAGATCGAGGCCGAGCACGATCCTGTCGAGGTGGCCGGCGGCCGCGACGCGCTCGATGAGATCCAGCACGACGCTGTCCGGGTGGTACTTCGTGCGGCCGACCGTGTCGTACTCGAGCGTCACGCCCCGGGCGGCGATCTCGGCGTGGAGCTCCCAGTCCGGGTTCCGGTCGAGGTGCGCGAGCGCGATCCGGTCCGTGGTGGCGCCCGCGGCCTCCAGCAGGTCGACGATCTCGTGTCCGGCCGTCCCGATCTCCGTGTGGACGAGCACCGCCGCGCCGGTCGCCGCCGAGGCCGCGCCGATCGCCTCCAGGCGGCGATGCTCCGCGCGGCTGACGTGGTGGTACGACGCGCCGCCCTTGATCGCGCCAGCCCGGGCAGGATCCAGCGCCAGCGAGGCGTCGTGCCAGTCCGCCGGGTGCATGCCCACGGTGAGATCCGTCACGATCCGGTCGCGGAGCAGCTCGATCGGGGCGTCGTACACCCACGAGCCGTCCGGGTAGTGCGCGTCGCGGTGGAAGCCGCTGGCCGCGATGACGGCGAGGCCGCTCGCCTCGCTGATCGCCCGCAGCCCGGCGGGGTCGCGCCCGAGGCCGATCGGCGTCATCTCGACGAGGGTGCTGATGCCGCTCGCGACTCCGTCGCGGGCCTCCGCCGTAGACCGCGCGATGTCGGCAAATCCCTGCCCCGGCAGCCCCGGGGAGTCGATCAGCAGGTGGTCGTGCGCGTCGATGACGCCGAGCGTCGAGGCGGCCCTGGGCCCCGTGACGGTGATGACCTGGCCCTCGGGCACACGACCCTCCTCGAGACTCCGCCGCGGCTGCCCGGGACTAGCCGCATTCTACGGGGGTTGACCGGTCCTCCCATCATGTGGGGACCGATCGTCTCATTGACCCGACGGGGGCGGCCGGACGATGGTCGATGGAGCCTGACCTCATCCATCGAGGAGCCGATGCGCGACGCCGTGACCGCCGCCGGACGCCGCCCCGTCGCCCGGGTGCGCGCCACCATCGTGTTCGCGCTCGCCGTCGTCCTGTGCGCGTTCGGACCCGCGGCCCGGCACGCCGACGCGGAGACGGTCTGGGCGAAGAACCTCTACGTCTCGAACGCGTTCCTCTACCAGGATCCGTACTACACGGCGTGCACCGCGGCCTCCGCGATGCACATGCTGAACACCATCGCGTATCGCGGCACCGGCGGCAACGGGTTCGCGTGGCGGCCCAGTCGAGTCAAGCAGGACCCCGACAGCTCGAACACGCGGGACATGACGTCCATCCTGGCGTTCTCGCGCCGGTACGACACGCTCCGCAGCACCTCGGCGGGCTCGGATGCGCACGGCTGGCGGAATGCGCTGAACTACTACGGCTGGGGCTCGGGCGCGATGAAGGATGCGACCCGCCGGGTCTACGAGGATCGGGCCTACGCGTCGTTCGGGTCGGCGATGAAGTCGGCGGTGCGCGCGATCGCGCGGTTCAACATGCCGGTCGGCGTGCTCGCGTGGGCCGGCGGGCACGCGCAGGTGATCACCGGGTACGTCGTCACCGGCGCGGACCCGAGCACGTCGACCAAGTTCACGATCCGCTGGATCTACCTGTCGGATCCACTCCGCGAGAGCGACATCCGCAACCACCGGACGGGCTACTCGACGATGCAGGACGGCGCGCTCAAGTACCGGTTCCAGTGGTATCGCGAGACGGACAGCCCGTACGACGACCCCTATACCACCGGGTGGATCCGCAGCGCCGTCAAGTCCACGGTCGGTCCCTCCGAGTGGTATCACCGCTGGGTCCTCCTGGTCCCGGTGCGAGCCGGGCTGCCGGCGGCACCCGATCCCACGCCGAGCCCCACGCCGCCGCCCGACCCGACGCCGACCCCGGAGCCCTCTCCATCGGCGGCCGACGCGACGCCGGAGGCTGCCGTGGCCGCGAGCCCCACGCCGCCGGACCCGACCCCCACGCCCCAGCCGACCGCGACGCCGACCCCTGCGCCCGACCCGACCGCGTCGCCATCGTCTGCTCCGACCCCGACGCCCGCGGAGCCGTCCCCGACACCCTGAGCCGTCCAGCGGACGTTTCGCGGGCGGGTTGGGGCCCTTCGGCACGTCTTGCGCCGGTCGATGCGGCCGAGGCTATGACCATGGCTGCAACCGTCCCCCCGGACGTGCGCGTCCCGGCCGCGACGGCCGCCCGCCACGTCCGCACGATCGCGTGCGAGGGCGTCGTGCAGGGCGTGGGCTTCCGCCCGTTCGTGTGGCGCCTGGCGACCGAGCTCGCCCTGGCCGGCCGCGTCCGCAATGCCGCCGGCCGGGTCGAGATCGAGGTCGCGGGTCCGCCGTCCGCGCTCGACGTCTTCGCCCGCCGCCTGCGCACCGACGCGCCGCCCCGAGCCCGCGTGGAGCGGGTGCTGGTGGCACGGCTGGATGCCTCCCTCGCGGCCGTGCTCCCGGTGCCCTTTGCCATCGACGAGAGCACGCCCAGCGCCTCGACCGACCGGCTGTTCCCACCCGACATCGCCAGCTGCGACGCGTGTCTCGGCGAGGTCTTCGATCCCGCCGACCGGCGCTACCGCTACCCGTTCACGAACTGCACCGACTGCGGGCCCCGGGCCACGATCATCGAGGAGCTGCCCTACGACCGTGCGCAGACGACGATGCGCTCGTTCCCGCTGTGCCCCGACTGCGACACGGAGTACGGGGACCCGGCGAACCGGCGGTTCCACGCCGAGCCCGTCGCGTGCCCGGCGTGCGGGCCGCGCCTCGCCTGGCGACCGAGCGGCGCCGCGGCTTCACGAGCGACGGACGACGATGCGCTCCAGGCCGCCGTGCGCGCGCTGCTCGACGGCGGGATCGTCGCGGTCAAGGGGCTCGGCGGGTACCACCTCGCGTGCGATGCGACGGACGACGCAGCCGTCCGGCGGCTCCGCGACCGCAAGCGCCGCTGGGCCAAGCCGTTCGCGGTCATGGTCCGGGACGTCGAGGCGGCGGGCGCCCTCGTGCGGATCGGGGCGCTGGAGCGGAGGCTGCTCACGGGGCCTGCGCGGCCCATCGTCCTGCTCGAAGCCCGGCCCGACGGCGCGCCCGCCCTCGCCCCGTCGGTCGCGAACGGCAACCGGCGGCTCGGCGTCTTCCTCCCGTACACGCCGCTCCACCACCTGCTGCTCGAGGCCATTGGCCGGCCGATCGTGCTCACGTCCGGGAACGTCGCGGACGAGCCCCTCGCGACCGACGACGGCGACGCGCTCGATCGTCTGTCGAGGATCGCGGACGGGTTCCTGGTCCACGACCGTGCGATCCGTGCCCGCTACGACGACTCCGTGACGCGGGTCGTCGCCCGCCGCGAATCCGTCATCAGGCGCGCCCGTGGGTACGCACCCGCGCCGCTCGCGCTGCCGGTCGCCACCCCGGTGCCGCTGCTCGCGGTCGGGGCCGAGCTCAAGCACACGTTCACGCTCGCCCGGGGCTCCCGGGCGCACGTCGCGCCGCATGACGGCGACCTCGAGGACCTGCGCGTCCACCGGGCGTTCACCGACGGCCTCGCGCACCTCTCGAGGCTGCTCGCGCTGGAGCCGGAGGTCGTCGTCCACGACCTCCACCCGGAGTACCTGTCCACGAAGCTCGCCCAGGAGCGGTTCCCCGCGTCGCGGCGGATCGCGGTCCAGCACCACCACGCGCACGTGGCGGCGACGGCGGCGGAGCACGGGATCACGGGCCCGTTCCTGGGCGTCGCCTACGACGGCCTGGGCATGGGCGACGACGGCACGATGTGGGGCGGGGAGCTCCTCGCCGCGGACCTCACGGGGTATCGCCGCCTTGGCCGCTTCGGCCGCGCCCCGATGCCCGGCGGCGCGCTCGCAGTGCGATCGCCGTACCGGATGGCGCTCGGCTACCTGTTCGGTGCGGAGGGGACGGACGGCGGCCCGGCGGGGATGGGGCTCGACGATCCGGTGGCGCCCGACGCCCGGGCCACGCCCGACCACCCCGCGGCGCCGTTCCTCGCCCGGCTCGATCCGCGCGAGGTCGCGATCGTGCGCACCCAGGTCGCCCGGCGGCTCAACGCGCCGGTCGCGTCGTCGGCGGGCCGGCTGTTCGACGCCGCCGCCGCCCTCATCGGCCTGCGCGACGTCGCCGAGTTCGAGGCGCAGGCGGCGGTCGATCTCGAGCTCGCCGCGGGCGACCGGCCGGCGGCCGCGCTTCCGTGGCGCCTCGACCGCGTTGACGGGCTCCTCGTGTACGACCCGCGTCCAACCCTCGCGGCGCTGCTCGAGGGCGTCGTCGCCGGCCGCTCGACGCACCGCCTCGCCGCGGGCTTCCAGGCGGCGATCGTGGACGTGACCCTCGCGATGCTCGACGACGCACGGCAGCGGACCGGCCTGCGCATCGTCTGCCTCGGGGGCGGCGTGTTCCAGAACCGGCGGGTCACCGCGGACCTGCTGCGCCGACTCTCCGCTGCGGGCTTCGAGCCGTTCATCGGCCGCCAGGTGCCGGTCAACGACGGCGGGGTGAGCTACGGCCAGGCCGCGATCGCGGCGGCACGGCTCGCGGCGGGCGACACCGGCGCGCACGCGCCACGGGAGGGTTGAACGACATGTGTCTTGGGATCCCCGGTCGGGTGACCGACATCCGGGACGAGTCGGGCCTGCCGATGGGTCGCGTGGACTTTGGCGGCGTCCGCAAGGACGCGTGTCTCGCGTACCTCCCGGACACCTGCGTCGGCGACTACGTCATCGTCCACGTCGGCTTCGCGATCTCGCGCGTCGACGAGGCGGAGGCCCTCCGGACGCTCGAGATCCTCGGCGAGATGGGCGTCATGGAGCCCGAGCTCGCGACGCTGGGGCCGGGCATGGACGTCCCGGCCGTGGTCTCGGACGACGGCCCGGGGGCGCTCCGATTCGGGCCCGTGCCGTGAAGTACCTCGACGAGTACCGCGACCCCGTCCTCGCGATGCAGATGCTCGCGGAGATCCACCGCATCACCACGCGTCCGTGGACGCTGATGGAGGTGTGCGGCGGACAGACCCACACGATCGTCAAACAGGGGATCGACGAGGCGCTCCCGGACGGCGTGCGGATGATCCACGGCCCGGGCTGCCCCGTGTGCGTCACGCCGCTCGAGCAGGTTGACAAGGCGCTGGCCATCGCGGCCCGCCCGGACGTCATCTTCACAAGCTACGGCGACATGCTCCGCGTGCCGGGCTCCACGACGGACCTGCTGGCGCTCAAGGCGCGCGGCGCGGACGTGCGGATCGTCTACTCGCCGCTCGACGCGCTCAAGATCGCGCTCGCCAACCCGGAACGGCAGGTCGTGTTCTTCGCCGTGGGCTTCGAGACGACGGCTCCGGCCAACGCGATGGCCGTCGCGGAGGCAGCCCGCCGGGGCATCGACAACTTCAGCGTGCTCGTCTCGCACGTGCTCGTGCCGCCGGCGATGACCGCCCTGCTCGACTCGCCCGACAACCGGGTCCAGGCGTTCCTGGCCGCGGGCCACGTGTGCGCGATCATGGGCTGGACGGAGTACGAGCCGATCGCCGCTCGCTACGGGGTCCCGATCGTCGTGACGGGCTTCGAGCCCCTTGACCTGCTCGAGGGCATCTGGATGGCGATCCGCCAGCTCGAGGCGGGCCGGCACGAGGTCGAGAACCAGTACACCCGGGCCGTCACACGCGAGGGCGTGCCGCTCGCCCGGCAGCAGGTCGCCGAGGTGTTCGAGGTCGGGCCGCGCACGTGGCGCGGGATCGGCGCGATCCCGATGTCTGGCTACCACCTCCGCGAGGCCTACGCCCGGTTCGACGCGGAGCGCCGGTTCGACGTCGGCGACATCCACACCTCGGAGCACCCGGCGTGCATCGCCGGCGCGATCCTCACCGGCGAGTCCACGCCGCTCGACTGCACGGCGTACGGGACGCTGTGCACGCCGCGGATGCCACTGGGCGCCCCGATGGTCTCGTCCGAGGGCACCTGCGCCGCGTTCTACGCGGCCGGGCGCGGCATCGGTATCGGCATCGGCGGCGGGTTCTCGGGCGCGACGCCGCTCGTGCAGGTTGCGCCGATCGCGGAGGCGGCCCGATGACGATCCGCGATGACACTCGCGTCATCATCCACCCCGAGGTGCTCGCGTGCCCCGCGCCAATCCCCGAAGACGCGTGGGTGCTCCTGGGCCACGGGTCCGGTGGCCAGCTCTCCGCCGGGCTGATGCGTGACGTGCTGGCACCCGCGCTCGCGGTCGCGGCCCCTGGCGGCGTCCTCAATGACGCAGCGATCGTCGAGGTCGGCGCGGAGCGGCTCGCCTTCACCACCGATTCGTTCGTCGTGTCGCCGATCCGGTTTCCGGGCGGCGACATCGGGGAGCTCGCGGTCAACGGGACGATCAACGACCTCGCGATGATGGGCGCCCAGCCCCTTGCGCTCAGCCTCGCCTACGTCATCGAGGAGGGCCTGCCGCTCGAGGAGCTGCGGGCGATCACCGCCTCGGCGGCTGCCGCGGCAGCCCGCGCCGGCGCGCGGATCGTCACCGGCGACACGAAGGTCGTGGGCCGCGGGAGCGCGGACCGGCTGTTCGTCAACACCTCGGGCATCGGCATCGTCCCGGTCGGTGTGGCCCCGGCCGCCGACCGTGCGCAACCCGGCGACGTCGTCATCCTCTCGGGCGAGATCGGCCTCCACGGGGTCGCGGTGATGTCCGTTCGCGAGGGGCTCGAGTTCGAGGTCGAGATCGCCTCCGACACCCAGGCGCTCAACGGCCTCGTGGCGGCGATGGTCGCGGTGGAGCCCGGCGTCCACGTCCTGCGCGACCCGACCCGCGGCGGCCTGTCGTCGGCGCTCAACGAGATCGCCCAGTCGTCGGCCGTGGGCATGGTCCTCGACGAGGCCGCCATCCCGATTCCGGCGCCCGTCCGTGGCGCGTGCGAGCTCCTGGGCCTCGACCCGCTCCACGTGGCGAACGAGGGCAAGCTCGTGGCGATCGTGCCGGCGGCATCCGCGGATGCCGTGCTGCAGGCAATGCGCGCCGTGCCGGAAGGGACTGCGGCCGCGGTCATCGGGCAGGCCGTCGCCGATCACCCGGGGATGGTCACGATCCGCACGATCGTGGGCTCGGAGCGGATCGTGGACATGCTCGTCGGGGAGCAGCTGCCCCGGATCTGCTGAGCCAGGCCCCTCACGCGGCGTGCGGCCGCTCATGCGATCAGCCGGCCGACGCCGCCCGACGCAGCCGGTCCGCGATCGCGAGGCCCAGCCCGCGCCCGTCGGGCGGCCACGCGAGGATCACGTCGCAGGTCCGGTCGAGCTCCCGCATCGCGGCGTACAGGCGGTGCGCTGCGTCCTCCTCGGAAACGCCCAGGTCCGCGAGCGTCACGTCCGCCATGGGCGAGCCCGGTTCGAATGCCAGGACGCCGACCGTGCGACCGGCAGCCCGGAGCTCGGCCGCCCGGGCGGGCTGATCCGCCGGCGCGACGAGCAGCAGTCGCGCCTCCGGCGCGTAGTGCGAGGCGAGCATCCCGGGCGCGCGGACCACGCCGCCCTCGCGGACGGGGATCGGCTCCCCGGCGATGGACTCGAGGATCTCGCGGGCGAGCCCGCCCGGGCGCAGGATCGCGGGCCCGGGCGTCGCGAGCCCCGACAGGTCCACGATCGTGGACTCGAGGCCGACGTCGCTCGGGCCGCCGTCCAGCACGAGGTCGACCCGGTCGCCGAGGCCATCCCGGACGTGCGCCGCCGTGGTCGGCGAGACCGTGCCGAACCGGTTGGCGCTCGGGGCGGCGATCCCGGTTCCGAAGGTTCGGAGCAGCTCGAGCGCGACGGGATGGGCGGGGACGCGCAGGCCAACCGTCGGCAGGCCGCCGGTCACCGCGTCGGGGACTCGCGGGGCGCGCCGGAGCACGATCGTGAGGGGCCCCGGCCAGCAGGCGGCCGCGAGTGCCCGGGCGAGCGGGGGGACCTCGACCGCCCAGTCGTCGACGAGCTCCGCCGTCCCCAGGTGGACGATGAGCGGATGGTCGGCCGGCCGGCCCTTGGCCGCGAAGATCCGCGCGATCGCGTCGGGGTTGCCCGCATCGGCACCGAGGCCATACACGGTCTCCGTCGGGAAGGCGACGAGGCCGCCGGCGCGGAGGATCGCGACGGCCTGGTCGATGCGCTGCGGGTCCACGGGCGGACCGTACAGGACTCAGGCGGCCGGTGCGCCCGGCTCGGGGCCCGGCTCGGGGTCCAGCTGACCGCCGCGCACGGTGGCACCCACGACCATCGCGGCCGCGACGAGGACGAGGTTCTTGATGATGTACTGCCCCTCGAGCGTCGGCGCGACCGGAAGCTGCGTGAAGGTCTCGCTCGGAAACAGGAACAGTGGCGTCAGCGTGCCGGCCATCTGCGCGACCAGCAGCAGCAGCGTCGCCCGCAGGTAGCGCCCGGACAGCAGCCCGAGGCCGATGAGGCACTCCCATGCCGCCAGGAAGGGGAGCGAGACCGCCGGCTGGACGATGCCGAAGCTGAGCACTTGGATGGTGCGCGCCGCGAGATCCTGGGCCGGGCTGAGGCCGGGAAAGAACTTGAGGGCGCCGAACCACAGGAACACGATGCCGAGGGCGACGCGGAGGACCGGGATCGCGGCCTTCGCGAGGAACAGCGTGATCCGGCGGTCGATCCGGTCGAGGCGGGAACCGGGGGCGAACAGGCGGCCGGGCCGGCCGTTCGTGGCGGGGCGCGCGGAGGGCTGGGTCATCTCGTGGCACTCATGGCGACGGGTGGGACCCAGTATTCCACCGGGACAGGGATCAGGCCGCGGGCGGAGTCCTGCGACGGAGCAGCCGCCACGCGATCCGGCCGCCGGCGTAGCCCGCGGCGATCGGCCCGAGGAACCACACCGTGGCGATGAACCCGGAGATCGGGTCGACCGGGACGGGTCTGCCCACGGCAAACGAGAGCAGCAGGATCGAGACCATCCCGACGACCGTCCCCACGAACACGACGAGCAGCCCGGTCCACCCGCGCGTCACGAGCCCGGCGGCGATGCCGGCGACGAACAGCAGCAGCGGGGCGATCCACACGCCGTTGAGGGCGCACTCGGCCTGGAAGCCGCCCTGGCCGATGCACCCGGCCGCGGATCCCCCGAACACGGCCACGGGGCACGCCACGGCGACGATCACGAACGCGAGCACATCGCGGAGCACGCCGAACCGGACCTGGTCGTTGTCCATCACCACCATTCTCCGCGTGTCGGGCGGCAGGCGGAGGGCCACAGCGCACCCCGGCGACGGGCCAACCGTCAGCGCGTGGCCCCGGTCGCGTTGACGGGGGCGCGCTGCCGGCGGCACCCTTGGGGGATGGATGACGCGACGTTCTGGGGACTGATCGGCCGGCTCGACTGGAGCGCGGAGGGGGACGACGAGCGTGTGGTGGCGCCGCTGGTGAAGGCGCTCTCGGACCTGCCGGACCGGGACATCGCCGGCTTCTCGGACCAGCTGGCGCATCGCCTGTACGCGCTTGACGGGCGGGCGTGGGCGCGCGAGAGCGGCCCGTCGATCTGGTCCGGCGACATGGACTCGCTGTCGGTCGACGGGTTCCTGTACGCCCGGCTCGCGGTCGTCGCCAGCGGCCAGGCGCTGTACGACGCCGTGCTCTCGGACCCTTCGAGGATGCCCAAGGACACAGAGTTCGAGAGCCTGCTCTACGTCGCGTCGACGGCGTACGAGCGCAAGACCGGCCTCGACGACGACGGCAGCCTCGACTCGGCGGTCTCGTTCGAGACGTTCTCGAACCACGAGGGCTGGCCGATCGAGGGCTGACGCCGGAACGAGCGCCCGGCCCGGCCGGCGTCGCCCGTGCGACACTGGACCTCCCGCCCCCTCCCCGAACCGGCGTCCCATGTCCCGCAGCGTCAAGCTCCGTCCCTGGCAGCACGCGGCCCTGGCCCGCTTCGCCGCCTCGCCGCACCCGGACTTCCTCGCCGTCGCCACGCCCGGCGCCGGCAAGACGACGTTCGCGCTGGCCGCCCTCCGACAGTTGCTCGCGAAGCGCCCGGCCCCGGTGGTGATCGTCGCCCCGACGGCGCACCTCAAGGTCCAGTGGGCGCAGGCCGCAGCCCGGCTCCAGCTGCATCTCGACCCGGCCTGGACGCCTGCGGACGGAGGGCTGCCACCGGACATGCACGGCGTCGTGACGAGCTACCAGCAGGTCGCGGCATCCGCGGGGGCGCTGCGCGAGCTCGCCCGCCGCGCCGTCGTGGTCCTGGACGAGGTCCACCACGCGGGCGAGGACCAGGCGTGGGGCGAGAGCCTCCGGCTGGCCTTCGGGGACAGCGCCCGGCGGCTGTCGCTCTCGGGGACCCCGTTTCGCAGTGACACGCGGGCGATCCCGTTCGTGCGCTACGAGGCCGACGAGGCCGTCCCGGACTTCGAGTATGGCTACGGCGATGCGCTGCGCGAGGGGCGGGTCGTGCGACCGGTGTACTTCCCGCGCATCGGCGGCGAGATGGAGTGGAGCGCGCCGGACGGGAACGTCCATGCGGCAACGTTCGACGACCCGCTGGCGAGCCAGCTCGCCAACCAGCGTCTCCGGACGGCGCTCTCGCTCGAGGGCGAGTGGCTGCGGTCCGTCCTGCGCCAGGCGGTGGAGCGGCTCAGCGACGTTCGTCGTCACCAGCCGGACGCCGGCGGCCTGGTCATCGCGATCGACCAGGACCACGCCCGCGGGATCGCGGGGATGCTCCGGCGGGACTTCGGGCAGCACGCGGTCGTGGTCACGTCCGACGACCCGGAGGCGAGCGACCGCATCGCCGGTTTCGCGACGGGCCGGGAGCCGTGGCTCGTCGCCGTGCGGATGGTCTCCGAGGGCGTCGACATCCCGCGCCTCCGCGTGGGCGTCTACGCGACGACCGTGACCACGGACCTGTTCTTCCGCCAGGCGGTCGGGCGGTTCGTGCGCTGGGTCCCCGGCATCCGCGACCAGCGTGCGTGGCTGTACATCCCGGACGACCTGCGGCTCCGGATCAGGGCCGCCGAGATCGCGGAGGCACGCCGCCACTCGCTGCGCAGGACCCACCGCGACGACGAGGACCGGCCGCTCCGCCAGGGTCCCGACGACGCCGTGATGCTGGGCGACCAGCTGTCGCTGTTCGCGGCCCTGTCCGCGGTCGCCGTCGCGGGGGACGCCTCCGCCTCGTGGCACGAGCCGCTGCCCGACGACTGGTCGGACGGCGCCGATACGGGGATCGAGATCGAGCTCGGCCCGCCGCCGCCGGTCGCGGCGATGTCCGCGGATGGCGGGCATGGCATGACCCGGCGCCAGGCGAAGGACCGCCTGCGGCTCGCGAACGCCGAGGCGGCGAAGGACATCGCGCGCGTCAGCGGCCTCTCGTACGCGGCCGTGAACCTGGAGCTCAACCGGTCCGCGGGCACGCGGCGCGTGACCGAAGCCACCGAACAGCAGCTCCAGGTCCGCCTCCATGCGGCCCGCCGCTGGCAGTGGCGACTCGGTCGCTGACACGAGGCTCGAGCCGGCGCGGGGAAGGAAGACGCAAGGGTTGACGCGGGCGCCGGTGGGGTCCCGCTATGCGGCGGTGGTATGGTGGAAGCTCGTTACCGCCTGTGACGAACCTCCGCGTGGTCGACCTCTTCGAACGGACCGTGCGCCTGCCGCTCCGCGTTCGGGGAGACCAAAGGGGTCACATCATGACCACCGGATCCATCAAGAAGGTCGTTGCCGAGCGCGGCTTCGGCTTCATCGTCGCCGACGACGCGAAGGAATACTTCTTCCATCGCGACGGCCTGGACAGCTCGCTGAACTTCGACCGCCTCCTCGGCGGCGAGAAGGTCACGTTCGAGATCGAGGCCAGCCCCAAGGGCCCCCGGGCCAGCCGGGTGAGCGCCGCCTGACGTCGCAGGGTGCCCGGTGCGCGATCCGCGTGCACCGGGCACCACGCCTCCAGGCACCTTCCGCAGCCTCCCCCCGCGCCCTCGCGCGCCCAGGATCGGAGCTCGCCATCGTCCGGACCGCGTTCGTCTCGACGTACCCGCCGCGCCGCTGCGGCATCGCCACCTTCACGAGCGATCTGCGCCGAGCCGTTGGCGGCGGCGAGGTCGTGGCGCTCGACGGGACCGGCGACGGCCTGGCGTACGGCCCCGAGGTCCATCACCGCCTCACGGTCGCGGGGCACGCAGGCCCGACCTGGAGCCGGACCGCCGCTCGCGTGTCGCGCTGCGTCGACCTAGTCTCCGTCCAGCACGAGTACGGGATCTGGGGCGACGACGACGGCGCCGGGGTCCTGGACTTCGTCGACGGCCTCGACGTCCCCGCCGTAGCCACGCTGCACACCGTCCTCAAGACGCCGACGCTGCGCCAGCGGCGGATCCTCACCGATCTCGTCCGCGCCGCATCGGCGACCGTCGTGATGTCGCGCGCCGCGGCGCGCCTGCTGACCACGGCGTACGGCATCGACCCGTCCCGCGTGGACGTCATCCCGCACGGCGTGCCCGACCTGCCGATGGTCGAGGCCGACGCCGTCAAGCCGACCGTGGGCCTCCAGGGCCGCAAGGTCCTGTTGAGCTTCGGGCTGCTCGGCCCGGGCAAGGGCTACGAGCTCGCCATCGAGGCGCTGCCGGGCGTCGTCGCGCGCCACCCGGAGGTCATCTACGTCATCGTCGGCGCCACGCACCCGGAGCTCGTCCGCCGCGAGGGAGAGCGCTACCGCGAGGGCTTGGCGGCACGCGCCGAGGCGCTCGGCGTCAGCGCGCACGTGCGGTTCGTGGACCGGTTCGTCGGTCGCTCGGAGCTGACCCGCTGGCTGGAGTCTGCGGACGTGTTCGTGACCCCGTATCCCAACCTCGACCAGATCGTGTCCGGCACGCTGTCGTACGCGATGGGCGCCGGCCGCGCGGTCGTGTCCACGCCGTATGCCTACGCCGCAGAGCTGCTCGCGGACGGACGCGGCCTCCTCGTTGCACCCGACTCGCCGACCGCCCTTTCGACCGCGCTCGGCGATCTCCTGGCGGATGACCGCGCTCGCGCGGTCATGGGCGGCCGTGCGTACGCCCACAGCCGCAGGATGGTCTGGGACGAGGTGGGCGCCGCCTACCGCGGCGTGTTCGACCGGGTCGTCGGGTACCCGCGCATCCTGGCTGCGCCGCTCGGCGCGGTGGCCGCCGGTGCCTGAGCTCGTGTCCCTGCCGGCCGTGTCCCGGGTCCACCTCGATGAGCTGTCCGACGGGACCGGGATCTTCCAGCACGCGATCCACGCGGTGCCGGACCCGGCGCACGGCTACTGCACGGACGACGTGGCCCGGGCGCTCCAGGTGGACCTGCTCCACGCCCGCGCCATCGGCTGGAACGCGGTCTCCGGGCACGCGTGGCGCAACCTCCGCTTCCTCGACGAGGCATTCGACGCGGACGCCGGCCGGTTCCGCAACTTCCGGGGCATGGACCGAGCGTGGATCGGCGGCCTCGGGTCCGAGGACTGCCAGGGTCGCGCGATGCATGCGCTGGGCGACGCGACCGCCGCCCCGGACCCGGTGTTTGCCGCGCGCGCCATCGACATCTTCGAGCGCGCCCTGCCGGGGATGCGCGGGCTGCGAGCAATCCGCGCCGTCGCCTCGCTCGTGCTCGGCTGCGACGCCGCCGTTCGGACAGGGATCGGGCGCGAGGCCGTCGGCGCCTACGCGACCTTCGCGGACCGGCTCGGCGCACGGTTCGCCGTGGCCGCCGAGCGTTCCGACTGGCCGTGGCCGGAGGGCATCGTCACCTACGAGAACGGACTGCCGGTCCGCGCGCTGCTCGTTGCGGGGCTGGCCCATGGCGACCGGGAGATGATCGACACCGGTGTCCGGGTGCTGGACTGGCTCGTCGCCGCGCAGACGGCCTCCGCCGGACACTGCTCCCCGGTCGGCAACGGCTGGTGGGTTCGGGGCGGCACGCCGGCCTCCTTCGACCAGCAGCCCATCGAGCCGGTCTCGCTCCTCCTGGCCTCGGAGGCGGCACACGCCGCGACCGGCGACGAGCGCCACGTGGCGACGATGGAGTGGGCGTTCGCGTGGTTCGCGGGGGCCAATGATCTCGGCGTCCGGATCGCCGACCCGGTGCGCGGCGCAAGCTGCGACGGCCTGACGCCGACCGGGGCCAATCGCAACGAGGGCGCCGAGTCGACACTCGTGTGGCTCTCGGCCGTCGAGCACCTGCGGCTCGTGCGAGCGACCCGCGTGGCGAGGGCAGTCGCACGCCGGCCGCAGCCGGCCGACGGGCTCCTCGTGGCGGCCCCGGCATGACCCGCACCCGCGAGGCGATGCTGTTCCAGCGAGACCCGGCGAACCCGATCCTCAGCGCCGCCGACGCGCCGTATCCGGCCAACTCGGTGTTCAATCCCGGCGCGGTCCGGCTCCCGGACGAGACCGTGCTGCTCGTCCGCGTCGAGGACATGCGGGGTATCTCGCAGCTCCACGTCGCCCGGAGCCCGGACGGCGTGAGCGGCTGGCAGTACGACGAGGGCGTCCTCCTGCGCTCCGACGAGGAGCGCTACCCGGAGGAGATCTGGGGCTGCGAGGATCCGCGCGTCACCTGGCTCCCGGAGCGGGAGGCGTGGGCGATCGCCTACACGGCGTACAGCCGCCGAGGGCCCCTCGTGTCGCTGGCCATGACCCGGGACTTCCGCACCGTGGAGCGCCTGGGACCGGCGATGCCGCCCGAGGACAAGGACGCCGCGCTGTTCCCGCGGCGGATCGACGGCCGCTGGGCGATGATCCACCGGCCGTCGCCCCTCCGTGGCGGCGCGCACATGTGGATCTCGTACTCGCCCGACCTGCGCCACTGGGGCGACCACTCGCTCCTGCTCGAGGCGCGTGACGGCGCCTGGTGGGATGCCGGCAAGATCGGGCTCGGGCCCCCGCCGCTCGAGACTCCCGATGGCTGGCTGCTCATGTACCACGGCGTCCACGCCACCGGCGACGGCCCGATCTACCGCGTCGGGCTCGCGCTGCTGGACCTCGAGGATCCGCGGATCGTCCTGCGCCGGACCGATGAGTGGGTGTTCGGGCCCTCGGAGTCGTACGAGCTCCACGGCGACGTGGGGCGGGTCGTGTTCCCGTGTGGCTGGGTGCTCGACCCGGTGACCGACCGGCTGCTCCTGTACTACGGGGCGGCGGATACGGTCATCGGCGTCGCGTCCGCGGCCATGACCGACGTGATGGACCGCGTCCGGAGCTCGCCCGTGCCACCGCGGCCCGGCCGGGGATGGGGCTTCGGGTCGCCAGTCAGCGTGGAGTAGCGCGCCCGACGTGCCGCGTCAGGCGGGC
The DNA here is from genome assembly GCA_036504355.1 of Candidatus Limnocylindrales bacterium. GTDB lineage: Bacteria > Chloroflexota > Limnocylindria > Limnocylindrales > CSP1-4 > CAIXZV01. The sequence continues at coordinate 37,646 of DASXVG010000149.1, forward strand.
GGCTTGCTGTCCGGGACGTCGCGTCCGGTCGGGTGGATGGTCCGCGGCGACTCGTGGAGCCCGAAGCGGATCGCCCGGGAGCCCCATGCCGGGTCGTCGGGCGTCCATGACGCGCTGACCGAGCCGTCGCGGTCGAGATGCTGGATCGTGCCGTCGGCGCGCAGCGCGAGGTACTCCCCGTCGGGGAGTGGCAGCCGACGGGGGCGGAAGGTTCGGGCGGTCATGGGGTCTCCTTGGGGCCGGTCGTCCATGGGTTCATCCGGCCGCTGCGTGCGACGAACGAGGCCGCCTGGGATCGCCGTTCGAGGTTCAGCTTCTTGAAGATCGAGCTCGCGTAGTTCTTCACCGTCTTGTCCGACAGGAACACGATCGCGGCGATCTCCTTGTTCGTCTTGCCATCCGCCAGGAGCAGCAGGATCTTCTGCTCCTGCGGCGTGAGCAGCTCGGTCTCGTCGCGCAGCTCGCCCGTGGCCATCCGCCGAACCCGGTCGAGGACCATCCCCGTGACGGCCGGGTCCAGCTGCGACTCGCCGCGCGCCACCGCCTGGAGCGTCGCGATCAGCGCCGGCGCCCGGGTTTGCTTGAGGACGTAGCCGCTCGCCCCTCCGAGGATCGCCGCGAGGACGTCCTCGTCGTCGACGGAGCTCGTGAGGAACACGACGCGCACGTCCGGGAGGACCTCGCGGATGTCGTGCGCGGCCTCGACGCCCGACCCGTCCGGGAGGCGCATGTCCATGAGCACGAGCTCCGGCGAGAAACGGATCGCCTGGGCGAGCGCCTCCGCGCGCGAGCCCGCCTGCGCCACGACCTGGAACAGGCCGTGCCGCTCGAGGACCGACACGAGGCCGGCGCGGACGACCTCGTGGTCATCGACGATCAGCAGGCGCGGCGCCTGCGCGGCGTCGTCGCGGGGAGGGCTGGACGCCATTGGGAGGTTGCCTTCCAGGGCCAACCGACGGACGACCCGGGATCGGGCCGCTGTTCGGTCAGGCTCCCAGCATGCGCCCAGCGGTCCGGGAGCGCAACGAGCCCAGGCGGCGGGGACGTCCTGCGGTGCCGGCCGGCCGCACCGGACGCCGCGTCAGGCGCCCGGGGCGGGTGGCGCCGTGGGAGTCCCGGGCCCGTCCTCGGCCAGCAGCAGCTGCTTCGCCGCGTCCATGTCCGCCCGGGCCTCCGGCGTGGCGACCGGGAACTGGGGGTCGATCTCCATCAGTGCGTCGAGGATCACGGCCGCGGAGGCGACGCGCATGAACCACTTGCGATCCGCCGGGATCACGTGCCACGGCGCCCACGGCGTCGAGGTGTGGCTGAGCATGTCCGCGTACGCCTTCTGGTAGTCGTCCCAGTACTGGCGCTCGCGGGCGTCCGCGGCGCCGAACTTCCAGTTCGACTCGGGCTGCTCGATGCGGTCGAGGAAGCGACCCTTCTGCTCCTCCTTCGACACGTTGAGGAACAGCTTGACGATCTTCGTGCCGTTGTCGGTCAGGTAGCGCTCCCATTCGTTGATCTCGCGGAACCGGCGCTGCCAGACATCCCGGCCCTTCGACCGCCTGGGCAGCTTCTGGCTCGCGAGGATCGAGGGATGGACACGGACGACGAGCGTCTCCTCGTAGTAGGAGCGGTTGAAGATGCCGATCATCCCGCGCGCCGGGAGACGCAGCGCGGCACGCCACAGGTAGTCGTGGTCGCGCTCGAGCTCGCTCGGGACCTTGAACGAGGTCACCTCGACGCCTTGCGGGTTGACGCCGCTCATGACGTGGCGGATCGTCCCGTCCTTGCCGGCCGCGTCCATCGCCTGGAAGATAACGAGCAGGCTCCACGTGTCCTGGGCGGCGAGGCGCATCTGGAACTCGCTCAGCCAGGCGATCCCCTGGTCCAGGAACTCGGTCGACTGCTCCTTCTTGACGAAGTCGGCCGTGAACCGGGGGTCGTAGTCCCTGGGGAGGCGCACCCTCGCGCCCGGCTTGACGCGAAGTGGCGCGATGAACTCGTGGATCCGATCGAAGCGCTTGTCGGGCATCGGGCAGCGGGCTCCTGTGGGTGACGTGCCCAGATGGTAGTCCCGTCCCGCGCCGCGATTGCGGCGGGGATACGCTGGGACGAGCCGGTGCGCCGCCGGCATGTGCACCTGGAGCCCGTCCGCCATGGAACAGCGCCGTCTCGGCAAGACCGGCCGCGAGGTCGGCGTCATCGGCTTCGGGGCGTGGGCGATCGGCGGGTCGTGGGGGACCGTGGACGACGCGGACAGCCTCAGGGCGCTGCATGCGGCGGCGGACGCGGGCGTGACGCTCATCGACACCGCGGACGTCTACGGCGACGGGCGGTCGGAGCGGGTCATCCGGCGTTTCCTCGCCGAGCGGCCCGGAGAGCAGTTCTTCGTGCCCACGAAGATCGGACGGCGTGCCCCGCTCGACGTCCGCGAGTACACGCCCGAGGCCTTCCGGTCGTGGGTGGACCGCTGCCGCGAGAACCTGGGCATGGACACGCTCGATCTCGTCCAGCTCCACTGCCTCCCGACACAGGCCTATTACATGCCGGAGCTGTTCGCCGCCCTCGACGAGCTGGTCGCGGACGGGTCCATCGCGCACTACGGGGTCAGCGTGGAGAAGGTCGAGGAGGGTCTCAAGGCGCTCGAATACCCCGGCGTGGCGAGCGTCCAGATCGTGTTCAACGCGTTCCGCCAGCGGCCGGCCGAGCGATTCCTGGACGAGGCGCTCCGGCGGGACGTCGGCGTGCTCGCCCGGGTCCCGCTGGCGTCGGGGCTGCTCACCGGCAAGCTGACCCGCGACACCGCCTTCGAGGCCGACGACCACCGGCTGTTCAACCGGCACGGCGAGTCGTTCGACCGCGGGGAGACGTTTGCCGGCGTAGACTACGACGCGGGCCTCGCCGCCGTCGAGGAGATCCGGGCGCTGGTGCCGCCGGGGGCGACGCTCGCCCAGCTCGCGTTGCGCTGGATCCTCATGCACCCCGGTGTCAGCGCCACGATCCCCGGCGCCAAGTCGCCGGAGCAGGCCCGCGCGAACGCCGCCGCGGCCGCCCTTCCGCCGCTCGACGATGCAGCGATGACCCGGATCCGCGAGATCTACGACACGCGGATCCGGCCGCTGGTCCACCAGCGCTGGTAGGAGGACGCTCGATGGCCACCCCGACCACGTACCGCGTCCCGGGCGCTGTCCTCACCGAGCGCGAGCACACGGTGCCGCTCGACCACGGGGACCCGGGCGCCGGGACGATCACCGTGTTCACCCGCGAGGTCGCGGCGCCCGACGGGCTCGACCGCCCGTACCTCGTCTTCCTCCAGGGCGGTCCGGGCTTCGAGGCGGCCCGACCCACCAGCCCGCCGACGGGCTGGATGAAGCGGGCGCTCGACGAGTACCGCGTGCTGCTGCTCGACCAGCGGGGGACCGGCCGCTCGACGCCCGTCGGGCGCGTCATCCCGGGCGACACCGCCCGCGCGCAGGCCGACTACCTCGCGCTGTTCCGCGCCGACGGCATCGTCCGCGACTGCGAGGCGATCCGCACCGAGCTCGGCTCGCCCCCGTGGACGGTCCTCGGCCAGAGCTTCGGCGGGTTCACCTCGCTCACGTACCTCTCGTTCGCCCCCGAGGGTCTCCGGGAGGCCCTGCTCACCGGCGGCCTGTCGCCCGTCGGGCGCCCGGTGGACGACATCTACGGGGCAACCTACCGCCAGGTCCTCGCTGCGAACGGCCGCTACTTCGCCCGCTACCCGGGCGACCGGTCGCGCGTGCGCGAGATCCTCGCCCGGCTCGACGGCGAGGACGTGCGCCTCCCGAACGGCGACCGGCTGACGGCACGCCGGTTCCGCCAGCTGGGCATGTGGCTCGGGGACTCGGCGGGCTTCGAGCTGCTCCACCACGTCATCGAGCTGCCGTTCGGGTCGCCGGCGTTCCTCGCCGACGTCGAGGGCGCCGTCCGCTGGGAGCGCAACCCGATCTACGCGACGCTCCACGAGTCGTCGTATGCGGACGGCGTCGCGACCAGGTGGTCCGCGGACCGGCTCCTGCCGGACGAGATCGCGACCCAGGGACTGTTCACCGCCGAGCATGTCTACCCCTGGATGTGGGAGGACTACGCGGGGCTGTACGGCCATCGCGAGGCGGCGATGCTGCTCGCGGAGCATCCGTGGCCGCGCCTGTACGACGCGGACCGCCTCGCACGCAACGAGGTCCCGGTCGTCGCCACGATCTACACCAACGACGTGTACGTGGAGCGCGAGTTCGCCCGCGAGACGGCCGCGTTCGTCCGGGGACTCCGGGCCTGGGAGACGAACGAGTACGAGCACAACGGGCTGCGCGCGGACGGCGAGCGTGTCGTCGGCCGGCTCATCGACATGGTGAGGGGCCGCGCCTGACGGCACGCCCGCGTCAGGTGCCGGCGTCCGGGCTCGCGCCGGGGCTCGCGCTCGCGTCCTCCTCGAACAGGTAGCGGTACTCCGGCCCGTTGTGGCAGATCCAGCACGTGTTCCCGCGGCCGGCCATGCTGTCGGGCAGCGGCGCGTGCTCGTCCACGCCGTGGCAGGCGGTGCACGGCTTGTCCGTGCCCATGTGCTCGGGACGGAGCGGGGGCGTGGTGGCGACGCCGGCGTCGGTCTGGGTCTGGTGGCAGACGAGGCACTGGTCCTTGTGCAGGCCGCTGTGTCCGGGTGCCGTCTTCACCAGGCTCGCTGTCGCGTGGCAGGCGGTGCAGTCGCGCCAGCCCCACAGGGGGTGGCCCATGACGGGGATCGTCTTGGTGCCGACGCCGTTGTCGGTCGTGTGGCAGCCCTGGCAGTCCGACCCCTCGGGCATCGCGATGCCGACGGGGGACAGCGCCATGGCGGACCCGGGGGTGGGCGCGGGCGTCGGTGACGGCGACGGGGAGGTGATGAGCGCGATCCGCGCAAGGTCCGGGCCGGCGACGGCGACCAGGAACGCGGCGACCCCCACGATCAGGAACACGAGGGTCAGCACGGCTGCCGGGAAGGCGTAGCGCCGCACGACGCGGGTCATGCCCGGGCCTCCACGACGACCGGGAGCTCCACCGCCGGGGTCTCCACCGCCGCCGTCGCCGCCGCCGCCGTCGCGACCGCCGGCGTCGTGGCCGGGGTGGCGGCCTCGGCCTCGACCGGTTCGTCGTCGTGCGGGGTGAGCCACGGCCACGGGAAGAACGCGTGGATCTCGCCCTCCTCGAGGTCGAGATAGCGCTCGGCGAGCGTGTACACGAAGGCCATGAATGCGGCGGCGCCGCCAACGATGACCAGCTCCACGATCGACGGCGCGTACGAGGCGTACGGGCTGGACACGGTGCCCGCGCCCGCGGTGATCGGGACGATCTGCCCCGCCATGACGAACAGGTAGCGGTCGACGAGGACGCCCGCCAGCGCGCCGAGCGCGGCCACGAACAGCCAGGTCGGGGTCCGCGTCATCGGCACGGACACGAGAAGGAGCGGGATCACGAGCCCGAGCAGCACCCGCACGATCCAGAACGGCACGCCGAGCGGGCCACTGAGCAGGGCGATCGTCGCGTCCCGCAGCCCGGGCTCTCCGCCGGCGAGGCCCATCACGAGCTTCAGCGTGAGCAGCGCCGCGACCAGGACGAGGCCGATCGCGAGCAGCAGCCGGATCGACGGGATGCCCATGCTGACGGCGCGCCCGCGGTCCTGGAGGTTGAACCGCCAGACCGCGAAGAACACGATGCCCAGGAGCGCGGTCCCGGCGAGGAACGCGGACGCGACCATGATCACGGGCGTCAGCGGCCCGTGCCAGAAGCTCTTGGCGGACAGCACCCCGAACACGAGGCCCAGCGTCGTCGGCGCGCAGACCGCGATCATCGCGGCGGCCGTGCACGACCACTGGTGGATCGTGGGGTGCGGCGTGAACATGCTCCACACCTCGACCAGGAGCACCACGAGGTACAGCCCGTAGAACACGCCCATCCACCACATCGGCGAGGACGGGGAGGGGACGAGCATCGCGCCGAACACGAGGCGGACCGGGAAGTGGAGGTCCAGGGCGATGATCCCGAACGCGGTCGACAGGCTGAGGACGGCGAGGATCGCGTGGCGCTTCTCGAGCGGCCGGAACCGCTCGAGCCCGAACACGGTCCCCAGCGACGACGACAGGCACAGCCCGCTGGTCATGATCGCGAAGAACACGTAGGCGACGATCATCAGGCCCCATTCGAAGCTGGGCGAGGTCCCGAAGACCTCCCAGCCGGGCGGGATCGCGACGAGGGCGGCGATGGCGGCGAGGCCCATGATCCCGAGCAGCAGCGCGAGCCACAGCCGCAGGGCGAGGGACATGCTGCGCACCTCGGCCACGAGGGCGTTCGCCGCCGCGCGCGGGCCGAGCGGGATCGCGTACCGGCCGACCGTCACGGAGCGCATCGTCGCCTGCATCGGTCAGGCCTCCTCGACTGCGGGGCCGAGGTAGAGCACGCGGGGCCTGGTGCCGTACTCGGGGTGGAGCGGCAGCGGCCTGCGGGTCGCCAGGAGCTCCTGGATGTTTGCGTCCGTGGCGGCGTCGCCGAACTGCCGCGCGCCGACCGGGCAGATCTCGACGCAGGCAGGCTTCTGGCCGCGCGAGATGCGGTGATAGCACCAGGTGCACTTGTCGGCCACGCCGGCATACCCGCCGGGCGTGTCCGGGCCGGCCGGCACGAGGTAGCGGGCGCCATACGGGCACGCGACGACGCAGTAGCCGCAGCCGATGCAGCGCCGGGCGTCCACGAGGATCACGCCGTCCGCGGTCCGGTAGGTCGCGCCGACGGGGCAGACGCCGGTGCACGGCGACTCGGAGCACTGCATGCACAGCCGCGGCTCGAAGAAGCTCGACTCGACGAACTTGCCGGCAGCGCCCGGCGCGGTGGACTCGGGCGGGAACCCGTTCATGCCGGCGTCCGGGGCGTCGACGTACTGCGCGCCGTCCGTCGTCGTGACATGGCGCTCGACCCAGGTCCGGGTGTACTCGGCCTCCTCGGGGACGTTGTTCTCCTCCTTGCACGCGACGACGCACAGGCCGCATCCGATGCACGCGGCCGTGTCCACGACGAACGTCCACTGCTTCGTGGACGGGTCGTAGGCCGAGCTGATCGGGTAGGCGGCGGGGGCGTCGTCGGCGAACACGGGGAACAGGCGGGCGATCCCGGCGGCGCCCGCGAGCGCGCCCGTGATCGCGAGGCCGAAGCCGAGGAAGGCGCGCCGGCTGACGCTCGCCTCCTGGATCGCCGGGGCAAGCTCGGCCAGCGGGACGAGCGCCGCAGGGTCGGGCGCGGTCTCGACGGGCCGGGGCGCGGCGGGCGTCGCGACATCGGCAGGGGAGGCGGGCACGGGCGTGCGCATCAGTCGTCATCCCTCGCGGGGCCGCGGTTCGGGGCGTGGCACTCGAGGCAGGCGGCGTCGTCCGTCGTCGCGTCGGGGTGGCGCAGGTTCCGCGCCTTGAAGCCCTCGGGACCGTGGCACGTGACGCACGGCGGCAGGTCGTCGAGCGGGTGGCGCACCACCGGCGGGCGCGTGGCATCGGTCGTGTGCGGGTCGTGGCACTCGAGGCAGACGGGCTTGAAGTGCTGCCACGGATCGATCGTCCTGAGCGTGGCGGGCTTGGCGTCGGCCGCCGTGTGGCAGCGGAGGCAGTCCTCGTTGGTGGCCGCGGCGAGCGCCAGCCGGGCGGAGCCTGGGGCCGGACTGGAGGCCGCGTGCTCCGCGAGGGCGCCGTGGCAGCTCTCGCACGCGACACCCGCGTGCGGGTTCGCGCGGAGCTTGACGGCCTGGGGTGCGTGGCACTCGGCGCATGTCGTGGAGCCGGCGAACGACAGCTCGTTGGCCGCCCACGCGCGCGGGTTGGAGGCGCGGTCGAGGTCGAACGTGACGTATGGCGACCAGGCCATCGAGGCGGCGACGGTGAGGGCGATCGAGAGCACGGCCGCGCCGGCGACGATGGAGGAGACCGCGATGAGAGCGCCCCGCCGCGTCCGCGGCCTGACGCTTGCCCAGAAGGCCCGCAGCTGCGTCATCGCGGTCACAGCGTGCTCGGGCTGAGGAGCCCGCGCCGGACGGAGTAGCGCAGGAGGTCCACGCGATCGCGCAGGCCCAGCTTCTCCATCATGTTCGCGCGGTGGTAGTGGACGGTCTGCTCCGAGAGGTGAAGCGACCGGGCGATGTCCCGGCTCGTGTGGCCCATCGCGGCGAGCAGGAGGATCTCCCGCTCGCGGTCGCTGAGGGTGTCGTACGGGTCGTCGGGCAGGTCCTCGGTCCGCCGGACGTACGTGTCGACCATCTGGGTCACGATCGTCGGGCTGACGTAGGTGTGGCCGGCCGCCACGCTCCGGACCGCGGCAACGACGTCGGTCCCCAGCGCCTCGCGGGTGAGGTAGCCGTTCGCGCCCGCGCGGAACACGTTCTGGAGCTGGTCGGTGGCGCACCGGCAGTCGAGGGTGATGATCTTCACCTCGGGCTCTGCGGCCCGGATGGCCTCGATCGTCTCGGCGGTCCTGCAGCCGGTCCCGTCGCCCGGGTCGCATGCGGTCACCACGATGTCGGGCCGCACCGCGGCGATGTCGCACAGGACGGCGTCCCGGTCGGCGGTCTCGGCCACGACCGTCATGTCCCGCTCGGCCTCGATGACCGCACGGAACGACGCCATCAGCATCGGAAAGTCCACGATGGCGAGGTGGACCCGGAGCGGCGGGGCGCTCCGGACGGCGACCCGTCCCGACCCCGGCTCGCGTACGACGGTCATCGTTCGACGCCGCTCAGCGCGGCTGGGCCCCGGCGCCGGGCGTCGCGTCAGCCGGCGCGTCGCGATGCCTCACCACGTACGCCCACCCGAACGGCATGAGCAGCATGAACACCGTGGTCACGACCACGCCCGCGATCACCGCGCCGTTGCCGAACTGGAACAACAGCATGTGGAGGACGACGAAGGCGAGTGCCGAGCCGACCCACAGGGTCAGCGTCACCAGGCCCAGCCATGCCGCGAACCGGGCACCTCGGCCACCCCGGGACCCGAACGCGAACCACAGGATGAGCGCGACCACGCCCTGGACGAGGAAGATGACCGGCAGCATCAACACGATGTCTTCAGTCAGCTCGCTGAGTTGCATGACCTCTTCTCCCGGCCTCTCTCAAGTCGGGCGATGGCCCGATGTCGGGAGTGTCATGCGTTCGGTGGGACTTCGGCAGACACGGCGGGGAGGTCCTGCACCACGCGCGTGCCGGCGTCGTCCAACGCGGGTGAGGTGCGTCCGGCAACGCGCGTTGCCGATCCCGACGGGGGCGAGGGTCCGCGGGCGACGGCCGTTGCCCGCGCAAGCGAGATGCAGGGGTGTCTGCACCCCTGCGCGAGACGTCGCGCGCGGCCGACCATCCCGACCCGCGCCCGCGATGGCGGCGTCGCGGGACACCGCGCGGTGGCAGAATCGACGCGTGGACAAGCCCAGCCTGCGCGTCGTCATCGCCGAGGACTCCGCGCTCATCCGGGAGGGCCTCGCGCGGGTCATCACGGACTCGGGCGGTGAGGTCGTCGCGAAGGTCGGCGACGGGCCGAGCCTCGTGCGCGCCGTGGTGGACCACCGGCCGGACGTGTCGGTCGTTGATGTGCGCATGCCGCCGACCCAGCGTGACGAGGGGTTGCGGGCCGCGATCGAGGCGCGGCGGCTGGTACCCGGTGCGCCGGTCCTGGTGCTCAGCCAGTACGTGGAGCGCCAGTACGCGACGGAGCTGCTGGCGGATCGCGCCGGCGGCGTCGGCTATCTCCTCAAGGACCGGGTCGCCGACATCCGCGAGTTCATGGACGCGCTGCGTCGCGTCGCCCGCGGCGGGACCGCGCTCGACCCGGAGGTCGTCGCCCAGCTCATGGTCCCGCGCCACGCGGACGACCGGCTCCACGGCCTCACGCCCCGCGAGCGCGAGGTCCTCGCGGCGATGGCCGAAGGCCGCACGAACATGGGCATCGCGACCCTGCTGTCGATCTCCGAGGGGGCGACGGAGAAGCACATCAGCAACATCTTCGGGAAGCTCGAGCTACCCGACTCGGAGAACGATCACCGCCGCGTGCTCGCGGTGCTCACCTACCTCGGGTCGTAGCCGGACTGGCCGCTACGAGCAGTTGGCGGTCATCCAGTCCTTCAGCGTCGCGGTGGCACCCGTCAGGCGCGGGTCGTCTGCGGTGACGGACGACGGATCGGCCGCAAGCGCCGTCCAGAAGGCGACAAGGTCCGTTGCCGCGCTCCGGAGCTCCGGCGGCGCGCCGGCTGCGAACGTCGTGAGATCAGTCACCGTGCGGGCCTTCGAGGCGGCATCCAGCGCCTGGATCACCGCGAAGCTGCCTGCCCCGAACGCGTAGTCGAGGTCCTTGAGGTTCGAGAGCGCGCGGCACGTGGCCGCCGCGTCGCCCGCCGCGGACGCCGCGGCGCTGACGGCCGGCACGATCGACTCGAGCGGCGCCGTTGACTCGAGCGCGCCGCCGGTCGCGACCGACGACGAGCTGGCGCCGCCGCAGGCGGCGACGAACACGGCGAGGAGGAGGGTGGCAGTGGCGCACGCGGCGCGGGCGAAGGTGAGCATCGGATACCTCGGCTCGGGGCTGGATCTCTGCCGACACCATCCGCCCGGTCCGGCCGGCTCGGCGTCACACGGCCGCCCCGCCGGGCAACGCGCGCGTTACAAGCGCGGTCGGGCCCTCAGCGCGGCGCCTCCACCGCGGCCGGGATCTCCGCGCGCACGACCGTCGGTCCGCCGTCCGGGGACTCCACGCCGAGCCGCCCATCGAGGGCCTCCACCCGGCCGGCCAGCCCGGTCAGCCCGCCGGCCGGCAGCAGCCGGGCGCCGCCGCGCCCGTCGTCGCGGACCTCGATCACCACGAGCGGGCCCTCGCGCCGGACGTGGATCTCGCATCGGGTCGCACCCGCGTGCTTGGCGACGTTCGCCAACGCCTCGGCCACGACGAAGTACGCGGCCCGCTCGACGGCATCGGACAGCCGCTCGCCCGCGGGCAGCGACGACAGCACGACGGTCGGCACCGGGGAGCGACCAGCGAGCGCCGCGAGCGCCGGCACGAGGCCGCGGTCCATGAGGATCGACGGCGCGATGCCGCGCACGAGGCTGCGGATCTCGGCGAGGGCAAGGCGCGCCTGGTCGCGGGCGTCGGTGACGAGGCCTTTCGCGGCCTCGGGGTCGGCGTCGATCTTGTCCGCGGCCAGGCCGAGGTTGATCGTGAGCATGACCAGGCGCTGCTGGGCGCCGTCATGGAGGTCACGCTCGATCCGCCGCAGCTCCGATGCCTCGACGTCGAGGACGGCCTTGCGGCTCTCCTCGAGCGTCTCGACCCGCTGCTCGAGGGCGCGCGTGCCGGTGTCGCACAGGAGGACGTCGATGACCTGGCGGTGGAGCGCCATGAGGCCCTGCGCCGTGAACGATGCGATCGGCAGCAGCACGAGCCCGGCCACGAGCGCGGCTGCCGCCACGAACCCGGTGCTCACGGCGGGCACCCGTGCGGCGACCGAGGCAAGTCCCGGGATGTCGGCGGTCCAGCCGCTCGTCGCGAGGCCGGCCAGCGGGTCGCCGGTCAGCAGCGCCCACACCGGCATCGAGAGCAGGAACAGGACCGCGCCCCACAGTGCGACCACCGCCGTGAACTCGACGACCGCGAGCGGGAACGCGACGAACACGTAGCCCAGGTCGCGCCACCGGTTGGGGTCCAGGAACAGGCCGGTCAGCAGCTCGCGCAGCCCGGGGCCGATCGGCCGGTATCCATGCGCAACGAGTGGGCGCGGGTCTGCTCGCAGCGCCCGTCGACGCTCGATCCGGGCGACGATGCGGGACGCCTCGATCGCAACGCCCACGAGGACGACGCCGATGCCGACGAACAGCGTCGAGACGCCGGCCGACAGGATGCCGATGATCGCGGAGAACGCGAACAGCTCCACCACGAAGCCGACGACGATCGCGACGGTGGCGAGCCAGGTCGCCGGGTGGAGCGGGGAGCGGAGGAACCTCGCCACGATGCCCCGCTCCCGCTCCGCGTCCTGGGGCCCGAAGGCGCCCAGGACCAGGAGCAGGCCCAGGAGCAGGAGCGGGACGCCGATCACGAGGGATCGGACTCCGCGAGGTACGGCACGGGCGCGGTGGCGTCCGCCTCATCGGCTGATGCGACCGGCGTGACCGGGGCCGCGGGCGGTGCGTACGGGGTCTCGACGGTGCTCGAGGCGGTCGCCGCCGGGGCCGAGGCGGCCGTGGCGGTGACCGGGGACTCGTGGCGCCGGAGCGAGATCACGAGAAGGGCCGCCCCGATCGCGAGCAGGAGCGCCGGCCCGAACAGCGCGCCGCCGACCCAGTTGGGAAGCACGACGTCTGCGAGGGCGAAAGCCCCGAACACGATCAGCACGGTGCCGATGATGAGCCCCGCACGACCGGGCCGCTCGGCGCGGGCGGCGCGCTGCGCCTCCCATTGGGCGCTCCAGTCGGGGCTCCACGCCGGGGCGGCTCCGGCCGTCCAGGCGGAGTTCGTGCCCTGGGCCGACCCCGCGGCGGGCTGGCCCCAGCCGGTGCTGCCGGAGGTGGCAGCCGTCGGGATCGGTCCACCCTGGAACGGGTTGGTCGGGATCACGAACGCGAGGACGATGTAGAGGAGGATCGCCAGGCCGCCGGAGAAGATCGCGGCCAGGACCCACAGGATCCGGACGACGGTCGGGTCGACGTCGAGGTACTCCGCCATGCCGCCGGCGATGCCGGTGATGGGGCGGTCGGTTCGGCTGCGGTAGAGGCGTCGCGGGTTCACTTGCACACTCCCTCGGCATTGATGTCCACGCTGCCGACGCTGGCCGAGACGGCCAGGTCCGCGCGAGACTGGGCGGTGAGATAGCCGGGCGTCATCCACGCGTCGCCGCTGCGGGTCAGCCCGTTGACATCGACGGACCCCAGGGCGGCCGTGCTGGTCACCCGCAGTCCGAGCGTCTCCGGCACGCACACCTGGAGCGAGCCGGCGTTGACCTCCAGGTCGCCGGTGAAGCCACCGGTCGCCGGGAGATGGATCGTGGTGGCGCCGGCGTTGACGGAGACGTCCATCCGCCGGACCGTCGCGTCCGCGAGGTCGAGCTGCACGTCACCGGCGTTGACGTCCACCCCCAGGGTGTCCAGCCGGGCGCCGGACAGGTCCAGGCGGCCGCGGCCGGCGTTGATCGTCGTGTCCAGGTCCAGCGTCGTGCCCGTGGGCAGGACGACGGTCCAGTCATCGGCGCCCGGGTGCCACCCGAAGCGTGCGCGGTTCGCCGCGCTCGAGACCGACAGCCGGTCGGCCGACGCTGCGACAGCCGCGGACCGGTCGTCGCCGTTGCTCGCCCGCAGCGACCAGGTCGTGCCGGGTGTCGTCGTGACGGCAAGCTCGCCACACGAGAGCTCCAGGTCGACCCGGGCCGTCGATCCGAACGCGCCCTCTCGGGTGATCGGGGTCGACGCGTTCGCGACGTCGGTGCACGGCGTGCCCAGATCGGGCACCGCCACGAACATCGCGCCCAGCATCAGGCCCGGCGTCGCCGCGGCGATGAGGCCGGCCGGTACCGCGGCCGACGTCCGGCGCAGCACGAGCGCCGCCCCGATGGCGATCACGGCAACCGGCCAGTACGCCAGTGCATCGACGACCCTGGTCCTGTCGAGGACCCCGGCCGAGGCAAGGAGCGTCACGCCGCCGGCGGCGACGAGGAACGCCCCGAAGTACAGAGAACCGCGTCTCACGGTCATGGCATCGATCCCTCCAGGAACGGTGTGTGGTGCGCGGCCGGCGTGGTGGCGGGCCGCACGTGGGCTCGGAAGTGATGCCCAGATGGTCGTCCCGGACGAGGCTCGCGCCCAGCCGGGCAGCGGGCGTCTTCGGGGTGGGGCTATCCCCACGGGGCCCATGCGGCAAACCGCCACCGTCGGCGGACGGATGACGTAGGGCGCCGGTCAGGCGCCGGCTGCGTCCTCGTCGGCGAGCGGCAGCGTGAACGAGAAGGCCGCCCCACCCGTCGGCCGGCGCGCCGCACGGATCGTGCCGCCCAGCAGCTCGACGATCCGCCTCGACACCGCGAGGCCCAGGCCAGACCCGCCGGCTCGCTGGCGCGCGTCATCGGTGCGGAAGAACGGCTCGAACACGCGCTCGAGGTCGTCGTCCGAGAGGCCGGGCCCCTCGTCGAGGACCGTCAGCCGGACCCCCAGCGGATCGGGCTCGATCTCGACCGTGACCGGCGTGCCCGAGCCCGCGTACTTGGCCGCGTTCCCCACGAGGTTCTCGATGACCCGAGCGAGCCATCCTGGCTGGGCGTCCACGAGGGTCTCGTGCGTCCGCGTCACGAGCCCGTACACCCGCCCCGGGTCACGCTCCCGGAAACGGGCGAGGACCTCCGCGGCCGCGCGATGGAGGAGCACCGGCTCGCGCAGCTGTCCCGCCTCGTCCTTGTCCAGCCGCGCGAGCAGCAGCATGCTCTCGACGAGCGCGTTGAGGTGCTCGGCGCTGTCGGCGATATCGGCGCCGATCGCCCGCGCCTGCGCCGGGTCGAGCTCCGGGCGGGCGAGCATCCGGCTCATGCCATAGATGACGGTGAGCGGCGTCCGCAGCTCGTGCGAGACGTGGCCCAGGAACTCGTCCTTGATCGCGAGCGCCGTGTGCAGGCGCGCATCCGCGTCGCGCCGCGCCGAGATGTCCTGGACCACCGTGATGAGCACATCGGGCTGGCCGTCGACCCCGCGCGCGAGCGACACGGTGAGGTTCACCCAGGTCTCGCGCCCGTCCTTGCGCAGGTAGCGCTTCTCGAGCGTGTAGGTGTCGATCTCGCCGGCCAGCAACCGTGCCCGCTGGGCCCGGTCCTCCTCGACGTCGTCGGGGTGCGTGATGTCCGCGAACGTCCGCCCGACGAGCTCCTCGGGCGCATACCCCGTGATCGCGGCGAGCTTGCCGTTGACGCGGACCCAGCGGCCCTCGAGATCGACCTGCGCCACGCCCACCGCGGCGTTGTCGAAGATGCCCCGCCAGCGCGCCTCGCTGTCGCGCAGCGCGACCTCCGCCGTATGGCGCTCGGTCACGTCCTTGAACACGAGCGCGAACCGTCCGTGCGGCTCCACGGGGGTCGCGAACACGTCGAACCGGCGACCCATCGCGTCGGATCCCTGCTCGAACCGCAGCACCTCCCGGCCGAGGCCGACCCGCGCGTAGGCCTCCACCCAGTGCGACTCCAGGTCCGGGACGAGCTCAAGCGCGGTCCGGCCGGCGGCATCCCGGAGGCCGGTCATCGCCTCGAACTGGGGGTTGACCTCGAGGAACCGGTAGTCGACCGCGGCGCCGCGCTCGTCGACGACGATCTCGGCGAGGCAGAACCCCTCGTCGATGTGCCGGAACAGCGCAGACAGGTTCGCCTCGCGCCCGAGGCGCGCGGCGACGCTCGCGTCACGTTGCAGCTGGGCGTCCTCCGCACGGGTCTGGGCAGAGCGGACTGTACCGCCGCCGGCGACCCTTAGCGCCACGAGCGCGTGTCGTCCGGGTCGTCGTCGCCGGGCGGGCGTCGGAGCGCGGGTGGCTCCCACTCGGGCGGGGTTGGCGGCGCGACGCGTGCGACCTCGTCCACCACCACCGACGATGGACCGGGGTCCGGCGGGGTGGCGGCATCGGCGTCGTCCTGCGGCTCGCTCTTGCGGGTCCTCGACCGGCCAAGCTCCCCCGCGTTGTCGAGCAGGATGAACAGGCCCAGGGCGCCGAGCCCGAGGAGCACGAGCTCGCGCAGGAAGTGATAGCCGAGGAGAACGGCCGAGATCGCCGCGAGGGCGACGGTCACCCGGAGCAGCAGGGACTCGACCTGGCGCTGGGCGAACGACTCGATCGCGAGGTAGCCGAGGATCACCAGGAGCAGCGTCGACGCGATCGGCAGCAGCCGGAACCACAGGATGGCGGCGAGCGCGATCACGAGAACGCCGACCGACAGCGCGGCCCACGTTTCCGCGAACACCCGCCGCTTCATCTGGTCGGGCGGCTCCGGCGTGGCGGCATGCGCGAGGTGGGCTCGCGGGTCGCCGTGCAGACCGGCGTCGTGGCGCCCGAGGTAGTCCGTGCCTGCGCCGATCGATGCCTCGAGCTCGGCCGCGGACGCGCGCAGGCCCGCGAGCCTCGCCTCGCCCGCCTGGAGCTCCGCGACCCGCCGCTGGCGATACGCGACGGCGCCCGTCGCCTGCTGGAGGGCCCGGACCTCGATCCCGAGCTTGGGCAGGTCGCGCGCGAGGCGATCGGCCTCGGCCTCCATCGCGGCGCGTTCCGCCTCGAGCTCGGCGATCCGCTGGACCATGACCCCGCGCGCCTCGGCAGGCGTGGGGCTGCCCGCGAGGCCCACGAACCCCAGCGGGTCGTTCCATGCCTGGCGGACGGTGCCCTCGCGGGTGTACTTCGGGCCGGCCGGGGCACGCTCGCCGGCGAGGCGATCCCCCGTGTCCAGTCCCCAAAGCCCCCGGTACCCGTCCACCCACGGGATCGCGTCGGAGATCACGATCGGGCTCCACTCGACCTCCTGGCCGGGGCCGACCGTCACGCCGTCACCGCGTGCGTAGTCCACGAACGGCACCGAGACGAGCCGCTTGAGCACCTCGGCGAGGTCGCCGGGATCCGGCTGGTTGAGCGAGTCGCGCCACGTCCGGCGGACGAAGTCCAGCACGCCGTGGAGCACGCGCTCACCGGGGAGGGGGAGCCGCATGATGTACTCGCCGCGCTCCATGTACGTCGCGTGCGAGCCCGCCCCCGCATACACCACCACGTGCTCGCCCTGCCGCTCCAGCCGCGGGTCGTCCCAGCGCCGGCGGAGGTCGGCGCCCTGCTCGTCGTGGGCTGCCGCCGCGAACCAGGTCGGCTCCACCTCGCCGCCCGGCAGCTCCTCGAGGATGACGAACGCCTGCTCCCAGTCCGCCTCGTGGTCGTTCGCGCCGTCGAACGTCGAGCGCCAGTCGTTCATCGGGTAGAAGAACAGGTACTGGAGCACCACCCAGCCGCCTTGTCGCACGACCCGACCGTGGTACGACACCCGTGGATCCTTCGCCCGCAGCGCCTCGTACTTGAGCGTCGCCGCGGCCGCGGTCCCGCCCGGAACCTTGCCCCGGACGAGGAGCGACGCGACGAGCCCGGCGTCGAGGATCCGGGCGAGCAGGCCCACGCGGGCCAGCCGTCCCGGCGCCACGAACGCGGGCCGGCCGGGACGACCGTTGAACCGGGCGAGCTCGATCGGGTTCAGCGGCTGCTGGACGAAGCGCAGGTAGCGGACCTCGCCGGGGGGCGCGTCGCCGAGCTCCATGAGCCGCGCCTCGTTGAGCTCGCCCGCGGGCACAAGGACCTGCCAGTCGTGCACGGACGTCCCGCCCAGCAGGTCGGAGGCCTCGAGGTAGCGCTCGGCCGGAATGGGGTAGAACAGCTCGCCGTGGGTGAACTTGAGGATTGGCTCGAAGCGGCGGAGGAGCGCCTCGTCGGCAACGGGGTCGCGTGGCCCGGCCGCCGGTGCGCGGCCGGTCATTGCCGGCCCCCAGGCTGCGCGGCCTCGGAGCCCGGCGCACTGGCCGCGGTCACGCTGTCGCGGACCTCGCGCTGGTTGAGGTAGAACACCGTGACGATGTTGAGCGCCATCCAGAAGTAGTTCGCCGTGCCCTCGACGTAGCCCATGATGTCGACCGCCACGAAGACCCCGGTCGTGACCATCGCCAGCAGCCAGCCGGAGCGCCGGTAGGCAAGCAGCGCGATCGCGGACACGAACAGCGTCGCCGCGAGCACGAACAGGAGCACCACCGCGGCCGTGCTCCCACGGACGGCCAGCGCGATCGGCTCGATCCGCAGCGCCCTGACGAGGCCGAGGTCCGAGAGCGCGACGGCGCCCAGCACCATGACCACGATGAGGACGCCCTTGAACAGCATCAGCCCGATGAGGATGAGCAGGGCGAACGGTCGACGGCGTCCTGGCTCCGGCTGCGGGGAGGCGACGTCCATGGGCGTCATGGTGGTCCGCCCGGGCGAGTCGCGCATGCCGCTCACGCGCGCCGTGCGCTGACGACGCGCAGGGCGCCCGGCCGGACGCGCGCATCCAGCCAGGCCGTCGGGAACGCGTCGCCGTCGACCTGGGTCGGCCCGGCCGGTTCCACCTCGACGCGCACCTGCCGCCCGACCAGGCGCACGGCGTGTCCCGAGGTCGACATCCCGCGGCTCTCGGCGGTCATGAGCTGGACGGCGCCCCGGACGCCGCCGAGGATCCCGCCGCGCCGCAGGACGAAGACGTGGAGCACGCCGTCGTCGGGCGCGATCGGGAGGCGCGGGCGGAGCATGCCCGGGATCGCCTCGCCGCAGTTGGCGACGAGCACGACGACGGACTCGAGCTCCGTGCGGACGCCGTCGATCACGATCGTCGTGGACCGCGGCTCGAGGCGGGGGAGCAGCCTGCTTGCCGCGAGGAAGTAC
This sequence comes from Candidatus Limnocylindrales bacterium, assembly GCA_036504355.1. Classification (GTDB taxonomy): domain Bacteria; phylum Chloroflexota; class Limnocylindria; order Limnocylindrales; family CSP1-4; genus CAIXZV01. The sequence continues at coordinate 56,092 of DASXVG010000149.1, forward strand.
GCCGCGACGCCGTAGCGGCGCTTGAGCTCGCGGTCGGTCGCGGCGATCACCTGGGCATCGAACCCCGTGCCGCAGGCCACCCCGAACGTGACCCTCGCCACGGGCGTCGTCGCTTCGGAGCTGCCGGGGGGAGCGATGAGCCCCACCTCACCCAGGTCGAAGGACCGGGCCTGGCCCGTCTCGAGCACGCGCAGTGCGCCGTCAAGCGCCCGCGGGACGCCGACCGCAGTCGCGTACAGGTTCCCGGTGCCGCACGGGAGGAGCCCGACCTCCACGCTGCTGTCGGCGAGCGCGTCGGCCGCGTCGCGGATCGTGCCGTCGCCGCCCGCGAGCACCACGAGCGCCACGCCACCGTCGACAGCTGCCCGAGCCGCCGCGGCGATCTCCGTGGGATCGCCCGTCTCGACGACCGTCAGCTCGGCGTGGCCACGGGCGCGGATGGCGGCCGTCGCCCGGAGGACGAGGTCCTCGCGCGCCTTGGCGGCCCGCAGCCGCGAGGCGAGCGGGCTGACGATCAGGGTTGCGGGAGGACGGGGGGCCACGCGCAGATCATCGACGACCGCTCGTCTCTCGTGAAGGGCAGCGACGCGATGGGTCCTCTCAGCCTGGCACGAGGGCGGGGCGGCTCGTGTCGCCGGATGGGCCGATCGAGCCGTGCGCCTCGGCCTCGCCCGACGCGAACCAGCCGCGGAGGCTCCCGCGCCACAGCGCCCGCTCGTGGTATCGCCCGTCCGGGCTGATCCGGTCCAGGCCACCCGTGGTGACCAGGGTCTCGAGCAGCGGCGCGAGCTGCGATCCGTACACGTGCATGCACGGCTCCGGGCGGACGCCCGGCCACGAGTAGCAGGAGACGACCGTGCGTCGCTCGTCGGTCGGGATCCCGGGCGGCATGGTGTCCCAGGCCGGATCGTCGGGCGCGAACTCCCACTGGTCCAGGTTGCCCTGGGGGATGCCCTCGATCCCCCGCACGATCCGCGGCTCGACCTCGAGCAGGTACGGGTCGACGGACAGGTCGCACACGACGGCGTGCTTCGGCAGCCATCCCAGCCAGGCGTTCGGGATGATCGGCCGTGACGGGTCGCGGCGCGCCGTGGCGTCGACCAGCACGTCGGTCACGAGGAGTCGGGCCTTGAGCCACTCGGGATCGGACGTGAGGTTGCGGCCGGCCGTCACGACCTCGACCCCAGGCAGACCGGCCCGGGTCAGGGCATCGTTCCGGGCGTCGTCGCCATACTTGGTGGCGAACTCCACCGCGTGGCGGCCGACGCGACCCGCACCCATGATCAGCACCTTGACCGTCGAGTGGCGCGGCCCCGTGAGCTCCGGCCACGTCCGCTCGAGCGCCGCGAACGCGGCGGAGACGCCGTTCCACGCGACGCTCCGCAGGTTCTCCACCAGCCGCCGCCCGTCGTCGTCGCGGATGAGGTCGAGGCTGACCGCGTCGATCCCCAGCTCGCGCAGCATCCGGACGCGTGCCGGTCGAGTCCCGAAGTGGAGCATCGACACGAGGACGGCGCCGCGGCGCAGCTTCTCGTAGCGGCCCTCGGGCGCCCGTAGCACCACGACGATGTCCTGGCGATACGCCTCGTCCTCGTCGCCCACGACCACGTCCGGGGACACGGCCGTGTAGTCGCGATCCGTGTAGCCCATCTGGCTCCCGATGCCGCGCTCGACGTGCACCTCGGCGCCGTTCGCCGCCAGCAGCCCGACGAGCGGCGGCAGGAAGTCGCGCCGCTCGTTCGGCTCGCGGTGCATCCTCGGGAACCCCACCGTGACCCGGCTGTCGGTCGTCATGCGCCACCTCACCCGCTTGGGCGCACAGCGTCCGCGCCCGGCGGATCGTCCGCATCTGCCGACCGACACCGACGCGAAGGGTCCGCTCGGCATGCGCCACCGACACGAGGCGGCCCGATGCTCGTGGGGCACGACGGACGGGAGGCACCACCTTGACGAGCGAACGCCGGCTGACGTTTGGCTTTCCGCGCATGTACAACGAGCCGGGCGAGCGACGTGCCTTCCTGCCCGCGCTGGCGGGCCTCCTCGGTGGCCTGGACGCGGACGTGTGCGTGGAGGCCGGGAGCGGGGCCGGCATGGGCTATGGCGACGATGCGTACCGTGCCGCGTCGCCGCGCGTCCGGATCGTCGACGAGGCGACGGCGTACCGGCAGGACATCGTCGTCGTCCTGCGTGCGCCCGAGGGCCGCTATGCGCTGCTGCGGCCGGGCGCGATCCTGCTCTCCATGCTCCACTTCGCGACCCGCCCCGAGCGGGTCGACCTGCTGCGCAGCCTGGGCATCGAGGCCGTCGCGCTCGACATGGTCACGGGCGACGACGGCCGGAGGCTGGTCCAGAACCTCAGGGACGTGGCGCGCAATGGCCTCGCGGCCGCCTTCGACGCGCTCGAGCGCCGGTGGCCACCGCTCCTGTCACCCTCGCGGCCCGCAATCAGCGTGACGATCCTGGGCGCCGGCGGGGTGGGCAAGCACGCCATCGAGTGGGCCGCACGCTGTGGCGACGACGCGCGCAACCAGCGGTTCATCCGTGACGGCCTGCCCGGGGTCGAGGTCGTCGTCGTCGAGCAGAACCTCGCCGGCAACGAGGCGTACTTCCGCCACCGGCTCGCGCTGACCGACATCCTCGTGGACGCGACGGCTCGCCGGGACACGTCGCGGCCCCTGTTCCCCAATGCCTGGCTCGGCTGGCTCCCCGACCACGCGATCGTGTGCGACCTCGCCGTGGACCCGTACCTCCTGCACGATGACCCGCCCGTGGTCCGGGGCATCGAAGGGATCCCGCAGGGCAACCTGGACCAGTGGGAGTTCGCGCCGGACGACCCGGCATGGGATCGCCTCCCACCGGGGATCCCCACCTCGAGCCGGCGCACGGTGGTGTCCTGCTATTCGTGGCCGGGCGTCCGCCCGGAACCGTGCATGGAGCTGTACGGCTCGCAGCTGACCCCGCTGCTCAAGACGCTCGTCTGGCACGGCGGCCGGCAGGCGATCTCGCCCGACGTGTCGTTCCACGGGCGCGCCCTGTGGCGCGGCAGCCTGCGCCACTTCCTGGGCGAGGACCCGCCCGCCTGAGCGACGACCGGATCGACAGCGGCACCGGGCAGGCCCGTACGCTATGGCCATGGACGACGAGCTGCTCGAGCTCGCCTTTGGCGGCGACGTCTTCGTGTGGCGGGGGCCGGCGCCGTACTACTTCGTCGCCGTGCCCGCCGACCTCGCGGACGTCATCCGGGCGATCGCGCCGATGGTGACCTATGGCTGGGGCGTGATCCCGGTCCGCGTGCGGATCGGCGGAACCGAGGTCAAGACCTCCCTGTTCCCCAAGGACGGCGGCTACCTCGTGCCGCTCAAGGATTCGATCCGCAAGGCCGAGGGCATCGCCGATGGCGACGAGGTCGACATCCGGCTGTCGATCGGCGCCTGACGGCAGGCCGACGTCACGCCGTCGCCAGGACGCGGCTACGACGCCGCGAGGAGCTGGTCTGCGGACTTCTCGAGCGCCCTCGCGACCTTGGCCAGCGGCTCCATCAGCGCGGGCGAGCACGCTTCGCCGCAGCGGACGGCGAACGCCGCGGCGTCACGCAGCCGCTCCTCCATCAGCACCCATGCCGCCTCGCGATGCGGCAGCAGGTAGTCGACCTGGTAGAACAGCTCGAACCCGGGGCCCGCGGTGGCGCCCGGGACGTCCCAGCCGATCGGCAGCGTCGTCACGACCGCGCCGAGCGGCTTGATCGCGGAGTACATCAGGCTCACCGCGACGTCGGCGAGGACGCCGAGCTGCTGCGGCGACTCGTCGCTGTGGGCGAAGTAGCGCGAGAGGAGCTGCAGGAGCACCTCGTACACGACGTTGAGCAGGTCCATGGCCCGTGCCGTGCCGGGATCCGTGATCAGCGGCACGACGACGCCCGTCGCCTGCTGCCGGACGTTTGCCGCCACGACCGGCCGGCCGGGCTCGAACGCCGGGTCGGCCGCCTTGAGCACGAGGTACTCGTCGAGGATGCCCAGCAGCCGCCCGAAGTGGGCGTCGCGCCACTCGCCTCTGGCGCCCTCGCCCTGCTCGACGATGGTGTCGATCGCCCGCGCCGCGGACGCGAGGTCGGTCACGGCGACGAGCTCCTCCCAGCGGAAGTGCTCCTCGGTCGCCTGGGCGTTCGCCGGCCCGATGAACAGCCGCTCCGTGCCGATCCGGGCCGCGAGATGCTCGAGGCCCACGCCGATCGACCGGTAGAGCGCGCCGATCGTCTCGAACTCGCCGAGGTGCGGCACGATCTCGTCCGCGTCGTCGTGCTCGAAGGCGACGGCGCGCTCGAACGCCTCGAAGCCCTCCGCGTCCGCGACGTCCATGCCCTCCGGTCGCTCGAGGAATGCGAAGTGGCGGAGCGCCGCCTCGCCGAACGGCAGGAGCTCGATCCGGACGCCGGCCGGGAACGCGTACGCCGGCATCGGGAAGTTGGGACGGGCGAACCGCGGCGCAGCACCCACCGAGGTCAGCAGGTTCTGCACGAGCGCGAGGTGGAGCATCTCCTGGGCGCTGATCTCGAACAGCGTCCTGCGCCAGCGCTGGATCGCCGCGAGCTGCTCCGGCGTCACGCCCTCGCGGGCGTCCTGCTTGAGCGAGAACGCCGCGAACAGGTACTGGAGCATCACGAGGTGCTCCAGCTCCGCGGCCTTGCCGAGGGCATAGACGAGCGCCTCGCGGTGCTCGAGGATGCCGGTGCGGCTGCGGACGGCGAGCACGCTCGCGAGCGGCCCGTGCGGGCCCGGGGTGTCAGTCATCGTCGCCATCCTGGGGGTCATCGGGGCGGTAGAGCCGATCGTCCTGGTAGCACCACAGCCACGGCTCGTCGGGCACCACGGACCGGATCATCGGGTGGCCCGTCGCGCGGAAGTGGGCCGTGGCGTGCCGGTTCGGACTCTCGTTGCAGCACGCGGTGTGACCACATGCGAGGCACTGCCGGAGGTGGACCCACGTGCCGCCGGTGTCGATGCAGTCGCTGCAGCCGTGCAGCGGCGGACCGACCCCGGCGATCTGCTCCAGATGCTCGCAGCGCGGCGCGATGTGACGGGTCCCTCCGAACGGCGTCGCGACACTACACCCACACGCCACAGGGCGTGTTGGGACGCGGCAGGGGGAGGGGGAAGGTGGAGCGGGAGACGGGGTTCGAACCCGCGACATTCAGCTTGGGAAGCTGACACTCTGCCAACTGAGTTACTCCCGCTCGGGAGGCCGCCATTCTAGCCGGTCATCGCGCGTCGCTCAATCCGCGCGGCGACCGGTCTAGACCTCCATCGTGATCTCGTGGATCTCGGCGGGCGGGATGCCGTTCCGGGTGTGGATCTTCTGCACGGCGTCTGCGCTTGGCGCGGTCGAGATGCAGAACACCGTGCCACTCACCGGGTCGGCCCAGGCATGGTCGAAGCTGACGGCCTCGTCGGCCTGGATCGCGAGATCGCCCTCGTGGGCCGCCTTCAGCGCCTCGGGCGTGATCCCGACCATCCCCTTGTGAATGTCCATGAACTGCGGCATGGCCAGGCCTCCTCGGGCCCTGCGGCCCGATCCTGAGGGTCGGTCTCGCCACTGGCCCAGCGCGACGGTCGAGGCGACCGGGTGGGACGCCGCGCTGGTGGGAGATGGCTCCCGCGCCTCCCTCTGCGGCGCATGGTGAACGCCCGAAGGCCGGCGTGCAAGATCGCGGCCGCCGCGTCGTCCGACCTGGCCGGCGAGGTGGAGCGTGACGCGCCGGACCGGCAAACGCATCCCGGGCGCGTGATCGCCGGCCGCTAGAACTCGGGGGCCTCGTTCTGGAACAGGGTCAGCTGGAGGCCGCCCGGCGCATCGAGCCTGGAGTTCAGCGAGCGCCAGGGAGTCAGCACCGGCGCCGCCAGGAGGGTCGCCCCCGCCGCGACGAGGCGATCCGTCGCCTCGGTGGCATCGGCGACCTCGAACGCCACCCGGACGTGCCCGGCAACCCGCCGGCCCACCTCCACGACGTCGATGTGTTCGGCGTGCGCCACGTCGCTCAGCTCGAGCGTCGCGCGCCCGGCATCGAGGATCGTCACGTGCCCGGCCCCGTCGTCGAAGGCCGCGAGCTGGACCAGGCCGAGCCCATCCCGGTAGAACGCGAGCGCCGCCTCGTAGTCCGCGGCCGTCACGACGAGGCGCATCTCCAGCACGCCGTTGCCCACGCCAGGTCCTCCGTGCGCCAGGGACAGGCAGACCCGGAAGCGGTTCCGTCGCCTCCGGGTCCTCGCCCGGTGTCCCTGGCTGGGGACATCGGGTTGCCACCAGCCTAGCAGGCGGCGCGTCAGCTCCCGATCGTCGCCTTGAGCGCCAGGATCCGTGCGTACGACGCCTCGAGCTGCGCCCGCTCGAGCCAGCCGGACTCGGCGCGCCGGAGCAGCGTGGTGTAGGCGTCGGCGGTCGCGTCCTCGAGGCCCGTGAGCATCACGAGATCCACGCCCGCGCGGGCTGCGAGGGCCGCAAGCGACCGGGCCGACACGCCGCGCGCCTTCGCGGTCCCGTTGAGGGAGTCGGTGATCGACACGCCGGTGAACCCGAGCTCGCCGCGGAGCAGGTCGGTCGCGATCGCACGCGACCAGCCCGCCGCGTTGTCGGGGTCGAGCGCCGTGTAGGTCGCGTTGGACAGCATCACCAGCGGGACGCCTGCCGCGACCGCGGCCCGGAATGGCGCGAGATCCGTATCCAGCGCGCTCCTCGTCGCCTTGACCGTCTCGACGAAGCGATCCGTGTTCCGGGCCACGCGGCCCAGGCCGGGGAAGTGCTTGACCGTCGCGGCGACATCCTGCGACGCGAGACCCTCGGCGAACGCACCGGCGAGCTGCCCGACCCTCTCCGGGTCGGACGAGAACGTGCGCAGCGTGTCGCGCATGAACGATGGCCGATCACCCGGGACGTCCGCCACCGGCGCGAGGTCGACGTTGACGCCGGCCCTCGCAAGCGCCTTGCCGGCTGCGGCTCCCAGGCTCCGCACCTGGTCCTCGTCGTCGACCTTGCCCATCCGCGTGGCCGACGAGACCGGCTGCGCCCATGGCAGCCCCCGGACCCCGCCGCCCTCGTGGTCGATGAGGATGAGCAGCGGCGGCTGGCCACCGGCCTTCGCAGCGGACTGGAGCGCCCTCGCCGCTGCGAGGACCTGCTTCTCGCTCTTCACCTGGAAGCGGAACAGGACAACGCCGCCGATCTCGCCCCGCGTCGCTCGCGCGAG
>DASXVG010000150.1:0-62472 GCA_036504355.1 Candidatus Limnocylindrales bacterium
TCGTGCGCCGTGTCCGCAGGAAGGTCCAGCCGGTCGCCCGGCGCCAGGGCAACGGCGTCGCCTCGCAGCGGCAGCCCGAACGTGATCGAGCCCGCTGCGCAGACCAGCACCTTGTCGTAGCCGTGCTCGTGGGCGGCGTACCGGTCGTGCGGGCCGTTGGACCATGTGCCCGGGTCGAGGCCCTCGTCACGGAGCCGCGCCTCGAGGTCGTCGCGCATGCCCACCGCGTCGCCGCCCGCGTCAGCCGGCGACGCTCACCCCGATGACCGTGCCCACGGCGTAGGTCACCGCGGCGGCCGCGGCGCCGATCCCCATCTGGCGGAAGCCGCTGAACAGGAGGCTGCGGCCCGTGAGCAGGCTCACCCCGGCCCCGACGACGAACAGCGCGACGAGGCTGAGCACGGTGCTCACCGCGAACACGACTGCACCGCCCCCGAAGAGGTACGGGATCACCGGGATCACGGCCCCGATCCCGAACGCGACGAACGACCCGCCTGCCGCCCCCCACGGCGAACCGAGCTCGTCGGGATCCAGGCCGAGCTCCTCGCGGACGAGGGTGTCCAGGGCCGTCTTGGGATCCTCGAACATCCGGGCCGCGATCTTCTGGGCCTCATCCCTGCCGAAGCCCTTGGCCATGTACAGCGCGGCGAGCTCCCGCTGCTCTTCCTCGGGCATCGCCTCGAGCTCGGCGGCCTCGAGCGCGATCTGGCGCTCGAACAGCTCCCGCTGGCTCTGCATCGAGATGTACTCGCCCGCCGCCATCGAGAACGCGCCCGCGAGCAGGCCCGCGATCCCGGTGAGCAGGATGAGGCTCCCGCTCGAGGAGGCGCCCGCGACGCCCATGACGAGCGCGAGGTTGGAGACCAGGCCGTCGCTCACCCCGAAGATCACCGCGCGCAGCGTCCCCGACCGGCCGCTCCGGTGCCAGCCTTCGCCCTTCGTGATCGCCTCCGGACCCTCGGCCTCGCCGAGCGCGACGGCCGGGTGGGCGGCCGCCGCCACGACATCCGTCGCCGCCGTCCGGCGAACGGGCTTGCGGCCGCCGTCGGCGGATGCCTCGTCGTCGAGCTGCTTCCAGATCTCGGCATGCTCGCGCTCGTCCGCGGCGATCGCGTCGATCGCCGGGTGCGCCTCCTGGTCGCCGTAGATCGCCTCCTCGTCGCCTTCGAGGGCCTTGACCAGGTCCGACACGGCGCGGGTCCCGAAGACCCGGGCGATCGCGATGATGAACCGGATGCGCGGTCGCGCGCCGCCGGGCTGGGGAACCGTCGCCCCGAGCTCGCGGAGGCGGCTTGCCCAGATCTCGGCATGCCGGCGCTCGTTGTCCGCGATGTGCCGGAAGGCCTGGGCGCGACGGGGGTCCTTCTCGATGCCCGCCAGGGCGTCGTAGAGGACGATGGCGTCCTGCTCCAGCTTGAGGTTCTCGAGGCTCTGCGCGATGTTCACGGGCCAAGCGTAGCGCGCTCGCGATGGCCGTTGGGGTCGCCGACGCGCCCGGGCGCATCGCTCGCCCTACACTCGGGCGACCAAGGAGGCCGATTGCCAACGCTGCCGCCGCTCCGGTACCTCGCCCGGGCCGATGTGATCGCCGCGATGCCCGCCCCGTCCGAGCGCCTCGCGCTCGCGGAGCTGACCCTGCGCGGCCTCGCGGGCGACGCCGAGCTGCCGCCCAAGATCGGCGTCCACCCGCGCCCCGCCGGCGCCTTCGGCCACGCGATGCCCGCGTACCTCCCCGGCGTCGACCCGGCTGGCACCGCGGACCTCGTGGGGATGAAGTGGGTCCTCGGCTACCCGACGAACACGGACCTGGGGCTGCCCGGGATCCACGGAACGCTGCTCCTGAGCGACGCGATGACCGGGGTGCCGGTCGCCGTGATGGATGCCGGGCCGATCACCGCCGAGCGGACGGCCGCGATCTCGGGCGTCGCGATCCGGGCCTGGTCACCGCGCGTCGAGGGACGGGCTCCCCATGCGGCGATCATCGGCGCCGGCGTCCAGGGCTCGAGCCACGTGACGATGCTCGGGCACGTGCTCCCCGGCACGACGCTGCGCGTGTTCGACCGCGACCCGTCCCGAGCCGAGGCGCTGGCGGTTCGCGCGCGTGCGACCCCGGGGGTCGGCGAGGCGTCAGCGGCCGTGACCGCACGCGACGCCGTGGATGGGGCCGACGTCGTGATCACGGCCGCCTCGTTCGTCCCCGCGCCCGAGCGGCAGGTGATGACCGATGACTGGCTGCGGCCCGAGACGCTGGTGATCCCCATCGACTACGCCACGTACTGCTCGGCGTCGGTCGCCCGCAAGGCCGCACTGTTCGTGGTCGACGACCGCGAGCAGTTTCTCGCCAACCGCGACGCCGGGCTGTTCGAGGGGTACCCGGCTCCGGCCGCGATGATGGGCGAGGTCCTGGACTCGACCGCGGGCCCGCGCCGGCCGCCCGGGCTCGTCGTCGCGACGCACCTCGGGACGGGGCTCGCCGACGTCGTGTTCGGAAGCGCGATCCTCGCGACGGCGACCCGGCTCGGGCTCGGCACGGAGCTGCCACGATGAGCGTGCCGGACCTGCTCGTCGTGGGCGCGGGGGTCATGGGCGCGTGGACGGCCCTCGAGGCACGGCGAGGCGGCCGCTCCGTCACCCTCGTGGACGCCTACGGCGCCGGGCATCCGCGGGCGACCTCGGGCGACCAGACCCGGATCAGTCGCTGTGCCCACGGTGCGGACGCCCTGTACACGCGCTGGGCGCGCGACTCGCGTGCCGGCTGGCGCGGGCTCGAGGCGGAGACCGGCGAAGTCCTGTTCCGTGAGGCGGGCACGATCTGGTTCACGGGCGACGACCGCGGCTTTGCCGATGCCACCGTGCCCACCCTGCGTTCGCTAGACATCCCCGTCGAGGAGCTGGCCCCCGACGAGGTCCACGCCCGATGGCCCCAGATCGCGACGGGCGACATCACGGGTGCGGTGTACGAGCCCGAGGCGGGGCTGCTCATGGCCGCCCGGGGGTGTGCGACCGTCGTGCGCCGGCTGGGCGAGCTCGGGGGCGCGTTCACGAACGCGTCGGTTCGTCCCCGGCGCGCCCACGGCGACCGGCTCCTCGACGTCGAGGACGGGAGCGGCGACCACCGGGCCGCGGAGACGTTCGTGTTCGCGGCCGGGCCGTGGCTGCCCAGGCTGTTCCCCGACGTCGTGGGCTCGCTGATCAGCGTGACGAAGCAGGATGTCGTCTACCTCGGCCCACCCGCGGGCGACGAGCGCTGGACGGACGCCGCGATCCCCTGCTGGGTTGACATGGCACACCCGTTCTACGGCCTGCCGTCGGCCGAGGGCGGCGGCTTCAAGGTGGCCCCCGACCGGTTCGGCCCCGCATGGGACCCGACGGATGGCGACCGGCTCGTGGACCCGGACGCCGTACGGGTCGCGAGGGCGTACGCCGCCCGGCGCTTCCCGGACATCGCCCGCCAGCCCGTCATCGAGACCCGGGTGTGCCAGTACGAGATGACCCCGGACAGCCACTTCCTCATCGACCGCCACCCCGCGTACTCGAACGTGTGGCTGGTGGGCGGTGGCTCCGGTCACGGGTACAAGCACGGCCCGGAGATCGGGCGTCACGTCGTCTCGCGCCTCGACGGCGGTCCGGCGCCGGACGACGACCGCTTCGCGCTCGATCGTCCACGGAACGATGCGGGGTCGATCCGCATCGGTGGTGACGGGCTCGTCGCCGCGTGGGAGGCAGCCTGAACCAGGACATGCAGCCCGACAGGCCGCGCGAGGCACGTGACGTCGCTGAGCCCCAGGCACCGGACGCGCCCCGCGACATGCGGGAGTGGATGCGCTGGGAGCCGACTGGCCAGCGCCGGCTGTCGTTCCTCGTCCTGTCGCCGGCGCGCATCACGGCGGGCATCGGCGCCCTGATGACGGCCGTCGCCGGCCTCATGCCGTGGGCCGACGGCACGGTGCCCGGGCGCGCCGGCTTCGAGCGGGCGTTCTTCTCGGGACTCGGCGGCTCGGGCGACGGGATCATGCTCATCCTGCTGGCCCTCGGAACCGCGTTCTTCGTCCTCCACCTCACCCCGGCCTCGTCCCGGGTGCGCCTCGTGCACCTCATCCCCTACCTGCTCGACGTCTTTGCCGCTCTCACGGTGATCAACGGCTACCGGTCCGCGCTCCTCGAGATCGCGGCTTGGCAGCGCAGGGGCGGGTCCGGCGATGTCGCGCCCGGGCTATGGCTCGCCGCTGCGGGCGTGGTCGTCATGGGCGTCGGACTCGCGGCCCTGCTGCCGGGGATCTTGCGCTGGACGCGCAAATCGGACGACCCTGCCGACCTGATGACTGTCTCGCGGCGCGGCTTCGCCGAGGTGGCCGTCGGGCTGGTCGGCATCCTCCTCGGCGGCGCGGTCGGCATCTCCGTCACGGTGTCGCTGACGTCGGTGCCGGTGATCGGCCTCATCTCGCTGGGCGCGGTGTTCGGCGCGCTGCTGGGCGCCTATGCGGGAGCCTGGCTGGTGGGGCTCGCCGCGGACGAGCTGGCGCGACGGCGCGACGAGGGCGCCCGCGGCTGACGGGACCGCACCGGCGCGGGGCTCGGCGACAGGGCGGCCTCCGCTCGCCGGTACCATGGGCCGTCATGTCCCGCGATCGTGACTTCCTCGTCGGCACCGCATCCGCGGTCATCGCCGCGACGCTGTTCGGCATGCTCGGACCCCTGGCCAGGTTCGGGGCGGACGCCGGCGTCGCGGGCGTCGCGTTCACCGCCTGGCGGGCCCTGCTCGGGGTGGCCTTCGTCGGCGTGCTGATCGCCGTGCGCGGGGGCGTCCGGCCCTCGATGGCCGCGTTGCGGAACCTGTCGACCCGAGGGCGGGCATCGCTCGCGCTCGCGGGCACGATGGGGCTGGCGCTCAACGCCTCCATCTTCACCGCGTTCGGCCTGATCCCGATCGCCCTCGCGCTGATGCTGTTCTACACGTACCCGGCCGGCGTCGTCGTCGTGGACGTGGTCCTCGGGCGCGAGCGGATCACCCCCTCGCGGCTGCTCGCGCTGGGCCTCTCGTCCGTCGGGGTCGCGCTGGTGCTGTTCGGAGGGGCCGGATCCGCGGCCACCGCGATCAACCCCCTGGGCGTGGCGCTGGGGCTGTGCGCGGCCGCCAGCCAGGTCGTGTTCGTGACGGTCAGCCGCAGCGGCTACCGGACGGTGCCCTCGGACGCGGCCACGCTCGTGAACCTCGCCGTCTCCGTCGTCGGTGCCACCGTGATCGCGATCGCCGTCGGGCAGACGGGGGACCTGCTGGCGCCGCTCCGGTCGCTCGAGCCACTCCCGATCCTCGTGCTCGCGGGCGTCGTCGCGGCCGGCCTGTCGTCGCTGCTGTTCCTCACCGCCATCCGGACGCTGGGCGGGACGCGGACGGGGATCCTGATGCTGCTCGAGCCGGTCGTCGGTGCGATCCTCGCCGGGCTGTGGCTCGGGGAGACGCTCGCGCCGATCCAGTTCGCCGGTGGCGGGCTCGTCCTGCTCGGCGCGCTCGTGCTCCAGTTGCGCTCGGACCCTGACCTCGAGCCCGTCACGGAGGCCGGCGCGAGCCCGGTGGTCTAGCGTGGGGTCGTCGGACCGTTGTCCGGGCCGACCCCGAGGTGGTAGCGTCGGGCCGTCGTCCCGCGGATCGATCGGGCAACGCAGGGCACCCCACGGAGGCGCGCGTGATCCACGTTGACGGACTGGACGGCAGGGTCGCGGTCGTGACGGGCGCGGCCCGGGGCATCGGCCGCCGGATCGCCGAGGTCCTCGCCGAACACGGGGCCCGCGTCGCGGTCCTGGACGTCAACCCGTCCGACCTCGACGGGGTGCTCGGCATCGAGTGCGACGTCAGCGACGCCGAGGCAGTCGACCAGGCGTTCAGCGACATCGAGACGCGGCTCGGCGCGCCGTCCGTGCTCGTCATCGGCGCGGCGATCTCGCCCGTCGTCCCGTTCGAGCAGACGTCGCCCGAGCTGTGGGAGCGCACCCTCGCGATCAACCTCACGGGCGCGTTCCTCGTCGCACGACGGGCCCTGCCGGGGATGCGCGCCCAGGGGTACGGCCGGATCGTGGGGATCGGTGCGTCCGCCGGCAAGGGCGGCGGGTCGGGGTCCATCGCGGCCTACGCGGCCTCGAAGGCGGGCGTCATGACGCTGATGAAGTCGATCGCCAACGAGTACGCGCGATACGGCATAACGGCCAACGCGCTCGCCCCCGCGTACATCGACACCGGGGTGTTCGCGACGACCCGCGAGGTCGCGGCACAGATCCCGGTCGGGCGATACGGGACGGTGGACGAGGTCGCAGCGGCCGCCGTGTTCCTGTGCTCCTCGCACGCCGGGTACATCACAGGCGAGATCGTCGACATCAACGGCGGGACGCTGATGGACTGACGGGCGTCAGGCCCCGCGGGCGGCGGCCCGGTCTCGCTCCCACTCCTCGCGGGTGACCGCGTACTCGACGTCGCCGTGCTCCTCGCCCTCGATCCGGTCCGGCCACGGCATCACGAAGCGCCGGACGAACCGCAGCCCGGCCTTCTCCATGACCCGCCACGAGCCCTCGTTCACGGCCATGGTCGTGGCATACACGCGCCGGGCGTCCAGCTCCGCGAACGCCTTGTCGACGAGCGCGCGCGAGCCCTCCGTGGCATACCCCTTGCCCCACGCCGCGCGGACGAGGCGGTAGCCGAGCTCCGGCTGATCGGGCGGGTCCTCCTCGTTGGGCCGGAGGTGGAACCAGCCGAGGAACGCTCCGCTGTCCCGCTCGATGGCCGCCCAGAACCCCCAGGCGTCGCCGCGGTCGTAGTACGCGAGCCACCACGGCAGGTAGTCGTCACGCATCTCGTCACGGGGCGTGGGCCGGCCGCCGTTGATGTAGCGCATGACCGCCGGGTCGGCGTCGAGCGCCACGAGGTCATCGAGGTCGTCCGGCGTGAACCGGCGCAGGGTGAGGCGCGCGGTCTCGAGGTAGACGTGCGGTCCGGCGCCGTGCGCGTCCACCGCGCTACGTCTCCTCGTTGAGCTCGAGCGGTCCGTCGCCGACCTCGATCGTGACCCGACCGTCCACGACCTCCACCGGGTACACCGCGAGCGGCAGCTCCGCCGGCGGATCGAGCGCCTCCCCGTCCGACAGGTCGAAGCGCGACATGTGGAGCGGGCAGGTGAGCGTGCCGGCGGTGAGGAACCCGCGGTCGAGCTCGTAGTACTCGTGCGAGCAGGTGCCCTGGAGCGCACTGAACTCGCCGTTGATGTGGACGATGAGGACCGGGTCGGTCCCGTCGACCCAGACCATGCGCATCTCGCCCTCGGCCAGCTCATCGACGCCGAGCAGGTCGATCCGACGTGTGGTCACGGGCGCCATGCTACCGGGCAGACGTTGATTGGACGGGGCGCCGGGTCAGGCCGCGGCGGCGCCGTCGCCCGAACCGGCGGCCGCGTCCCACTTCGCCTCGAGCGCCTCGCGCAGGCGGTCCTGCGCGTCCGCGAGCGGGACCCGTGCGACGACGGGCTCCAGGAACCCGAGGACGATGAACTTGCGCGCCTCGTCGGGCGGGATGCCACGGCTCTCGAGGTAGAACAGCTGCGACTCGTCGATCGGGCCGACGGACGAGCTGTGCGCCGCACGACGGCAGTCCGGCTGGTCGATCTCGAGGCTCGGGATGGCGACGGAGCGGGCCGCCTTCGAGAGGTTCATCCCGAACTCGCCGAGGTAGCTGTCGGTGCCGACCGCCGTCTTCTCGATCTGGATCAGGCCCTTCATGTACGTCCGCGCCTTGTCGGTCAGGACACCCTTCGCGAGCAGCTGGCCCGTGGTGTCGCGTCCGACGTGGCGCGTGTACGAGGTGAGGTCCATGAGCTGCTCGTCCGAGCCGAACACGATCTCGACCTGCTCGACCGTGCTCCGGTCACCGGCGAGGACGTTGTCCACGCGTGAGCGAACGAGGCGGGCGCCGAGCTGCGCCAGCGCCCAGCGGAGGTCGGCGCCCTCGCCGATCCGGGCGAGCCGCTGCTGGAACACGATGTGGTCGGGCCCGAGCTCCTGGAGGCTGGCCATCGCGAGCCGTGCGCCGGCCCCCATGCGGATCTCGGTCGTGGCGGAGAGCATCGCCTGCGAGCCCGCGACGACACCGCCCGAGGGCACGAGCTCCTCGACGATCGACGCCTCTGCGCCCTCCTCGAGCACGATCAGCGTCCGCGCGACGAGCGCGCGAGGGGCGCCTGCGCGCCAGCGGAGCACGATGGGCTTCGCCACGCGGACGCCTGCGGGGACGTGCACGACGATCCCCTGGGTCCAGGCCGCGCGTGACAGCTGGCCGAGCTTCTCGTCGGCCGGGACGAGGCCGCCGTCCGTGAGCAGCGCCCGCGCGAGCGCCTCGTCGGTCCGGACGAGCTCCGCGAGCGTGAGGAGCCGGACGCCGGCGGCCTCATCGACCTCGTCCAGCGAGATGGCGGTGACGCCCTCCTCGTCCAGCTCGATCAGGCCCGCGATGTCGCTCGACAGCGCCACAGACGAGCCCGCGAGCATCGCCGTCGCCGTATACGGGGCGGCGCCGTCGATGGCAGCGGCACGCAGGTCCACGTACGGCGTGTACAGGCGGTTGCTCTCGACCTCGAGCGACGCGAACAGCTCGAGCGCCTCGAGGCGGTCGTCGCGCAGCCAGCCCGGCTCGCCGCGCTCGGCGACGAGGGCCTCGACGAACGAGCGGTCGAGGAACGTTGCCTGGAGCTCGGTGGGCGAGCGGCGCGCGGCGCGCGCAGGCCGGGGCAGGGACGACGGGTCGGCGACCTCGGTCATCCGAGCGACCCCTCCATCTCCAGCTTGACGAGCCGGTTGAACTCGATCGCGTACTCCATCGGCAGCTCCTTGGTGAACACCTCGAGGAAGCCCTGCACGATGAGGTTCGTCGCCTCGTTCTCCGTCAGGCCGCGCGACATCAGGTAGAACACCTGCTCCGCGGACACCTTGCCGACGGTGGCCTCGTGGGTCATCGTCGTGTCGTCTTCCTGGATGTCGATGTACGGGTACGTGTCGCTGCGTGACTGGTCGTCGAGCATCAGCGCGTCGCAGCGCACGGACGCCGTGACGCCCGTGGCGCCTGGAGCCACCTTGAGCTGGCCGCGGTAGGTCGCCCGGCCGCCGTCCTTGGACACCGACTTGGACACGATGCGCGAGGTCGTGTTGGGCGCCAGGTGGACGGCCTTCGCGCCGGTGTCCTGGTGCTGGCCCTTGCCGGCGACGGCGACCGAGATGACCTCGGCCGTGGCGCCCTCGCCGCGCAGGTAGATCGCCGGGTACTTCATCGTGAGCCGGGAGCCGGTGTTCGCGTCCACCCACTCGACGGTGCTGTGGGCGTGCGCGTGCGCCCGCTTCGTCACCAGGTTGTACACGTCGTTCGACCAGTTCTGGATCGTCGTGTAGCGGACCTTCGAGCCGGGCAGCGCCACGACCTCGACCACGGCCGCGTGGAGCGAGTCCGTCGCGTAGATCGGCGCGGTGCAGCCCTCGATGTAGTGGACCTTGGCGCCCTCGTCCACGACGATCAGCGTCCGCTCGAACTGCCCCGTGTTCTCGCCGTTGATCCGGAAGTACGCCTGGAGCGGGAGCGGGACCTCGACGCCCTTGGGCACGTACACGAACGAGCCGCCGGACCAGACCGCGCTGTTGAGCGCTGCGAACTTGTTGTCCTCGGGCGGGACGACCGTGCCGAAGTGCTGGCGGAAGATGTCCGGGTACTCCTTGAGCGCCTGGTCGGTGCCCATGAACACCACGCCGATCTTGCTCAGCTCCTCGCGCACCGAGTGGTAGACGACCTCGGAGTCGTACTGGGCGCCGACGCCCGCGAGGAACTTGCGCTCCGCCTCCGGGATGCCCAGCTTCTCGAACGTCGCCTTGATCTGCTCCGGGACGTCGTCCCAGGACTTCTCCTCGCGCTCGGACGGCTTGCGGTAGTAGACGATCTTCTCGAAGTCGATGTCCGCGAGCCGCCCGCCCCAGGTCGGCATCTTGCGCTTGAGGAAGTGGTCGTACGCCCGCAGCCGGAACTCGAGCATCCACGCCGGCTCGTTCTTGAACCCGCTGATCTCCTCGACCGTCTCGCGGGTCAGGCCGCGCTTGGTCTCGCGCAGGTAGACGATGTCGTCATGGAAGGCGAACTGGTCGCGCTCGTCCTTGACGAGGTCACGGGTCGTGGTCATCGGTGCTCCGTTCGGAGCCGGCAGTGGCCGGTTGGGAGGCGGTTCGGTCGGGACCGCCGCGACCGCGGGACGGGGGTCGCGGGCTAATCCCTAGTGGAATTATCGGAATTCCCGGCCGTTCCGTCAACGACCGCCCGGATCGGCCGGTCGGCCGATCAGAAGAAGGTCGAGGTCCACGGCTCGCGAGCGGTTCGGAACATGGCCGCCGCCCGTGCGAGCGCGCCGGCGCGGTGCTCGTCCGCGCCGCTCCGCACGGCGACGTCGCGGAGGTCGTGCGCACCGAGATAGACCGAGCCCAGGGCGGCGACCGGGAGCGTGAGGTCCGGGTCGGCATCGGTGGCGACGCAGGTTGCACCGTCCGGGCCGCCATCGAGGCGCACCCGCACCCGGCCGCCGACGGCGCGATCATCGAGCACCTCGAGGACCAGCTCGCCCCGATGCTCGTACGTCCGGGCGGCGAGCGCGCGCTCGAGGTCGAAGATCCGCACCCACATCCCGTCGGCGAGGCCCGTCTGGACCGCTCCCCGCGGATTGGCGAGGAGCCACGGCAGCCGGTCCGACGGCGACCGGCCCTCGGCCTTGAGCACGGTCACCAGGTCGACCGACCCCAGGAACGCCCACAGGACTCGCTCCACGTCCTCCGTGCGCCCGAACAGGTCCGTGATCTCCAGCTCGTTGCGCGGGAGGTTGTCCGTCCAGGTCGCGTTCGCCTTGTAGCGGATGAACCCGTCGAGCTGCCCCGCCGCGTCGCGGTGGAGCGCAAAGAAGCCCTTGAACGGCTGACTGCTCCACGCGTCCGGCACGAGACCCAGCAGGACGTCCCACGAGTACCGGCGGCGCGCGATCTCGCCTGGCCGGCCGAGGCGCCAGGCGTCGTACAGGGCACGGATCTCGTCCCCGATCGCGGGCGTCGGCGTCACGAGCTCCAGCGTGCCGGTGTCGGGCGGCGGCGGCAGCACCCGGGTCCGCATGCGATCCACGGTCCACGTCGCGAACCGCGTCGCGGCGCCGTACCCGAACCGGCCGTAGATCGGGTACTCGGACGCGTACAGCAGCCCGGCGGCCTCGCCGCGAGCCACGAGCGCGTCATGCTCCGCGGCCGCGAGGCGGGTCAGGATGCCCCGGCGGCGGTGGGTCGGCAGCACCGTCACCCCGACGATCGCGGACCCGGGCAGGGTCGCGAGGCCTGGCACGGTCAGCTGCGTGGGCCAGGAGCGGAACGCGCCGCACACTCGCCCGCCGTCCCACGCGGCCCAGGAGCGCTCCGGGACCCACACGTCGCGCGCCTGCGCCGCGATAGCGGCCACGTCGACCCGATCCAGGAACGCGATGCTCGTGACGTCCAGGACGGCCTCGTACTCGTCGGGCGTGGCGGTCCGGATCTCGATGGTCATGCGCTGGAGGGTAGCGCAGCGGCGAGGGCGGGATCGAACGCGGCACGGGCACGAGTGCGCCATGCGCGACTGCCGTGCAGGCGGCCGTCGCGTGCGCGACCATGCGCGCATCCGGGGCTGCGACGACCAGTGTCCGGGGGCGTCCCCGACACGCGCGGCACCGGCTGGAGGATGAGGGAATGGCTCCTTCGACTGGCATGACTCCGTGGGCAACCTCGGCGCGATCGTTGTATCTGGTCGCGATGGCCGTGTTCCTGGTCACGATCGCGATCGGGATCCTCAACGGGCTCGACGCCGTCGAGTTCGACCGCAACCAGCTGCTCACCCACGTCCATTCGGGCACGATCGGCTGGCTGACCCTCACGATCGTCGCGACGACGTTCCTCGCCCTGCGTGCAGCGGACGGCCGCCTCGCCGCGGCGCTCTCGGTCTGCGTGCCGATCTACGTCCTTGCCTTCTACACGGGCAACTACGTGTTCCGGGCGGCGAGCGGCAGCCTGCTCCTCGTCGTCATCGTGTGGCTCCTCGCGTGGACCTGGCGGACATACCTCGCGGGTGAGCGGACGCTCCCGCGGCTCGGCCTCACGCTCGCGCTGACCACCTTCACGTACGGCGCGATCGTCGGGGTCCTGCTCCAGGTCGGGTTCGCGTCCGGGACGGCGATCGTCCCGGGCGACGGCATCGGCGCGCACGCGGGCGCGATGACCTTCGGCTACCTGGTGCTCGCCGGCATGGCCGCCGCAGAGTGGCGCGTGCTGGGGACCACGGGCATGCCCCGCGGCGGCCTCGTGCAGATGGGGGCCCTGTTCATCGGCGGGCTCATCCTCTCGCTCGCCCTGCTCACCGGGCAGGCGCAGATCGGCGGCATGCTGTACCTCGTCGCGGAGCTCATCGCCGTCGTCCTGTTCGCGGTCCGGATCGTGCCGCGGGCGCTGGGGCGCCTCGGGATGACCAACGGCGAGGGCCACCTGGCGCTGGCCAGCCTGTGGATCGTGATCGCGCTCGGGCTGTTCATGTACCTCGTCGCCCAGTTCATCTCCAACCCCAACGACCCGAACGCGATCAACGCCGGCATCCTCGTGGGCAGCGATCACTCCGTGTATATCGGTGTGATCACCAACACGATGTTCGCGATGCTGGCGCTCCTGCTCGGCGCGCGGGCGGGCAGCCCGGCGGTGCGCCAGGTCGTCCAGTGGGGCATGAACGCGGGCCTCCTCGTCTTCGTCATCGGGCTCGTCACCGGCACCCAGGTCGCCAAGCAGATCGGCGCCCCGACGATGGGCGTGTGCCTGCTCCTCGGGCTCGCCCTGTACGGGTCGGGCCTTGTCGCGACGCGCACGAACCCGGCCCCGGAGGCAATCGTCACCGCCTGAACCCGGCCCGGGGGTGGTGCGGGCCCGCGCCCACCCCTGCGGCACCTCCGGGTCCAGCCTCGGAGGGCGCCGGCCGGCGCCGATCCGCAAGCGCCCGCGGGTCCGCCGCCTTCGGGGCACGCGGCGGCAATCCGTCGTATGGTGGTGCCCGAATGGTTCGGTGTGACCGAAGCATCAGCCGCAACCGAAGGATTGATCGCCATCAACGACACCGCTCGGGCCACGGTCGTCGACGCCGTGATCGCCGGCTACGAGACCCTGATGCACCGGCTCGCCGACGGCCACGCCCCCGAGTTCCTGGACATCGCGATCACGATGCCCCAAGCCAAGGTCCTCTACCTCCTCGGCGCCTCCGGGGAGCTCCACATGTCGGCGCTCGTCCACCGCCTCGGCGTGTCGCTGTCGACCATCAGCGGCCTCGTCGACAGGATCGTGGACCACGGGTTTGCGACGCGCCGGGAGGACCCCGTGGACCGCCGCCAGGTGCTCGTGGGGCTCACGCCGGCGGGCACGGCGTTCATCGACCGCTTCCGCGAGCTCAACGCTCGCCACATGCGCGACCTCCTGGAGCACCTCGACGACGCGGAGCTCGACCAGGTGCGGACCGCGCTCGCCGCGCTCGCCCGGGCGGCGTCCCTCATCTCCCCGTCACCGGCCCCGACGCCCGGCGCGCACGACGCGCCGGAGCCGGCCGCCCCGCGAAAGGATCCCGCATGAGCCGCCTCTCCGAGCTCGCCGTCTCCAAGCGGAGCGTCACGCTCCTCCTGGCCGGTGCCCTGTTCGTCGCGGGCCTGCTCGCCTGGGGCAACCTCAAGCAGGAGCTCCTGCCCGACATCGAGTTCCCGGTGATCACGGTCATCGCGCCACTCCCCGGGGCCGGCGCCGCCGATGTCGCCGACCAGGTGACCAAGCCGATCGAGCAGGCGATCTCCGGTGTGCCCCGACTCGAGACGCTCCAGTCGACCTCGGCCAACTCGCTGGCACTCGTGGTGGCCCAGTTCTCGTTCGGATCGGACGTCAAGGAGATCCGGGCGGCGATCGAGCAGAACCTCCAGACCGCAGGCCTGCCGGCAACCGTGACGCCGCAGGTCACCGCGCTGAACATCAACTCCTCGCCGGTCATCATCGCGTCCATCGCCGCCACGTCCCAGGACGGCCTGAGCGACGCCGCCCGGGTCGCGCAGGAGGACATCAAGCCTGCGCTCCTCGCGCTCGACGGCGTGGGCAGCGTGGACATCACGGGCGGCGAGGAACAGCGGGTGCTGGTCACCCTCGATCCCGACAAGCTCAAGGCGAACGGGATCTCGATCGGCCAGGTCACCGGCGTCCTCGCGGCCAACAACCTCACCTTCCCGTCCGGCGAGATCTCGACGGACACCTCGAAGGTCTCGGTCTCGACGATCGGCCGGATCGAATCCGTCGACGCGGTCCGGGACCTGGTCGTCGGCGTGGCGACCCCGCGTGCCGGGGCCTCCGGCGCACCCGCTGCGTCCGGCGCACCCGCCGCGTCCGGCGGCCCGACGGCGTCCGGGGGCCCGACGGCGTCCGGGGGCCCGACGGCGTCCGGCGGTCCCGCCGCGTCGCAGGGCGTCACGGCTCCCGCAGCCCCCGCGGCCCCCGCGCCCGTGACCATCGGGGATCTCGGCACGGTCGAGGTCCAGGGCGTCGCGACGACCGGCTTCGCCCGGACCAACGGTCAGCCCGCGCTCTCGCTGTCCGTGTCCAAGACATCCGACGCCAACACCGTGCTCGTGGCCGATGCTGTGACTGCCACGCTGCACGAGATCGCCGCCCAGCACACGGACAGCGTGTCCGTGATCGTGGTGTCGGACCTCTCGAACTTCATCAAGGAGTCCCGCGACGGCCTCCTCCGCGAGGGCGGCCTGGGCGCGCTGTTCGCGGTCCTCACGATCTTCCTGTTCCTGTTCAGCATCCGCTCGACGATCGTCGCCGCCGTGAGCATCCCGCTGTCGATCCTGACCGCGCTGGTGATCATGCAGGCGACGGGCGTCACGCTGAACATCATGACCCTGGGCGGCCTCGCGGTGGCCGTGGGCCGCGTCGTCGACGACGCGATCGTCGTGCTCGAGAACATCTACCGCCACCGGGCGCTCGGAGAGAGCCGGCGCGACGCCGCCATCAACGGCCCGCGCGAGGTCGCCGGCGCGATCACGGCGGCGACGATCACGACGGTCGGGGTGTTCCTGCCGCTGGGCTTCGTCGGCGGGCTCGTGTCCCAGTTCTTCCTCCCGTTCGCCCTGACCGTCACGTTCGCGCTGCTCGCCTCGCTCGTGTGCGCGCTCACCGTGGTCCCGGTCCTCGCCTACCTGCTCATCGACAAGGTCAAGCTCAACGTCGACGAGGACGGCGAGCCGCGCAACAGCCTCTGGATCCGGCTGTACACGCCGACGATCACCGGCGTGCTGCGCAGCCGGTGGACGCGGCTCGGCACGGTCGGGGTGGCCGTCGTGCTGTTCGTCATCACCGGTGCGCTCGCCCCGCTGCTGCCGACGGCATTCATCAACGCGGGGTCGGAGAACATCGTCCAGGCGACGATCGCGCCGCCCCCGGGCGCCAGCACCGAGGCGGTCCTCGCCCACACGAAGCAGGCCGAGGAGATCCTGGCCCGGGACGCGAACGTCGTGCTCGTCCAGACCTCGATCCCGGGCGAGGGCGAGGCCGGGTTCCAGGCGATCACCGCGGCGATGAGCGGACGGCCGGCGAACAGCGCCCGGATGGCCATCCGTCTGGTCGACACCGTGGACCTGACGGAGTACTCGAAGACGCTCTCCGACGCGCTGGCACCGGTCAAGACGGACGGCTTCGACGTGGCCATCGCCCAACTGGCCGGGTTCAGCTCGAACAACCTCAGCGTCGTGGTCTCCGGCGAGAACGCGGCCGAGGTGGCGACCGCGAACGACGCGGTGCTGGCATCGCTCTCGGACAACCCGGACCTGCTCAACCTCAAGTCAGACCTGTCCAGGGGCACGCCCGAGATCCAGGTCACGCCGGATGCCAACAAGTCGATCATGGTCGGCCTCACGGCCGCTCAGGTCGCCCAGGAGGTTCGCGCCGCGCTCGTGGGGTCCGTCGCGACGCGGGTCGTGATCGACGACAGCGGCACGACGGCGGACATCTTCGTGGAGCTCGATCCGGCCGCCGTGACATCCGTCGAGGACCTCCAGGCACTGCCGGTCGGCACCGTCGCCAAGGTGGCCCTCGGCACCATCGCGACCGTCGCCGAGGTCGACGCCCAAGGGTCGATCACCCGGATCGACCAGTCCCCCGCCGCGTCGATCTCCGCGGAGATCGCGTCCGACGACACGGGCAAGGTGAGCAAGGACGTCCAGGCGGAGATCGACGCGCTCGTCGCAGCCGGCCAGATCCCGCAGGGCGTCGATGTCCGGCTCGCCGGCGTGACGGCGCAGATGGACGAGGCGTTCGGCGGGCTGTTCTTCTCGATGGGCGTTGCCGTGCTGATCGTCTACGTGGCGATGGTGCTCACGTTCAACTCGCTCATCACGCCGTTCATCATCCTGTTCAGCCTCCCGCTCGCGACGATCGGCGCCCTCCCGGCCCTGTACTTCACGGGCAGGCCGCTCGGCGTCAGCGCCCTCATCGGCTTCCTGATGCTCATCGGCATCGTGGTCACCAACGCGATCGTCCTGCTCGACCTCGTCGAGCGACTCCGATCCCAGGGCATGTCCACGCACGAAGCCCTCATCGAGGGCGGCCGGACCCGCGTGCGGCCGATCCTCATGACGGCGATCGCGACGATCCTCGCGCTCGTGCCGCTTGCCGCGGGCTTCAACCAGGGGTCCATCATCGCGGCGGAGCTCGGAACCGTCGTCATCGGAGGCCTGTTCAGCTCGACGTTCCTGACGCTGCTCGTCATTCCCGTGATCTACTCGCTGGTGGATGGCGGTCGGACCTGGGCCTCGAGCCTCGGCCGGCGATCCGCGAACGAGGAGGTGGCCGCGCCGTCGCCCGAGCTGGCCGCCTGACACCCGCCAACGGCAACCCGTGGCACGCTGAGGGCTCGCGCCCGCGTTCCGCGTCCCACACCCTGCCACCCGCCGGAGGAACCGATCGATGGAGATCAACCGCTACGCCGAAGTCACCTGGAACGGGAGCCTGATCGAGGGCTCCGGGACCATCAACTACGTCTCGTCGGGCGCGCTCTCGCGGATGCCCGTGACCTGGGCCTCGCGGACGGAGGATCACAACGGCCGCACGTCGCCCGAGGAGCTGCTCGCCGCGGCGCACGCGTCGTGCTTCTCGATGTCGTTCGCGTCGCAGCTCGCGAAGAACGGGACGCCCGCAACGACGCTCGACACGAAGGCGGTCGTCACGTTCGCGAAGGGCGACGCCGGCTGGGGGATCGCGAAGAGCACGCTCACCGTCACCGGCACCGTGCCCGGGATCGGCCAGGAGAGGTTCGCCGAGCTGGCGAACGTGGCCAAGGAGGGCTGCCCGGTCTCGCGCGCGCTCGCCGGGAACGTCGAGCTCGCCGTGGAGGCGACGCTGCTCGGGTAGGTGCGGGTTCGATCGCATCGCGGCCGGTCCGGGTTGCTCGGGCCGGCCGTTTCGATCCCCGGTCGCGCATGTGCTCAACGCGAACCCGGTCCCTTCTCGTCCAGCGGCTGAACGCGAACCCGGTCCCCTTCTCGTCCAGCGGCTGAACGATCGCGTGCCTGCACGGTTCAGTCGCCGGGCGGATGGTCCATGGCGCTGGCGGGCTCGCAGCGCGCCGTACTGTCGCCGCACGGGTGGTCCATGTTGCGAGCGCACGGTTCAGTCGCTGGGCGGGAGGCTGCCGGGGCAGGCGCCGGGCGGGAGGCCGCCGGGGCAGGCGCCGGGCGGGACCGGGCGAGAGGCGACCGGAGGCGGGTCGCGCGGGCGATCCGATCAGCCGATCGAGAGCACCCGGCGCGGGTTCCCGATCGTGAGCTGATCGATCTCCGCGCTCGACACGCCGCGCTCGCGCAGCCGGGGCAGGAACACGCGCTGGAGGTACGTGTACCCGTTGCCCTCGTAGTGACGGAGCTGGCTGTTGTGGCACACGTCCTGGCTGAGCAGCACCCGGTCGCCATGCCCTCGGTGGAGCAGCTCGAGCAGCACGTCGATGACCTTCGCCTCGCCGTGCTGCTCCTGGGGCGTGAACGACATGCCGAGGAAGTCGAACTCGATCGAGGCGCCTCGCCCGATGAGGCCCAGGTAGTGGTCCAGGTGCGGGTAGCTGTCGGCATGCCCGATCACGACCCGACCCGGGTCCACGCCCTCGTCCTCGAAGACCGTGAGCTGGGCCGCCCCGACGTCCGACATGACCGCGTGGGTCGTGATCGCGAGCCCCGTCCGCCGCGACGCGCGAGCGACGGCGCGGTGCACCCGCTCCTCGGCCGGGGTGATCCACGGCTTGTCGGTCCCGATCTCGCCGATGATTCCGGGGCGGATCCCAGACTCCCCCACCCCGGTCGTGATCTCCGCGACGAGGGCCTCCGCAAGCGAGTCGACCGACCGCCGCTCGACCAGCAGCTCGGCCGGGTAGTACGACCCGCGGTACCAGCCCGAGCCCATCACCATGTGGAGGCCGCTCTGCTCCGACAGCGACCGGAGCCACGTCGCGTCCCGGCCGACGCCGTCGATGGTGACGTCCACGAGCGCCGTCCCGCCCGCCGCGCGGAACTGGCGCAGCTCCTCGAGGATCACGGGCTCGTCGCGGGTGAGCTCCCAGTAGTCCCAGCGGTCTGGGACCTGCCACAGGTGGATCTGCGTGTGCTCGTGCGGGAGCGTGAACCCCAGCTCGCCCGCGTCGATCGGGCCGCGGACGGTCATGACGTGCGCCATCCGCGGATCGTAGCGCTCGGGGACCGGTCGCCGGGTGGGCGCCCGCACGGCACAATCGCCCGGTGACCAACGCCGCGGGACCCGCCGCCTCACCCGAGCCGCCGTCCGACGTCCGGGACGTCCTGGCACCGAGGCTCCGGCTCCTGCTCGTGGGGATCAACCCCGGACGCGCGTCGGCGGCTGCGGGGGCGCACTTCGCGAACCCCCGAAACGACTTCTGGCGGCTGCTCCACGCCTCGGGGCTCACGCCGCGCGAGCTCGCTCCGTCCGAGCAACGCAAGCTGCTCGACCTCGGGATCGGGATCACCAATGCCGCCCTCCGCACGACCCCCGGGTCCGGCGACCTCCGCACGTCGGACTTCGCCGGGTCCGCCGGGCGCCTCGAGGGGATCGCGCGAGAGCTCCGTCCCCGGGTGATGGCGTTCGTCGGCAAGGAAGCGTATCGCGGCGCCTTCCGGGAGCGCCCGGCGCTGGGCCCGCAGTCCCGGCGGCTCGGGGGAACCCGGTTGTTCGTCGTGCCGTCCACGTCGCCCGCGAACGCCGCCGTGCCGTGGGAGGAGCGGCTCCACTGGTTCCGCGAGCTCAGGGCGTTCGTGGACGCGACGCCGGCGCTACCCTGACTCGCGACGCGCACAGGAGGGCACCATGACGGAACGACGGAACCAGCCGGTCACCGGCGACGTGATCGAGGGCAGGGACGTCCGCGCCTACGGCTGGGAGTGGTCCGAGGTTCCGGGCACGCGCGGCAGGAGCCGGCTGCCGTGGTTCGGCATCTTCCTCGTCGTGTTCGGGGCGCTGCTCCTGCTCCGGCAGCTGTACCCGTCGCTCGAGACCGCGGGCTCGCTCCTGTTCCTCGCCGTCGGGATCGCGTTCCTCGTCTCGTGGCTCGTCAACCGCGGGATGGGCTCGCTCTACCTCGGGGCGATCATCACGGCTCTCGCGGCGCCCGAGCTCCTGGCGGCGGCGAACGTCGTCGAGGGGTCCGGCGTCGGTACCGCCTGCCTCGGCGTCGCGTTCCTGTTCATCGCCGCGGTGCGCGCGTCGTCGGGCGCCGGCTGGGGCTGGCAGGCCGGCCTGGGCGTCATCCTGTTCGCCATCGGCGCCTCGAGCCTCGCGGTCCCCGGCCTCTCAGACCTGATCTGGCCGACCATCCTCGTGGTCCTGGGCGGGCTGCTGCTCGTCCGCGCGGGGGCGAACCGGACCTAGGCGCCCGCGCCGGCCTCGATGCCTGCCAGCGCACGGTCGAGCGCCTCGCGCAGCCCATCGGCGATCCGCACCAGCTCCGCGTCCGTGACCACGAACGGCGGGCCGAGGAGGATCGTGTCGCCGTCGACGCCGTTCGCGTTGCCGGTGCCCGAGTAGAGCAGCAGGCCGTGCTCGCGCGCGGTGCGGACCACGGCCTCGGTGAGCTTCGCGGCGCGTGGGAACGGCTCGCGGGTCTCGCGGTCCCGGACGAGCTCCACGCCGACCATGAGCCCGCGTCCCCGGATGTCGCCGACTGCCGCGTGCGCTCCAAGCCGCTCGGCGAGGAGCGCCCTGAGGTGCTCGCCCTTCGACGCGGACGCCTCGACGAGCGACTCCGCCTCGAGGATCCGCAGGACCTCGCGCGCCACGGTCGCGGCCACCGGCTGGTGGGAGTACGTGAACCCGTGGACGAACCCGCCGGCACCCGTCACGGCGTCGTAGATCTCGCCCGACGCGGCGACGAACCCGAACGGCCAGTAGCCCGATGTCGCGCCCTTCGCCGCGACGAGCAGGTCCGGCCTCACCCCGTAGTGGTCCATGGCGAACCAGGCGCCCGTCCGCCCGAAGCCGGTCATGACCTCGTCGGCGATGAGCAGCACGCCGTGGTGGCGGCACACGTCGGCGACCGCGGCCCAGTAGCCCTCGGGCGGCTCGACGGCGGCGAGCGTCGCTCCGACGATCGGCTCGCCCACGAACGCGCACACGGTCCCCGGCTCCGCGGAGCTGACCGCGCGCTCGAGCTCGTCGACCAGCTCCTGCGTCGTGGCCAGCGCCTGCGACCCGGGCTCGCCGCCGCGGTACGGATAGGCGGCGCTGACGTGGCGGAACCGCCCCAGCCAGCCCTCGTACGGGCGGCGCAGCGGCTTGCGGCCGGACAGATCGAGCGCGCCGAGCGTGTTGCCGTGGTAGCTGCCCCAGCGGGTGAACACGATGAGCCGGTCCGCCTCGCCGCGGGCGAGCTGCGTCGCTCGGGCGAGCTTGAGGGCAGTCTCGATGGCCTCGGACCCGCCGCTCACGGGGTAGATCGCGGGCTCGTCGACCGGGAGGTGCGGCCCGAGCTCGGCCGCGTAGCGCTCCAGCGCCTGCGTCGTGAAGGCGGATCCATGCGCGTAGGACAGGCGGCCTGCCTGCTCGGCCATCGCGTCGGCGATCTCGCGCCGGCCATGACCGACGTTGACGACGATCGCTCCACCCGCCGCGTCGAGGTACTCGCGCCCGTCGGCGTCCACGATCGTGGAACCGTGCGCCTCGACGGCGACGGGCGGGTTCGGCGACGCCGACCGGCGGAAGACGCGGGCGCTCACGCGCGCGCCGCGCGACGAGGGGTGGTCACGCGCCGATTGTAGGGCCAGCGGCGGCCGCCCCGGACGCGTCGCGGCCGCTAGACGCGACCGCGCGGGACGGTGTGCCAGTACGTCTTGTTGAACACCAGCTTGCCCAGGTGCCACAGCTGGTTGGGCTTCGGTGGCCGGGGCGGGTGGTCGTAGTCGAACTGGAGGAGCGTGCCCTTCCCGTCGCCCACCTCGAAGAAGCACATGACCTTGCCGGTGTAGCTCGCGTCCTTGCCCTCGGGCTTGCGCCCGATGACGGCGGCCGCGACCCGCTCTGCGACGATCGGCGCCTCGAAGTGGGCGGTGGAGCCGGCCTTCGACAGCGGGAGGTCGGTCGCGTCGCCGAGCGCGTACACGTTGGGGTAGCGCGGGATGTCCTCGTCGGCCTGGCCGGGGGCGGGCTTCACGACCGTCTTGACCTGGAGGGTGTGGCGGTCCGTGGGCAGCCAGCCGGACTTCGGCGCAAGGCCGGAATCGATGACGACCTGCGCACCCTTGTGCGGCGGCACGACGATCAGCAGGTCGTAGGGGTGCTCCTCGAACGCGTCGGTGATCGCCACCTTCCGCTCGGGGTCGATGGACGCGATGCCCGCCAGGAGCTCCAGGTGGATCCCCTTCTCCGCCAGGATCGGCGTGGCCATGTCGCTCACGCTCTCGATGGTGAACGCGCGGTTGATCGGGCTGAGGAACGTGAGCTCGGTCGTGTCTCGGAGGCCGCGCGCGCGGAGCTCGGACTCGACGAGGAAGGCGACCTCGAGCGGCGCCGGCGGGCACTTGTACGGGATGCCGGCGATGCCGATGACGATCTTCCCGCCCGTGAACGCGTCGAGCGCCTTCCGGAGTCGCGCAGACGCCTCGGCCGTGTAGAAGTGATGCGCCTCCTCGCCGAAGTGCTCGATCTCCTCCGGGAGGATTCGCGAGCCCGTGGCGATGACCAGCTGGTCATACCCGAGCGTGCGGCCGGACTCGAGGGCCACCGTCTGCGACGCTGTGTCGATCCGGGTGATCCCGTCCACCACGAGGTTCACGTTGCCGTCGAGCAGCGACCGCTCCGGGCGGACGAGCTTGTCGGCCCGCTCGTTGCCCATCGCGATGTACATGTAGCCGGGCTGGTAGGCATGCGATCCCGTCGCGTCGACGACGGTGACGTCCGCCTCACCGCGCGCGATGTGGCGCTTGAGCTTGCGGGCGATGAGGTTGGCGGCGAGGGTGCCCCCCACCCCGCCGCCCAGCACGACGACGCGCTGCATCCCGGCTACCGGACCTTCTCGACGACGATCTCGTCGAAGCCGTCGCGGGTGAACACGCCGACCAGGGTGTGGCCGGCCTTCTCGACCCACTTCGGAATGTCGGTCCTGCTGCCCTTGTCCGTGGAGTAGACGGAGAGGACGTCGCCAATCTCGGCCTCCCTGATGCCTCGGATGAGCTCCATCAGCGGGCCTGGGCAGAAGCTGCCGCGGGCGTCGATGACGACGGTGGGAACAATGGAGACGGGCGTGGCGAGCTCGGTCATCGGATGGATCCTTTCGGGAGCGTGTCGGGAGTCAGATGAACAGCGGCTTGGCGCCGTCGCTCACGAAGCCGAGGTAGGTCGCGGCGCCGACGGGCTCGCCCATGCCCTCGATGAGGTCGGCTCGCTTGAGGCCGAACATGTCCATCGTCATCTGGCACGGGATGAACTCGACGCCCATGAGCTGGGCCGCCTCCATGAGCTCGGCCGGGCTAGAGACGCCGTACTGCCTGGCGAGCTTGCGCATCATCCACGGGCCCATGCCCAGGAAGTTCATCTTGCTCAGCTTGCGATGGGCGACGCCGGGGCGCTGCATCGCGCTCATCATCTTCTGCATCCAGTTCTCGCCCGTGATCCGGACGCCCGGCCTGACGAACGTCTGGAGGCCCCAGAAGGTGACGAACACCTTCGTCGGGGTGCCCATGGCGCCGGCCGTGGAGGCGAGGATCATCGCGGCCCAGGTCTTCTCCAGGTCGCCGCTGTAGAGGATGATCGCGAGGCCGCCGGTCTCCGTGCTGCCGTCGGTGGCGGGCTCGGGGACGAGGGCGGTGACCGGATCGAGGATTGCCGGTGCTTCGGCGAGCGTCATCGCATTCACCCCTTCTTCTGCATGACGAAGCGGTAGACGCCGGCATCGGCGCTCTGCTCGAGGATGGCGTTGCCCGTGCTCTTCGCCCACGCGGCGAAGTCCTTGACGGACCCCGGGTCCGTGGCGAGAACCTCGACGCAGTCCCCGGGTGCCATGGCCTTGACGGCCTGCGCGGTCCGGACGATCGGCATCGGGCAGTTCAGGCCCTTCGCGTCGACGGTGATCATGCGGTGCTCCCTTCGGCGGCCATGACGAGCCGCGATCCGTGACTAGATGAAGACGATCCGGCCCTCGCCGGCATTGAGATAGAAGGCCGTGACCCCCTCGACGCCGTCGACGAGCGGGTCCAGGTCGGACTCCTCGAGGTGGAGGAGGTCCATCGACAGCGAGCACGCCTCGATGTCGACCTCGCCGAGGTCCTTTGCCTGGCGGAGGGTGTCCGCCCAGGTGGCCTGCCCGGCCGCCTGCAGGGCGTCGACCGCCGCGCGACCCGCGGGGCCGGCCTCGGCGGCGAGGCCGTGGTCGGCGTCGATCTTCGCCTTCGTGAACGCGTCCAGCGCCCAGTACTGCAGGAAGATGTTCACGGGCTTGCCGAGCGCGGCCGCGCCGGCGGCCAGGACCGCGGCGGCCTGGAGCTTGTCGTCGGTCCCCGAGAACAGGACCAGGTTGATGGGATCGTCCACGGTACGTGCCCTCCTGGGCTTACTGGATCTCGACGAGCTCGGCTGCCGCCTGATCGTGGAGCGACAGGCTGCCGAGACGGTGAAGCCGGCGCTGGAGGACGCCGCGCATGATGGCGCAGGCGACCATCACGTCCGGGTCGGTCAGCCGGTAGCGGACCTCACGACCGTCGCGCTCCGCCTCGACGATCCCCGCGGCCTTGAGGACGGCGAGGTGCTGCGAGACGTTGGGCTGGCTGGCCTCGATGTCGAGGGCGAGCCGGCTGACCTCGCACGGTCCCTCCGCCAGGCGATGGAGGATGTCCAGCCGGCGCGGGCTCGCGAGAGTCTTGAGGACCCCGGCCTGCATCATCGTGATCTCGTCCATGTCCCGATCATCGATGTATGCGCAGATGCGCATGAGTGCCGGGGGTCACGAGTCGGGGGGCCGGACCGCCCGGCGCACCAGGCGTCTCTCGCGCCCCGCGTCGCTGGGTGACGCTCGCGGACGGGAGGGTGAGGTCTCGACCGCTGGCCGCGCTGCCGTTCGTCATCCACCCCTGTGGCGGGTGGCATCAAGCGCGGTTGCGCCGGGGGTGCCCTCGTCGCCAGATTCCGGCCCGGTTCTGGTGGGGTCCGACCGCTCGACGCCCCTACGACCCACCCGGTGGGTCGTAGACAACGTCCTCTCGTCCAGCACCCGTCGGGTGCATGGATGACGGCCGTCACGACACGCGGACGCCTGTCGCAGTCTCCGGGTGACTGCACGAGCGAATCGTGCTCGTACCGGCCGAATTGCATGCGCCCCGCGGGTGAATGACCAACGTGGCGCGCGGGCGTCGGGGCTGGCGCGGGACGCACGGGCTGGCGCGGGATCTCGAGACCGGCGCGGACGCCAGGGTCGGCGCACCGGTCAGTCGGGGGCCAGACCCCGCGACCACAGACCCCCGGTCGACGCCATCCAGTCCGCGATGCGCAGGCAGCCGCCCTCGATGTCGCCGTCCGTGGTGTCGAGCTCCAGGACCGGCAGGATCGACCCGGACGCGAGGCGGCGGAGCAGCTCCTGCTCGCGGTGGAACCGCTCCAGGTCGTCGTACTGCGACGGGTTGCCCGACACGAGCAGCCGCTCATCGCGGGCGGCCTCCCAGGTCCCGTCGCGCCGGGTGCACAGGACCACGTGAACGTCGAGCGCCTGCAGGCGCTCCTCGAGCCAGCCGAAGTCGACGTCCCGGCCGTGCGCGGCCACGTGGTACGCGCGCGCCGAGAGATGGAACCGGTCGATGATCCACGAGTAGTGCGGCTGGAGCTCGATGAGCCGGACCCAGGCGTCGAACACGGCCATCGCCTGTGCCTCCTCCACCGGCCCCTCGAAGTTGATCGGACCGCGGCCCCACGGCTCCGGCGTGAACCCGCACCACTCGGCGGAGATGAGGGGCGAGTGGTAGCGATAGCGCCGCGGCCCGACGATCGACGGGTGCTCGTTGAGCGCGAACGCGAGGTCCGTCTTGTGGGTCAGCCGGGTCCCTTCGAGGATGATCTTGGGTGTCAGCTTCGCCATGGCACGAGGGTAACGCGCGCGCTCGGCCGCTGGGTGGAACCGGCAGTCCGGGACGACGGGCCATGTGCAGGCCATCGGCCACCCCGCCCGTCGACCGATGCCACTCGTCAGCGCCGGCCGTCCGCGGGATGCTCGGTCGAGGTTCGGCCCACGGCCCGGATGGGCCCGCGCTGCCGGACGAGAGGAGGCCGCGCCATGCTGCAGTCGCCGTCCTTCATCGGCCCGCACGCGGGCCTCGTCGACTGGCTCGCCAGCCGCAACGTCGAGTACGAGATCCGGGAGCACCCGCAGGCATTCACCGCACAGGCCACGGCGCGGGCCGAGCGCGTGGACCCGCACGCGTTCGTGAAGGTCGTCGGCGTCGTCACGGACGACGGGCGGCGGGTGCTCCTCGCGGTCGAGGCCGTCGACCACGTCGACCTCGGCAAGGCGCATCGGGTCCTCGGGGCGCGCGACGTCCGGATCATGACCGAGCCCGAGTTCGCCGCCCTCGCACCCGACTGCGAGGCGGGCGCCATCCCTCCTGTGCCCGAGCTGTGGAACGTGCCCGTCTACGTGGATCTCGCGCTGCGCGACGTCCCCGAGCTGGCGTTTGCGGCCGGCTCCCACCGCTATTCGGTGCACGTCGACCGCGCCGCCTGGGAGCGCACGAGCGGCATCGCCTACGCGGACCTCGCCCGTGACGATGGGCGACCCGCCTGGATCCGCTGAGCGGGGTGCGTCATGCATGTGCAGCTTGGCGAGGGGCCCGTGACCCTCGTCTGGATCGACACCGAGGAAGCGATCATCGTGCGCTGGGATGACCGCGCGACGGTCGAGCGCCTCCACTCCGACGTGGAGGGACGGCACCGTTCGTCCGGCCACGAACGCGGTGGGCCGAACGCCGAGGCGCTCGAGCACGCGCGCCGGGAGCACCTGCGCCAGTTCCTGGACGACGTGGCAGCGCACGTTCCGGGCTCGGGCGACGTGACGGTCGTGGGTCCTGGGCTCGTCCGGGAGCGTCTCGAGCGCACGCTGCGCGCCGACGACCGGCGTCTCCGGCGCCAGCGTCACGTCCGGTCATCGCCGGCCGACAGGCTCAGCGAGCAGGAGCTCGTGGCGCACGTCCGCGCGCTCGCGGGCGACGTGCCTCGGCGCCGACACGTCCCGGCGTAGCCGGCGAGACGGGAACCGAAGACCCGGACGACGGACGAGGTCCCGGGACGCACGATCCGTCCCGCGCCCGCCATCCGGGACCGCGAACCGGGTCCCCGGCCGAGGAACAGCGCCGGGGGCCCGGTCATGCCGCTCCAACGTTGCGGCAACGGTGCGAACCGGTTGCGGCATCGGGATGGACGGCCCCCGCCAACGTGCCACATCGGCCCTCGCCCGCCGACCGTGCCCGGTCCATCCTCGGGTTCCGGAGGTACCCGAATGACCATGTCCACGCCGCTCGTCGACGCCCCACTCCGGCGCGCCCCCGGTGAGCTCCCAGCGTTCCAACCCGTCGTCGTCGCCGACGAGCGGTGCAAGGGCTGCGGCCTGTGCGTCGATGCCTGCCCGCCCGGCGTGCTCGTCCTGGACGAGCGGTTCGTCAACGCGATGGGCCACCATGTCGCCCGCCTCGTCGACGCCGATGCCTGCACCAGCTGCGCGAAGTGCGCCCGGGTCTGTCCGGACGCCGTGCTGACCATCTACGCCCGCCCGAAGGAGGCCTGAGCGATGGCCGTCCTCGATCGTCCCGCGGACGCGGGTCGCTCCCACGCCATCGCCTCGCCGCCCGGGACCGGCGGCGAGGCGACCCTCGGCCACGTGAACCCGGGCCTGCGCACCGAGCGCCTGCTCATGAAGGGCAACGAGGCCATCGCGGAGGCGGCGATCGCTGCCGGCTGTGACGCCTACTTCGGCTACCCGATCACGCCCCAGGCAGAGCTCCTCGAGTGGATGGCCCGCCGGATGCCCGAGGAGGGCCGGGTCTTCGTCCAGGCGGAGAGCGAGCTCGCCGCGATCAACATGGCGCTGGGCGCCGGTGCCGCGGGCGCGAGGGTCCTCGTGTCCAGCTCCAGCCCCGGGATCAGCCTGATGGCCGAGACGATGTCCTACATGGCCGGGTCCCGCGTCCCGTGCGTCCTGATCAACGTGATGCGCGGCGGCCCGGGCCTCGGGTCCATCGGCGCGGCGCAGGGCGACTACCTCCAGGCGACCAAGGGCCACGGCCACGGCGACTACCACGTGCCGGTGCTCGCGCCGTCGTCGATCGGCGAGGCCATCGAGCTCGTGTCGGACGCGTTCGTCCTCGCGGAGCGCTACCGGACGCCGGTGATGATCCTCGCCGACGGGATCCTGGGCCAGGCGATGGAGCCCGTGGAGCCCGAGTTCCCGAAGCTGCCGAAGCCGGCCGCCGACTGGACGATCGAGGGGGCGGATGGGCGTGAGCCGCGCGTCGTCCGCTCGCTCCACATCCAGCCCGCGGACCTCGAGGCGCACAACAACGTCCTCC
Source organism: Candidatus Limnocylindrales bacterium (assembly GCA_036504355.1). GTDB lineage: Bacteria > Chloroflexota > Limnocylindria > Limnocylindrales > CSP1-4 > CAIXZV01. Next base: position 28,182 of record DASXVG010000150.1, read on the forward strand.
AGGCCACGTACCGCGAGCTCGTCGCGCGCGAGCCCCGTTGGGCGGGCGAGCTGCTGGACGATGCCGAGGTGGTGGTCGTCGGCTATGGGACCGCCGCGCGCGTGGCGCGGACCGCGGTCGAGCGGGCCCGCGAAGAGGGCATCAGGGCCGGCCTGTTCCGACCCGTGACGCTGTGGCCGTTCCCCGTGGGCGGCCTCCGTGCTGCGGCCGCGGGCGCGCGCGCCGTGCTCACGGTCGAGATGTCCGCCGGGCAGCTGGTGGAGGACGTCCGCCTCGCGCTCGAGGGCACGGTGCCCGTCTACCTCCACGGTCGGACGGGCGGCATGGTGCCCAGCCCCGACGCGGTCGTCGAGGCCATTCGCAGGGTCTGTGTCGGCGTCCCGCCGCTGCGGGGCGTGGAGGAGCTCCGATGACCGCGCCGTCGATCGGCCGCCTGATCTACGAGCGGCCGGCGCTCCTGTCCTCGAAGCCCACGAGCTACTGCCCGGGCTGTGGACACGGGATCGTCCACCGCATCCTCGCCGAGGTGCTCGGGGAGCTGGACCTCGGCTCGCGCACGATCCTCGTGGGCTCCGTCGGCTGCTCCGTGTTCGCCTACGACTACCTGCGGCTCGACTCCGTCGAGTCGCCGCACGGGCGCGCGGCCGCGGTCGCCACGGGCGTCAAGCGCTACCGCCCCGACCGCGTGGTGTTCACGTACCAGGGCGACGGCGACCTTGCCGCCATCGGCACCGCGGAGATCGTCCACGCCGCGGCGCGCGGCGAGCGATTCACCACGATCTTCGTCAACAACGGGATCTACGGCATGACCGGCGGCCAGATGGCCCCGACGACGCTGCCCGGCCAGAAGACGACGTCGAGCCCGTGGGGCCGCGACACGTCGGTGTCCGGCTACCCGCTGCCCGTCACGGAGATGCTGTCGCTCCTGCCCGGCGTCGCGTATGCCGCGCGCGGGTCGGTGGCGGAGCCCGGGCTCATCGGCAAGACGAAGGCCGCCATCAAGCGGGCGTTCGAGGTTCAGCTCGAGGGCAACGGGTTCTCGATCGTCGAGGTCCTGTCCACGTGCCCCGTCGGCTGGGGCATGACGCCGACGGCCGCCATGGAGCGGCTGGCGACGGAGGTCACGGCCGCGTACCCGCTCGGCACATACGTCGACCGGGCGAAGGGCATCGCGCCGTCGATGCCGGTCCCGGGGTCGCTGGTCCGCTCCCTGTCGGAGGGCTTCTGATGGAACGCTCCACGATCATTGCCGGGTTCGGCGGCCAGGGGATCCTGTTCGCGGGCAAGGTGCTCGCCGAGGCGGCGCTCCTCGAGGGCCGCGAGGTCCTGTGGATCCCGTCCTATGGGCCGGAGATGCGGGGCGGGACGGCCTCGTGCACGGTGATCATCTCGGACCGGATCATCGGCTCCCCGGTCGTCGACCGGGCCGACCACGCCGTCGTCCTCAACCCGCCGTCGATGGCGAAGTACGCCCCGGCCGTCGCGGCTGGCGGCCTGCTCGTGGTCAACACGACGCTCATCGAGGCGGAGCCCGGGCGTGACGACATCGAGGTCCTCGAGGTCCCGTGCACGTCGGTGGCCCGTGGTGCCGGCGACGACACGCTCGTCTCGGTCGTGGCGCTGGGGGCGCTCGTGGGGCGCCGCCGGTTCGTCGAGCCCGAGAGCGTCCACCGCGCGTTCGAGCGGCTCCTCGGCGCGAAGCGGCCGGAGATCATCGCCGCGGACACCGCGGCCTTCGACGCCGGGTACGAGGCCGGGCTGGAACCCGCGATCGCGTAACGGGTCGGTCGTCCGTCCGCTGACCGCCCGGCAGACCTAGCCCGCGTCCTCGCCCAGGAGCGCCATCGCACGCACGAGGTCGGACGTCGCGAGGACGCCGATCGGGAGCCGGTCGTCCTCGTCGGCGACGACGACGAGCCGGTGGACGTGGTGGCGCTCCATCTTGCGGGCCGCAATCGCCAGCGGCTGATCGCGGTGGATCGTGAGCGCCGGGCTCGTCATGAGGTGCTTGACGCGCAGCCCGGCCCAGTTCGCCCACAGGTACTCGGTCGCCCGCGCACGGAGCAGGTCGGTCTGGCTCAGGACGCCGACGAGCGTTCCCGACGGGTCCACGACCGGCAGCCCGGAGATGTGGTGCCGGTCCAGGAGGGCCGCCGCCGCGCCAAGCGGCGCGTCCGCGCGCACCACGACGGGCTCGAGAGCCATGAGATCGCCCACCACCCTGGGCGCGTTGATGGAGACCACGTTCACCGAACACCTCCGCGAGGCCGGCAGTCCAGCCGTGGAGACAGGGTGCGCGACCGGCCCGGCAGGCCAGAGGGCGAGGCGTCCCGATCGACGGGGGCCAATGGGCATCGGGCACAACCGCGGACGGCCCGGCCGTGTTTCCCCGATGACGGGCGCGTACCATGCGCCAGACCCCGAGAGGACCCATGACCCAGTCCCACCACGCGCCGCTCGACCGTCGCGCCATCGGCGCCGTCCTTGTCACCGTCGTCCTGTGGGCGTCGGCATTCGTGGGCATCCGGGCCGCATCGGTCGACCTGGCGGCGGGGTCGCTCGCCTTCGGGCGGCTGGCCGTCGGAGCGATCGCGCTCGGTGGGCTCGTGGTGACACGCGGTTTCGTGCGCCCGTCGCGCCGGGACCTCGTCCTCGTCGTGGCGTCGGGCCTGCTGTGGTTCGCGTTCTACAACGTCGCGCTCAACGAGGCGGAGCGGAACGTGGACGCCGGCACCGCGTCCATGCTCACGAACGCGGGTCCGATCCTCATCGCGGTGTTCGCCGGCCTGTTCCTGCACGAGGGGTTCCCACCCCGCCTCGGCGCGGGGATCGCGATCGCGTTCGCCGGCACGCTGGTCATCGGGCTCGCATCCTCGTCCGCGCCCGTACCCGGCGGCAACGCGCCGCTGGGGATCGCCCTGTGCATCGCGGCCGCGACGGCATACGCGGGCGGCGTGACCCTCCAGAAGCCGGCGCTGCGGACGATCCCCGCGGCCCAGGTCACGTGGATGGCCTGCGCGACGGGCGCGATCGCCTGCCTGCCGTTCCTGCCATCCCTGGTCCGCGACATCGGCGCGGCGCAGCCGGTCAGCATCGCCTGGATGGTCTACCTCGGGCTGTTTCCCACCGCCATCGGGTTCACGACCTGGGCGTACGCGCTCAGCCGCTCGTCCGCGGGCCGGCTGGGATCCACGACCTACCTGGTGCCGCCGGTCGTCATCGGCATGGCGTGGCTGCTGCTGGGCGAGGTGCCGCCGGCGCTCGCGATCGCGGGCGGGGCGCTGTGCATCGCCGGGGTCATCGTGGCGCGCTCGCGCGCCACGCTCCGGTGGCGCCGCCCGCTGGTCGCGGGCGACTGAGCGGGTCGGCCGGGCCGGCCGGGCCGTCAGCCAGGCCGCGCTACCCAGACGCCGCGGGGCCCTCCGGCGAGACGTGCGTCAGCCGGCCCAGCTCCGCCGCGATCGCCTGCTGGAACGCCGCCATGTTGAGGCGGACCGATCGCGACAGCGGGCGGCCGTACCCGAAGCGGCGGCCACCGATGCCGATGAACGTCCCTTCGGGCAGGCCACCCGGGCGCAGGACGCCGGCGAGCCCCAGGACCTGGTCGATGGGCAGCTCGTGCGAGGACCGGGGCGTCGGGGCCGCCGGGTCCGCCGCGATCGCGGAGATCGCGAGGGCGACGACATGGCCCGGGGGGATCCCCACGGCCGCGTCCACCACCACCGCGATCTCGTTGGCCGGGATGTCGGTGAGGTCCTCCACGCGGAGGTGGCCACAGCGGCGGACCTCCAGGCGCTCGAGCAGCGCCGTGGGGAGCGACGGCAGCAGGGTCGCCACGGCGGACAGTGCCGCCCCGTCGTCTCCTCGATCGGCGTTGCCGCAGACGAGGAGCCGCACCGAGGGCGGTGCAAGATGGGTCATCCGTTGCCCTCCCCGCGGCCGGCGTCCACGATCCGGAGATCGAGGAAGTGGGTCGCGCAGCTGATGCATGGGTCGTAGGCCCGGATCAGCATCTCGAGCTGGTGGGTGGCCTCCGCGTGGGGCAGGTCGAGGACGGACGGCGCGAACGCCGCGAGATCGGCCTCGATGGCACCCTGGTTCTGGCTGGTCGGCGGGACGATCTGGGCGTGGACCACGTGGCCCCGCTCGTCGACCTCGTAGCGGTGATGGAGGAGGCCGCGTGGCGCCTCCGTGGACCACGCCGCGATCCCCGGCCGCGGCGTGAACGCGACGCGCGGCTCGGCTGGCGGGCGGTACCCGTCGATGAGGTCGCGCGCCTCCGCGCACGCATGGAGCAGCTCGACCGCGCGGGCGACGATCGAGCGGTGGATGTTGACCCGGATGGCATCGCGCAGGCCGGTCTCGGCGAGCGCCTCGAACGCGAGCGGGTGCAGGGCCTGGGCCGTGAGCGCGATCCGCGCCGTGGGTCCGAGCAGGTAGACCTCCCCGGCGAGGGTGCGCGCGTGGAGGGCGTTCGTGCCCTCGACGTGGAGCTCCTCGAACTGGGTGCCCCACGCCTGCGGCGCGATGTCGAGGCCGTCCGTGGAGACGATGCGGCCCTCGTTGAACGGGTACTCGCCCGGGTGGCGCATCGCGACCAGCGGCTGCGGGTGGCTGAGCTCCGGGGGCGTCCAGGTGGCGACGAGGCGGACCGTCGCACGGGCCTGCTCGACGGCCGCGTCGAGCGCCTTGCGCACGCCCTCGAGGTCCGCCTTGCGTGGCGCGCGCGAGAAGCCGCCGACGCGGACCGACACCGGGTGGACCGGCCGACCGCCGATCGCCGAGATGAGCTGGTTGCCGACCTTCTTGATCGCGAGCCCCTGCTCCACGATCTCGCGGTGGTCGGCGGCCATGGCGAGCGCGGACGGGTAGCCCAGGAAGTCCGGCGCGTGGAGGAGGTACACGTGGAGGGCGTGGCTCTGGATCCACTCCCCGCAGTAGAGGATCCTGCGCAACGCGCGGACCTGGGGATCGATGTGGATGCCGTAGAGGTCCTCGAACGCGTGGACCGCGGACATCTGGTACGCGATCGGGCAGATGCCGCAGATGCGGGCGACGATGTCCAGGACCTCGTCCCCGGTCCGCCCGACGACGAGCCGCTCGAAGTACCGCGGCGCCTCGAAGATCTTCAGGCGGGCGTCCACGACCTCGCCGCCGCGGACCGTGAGGCTCAGCGTCCCCTCGCCCTCGACGCGCGTGATGTACGGAACCTTGAACTCGCGCTCGCCGTCGCTGCCGGGCGCGTCGATCGTCAGGGTGCCGCCGGTATCGCCGTGCATCAGCGGCCTCCCTGCGTCGTGGTCGGGGCAACGGCGGTCGCGGTGGCGGCGCCTGTGGCTGCGGATGCGGCGTCCGGCGTGCGTCCGGGCGGGCCTCCGTACTCCGCGATGACGGACCGGAACGGCGCCGACCAGCCGGTGAACCCGGCGAACAGGCGGCTCACGTCCTCGCCCTCGCGGCCGCCGAGGGCGAACGTGCGTGCCAGCGAGGCGGCGTTGGCCTGCTCGCGCGGCCCGAAGCACCCGTAGCAGCCGCGCCCGAAGGTCGGGCACAGCGCGCCGCAGCCGCTCTGGGTCACCGGCCCGAGACAGGGCACGCCCTGGGCGACCATCACGCACACGGCGCCCTTGCGCTTGCACTCGAGGCAGACCGCCTCCTCGCGGATCTGCGGCCGGCGGCCCACGGCCACCGACACGAGGACCTCGCGCAGCTGCTCCGGCGAGATGGGGCAGCCGTGGAGCTCGAGGTCCACCTTGACGTGCTCGGCGATCGGGGTCGCCGTCGCGAGCGACTCGATGTACTCGGGGTGGGCGTAGACCGCGGCACGGAACGCGTCGTGGTCGGACCAGTTGCGGAGCGCCTGGATCCCGCCGTAGCTGGCGCAGGCGCCGATGGTCACCAGCAGCTTCGCCTGGCGGCGGAGCTCCTGGATCTCCTCGGCCTGGTCGGGCGTGCTCACCGAGCCCTCGACCAGCAGGACGTCGTATGGGCCCGCCGAGCGGATCGAGCTTGCCTCGGGGAACTCCACGATCTCGAACCGGTCTGCGAGCGGCAGCAGCTCGTCCTCGAGGTCGAGGAGCGTGAGCTGGCAGCCGTCACACGAGGCCATCTTGACGATGCCGACGCGGAGACGAGGTCGGGCGGCGACGGTCGCCATCAGATGCCCTCCCTGCCGAAGATGTCGCCCACCTGGGCAAGCGAGAAGACGGGGCCGTCGCGGCAGACGAACAGTCGTCCAGTCTGGCAATGCCCGCACAGGCCGATGCCGCACTCCATGTGCCGCTCGAGCGTGACGAAGATCCGGTCCGGGGCGAGGCCGCGGCCCTCGAGGGCCTCGACCGTCGCCTCCATCATCCGTTCCGGGCCGCACACGAAGGCCAGCGAGCGATCGCCGTCCCAGGTCGTGCGGTCGATGAGGTGGGTGACGACGCCCACCGGACCCGTCCAGCGGGTGCCGGCCCGGTCCACGGTCAGCTGCACGTCGATGTCGCCACGCGCGGCCCAGCCGCGGAGCTCCTCGCGATACAGCTGGTCGGCCGGGGTCCGGGCGCCGTAGTAGAGGCGGACGGAGTCGAACCGGTCGCGCTGGGCGAGGATCCCGTCGATGAGCGGGCGGAGCGGCGCGAGGCCGATGCCGCCGGTGACGATGACGACGTCGTGGCCCATCGCGCGCTCGATCGGCCAGCTGGACCCGAGAGGTCCGCGGAGCCCGATCTCGTCGCGCGGGCCGAGGCCGATGATCGCGGCGGTGGCCGGGCCGGCGGCCCGGATGGTGAGGTCGATCGTGTCGCGCCCGAACCGGCTGATCGAGATCGGCAGCGGCGGAAACGCCGGGACCGCGACCATCGCGAACTGGCCGAACTCGCCGGCGAGGAACGCCGGGTCCACGTCGCCCACGGTGAGCGTCGTGACGTCCTCGGTCTCGGGGCGGACCGCGACGATGCGCGCGGTCGCGAACGAGCCGGGCGTGGACGCGACCGGCCGGGCGCGCGCGGGCTCGGGGCGGGCGGCGAGCGGCGGCGCGATCTGGAGCAGCTCTGCGCGGATGTCGATGCCCACCGGGCACCACGTCACGCAGCGGCCGCAGCCCACGCACCCGAAGGTGCCGAACTGGTCGACCCAGGTGGCGAACTTGTGGGTCAGCCACTGCCGGTAGCGGTCGCGCGGGCGGCTCCGGAAGTTGCCTCCGGCAACCTTGGCAAACCCGGCGGTGAAGCAGAAGTCCCAGACCCGCTCGCTCGTGGAGACGTCGCCGTCGAGGTCGGAGCGCTGGGTCACCGACGAGCAGAAGCAGGTCGGGCAGACCATCGTGCAGTTGGCGCACGACAGGCAGCGCTCGGCGATGGCGGCCCAGCGCGGGCTGTCGAACTGGGCGAGCAGCCGGTCGTGGAGCCCCGCGGTGGGGACCGGGTCGCCCATCGTCGCCGCGACCTTGCCCACGGCCTCGGCTGCCCGGAACATCTGGCCGGCGTCGGCACCGCGGACCGGGAGCCGCGCGACGAGGTCGGCGCCCTCGGGCGAGCCGGCACGGACCGTGAACCCCTCGTCGAGCTCGGTGAGCACGAGGTCGTAGCCGCCGCGCGCCTCGGGGCCAGTGCCCATCGAGGTGCAGAAGCAGGTCGAGCCCGCGGTCGTGCAGTTGACCGCGATCACGAGCGCGTTGCGGCGGCGGGCGCGGTAGTCCTCGTCCGTGTACGGGCCGCCCAGGAACACGCGGTCCTGGATGCCGAGCGCGGCCAGCTCACAGGGGCGGACGCCCAGGAACGCGAGCGGCGGCGGATCGACAGACGCGGGCTCGAACGTCACCGCACGACCGTCGCGGCGGCCGACGTTGAGCGGCACGACCGGCGGGAACGTCCAGCGCTTCGGGCTCAGCGGCCCGACGGCGTAGTCGAACACGCGGCGGTCGTGCGTCGGGACGAGGCCGTAGTGCCCGGGCGACTGCTCGTCGCCGATGCCGGCGGGCAGGTCGTCCACCGACGTGATCTCCGCGTAGACGATCGCCTCGTCCACGACCTTGGGGCCGATCACGGTCCGGCCGTCCTCGCGCAGGAGGTCGATGAGCACGCCGAGGTTGGCGCGGGCGAGGAACCAGGGCCCGGAACCGTTGGCGGACGCAACGGGCATCGGCGGTGCGGCGACCGCGGTCCCGGCGGGCGACGGGTAGGGCGCGTAGGGCATGCGCTCGTCGACTACCACGGGACCACCTCGCTCCGGCGCCACTCCTCGCGGGCGAACAGGTCGAGCAGCTGGAGCCGGGTTGCCGCGAGGCGGCGGCTGACCGCCTGGAGGACCCGGGGATAGACGGAGGCGGCCAGCGCGTGGTCTGCGCGCAGGAGGGCGCGGAGCCGCTCGCCGGGCATCTCGAGGAGCGTGACGGGCTCGATCGCGACGGCCTCGGACGTGGCCCGGTGCGGCGGGACGAGCGCGGACCAGCCGACGACATCGCCGGGCTCGACCGTGAGGATCGTGACCATCCCCCGTTCCGGGACCAGCATCCGCAGGGCGATCCGTCCCGTGAGGACGATGCCCACGGCCTCGGTCAGCGAGCCCTCGTGGGTGAGCTCGGTGCCCGCCTCGATGGACCGTACCTCGGCGATCCCGGCGAGCCGGGCAACCGCCTCGGGGCTGAGGCCCGTCCCGAACCACGATGCGGAGAGGGCCGCCACCGGGTCATCCGTGGCCGGCGAGACCGTCGAGAGCGTCATGGAGGTTGAACCTCGCGATCGATGGGCGGAGCGCACACGACCGGGTCGCGCGCTCCGGGCCCGCATCCAGATGCTCACTCCCGCAGGGGACGACGCGGGAGTGCCGTCAGCCACCCGACCCTTGGGACGCTCGGCCGGACGCCCCTGCCGGACGGCCCGCGCCAGATGGGACGGCGAGCGCCATCTCCTCCGAGATCCAGGGCAGGAGCTCGTCGAGCATCTGGTCGATCGACGTGGTCGCCTTCCAGCCGAGCATGGCCTCGGCCTTGCGCGTGTCCGGGATGCGGATCGGGACGTCGTACGCCGGAGCGGCGTCCGTGGTGTACCTGAACGCCTCGTCGCCGTGGACGCGGTGCCAGATCCGCTCGGCAAGGGCGAGCACCGTGGTGCCCTCTGCGCTCGAGATGTTGAACACCTCGTTGCGCGCCCGATCGGACTCCATGGCGACCCGGATCCCGCGCGCCGCGTCGGCGGCGTGCGTGTACGGCCTGACCTGGTCGCCGCGACCCACCACGTGGACCGGGTCCTCGCCCCGGATGATCCGCCGGGCGAGGTCGGGCACGGCGTTGTTGAGCGCGAGCTTGAGCTCGCCGCCCCGGATGCCGGGCTCGGGCAGCTTGCGCTCCCCCACCCCCACGACGTTCGACAGGCGCAGGATCGTCGACGGCAGGCGGTACTGCTCGAACGCCCCCTGCGCGAAGTACTCGGAGCTCAGCTTCTGGAACCCGAACGTCGACTGCGGCGGCGGGCTCATCCGCGTCGCGTCCTCGGGGGTGGGGAACACGGTCGCGGACTCGTACACCAGCGACGAGCTGAGGATGACGATCCGCTCGAGGTGCCCGTCGAGGAACGCGTCGATCGCGGCGTCGAAGGTCGCGGCCATGATCCGCTCGTTGAGCGCCAGCAGGTCGAACGCGAGCTCCTGGAACGACGACGACCCGCCGACGAGCCCGGCCGCCGCCACGACCTGGTCGCAGTCCGCGGCGAGTGCACGGAGGAGGCCGGCGTCCGTGGCGTCGCCAGTGACGAACCGGTACGCCGGGTGCTCGTCGAAGCTCCGGCGCGGGCGGCCGTACGTCGCGAGGTTGTCGACCCCCAGGACGTGGTGGCCCGCGTCGAGCAGCTCGGGGATGAGATAGCCGCCGAGGAAGCCGGCGGCGCCGGTCACGAGGACACGCATCGAGGTGCTCCCTACAGGCCTTCCCGGCCGAACTCGATCTCGAGCGAGGTCAGCCGGAACACGGGGCCATCCCGGCACACGAACCAGCGTCCCAGCTGGCAGTGTCCGCACAGGCCGACGCCGCACTCCATGTGGCGCTCGAGGGTGACCCACATCCGGTCGCGCGGGATCCCGCGCCCGGCGAGGGCGATCGCGGTCGCCTCCATCATCCGCTCGGGGCCGCACACGAACGCGACGGCGTTCGACCCGTCCCAGGCCGCGCGGTGGATCGCGCTGACCGTGGACCGGCCGGGCCCGGCGCCGGCGTTCGGGTCCACGTGCCCTGCCTGGTCCAGCCATCGGCAGTACACGTTGATGTCGTCCCTGGCAGCCCACTGCTCCAGCTCGTCCGCGAACAGCAGGTCGCGTGCCGTCCGCGCCCCGTAGTACAGGTGGACGTCCCCGATCTGGTCGCGGTTCGCGAGCACGTGGTCGACGAGCCCGCGCAGCGGCGCGAGGCCCGTGCCGCCGGTCACGATGACGACGTCGCGGCCCGCCGTGACGTCTGTCGGCCAGCCGTTGCCCACCGGGCCCCGGATCCCGACGATCGCGCCGGGTGCGAGGGCCGTGATCTGGTCCGTCGCCGGGCCGGCGGCGCGGATCGTGAGCTCGAGGCCGTCCGGGGGCAGGTAGCGGCTGACCGAGATGGCCGCGGGCGGCTGGCCGGGCAGCGAGACCATGACGAACTGGCCGGGGCCGCCGCTGGCGTGGACCGGGTCCAGGCCGCGGAGCCGCAGAGTCCGGGTGTCGGCAGTCTCGTCACGGATCGCCTCGAGCGTCGCCGGGACGTACTCCTGGCGCGCCTCGGGGATCGGCGGGACGAGCGGGGGCGGCGGGGGCGGGGGCGTGGCCGGCGCGATCGCGGCCAGCTCCTCGCGGATGTCGATGGCGGCGGGGCAGAAGGTGATGCACCGGCCGCAGCCGACGCAGCCCCAGGAGCCGAACTGGTCCCACCACGTCGCGAACTTGTGGGTGAGCCACTGGCGGTAGCGGTCCTTGGGGCGCGGCCTGGCGTTCGCGCCGTCGGCCATGATCCCGAAGTTGCCCGTGAAGCAGCTGTCCCAGACGCGGAGGCTCGTGGAGTCGGCGCCGTCGAGGTCCGTCACCCGCTCGATGGAGCTGCAGAAGCACGTCGGGCAGACGAGCGTGCAGTTCGCGCACGACAGGCACCGCTCGGCGACCTGCGCCCAACGCTCGTGGTCGAGGTTTGCGAGCAGCCGGTCGTGGAGGCCGGCGGTGGCGACCTGGTCGCCGATCCGCGCGCGGACCGCGGCCAGCGACTGCGCGGCGGCCACGGCCTCGTCGATCGTCATCGCGCGGGTCGTGAGGCGGGCGACGAGCGCCTCGCCCGCGGGCGTCGCGGCGTCGACGAGGAACCCCCCGGCGGCGAGCTCGGTCAGCGCGATGTCGTACCCCTGGGTGACCTCCGGTCCGGACCCCATCGAGGTGCAGAAGCACGTCGAGGCGGCCGTGGTGCAGTTGACCGCGATGATCAGCGCCGATGCGCGGCGCGCCGCGTAGTCGGCGTCCACGTACGGGCCTGCCGTGAGGACGATGTCCTGGATCCGGAGCGCCTCGATCTCGCAGGCGCGGACGCCGAGGAACGCGAGCATGCGCGGCTCGGGCTCGGCCGTCTCGAATGTCGCGTCGCCGTGGCCCGCCGTGCGGCTCGTGCCGATGGGCGAACGCGGCGGGTAGGTCCAGCGCTTCCACGAGACCGGGCCCATGTTGTAGCCGAACACCGCCTCGTCGGGGCGACGCTCCACGCGGTAGGAGCCCGCCTGCTGGCGATCGCCCCAGCCGACCGGCAGGGCGGCGAGCGACGTGACCTCCCCGTAGACGATGGCGCCGTCGGCGATCGTCGGTGCGATCACCGTGCGGCCCTCCTCGCGGAGGAGGTCGATGAGCGAGGCGAGGCCGTCGCGATCGAGAAACGCGGGACCGTGTCGGGCCGGGGCCACGGTCCCGCCGAGGTGACCGGGGATGCTCATCGGCGCCGGGCCTCCCTCGTGGCGCGGACCCGCAGGACGACGGCCTCGGTCATGATCGCCTCGTCGTCGGCCTCTTCGTCCGCGTCATCCTGCCCGGCGAGCGCCGCGCGGACGTGCGCCGGGGCGCCGAGCGCGAGGAGCTCCAGCTCCGCGCAGAACCGGTCGAGGGCGGCGTCGCTGGCGCGCGTGATCGGGTGCTCCAGCGCGACCCGCAGCCAGGCGCGGGCGGCCGGCGCCGACGGACCCGTCAGCGCGCGGTCCATCCCCTCGCGGGCGATGTCGAACAGCGCCTCGGCGAGGCGCGCGCGGGCATAGGCCGATCCGAGGCGGCGACGGATGGGGACGCCGTCGATGACCAGCATGTGGGCTCCCCTAGGCGAGTCGGCGCAGCCTCTCGAGCAGGATGTCGGTGTCGACGGGGCCCTCGAGGACGGCCTCCTGGATCGTCTCGGGCCGATGCCCGATCGCGACGATCTCGCGCTCCAGCGCGGTCCGCAGCTCGTCGGCGCCCAGGACGAGGACGCGGTCCACGTCGCCCACCTGGTGCGCGACGGCGGCGAGCGCCGGCAGCGTCGAGGTCGGACGTTCGGGGATATGGGTCTCGATCGACGACGTCTCGCCGTCCGCTCCGCCACGGACGAGCAGCGCGCGGCCGGGCTCGATCCACACGACGGCGTTGATGCCTGTGGCGGCGATTCGGACGGGCGGGCGGGGGCGGGCGATGCCGTGCATGGGAGTCTCCTTCGACGGGGTTGATGGTCCGCCCCGGGACGGCGCGCTTCGCCTGCCGTTGGTCCCGAACGGCCCGCCCAGCGGGCCCCGCGTCGCGTGACCGGTCCCGCGGTCCCGGGTCTGATGGTCCCGTCGCGGCCCGCGGGACCCTCTCAGGTCACGGGCGGTAGTCGCCCGCCTGTCCCGGTCCCGGCGCAGGGCCCATCAGCGGCGGACCGACGTAGACGTCCAGCCTGCCGCACGAGAGATCCGCGCGAGTGCCCCGTCCCAGCTGCTCCGGCCCATCGATGTCGACGTCGTCGCCGACGACCTCGAACGACACGATCTCGCGACGACTCTGGCGGGTCACCACGTGGATCTCCCAGGGCCGCGGACCTGCGGCGCTCGGTGGCAGGGCGACTGACGAGTTGGGGGCGACATGCGCGACGGGCGTCCCGTTGACGACGATGTCGACCGGCAGCGTCGTGCCGTTGTCGACGTGGATGGTGTACGCGTTGGCGACGTCCCCCACGGGAAGCATCGAGCACGCTACGAGCAGGCTCATCGCCGCGAGCATGGCTGGAGCACGAAGCCGCATCTCGATCTCCCAGCGAGCGTCGGAATCGAGCGGGCCGGTCGCGGCGTGCGCCACGACCGGCCCGAGGGACAACGTCGGAGCGCTGCCTAGCGCGTGAGCGCGTGCGCCTCCGTGGCGCGGGCGATGACCGGCGCGAGCGGCGTCTCGAGCTCGCCGGAGACGGGCTCCAGCTCGTACCGGACGCGGACGACCGGCTTGCTGAGCGTCAGCACCCGACGCAGGTCGATCGGCGTGGCCGCGAGGACGACGTCCGCGGGGATGGCGGCGAGGGCCGCCTCGAGCTCGTGGACCTGCTTCGGCCCGTAGCCCATCGCGGGGAGCAGCCGCTCCAGCCTGGGGTACTTCGCGAGCGTCGCCGCGAGCTCGCCCGTCGCGTACGGCACCGGGTCGACGATCTCGGATGCGCCGAAGCGCTTCGCGGCCACGACGCCGGCCCCATAGGTCATGCCGCCGTGGGTGAGCGTCGGACCGTCCTCGACGACCGCGACCGACCGGCCACGGATCTCACCACCCTCGAGCGCCAGCGAGGACCGAGCCTCGACGACGGTCGCGCGCGGGTTGACCTCGGCGATCGCCCGGCGGACCGAGGCGAGACCTTCGGGCGTCGCGGAGTCCACCTTGTTGATGACGATGACGTCGGCGAGGCGCATGTTCGACTCGCCCGGGTGGTAGCCCAGCTCGTCACCGGGGCGGAGCGGATCCGCGACCGTGATCATGAGGTCCGGCTTGTAGAACGGCAGGTCGTTGTTGCCGCCGTCCCAGATGACGACGTCCGCCTCGGCCTCGGCGGCCCGGAGGATCGCCTCGTAGTCGACGCCCGCGAACACCAGCCGGCCGGCATCGAGATGCGGCTCGTACTCCTCGCGCTCCTCGATCGTCGTCTCGTGGCGGTCGAGGTCCTCGTAGCTGGCGAAGCGCTGGACGCGCTGCTTGACGAGGTCGCCGTAGGGCATCGGGTGGCGCACGACCGCGACCTTGAGCCCATGGCGCTCGAGCGTCTCCGCGACGAACCGGCTGGTCTGGCTCTTGCCCGACCCGGTCCGGACGGCGCACACGGCGACGACGGGGCGGGTGCTCTCGAGCATCGTCGAGCGCAGGCCGAGGAGCTTGAAGTCCGCGCCGGCGGCGATCGCGCGGCTGGCGGCGTGCATCACGGTCTGGTGCGAGACGTCGCTGTAGGCGAAGACGACGGTGTCGACGTGGAGCTCGCGCACGAGCGTCTCCAGGTCCGCCTCGGGGCGGATCGGGATGCCCGCGGGATAGCGCTCCGCGCCGGCGAGCTCCGGCGGGTAGCGGCGATCGGCGATGCCGGGGATCTGCGTGGCCGTGAAGGCGACGACCTCGACCGTGGGGTCGTCCCGGTACACCACGTTGAAGTCGTGGAAGTCCCGGCCGGCCGCGCCCATGATGAGCACGCGTTCGGTGCGCATTGGCGACCTCGTGGGAGACGGCACGCAGGCGCCCGCGCCGGTCCGTGAGGCCGGCAGGCAGGCGCGGCGACAGCCACTCCGCGTCCGACCAAGTGTGCGCCCCCGAGCCCCGAGTCCGAATCGGCCGGGCCGCCCTCCGGGAGGGTCCGCAGGTCCCGGCACAGCGGTCCGATCGGCACTCACCGAGAACCGGGGCCACGCCCGACTATGCGTGTGAGGTGGGTGTCGGAGGGGACGCCCGACACCCACCCGAACCTCCGGCCCTCGCCACGGCGAGGGCTTCGTGATTCCCTGGCCGCGTGGGCGCCGGGTCGGGCGCGGCCCGCGCATGCGCGCCGGTGCCGTCGCTGCCCCACCTACGGATACGGGGAGTGCAATCCCCCGGCGGCCGGGCCGGGGACCCAAAATGGCAGCCACGCACGCGCCCCGATGGTAGGTGACGACCGATGGGCCCAGGCGGCGTGGATTGCACCACCCGGGCTGGTGGATGGCGGGCGCGCAGGGCGCGGGCGCGGTGCGCGGCGCGGACGCGGTGTGCGGGGGCGGGGCGCGGTGTCCGGGGGCGGGCGCGGTGAAGCGACAGGCGCGGTGTCCGGGGGCGGGCGCGGTGCGCGGGCGCGCGGGGGGTCGGACGCGGTGTGCGGGCGCGGTGCGTGGACCTACAGCTCGTGGAACTGGCGCGCCTCGTAGGTGAGGCGGTCGCGGTGGTCCGGGTGCGCGACGGCGATGAGCGCTGCCGCCCGCTCACGCAGCGACTTCCCCCACAGCTCCGCGACGCCGTACTCGGTGACCACCGTGCGGACGTGCGCCCGCGTCGTCACGACCCCGGCGCCCTCCTTGAGGGCTGGCGTGATCCGGGACGTCGAGCCGTCCGAGCCCGCGGTCGAGGGCAGCGCGATGATCGGCCGGCCGCCCTCGGCCAGCGCCGCACCGCGGATGAAGTCCATCTGCCCGCCGACGCCGGAGTACATCCGGTGGCCGATCGAATCGGCCACCACCTGCCCCGACAGGTCCACCTCGATCGCGGAGTTGATCGCCGTGAAGTTGGCGAACGAGCGGATGACGTGGGTGTCGTTCGTGAAGTCGACGGGCCGCATCTCGACCATCGGGTTGTCGCGGGCGAACTCGTACAGCCGCCGCGTGCCCATCATGAACGCGGTCACGATCTTGCCCCGGTTCCGTGCCTTCGCCGCGCCGGTCACGATGCCGGCCTCCACGAGGTCGACGACCGCGTCCGTGAACATCTCCGTGTGGATGCCCAGGTCACGCTTGCCGTCGAGGAACGAGGCCGTGGCCGCGGGGATCGCCCCGATGCCCAACTGGAGCGTCGCCCCGTCGACCACGAGGTCGGCGATGTAGGCCCCGATCCGTCGCTCCACCTCGCCGATGACCGGACGGGCCACCTCGTGCACCGGCGCGTCGACCTCGATCGCGAGGTCGATCTGGGAGACGTGGATGAACGACTCGCCGAGCGTGCGCGGCATCGCCGTGTTGAGCTGGGCAATGACCGTCTTCGCCGAGCCGATCGCCGCATGCATCGCCTCGACCGAGGTCCCGAGCGAGCAGAAGCCGTGTGAGTCCGGCGGCGTGACGTTGATGAACACCGCGTCCAGCGGCAGGGCGCCGGACGTGAACAGGGCGGGCACGTCGGACAGGAACACGGGGACGAAGTCGGCGCGTCCCTCGTTCACCGCGCGCCGGGCGTTGGGACCGATGAACAGCGCCCGGTGCCGGAAGTGGGGCGCCATCTCCGGCGCAAGGTGCGGGCCGGGTCCCTCCGTGTGGAGGTGGACGATCGAGACGTCGCGCAGCTCGGGGGCGCGGGCCACGAGCGCCGCGAGGAGGACCTCGGGGGTCGCGGCGGCGCACTGGAGGTAGATCTGCTCGCCGGAGCGGATCCCCGCGACGGCTTCCTGGGGCGTGACGATGCGCATGAAGCGAGTCTATGCGCCGGGGGCGGGTCGACCCCACGCCGGATGGCCCGTCGCGCGAGGCCGGTATGCCCGCCCGCCGAGTGACGAGCGGGCGCCGAACACCGGGGACGCCTACGGGCGCGGGCCGAGCTCGAACGCAGGCCCCGCGCCCAGCGTCTCGGCGGGTGTCCCGTACTTGAGGATGAGGTCGCGGACCGCGGCCGCGTGCTCGGCGCCATCAAGCTCGCGCGCGATCGCGTCCCATGACCGCCCTTCGAGCGAGCAGCGGCACGCCGGGTCAGCGATGAGGTTCAGGCCCCAGGCGGTGTCGGGCGAGCTCGCGGCGACGACGACCGACCCGCCGTCACGCTCGACGAACCCGACCGTGACCGGCCGGACGCGCCCGGTCATCCGCCCGATGGTCTCGAGGCGCAGGACGCGGCCCCAGCGGACGAGGTCGTCTTCCATGGTCCGCGCGCGCGGCCTGAGCTGGGACTGGCGGCTATGCCCCGCCGCGGTCCAGCCGATGCTTGGCCACGAAGGCAGCGGCTTGGGCGCGCCGCTCGAGGTTCAGCTTCGAGAGGATCGACGAGACGTAGTTCTTCACCGTCTTGTCCGACAGGAAGACCTCCGCGGCAATCTCCTTGTTCGTCTTGCCCTCGGCCACGAGCAGCAGGATCCGCTGCTCCTGGGCGGTGAGCTGGGCCATCTCGTCGGTATACGCGCCGGTGGCGATCCGCCGCACCCGCTCGAGGACCTTCTCGGTGACCGCCGGATCGAGCAGCGATTCACCGCGGCCGACGTTCTCGAGCGCCGCCACGAGGTCCCGTGCCCGGATCTGCTTGAGCAGGTAGCCCGAGGCCCCCGCGACGATCGCGGACAGGACCGCCTCCTCGTCGGGGTAGGACGTGAGCATGACGACCCGGGTCTGGGGCAGCTCCGAGCGGATCTCGCGGCACGCCTCGATCCCGGACCCGTCCGGCAGGCGGACGTCCATCACGACGATGTCGGGCTGGAACCGGCGCGCCTGCTCGATGGACTCGGCTGCGGTGCCGGCCTCGGCGACCACCTGGAAGCCCTCGCGGCGATCCAGGAGCGCCACCAGGCCCTGGCGGACCACCTCGTGGTCGTCGACCACGAGGAGACGCAGGGGATGGGGTGCGAGATCTGTCACGGTCGGCTCTCTCCGGTGGCGGCAGTGGCGCGCGCGGTGGCACCGGCGCCCGATGACGCCGGGACTCGGACGATGATACGCGTGCCGGAGCCGTCGGGTCGCTCGACGCCGAACGTCCCGCCCATGCCCACCGCGCGATCGCGCATGTTGCCGATGCCCTGGTGACGCCCGAACGCGTCAGGGCCCCTGAGCGCGGCGGGATCGAAGCCGCGGCCGTTGTCCTCGATGCTGAGCACGAGGTCCCCGTCGAGCTCCAGGAGCACGAGGGCCGTCCGCGTGGCACCGGAATGGCGCGCGACGTTGGACAGCGCCTCGCGCGCGATGAACAGGATGTCCGACCGCCGGTCGGGCGGCAGTGACCGGAGCAACGCCGCGCCGCTGTCGAGGTCGACCTCGAGGTCGATGACGGCGTGCATCCCCAGCTCCTCGGTCAGCCGTGCGAGCGCCTCGACCGGGTCCTCCTCGCCGCCCATCGTCGGGCGCAGCCGGAGGATGTAGGAGCGGATGTCCGAGATCACGAGGTTGAGCGCGTCGATGGCACGGTCGACGCGCGCGACGGCCTCGTCGCGACCGTCGTCGTCCTCCACGAGCTCGGGCACGTCCTCGAGCGAGAGCCCGACCGCGTAGATCGACTGGATGATCCCGTCGTGGAGGTCCTTGCCGATCCGCTCCCGCTCCTCGACGATCGCGAGGCGCTGGACCTGGTCGTGGAGCCGGGCGTTCTCGATCCCGATCCCGGCGTGGACCGCGAACATCTCGACGAGCCGCTCGTCGTCCTCCGTGAACTGGCCGCCCTGCTTCTCGGCGAGGTACAGGTTGCCGACCGAGCGGCCTTTCACGATCACCGGCACTCCGAGGAACGCATGCATCACCGGATGGTTCTCCGGGAAGCCATAGCGCTCGGGGTGGGCCGCGATGTCCGGGGCGCGGACGGTCTTCGCGTCGCGGATGATGAGGCCGAGCAGGCCGCGCCCGTGCGGGGCGTCGCCGATGAGAGCACGCGCTTCGGGCGAGATCCCGGAGGTGATGAACCGGTCCATGCGACCGCGGCCGTCCGCGATCCCGAGCGCGGCGTACCGGGCGCCGATGAGCTCGCGCACGCGGTCCACGATGAGCTGCAGGACGCGATCGATGTCGAGCTCCGCGGCGACGGCGCGGGTCGCCGCCTCGAGCGCCGCGAGCCGCTCTGCCCGTCCGTGGACCTCCGCGCGCGACCAGGCGGCATCCACGGCGAGCTCGAGCGTGCGCACGACCGGCCCGACCGCGCCCGCCGGCGCGTCCAGGAACAGCCGGCCCAGCGTGTCGTGGCCGTCGTGCGAGCCGAGGGCGAACGCGGCGAGCCCGGACCGTTCGGCCTCCGGCGGCATCGGGTCGAGCGTCCCCACGCCCACGGCGAGCTCGGGCAGCGGTGGCGCACAGACCTCGAGCACGGCACCGCGGGCGCCTGCGACATGGAGGATGCCCTCGAGCGCGCTCGCGACAGCGTCGCGATGGGCATCGTCGGGCTGGCGCTGCCAGCGCTCGAGAGCCTCGAGCGTGCGGACCAGCGGGAACGAGTCCGGGATCCCGATCCCCTGTTCCCCGGACGGCAGCTGCGGGTCGGTCATCGCCCGCAGCCTAGCAGCCTGCGCCTGCCCCGCGGTCCGGCGGGCTGACAGAATTAGGGCCGTTCGTCCCTAACGTCGAGTGAGGGTTGCCAGCCACCATGCCTCAATCCAGCCGTCCCCCCTGCAACGGAGACCCCGTGCCCGTGGAACCCATCACCAACTCGCCCGCTGCGCCCACGCCCGAGCCCGCGTCCGTGGGGCATGGTCTCGGCGTGTCCCAGCTGACCCGCCGTGGGTTCCTGCGTGCCGCCGGCGTCACGGGGCTCGCGGGCGTCGCCGCGACCGTGGCCGCGTGCCAGGCGGCCGGCGCTCCGCAGTGGAGCTTCGGGCCAGTCCCGAGCGTGGGTGCCGCCTCGGCCGCGCCGTCGGCCGTCGCGTCGGCGGCGGCGTCTGTCGCTCCGTCGGTCGCCCCGTCGGTGGCGCCGTCCGCTGCCGCGTCGCCATCCGTCGCGCCGTCCGCGTCCGCCAACCCGGACATCCCCGCCGGCTGGACCGACCATGACGTCGCCGCCCGCCAGGTCGTCCGGCGCTACGTCGGCAACCTCGCGCCGGCGCTCGAGGGCATCTACGGACCGGAGGCGTTCGCGCAGCTCGCGGACATCCTGGGCGCCGCCGACAACTACCCGGAGCTCGCGATCAAGCCCGCATTCGTCCAGGTTCCGCAGGTCGTGCTCAACGACATCCTCGACCCCCTCAAGGCCGAGACCGACGGCGAGTGGAAGGTGTTCCGGATCTCGATCGACGAGATCCAGCAGGCCATCGACGAGATGAAGCCCACCGTCGCGGCCCTCGGGTACAACAAGCAGACACCCGGCCCGACGATCCGCGTCACCGAGGGCGACAAGGTCCGCGCGATCTTCACCAACAACCTCAAGGAGACGACCGGCGTCCACTTCCACGGGGTGGAGTTCGACAACTTCTTCATGGACGGCGTGCCGTTCGTCACCCAGAAGCCGTTCGCGCCCGGCGAGTCGTTCACCTACGAGTTCACGGCCAACAGGCCCGGCACGCTGATGTACCACTCGCACCACAACGCGACGGACCAGGTGGGCCGCGGGCTCCTCGGCGGGTTCATCGTCGACCCCAGGAAGCCGGCCGCGGACGACAGGTACGACCGCGAGTACAGCTGGATCTCGAACGACGTCCTGGGCGGGTTCACGATCAACGGCCACGGCTTCCCGGCCGTCGTGCCCGTCCTCGCCGCGGTCGGCGAGACCGTGCGGGTCCGGTTCATGAACGAGGGGATCATGTATCACCCGTTCCACAGCCACGGCTACAAGATGAAGGTCGTTGCACGCGACGGGTATCCGCTGGGTCAGAACGCGTACTACGCCGACACGATCACGGTGGGCCCCGGCGAGCGGTGGGACGTGAACATCACGACCGACCGCATCGGGGTGTGGGCGTTCCACTGCCACATCCTCCCCCACGTCGAGGGAGCGGACGGCATGTTCGGCATGGTGAACACCCTGTTCGTGGTGCCGAAGGCAACCGACATCGACGCCATCGTCCAGCTGCTGCTCGCGTAAACGACGGGACGATGACCGCCGTGCCGACGACGCCGGAGCGCGAACCGGGTGCACCGCCCGTCTCCGCGCGTCCGACGCCCGGCGCGGCAACGCGCCTGCTCCTCGCGACGGACCTCAGCGACGCCTCCGCGTCTGCGACCGACGAGGCGTTCGAGCTCGCGGGGCGCCTCGGCGCGTCGCTGCTCGTGGTGTCCGTGATCGACCCCGGGTCGCTGTTGCTGCCCGGCGGCCGATTCCGGGCCCGCATCGACCAGGTGCGCGAACGACGCGAGCAGCTGGCACAGGTGCTCGTCGAGCGCGGTCGCGAGGAGGGCGTGGACGTGTCGTTCCTGGTCTGGACCGGCGACCCGGGCGACATGATCGTCGAGGCCGCCCAGTCCGAGCACGCGGACATGGTCCTCGTCGGCAGCCACGGCCGAGGCGCCGTGGGCCGCTTCTTCCTGGGCAGCGTGTCCGAGCACGTCGTGCGCCACGCGCCGTGCCCGGTCCTCGTCGTGCGACCCAAGGAGCCGCCGGCCCTGAGCTAGCGGCGCGGCGGACCCGAAGCCCGCTCTCACGAATCGCTATCGTCCACTGATCGTGGTCCAACGATCGGAGGGCAGCCAGTGCAGCTCATCAACACCGATGGCATGTCGTTCATCGGCCCCGGGTCGGAGTGGCTCTGGACGGCGCTGACCGGGCTCGTCCTGACGCTCACCTTCGTCGCGATCTACCGCCAGCTCCGGATCATGCGCACCCAGGGCGCGATCGAGCAGATGGACGCGTTCAAGCGCGAGGCCTACGGCGAGGCGATGGAGCGATACGTGCTCGAGGTCATGGTCGCGCTCCGCGACCACGAGGACCCGACCGACGTTCCGGAGGCTGCGGTCCTCGGGGTCGGTGACTTCTGGGGGAACTTTGCGACGCTCGTGCGCGCCGGCCATCGGGACGCAGCGCTGCTGTGGCGGTCGGACTCGGCAACGCCGCAGATCATCTGGTGCTGGATCGCGCCATTCGTCCACAAGGCGCGCGCCGAGTCGCGGCTCGGCGTCCCGTCCTACACCGACTTCGAGTGGCTCGTGGGCGTGCTCGCCGAGATGGACCGGGCTGCCGGCCGGCCGGCCGTCACTCCGGAGCTGGTCCGCGCGAACCTGGATCACCGGATCGCGCTCCACCGGGACTTCATCCGGTACGCGCAGGCGACGCGGTCGACCGCGGCCTGACCATCGCCCGGCGGACCGCGACACTACTTCGTGTAGACGCCCTCGGGATCGAGCTCCTCGCGGACGAGCCGCAGCTCGTCGGCGGTCGGCGCCGGCGTCTCGGCGAGGTTCGGGCTGATCTTCGGCTCCCAGGCGATCGTCGCCCGGATGTCGTCCAGCGTCGCGCCCGGGTGCAGGAAGTCGAGCCGCATCTCGCCCGTGTCGTCGAAGTGCCAGATCCCGAGGTCGGTGACCACGACCGACGGCCCGCGGCCGTTCCAGCCGCCCGCCTTGCGGATCTTCTCCGCCGCCTCCGCTCCGCCCAGGTTGCCGGGCGAGGTCCGGAAGTCGATCTCGTCCACGAACGATCGCGATGACTGGCGCATGATCACGAACACCTGGCGCGCGTTGATCGCGATCTCGCACGCACCTCCGGAGCCCGGCAGCCTCGTCTTCGGGGCGTCGTAGTCGCCGATGACCGTGGTGTTGATGTTGCCGAACCGGTCGATCTGCGCGGCGCCCAGGAATCCGACGTCGATGAGGCCGCGCTGGAGATAGAACGCGAACAGCTCGAACATCGAGACGACGGCCGTCGCGCCGGTGACGATCGTCGGGTCGCCAATCGACAGCGGCAGGCGCGCCGGCCGCGCCCCGAACACCCCGGCCTCGTACACGAGCTCCATCTCGGGCGCGACCGTGCGCTTCGCGAGGTTGACCGCGATGTTCGGGAGCCCGACGCCCACGAAGCAGACGCGCTGGCCGGCGAGCTCGCGCGCGGCCGCGACGATCATCATCTCGGACTTCGAGAAGGCCCCGCTCACGCCCGTGCCTCGAACAGCTCGACCACGTTCCCGTCCGGGTCGTCGAGCAGGATCTGCTTGCCGCCCGGGCCGCTGACCACGTCGTTGCGGAACGTGGCCCCGACGTTGCGCAACCGGGCCACGAAGGCATCGAGATCGTCGACCTCGATCACGATCCGGCTCCACCCGCCCGGGACCGGCTGCCGGCCGTCGGGCATCGGTCGGGCGGCGGATGACGTCGGACCCGCGAGCCACAGGTCGAGGTCCCCGAGCCGCACCCGCGCGAACGCGGGCAGCATCTCGTCCTCGACGCCGAACTCGAGGAGGTCCCGGTAGAACGCCACGGCTCGGGCGACATCGGTCACGAGATAGCGGGCCGTGGCCATCAGCCGTACCTCCCGTAGTCCACCGATCCCGACGGCGCCGATCCCGGCCGGAGTGACGCCAGACGTGCCACCCCCAGCTTCTCGACGTACGAGGCCCGGTCCGGCAGGTCGTAGACCCACTCGCGGAGCCAGGCCTGGAGCGCGTCCTCGTCGCGGGAGATGGGGTCCCAGTCGAGGTAGAAGCGGTTGTCACGGTCGTAGGCGCCCTGGACGTACGACGGGTGCGCACCGAACGGATCCACGACCACGGCGTCCACGATGAGCCCCGGGATCACCGTGCGGTTGGGGTCGGCCCGGATCACCGCCTCGTCGACGAGCTCCTCGACCACCACGATCAGCCGATCGGCCGCGAACGCGGCCTCCTTCTGGCAGCCGAGCAGACCCCAGATCTGGGTGTTGCCGGCTGCGTCGGCGCGCTGGGCGTGGACGATGGTGACGTCCGGGTTGAGCGGCGGCACGGCGTACACGGTCTCGTCCGAGTACGGCGACGCGATCGGCCGGATGCGCGGGTTCGCCTTGGGGAGGTCGGTCTCGAAGTACGAGCGCAGTGGCATGAACGGCAGGTTCGCGGCACCCGCCGTGTAGCGGGCGACCATGCCGAAGTGGCTGTACTCCTCGATCTCGAGCGCCGTGCCGTCGCCCACCGACGCGGGCTCGATCCGGCGGCGGATCGCGTTGAGCCCGCCGACGCCCGGGTTGCCGAGCCAGCTGAAGATGAGCTTGCGTGCCACGCCGCCCGCGATCATCTGGTCGTAGATCACGTCCGGCGTCATGCGCGCGAGCACGAGATCGCGCTTCCGCTGGCGGATGATCTCGTGGCCTGCGGAGAAGCCGATGAGGTGCGTGAAGCCCTCGATCGCCACCGTGTCCCCGTCGCGCACGAGGTCGGCGACGGCGTCACGCATCGAGGCGACCTTGCCGGACATCGGGCTTCGCTCGGGCCTCCGCTGCACGCCTTCCATGCACGCTGCGTGCACGCGAAGCCAGTGTATCCGTCACCCGTTGGCGGGGCTGCTCGTCGAAGCCGTGGCATCCCAACGGGGCGGCGTGCGTGGAGGGATCGATGGACCGGCACTGGCTCGCCGTGGCGATCACCGTCGTCCTGGCCCTGCCGCTCGCCGGCTGTGGCCAGGTGGCGGACCTGCCGGGCGCCGCGGCGCTGCTCGGCAGGGACGGACCGACCGGCACGGTCGGCAGATCGCTCGCGGCCGTCGCCGACGGCGACCTCGTCGCGGCGAGCGGGTACGTCTGTCCCGACTTCCGGAACCCGTCCGAGCTCCCGATCCCGCTGTCCATCCAGTTCGGCCTCTCGCGACTGCCGGGCGTCACCACCGCCCAGGTGCTGTCCGTCGCCGACATCGACTTCAGCGGCCTGCGGGCCCACGAGACCACCCGGGACGCTGACCAGGCGTCCGTCGACCTGGCGGGGGCGATCGTCCTCCGGTACGACCTGGACGCCGTGCGGGCGCTCGCGATCGAGGCCACCGGGGGCGCCGAACCCCAGACCGTCGACACGGTCCTCGCGATCCTGGGCGACGGGACGCTGACGGTGTCCACCGCAACCTCGGTGTGGCTCACGAGGTTCGACGGACGGTGGCTCATCTGCTCGCCCGGCGTCGGCGGCTGAGCGTCGCGCCGGGAGCGATCAGCCGATGTCGGTGACCAGTGGCAGATGGTCCGAGGCGCGACTGACCATCGGCGCGTCGATCGCGGGGGTGCAGGCGCGGACGGCAGCGACCAGCCCTGCCGGCACGAGCGCGTAGTCGAGGCGGACCTGCGGCGCGATGGCAGGCAGCGTGAACCCGGGTTCGCCGGGGTGGAGGTGGCGAAACGCGTCGATCCAGCCCGCCGCCGCGAGCCGGTCCTGGACGTCGGTCCGGATGCCGCCGTCGAAGCGCAGCAGCAGCCGGAGCCACAGCGGCATCGCGCGGATACTGGGCGCGTCACCCCTGGCAACCGAGTTGAGGTCGCCCATGAGGATCGTGTTGTCGTCGGCACCGCCGCCCGCCCACTCGAGGAGCGTGTCCACGCTGCGGAGCCTCGCTCGCTCTCCGCGTGCGGACAGCCCGGCCGGCAGGTGCAGCCCCACGAGCCGGATCCGCGGCGAGCCGGCCGGGATCACCTCGACGAAGCCGCGCGACCTCCCCGGCCGGTGCCACTCGTGGCCCAGCAGTGGCTCCCGGCTCGCGGCCGCCACCGTCCAGCCCGGCCGCCGATAGACGTGCGGGAGGCCGCCGGCATGGGCGATCCGGTCGACGGCGACCGGATCGGTCGCCTCCTGCAACAGCACCACGTCGGGCTCGAGGTGGGCGAGCACGGCGCCGAGGAACGCGATGCGGTCACCGCCGCCGAACCGGATGTTGTACGAGACGAGGCGCACGCGCGCCGTCAGCCCCCGAGGACGACGTACGGCGTCCCCTGCAGTCCGGACCGGAGGTCGAGGAACCAGCGCGCCATCGCCTGGAGCGCGACCGGCCGCCCGGCGACCGCCTGCGCGGCAGCCCGTGCCTCCTCGAGGGTGGGCTCGGCGATGTCGCGCGCCTCGTCGTAGAGCGGCTGGGTGTTCACCCCGGGAAGATAGAAGGCATCGGGCGCCCATGCCGCCATCGCCTGCTCGCCGATGAGCACGACGTCCAGGTCGCTGGTCCCCGGGCCGCGGGCGTCGAACGGCTCGCCGGTCTTGTAGCTGGAGCCCTGCACCGCCGACCCGCGGAGCACGAGGCGCGTTCCCGCGGGCACCCCGGCCTGGAGCGCCGCCATGAACCGCGCGAACCGGTCGAGGTCGCCGTCGAACGCACGCTCGATCGCGCCAGCGAGCAGCGCGGGCTCCTCGGAGCCCGGGGGTCGCAGGGCAGCGACCGCCGCCTCGAGGGCGGGGACGTGGTCGAACGGCGGTCCGACGTACTGGAGCTCCACGCCCGGATGCTCCCGGCCCACCTCGTCGAGGCGACGGTGGAGCTCGAGCAGCTCGGGATCGCGGAGGCTCGCCCCGGCGTCGTCCACCGCGAGACCGACCGGCACCACGGCGATGGCGGAGGAGCCCTCCTCGATCCCCGCCTGGACGGCCGCGATCGCCTCGTCGGCGGTTGCCGCGTAGACGACGGTCGGGTCGTCGTCGTCCTCGCTGATGGCGGCTGCGAGGGCGTCGAGCCGGCTTGGCCGGACGCTCGAGCTCGGCCGGACGCTCGAATCGCCGGACGCGTGGAGCGTCGCGACCTCGTCGCGGACCGCGCGCCACACGTCCGTGCGCGCGCCTGCCTCGAGGGCGATCGCGTCGAGCGAGGTTGGTGCGGCTGATGCCGGCCGCGGCGGACGGGCGACGACGAGGACGAGGCTCACGCACGCATCGTGGCGTGCAACCACTAACAGCCGTGCGTCGCGGCCCCGGACAGGGTTTGCGGATATGTGTCGATCGCCGCCCGCGAGGCCGGGTCGGTCAGCCAGCCGACTCGATGCCCTGGACCGCCAGGCCCTGCGCGGTGGCGCGGTCGACCTCGCGGAGGTCGGCACCACGGTTCGCTGCCACGTGCGCGACCGACTCCGTGAAGATCCGCACCGCGGTCGCGGCCTCGGCCTGGGACACGACGAGCGGCGGCGACATCCGGACACAGTCGTCGCCGGCCTCGAGGACCAGCAGACCGCGGTCGAACGCCTGCATCTGGACCGCCTCGGCCGTCTCGCCGGAGTCGAACTGGACGCCGATCATCAGGCCCTTGCCACGGACATCGCGGACCAACCCCGGGAAGCGGTCCTGGAGCGGCGAGAGGCCGTCCATGATCTCGCGGCCACGGATGCCGGCGTTCGCGATGAGGCCACCCTCGAGCAGGCGCACGGTCTCCATGAGCGCGGCCAGCGCGACGGGATTGCCGCCGTACGTGGAGCCGTGGGCGCCCGGGCCCCAGCTCATGACCTCGCTCCTGGCGATCATCGCCCCGACCGGCATGCCCGACGCGATCCCCTTCGCCGTGAGCAGGATGTCGGGCTCAACGTCCCAGTGCTGGATCGCCCACATCTTCCCGGTCCGGCCGGCGCCGGACTGGACCTCGTCGGCGATCAGCAGGATCCCGTGCCGGTCGCACAGCTCGCGCAGTCGCGGCAGGAAGTCGTCCTCGGGAACGACGTAGCCACCCTCGCCCTGGATGGGCTCCACGATGACCGCGGCGAACTCGTCCGCGGGCATGAGGCGCTTGAACACGCGCCGCTCGATCTCCTCCAGGCCCTCGTTGCCGAACGGGACGTGGTAGACGCCGGGCAGGAGCGGCCCGAAGTGCGCGTGGTACTTGGCCTTGGACGCCGTGAGGCTCACCGCGCCCATCGTCCGGCCGTGGAACGCGCCGAGGAACGCGATGACGTTCTGGCGACGCGTGTGGTAGCGGGCGAGCTTGAGCCCGGCCTCGACGGCCTCGGCGCCACTGTTGCCGATGAACGTGCGGGCCGGCCCCGTGAACGGGGCGATCCGCGCGAGCTCCGCCGCCGCCTTGGCGTAGATCGGCAGATAGAAGTCGCTCGCGGACATGTGGATCAGGTTCGCGGCCTGGTCCTGGATGGCCTTGACGACGTCCGGGTGGCTGTGCCCGGTGGAGTTGACGGCGATCCCGGCCGCGAAGTCGAGGAACACGTTCCCGTCGATGTCCTCGAGGGCGCAACCCCGGCCGCGCACGGGCACGATCGGATAGGCGCGCGGCAGGCTGGGGCTCGTCCAGGCGTGGTCGAACTCGACATGGGCCCGTGCCCGGGGGCCCGGGAGCTCGGTCACGATGTGCGGGATCTGGCTCGCCTCCAGCGGGGTCGACACGGGGCCTCCTGGCGTTGCTTGAACGCATAGATGTTATGCAGAGTGCATAGCAGCATAGCAGAGCGGCACGCCGCGTCAGACCGTCCAGTGACCCTCCGTCGCGAGCATTGGCATGACCTCGGAGTGGGCTGCCGTCGCCCGGTATCCACCGGTCGCCGTGCCGTCGTTCCCGGGTCGTCACCGCACGCGTCGCCCCGCACCACCCCTATTCCGCCACGGACTCTACGGTTCCGTGACGGAGCGTTTCAGTCCACGCTGGACTCGCCCGTTGCGTGGCGGGGCCGTTTCACGGAACGGATGAGTCCCGGGGGCATATTCCGTTGCGCGACGGAACCGTTGAGTCCTTGGGAGAATGCTCGTTCGGGGACTGGGCGCGAGCGGTGGCTCCCGGCCGCGTGACGGCGCAGACTGGCTCCCGGAGGCATCGATCCGTGGAAGCGCTGCTCTTCACCGCAGGCCTGCTCGTGCTCATCGTGGGCGGGCTGGTCCTGTTCGCACGCGCGTGGCCCCGCCAGCGTGACGCGCCGGGCGTCGGCGGCTACCGGGCCCAGCTGCACGGCGAACGCGACGCGGGCTCCGATCCCGGGCCCGCGCCCGGGGTGCAGGAAGACGACGACGTCCGCTGGTCGTGGGGCACCGAGGACGCGGACGAGCCCCGGGACTGACGCCGGAGCGCGACGGTCAGTCGACGATCGTGTGGCTCTGCTCCCGCAGGAACTGCCCGACGTAGTACATCGACAAGCCGGACTTGCCGGTCGAGCCGGAGCCCTTCCAGCCACCGAACGCCTGGACGCCCGGCCACGCGCCCGTCGTGGCGCCCGCGCGCCGGTTGACGTACAGCACACCCGCCTCGATCTCCTCGAGGAAGCGCTGGACCTCGGCCTTGTCCTCCGAGTACACGCCCGCGGTGAGGCCGTACGTGTTGTCGTTTGCGAGCGCCAGCGCCTCGTCGAGCGAGTCCACCGCGCACACCGCGGTGAACGGCGCGAACAGCTCGTCCTGGAACAGCCGGTGCGACGCGGGCAGCCCGACGACCGTCGGCTCCACGTAGAAGCCGCGGACCATCGCGCCGTCCGTCAGCCGCTCGCCGCCCGTGAACACCGTGCCATCGCGACGCGCCTCGGCGACCGCGAACTGGTGCCGGGTGACCGCGCGCTCGTCGATGACCGGACCAGTGAACGCGGTCCGCGGCTGGGGATCCCCCACCACGAGCTTCTCGGTCTTCTCCACGAGCTGGCGGACGAGCTCGTCGTGGACCGGCCGCTCGACGTAGACGCGGCTGTTCGCCGAGCACTTCTGTCCCGAGAACCCGAACGCCGCGCGGACGATGCCCTCGGCCGCCTCCTCGAGGTCGGCGCTGCGCAGGACGATGGCCGGGTTCTTGCCGCCCATCTCCACGACGCACGGCCGCGGGTAGCGGGTCGAGAAGTTGCGGAACAGCTCGAAGCCCACCTCGTACGAGCCGGTGAACACGATGCCGTCGATGCCCTGGTTTGTCTGGAGCTCGTCGCCCACCGTGTCGCCGGGGCCCATGACGAGGTTGAACACGCCGTCGGGGACGCCCGCGTCGCGGTACGCCTCCTTGATCGCCGTGGCGGTCATTGCCGCGACGGTCGCGGGCTTGAACACGACCGCATTGCCGGCCATCATCGCGGCCGCCGACGGCCCGACGGCGAGCGCCATCGGGAAGTTGAACGGGCTGATGATCGCGAACACGCCGTGCGGGCGGAGGATCGACCGGGTGTGGACCGTCGCATCGCCCAGGTTGTCCATGGGATGGTCGTAGAACGCGTTGTCCTCGGCCGTCTTCGCGTAGTAGCGGATGAGGTCGGCCGCCTCCTCGACCTCGCCGAGCGCCTCGAGCCGGGTCTTGCCCACCTCGACCGCCATCAGGCCGCCGTACTCCATCTGGCGCTCGCTGATCAGCTCGGCGGCGCGGCGCAGGATCTCGAGCCGCTTCTCCCAGCCGAGGCGGAACCACGCCGGCTGCGCCCGACGGGCGGCCGCGATCGCGCCCTGCACGTCCTTGCGCGTGCCACGCGCGAACGTCCCGACGAGAATCTCGGTGTCGATCGGCGAGCGGACCTCGAACGTGCCGTCGCCGTCGCGCTCCTCACCGTCGATGAAGTTGCGGTGGTACTGGCCCAGGCGAGCCTGTGCCTTCGCGAGCCCAGCCTCGTACAGGGCGTGGAGCTCCTCGTTGTCGGCGCGCAGGGTCGCGTAGGTGATCTTGATCCGCTGGGCGGTCATCGCAGGGCTCCCGTGCAGGCGCGCCGCGGGTCTGGCGGCACGCGTGGTGAGGACGTCATTGCGGCCACTCTACTCCCGCCGGCAGGCCGAAGGGGCCACGGCATCACGGGACGGCCGGGCCATGACCGGTGCCCCGTCTGGGGTCCATGCTGCGCCAATGCACCGCCTCCAACGCCGCCTCGTCGTGCCGCTCCTGGTCGGGGCGATGGTCCTCGGCGCCGCGCCGGCGGTTGCCGCCATCGAGTTCCCGCCCGGGTACGAGGGGTTCCACACCTACGCGGAGATGGTGGCGGACATCACTGCAGTCGAGGCGGCCCACCCGGCGATCGTACGCACGTTCTCGATCGGAACGACCTACAAGGGCCGCAGGATCTGGGCCGCGAAGGTCAGCGACAACGTCGGCGCAGACGAGCCGGAGCCCGAGGTGCTGTTCGACGGCCTGCACCACTCCGACGAGCACATGGGACTCGAGATGACACTGCGCATCCTCCACTGGCTCGCCGGCGGATACGGCACCGACCAGCGCATCACCGACATCGTGAACTCGCGCGAGGTGTGGATCGTGTTTGCCGTGAACCCGGACGGCGCCGAGTACGACATCACCGGCGGCCGGTTCCACCACTGGCGCAAGAACCGCCAGCCGAACGCGGGGACGACGGCGATCGGGACCGATCTCAACCGCAACTACGGGTACCGGTGGGGCGGCGGCGGGCTCACCAGCACGAACCCCCGGGCGATCACCTACCGCGGCCCGTCGGCCTTCTCCGCGCCCGAGACCAGGGCCGTCCGCGACTTCCTTGCGTCCCGCGTCGTGGACGGGCGCCAGCAGATCCGGGCGGCGATCTCGTTTCACGAGTACGGGCGCCTCGTGATGTGGCCGTACGGCTACACGCTGACCGACGTCCCCGCCGACATGACGACCCAGGACCACGCGGCGCTCGCGGCGATCGGCAGGCACATGGCGGCCACCAACGGCTACCGGCCCGAGCAGGCGAGCGACCTGTACGTGACCTCGGGGACCACGCGTGACTTCGAGTACGGGCGCTACCGGATCTTCTCGTACACGTTCGAGCTGTCCGCGGTCGACTACCCGAAGGACACGAGGATCGCGACCGAGACCGCACGCAACAAGGAGGCCGTCCTGTACCTCATGGAGCGGGCCTGGTGCCCGTTGTCGGTGCTCGGGTCGGCGGTCCGCGATGCCCGCTGCGGCGCATACGACGACGACCTCGAGGTGGCCCGCGGCTGGTCGCGCGACCCGGACGGCACGGACAGCGCGCCCGCGGCGGGTCGGTTCGCGCGCGGCGACCAGGCGGGCACCAGCCTCGGCGGCGTGACGCTCCAGCCGACCCGCGCCCCCTCTGGGCGGTTCGCCTACGTCACCGGGCTGCCCGCAGGGGCCACGCCCCGCTCGAACGACCTCGACGGGCGGACGACGATCCGCTCCCCCCTGATCGAGCTGCCGGCAACTGCCGGGCAGTCGCTCACCTTCCGCTGGTTCTTCGCGCACGGGTCGGACTCGTCGGCGGCGGACCATCTGCGGGCGATCATCGAGGACGCAGTGGGCACGCAAACGGTTGTCTGGGAGCGGCGGGGATCCGCGACGCTCGTCGGGGGCGCGTGGCGGACGGCGTCCGTCAACGTCGACGCGTGGGCCGGCCGGGCGATCCGGGTCCGGTTCGAGGCCTCGGACGCGGGCGCGTCTTCGCTCGTCGAGGCCGGTGTCGACGACATCCGGGTGACGCGTCCAGGCCCCTGACGGGGGTACGAGGACGCGCTCCGGGTCTGGCCAGCTCCTCCACGTGGCCGGACCCGGAGCGCGAGGGAACCACGATCGCGCCGATCCGGCCAGCCTTCATCGTCCAGATCGCCCGTCGTCCCGTGCCGCTCGGCCCTCCACAGCCAGCGACGCGGCGGGCACCCTTCGCGGGACGCGTCCCGCCCACACAACCGCACCTGCGTCGCTGGATGCTGTGACGTCCCGCGCGCCTGGAGGACACCCCATGCAGTCCGGCGTCGAACCGCGCGCCTTCCACTGGACCCTGAAGCGCGACGGGATCATCGCCCCGGACGAGCGTCTCCCCTGGCCGCAGACGATCGCGGTGGGCATCCAGCACATCTTCGCGATGTTCGGGGCGACGGTCCTCGCGCCGATCCTGATGGGCTTCGACCCCAACACCGCGATCCTGTTCTCGGGCATCGGCACCCTGATCTTCTTCGTCATCGTCGGCGGGCGCGTGCCGTCCTACCTCGGCTCGTCGTTCGCGTTCATCGCCGTGGTCATCGCGGCCTCCGGCTATGACGCCGCGGCCGGTGGCCCGAACCTCAACCTCGCCGTCGCGCTGGGCGGGATCATCGCCGCGGGCGCCCTGTACGCGGTCGTGGGGCTGATCGTGATGGCGATCGGCACCGCCTGGATCGAGACGCTGATGCCGCCGGTCGTCACCGGCGCCGTCGTCGCGGTCATCGGGCTCAACCTCGCCCCGGTCGCGGTCGGCAACCTCGGGGGCTCGGTGTGGAACGCGGTCGTGGGCCTGCTGACCGCCCTCGCGGTGGGGCTCGTCGCGGTCCACGCGCCCGGGATGCTGCGCCGGCTGCCGATCCTCCTCGGTGGCGTCATCGGGTACGCGCTCTACCTCCTGCTGGGCAACGTCGCCGGGCTCGAGGGCCTCAAGCCGATCTCGTTCGACGCCGTCGGCAGCGCCGCCTGGATCGGGATGCCCGCGTTCACCGCCCCCACCTTCGACACCAACGCCATCACGCTCATCGCGCCCGTCGCCATCGTGCTGGTCGCCGAGAACCTGGGCCACGTCAAGGCGGTGTCGGCGATGACGGGCCGCAACCTCGACCGCTACCTCGGCCGGGCGTTCCTGGGCGACGGCATCGCGACCATGGTCGCGGGGGTCGGCGGTGGGACCGGCGTCACCACCTACGCCGAGAACATCGGCGTGATGGCGGTCACGAAGATCTACTCCACGCTCGTGTTCGTCGTGGCGGCCGCGGTCGCGATCGTGCTCGGCTTCTCGCCCAAGTTCGGAGCACTGATCGGCACGATCCCGGCGCCCGTCCTGGGCGGCCTGTCGCTCGTCCTGTTCGGGCTCATCGCGGCGACCGGCGCCCGCATCTGGGTCCAGAACAAGGTCGACTTCAGCCGCAGCCGGAACCTCATCACGGCGGCCGTCGCGCTCACGATGGGCGCCGGGAACCTCACGCTCACGTTCGGCGGGTTCAGCCTCGGCGGCATCGGGACCGCGACCTTCGGCGCGATCATCCTGTACCAACTGCTGCGCGACGGTGCGCCGGCCGAGACGGCCAGCGACCCTGACGAGGTGCGGCCCGCGCCCGTGGCCTGACGCTTGCGGGGCGTGGTGCCCGGGGGGACGCCCCTGCCTGCCTGCAGCGCTGCACCGAGGCAGGTCGTCGCGTGCTGCGCCGTCGGGCATGATGCGCGCCACGAGCAACGCGGGGCGCACGCACCGCGGACGGGCCGACACGAGGAGAGCCGCGGATGGGACTGCTTGACGGGCGCAAGGCGCTGATCTTCGGGGTCGCCAACGATCACTCGATCGCCTGGGGGATCGCGAAGGCCTTCCACGAGGCGGGGGCGACCGTGGGCTTCTCCTCGATGGAGAGCCTCGTCGAGCGCCGGGTCCGCCCACTCGCCGAGTCGATCGGCGCCACGTTCGTCGAGCCCTGCGACATCCAGTCCGACGAGCAGATCCGCGCCGTGATGGACAAGTGGCACGCCGCGTACGGCGAGGTCGACGTGCTCGTCCACGCCGTCGCCTACGCGAAGCGCGAGGACCTCGACGGGCTGTTCGTGGACACGTCGCGGGACGGGTTCGCGACGGCCCTCGACGTCTCGGCCTACTCGCTCGTGGCGGTGACCCGCGAGGCGCGGCCGTACATGCACGCGGGCTCCTCGGTCATGACGCTGAGCTACTACGGTGCCGAGAAGGTCGTCACCCATTACAACGTGATGGGCGTCGCGAAGGCGGC
>DASXVG010000151.1:0-33892 GCA_036504355.1 Candidatus Limnocylindrales bacterium
ACGCGATCGCCGAACCGCACGAGGACGCCCCCGAAGCCCGTGGCGTCGAGGGTCGTGCAGAACGCCTCGTCGCCAAGCTCCACGGCGGGACCCGTGAACCGCTGGGCGTCGGCGGCCGCCGCATCGAACGCGGTCTTGCCACCGCCGTCGAGCACGGCGATCCGACCGGTGGTCCCGTCCCGGGCGAGGATGTAGCAGTCCGGCGCGTCGCGGAGCAGCCGCTTGTCGAGGATGGCGCCCATCGTCCCGTCGGCAAGCCCGTCGAGCGAGAACACCTGCGCATCCCTGCCGATCGCGTCGCCGACCTCGAGGGGCGTCACGAACGGGCACTCACCGCCGAACACGGCGTCGGGGTTGTCCTCGATCTGCTGGACCAGCCGGCCGCCCGCGATGACGAGGCCCACGACGGCGATGACCGCGAGGATCGCGAAGATCCCGCCCACGATGAGGCAGCCCTTGAGGCAGCCATTCGATCCGGGCTGCGGACGACCCCAGGGCACCTGCGCATCGGGTGATGCGGCGCCCCAGGCCGGCGAGGCACCCGCGGGTTGGTCCCACCCCGGCGGCATCGATCCTCCGACGCCCCACCCGGGTTGCGCGGTCCCCGGCGCGAGGCCCGTGTCCGGCGGTGGCGGAGGCGGCGCGGGGACCGGCGGCGCTCCGGGCGGCGGCGGTGGCCCGCCTCGCGCACCCGCCTCCGGATCCTCGCCCACGGCCGTTCCCTCCCTGCTGCCTCCGACTCCGCCATTGTCGCCCAGCGCGCCGTGCTCGGGCGGTGCGGGCCGGATCACCTTGCCCGTCGAGGCTGCCGAATGCCGGAATCTGCTCTACAATCCCCGGCCGTGGCAGGGTAGCTCAGTGGCAGAGCAAGCGGCTCATAATCGCTAGGTCGCTGGTTCGAATCCAGCCCCTGCTACCACCCTCGTCCCGCGCCGGCGTTGCCCCGGCATTCCTGAGCCCGTGACCGACCGTACCGTCCGGCACGCCGTCCCGGACCTCCGGGTCCGCCGTCACCCTGGGCGCGCCGTGATGGTGACGAAACCTGAACCGCAGATCAACGCGGCTGCATCCATCCGCGCACGCCTGGCGCCCGTACTCCTGATAGGGTCCGGGAACCGGCCGCGCGGGCGGCCCCCACGGACCCCGGCGGTATACTCGCCGGATTCCCCCGGCCCTGGGCCGGGACCTCGGACTCGGAGGCGCTCCGTTTGAACGCAAAGTTCCTGCGCAACGGGATCGTGATGCTCGTCCTCGTGGCGGGCACGGTCGCGCTGCTGTACACGTGGGTCACGTCCACGACCCCGGCCAACACCGTCGGCTACTCGGACTTCCTGAACCGGGTCGCGGCGGGCCAGGTCCAGAAGGTCGTCCAGGACGGTGAGACGCTGACCGTCACGCCCAAGGGCGCGACGACGGTGTTCACCGTCGTCGTCCAGAACCCGATCACCGGCAACGTCTTCGATGACATGGTCGCGGCAGCCCAGCGGGGCGGCCAGGAGCTGCCGAACGACGTCTACGCGCGCAAGCAGACCGCGGACACGTCGTGGGTCGGCCTGCTCCTCACCGGGCTCCTGCCGCTGCTCGTGATCGGCGGCTTCATCTTCTTCATGATGCGCCAGGCCCAGGGCACCAACAACCAGGCCATGTCGTTCGGCAAGAGCCGGGCTCGCATGTTCCTGGGCAACAAGACCGTGGTCACGTTCAACGACGTGGCGGGCGTGGACGAGGCGAAGACGGAGCTCCAGGAGGTCGTGGAGTTCCTGAAGTACCCCGAGAAGTTCAACTCGCTCGGCGCGCGCATTCCGCGTGGCGTCCTGCTCGTCGGGCCCCCAGGCACCGGCAAGACCCTGATGGCGCGCGCCGTCGCGGGTGAGGCCGGGGTGCCGTTCTTCAGCATCTCCGGCTCCGAGTTCGTCGAGATGTTCGTGGGCGTCGGCGCCAGCCGCGTGCGCGACCTGTTCGACCAGGCGAAGCGCAACAGCCCATGCATCGTGTTCGTGGACGAGATCGACGCGGTCGGCCGCCAGCGCGGCGCCGGTCTCGGCGGCTCGCACGACGAGCGCGAGCAGACCCTCAACCAGATCCTGGTCGAGATGGACGGCTTCGACACCAACACCAACGTGATCGTCGTCGCCGCCACGAACCGCCCGGACGTCCTCGACCCGGCGCTCCTGCGCCCCGGCCGGTTCGACCGCCAGGTCATCCTCGACCGCCCGGACATGAAGGGCCGCACGGCGATCCTCAAGGTCCACACGAAGGGCAAGCCGCTCGACAAGACCGTGTCGGTCGAGGAGGTCGCGCGCCAGTCGCCCGGCTTCTCCGGCGCGGACCTCGCGAACCTCGTCAACGAGGCGGCGATCCTCGCGGCGCGACGCAACAAGAAGGTCGTCGGCCAGAACGAGTTCTCGGAAGCCCTCGAGCGGATCGTCGCCGGCCCGGAGCGCAAGAGCCGGGTGATCAGCGACGATGAGAAGCGGATCATCGCGTTCCACGAGGGCGGTCACGCCGTCGTGCAGCGCATCCTCCCCAAGTGCGATCCGGTCGCCAAGGTCACGGTCATCAGCCGCGGCATGGCCCTCGGCTACACGATGGCCCTCCCCGTCGAGGACCGCTACCTGCAGTCCAAGACCGAGTTCGAGGACAAGATCGCGGGCCTGCTGGGCGGCAATGTTGCCGAGCGCCTGGTGTTCGGTGACACGACGACCGGTGCCAGCAACGACATCGAGAAGGCGACCGACCTCGCCCGACGGATGGTCACCGAGTTCGGCATGAGCGATCGCCTCGGGCCGCTCTCGTTCGGCAAGCGTGACGAGATGATCTTCCTCGGCCGGAGCATGGGCGAGCAGCGCGACTACTCGGACGAGGTCGCGCAGATGATCGACGAGGAGGTCCGGGCCATCATCGACCACGCGTACGAGCGTGCGACCGAGGTCCTGACCACGTATCGCGACCGTCTGAACAGCCTCGCCGAGAAGCTCATCGCCGAGGAGACGGTCGACCAGCCCGAGTTCGAGAAGCTGTTCGACGACCTCCCCCCCAAGCCGGAGCGCTACGCGGGCATTCCGCGGATCGTCGCTCCCGGCGTGGACGGCGACGCTGCGCCGGGCTCGAGCGCACCGGCGCCGAACCCCGCACCCCAGCCGGCCTGACCGGCCCACACCAGCGCCACACGTGAAGGGCGGACCTCCGGGTCCGCCCTTCGCTCGTCTGCGGCCCCTGGACGGGCCGGCGCGCTACGATCGGTGGACACGCCGACCGCCTGCTGGAGAACCGATGACCGACACGTTCCCTGCGCCCGAAGCCATGCCGATCGACCTCGACATCGAGGCGGCGCTGGACGAGTCGCGCGAGGCGCGGGCGGACGCGCTGCTCGAGTTCGCGCGGATCCCGAGCGTGAGCGCGCTGCCCGAGCACGCGGGCGACGTACGGGCCGCGGCGGAGTGGATCGCCGCCCGGCTGCGTGGCCTCGGGGCGACCGAGGTGGAGGTCATCGACACGGCGCTCCACCCGATCGTGTTCGGCAGGATCCACGAGGCCGAGGGGGCGCCGACGGCGCTCGTGTACTGCCACTACGACGTCCAGCCGGTCGACCCCATCGAGCTGTGGGAGACCGCCCCCTGGGAGCCCTTCCTGCGCGACGGGCGGTTCGTCGGTCGCGGGGTCGCCGACGACAAGGGCCAGCTCGTGATGCACCTGTCCGCGCTGGAGGCGATGCGCAAGGCCGGCCGCACGCCGCCCGTCAACCTCACGTTCGTGTTCGAGGGCGAGGAGGAGTACGGGTCCGAGAGCCTGTACACGTGGATCACCGCGAACGAGGCTCGGCTCGCGGCCGACGTGGCGATCATCAGCGACACCGGCTTCTTCGAGGGCAACCTGCCGGCGATCACCGTCGGGCTGCGCGGGATCATGTACGCGCAGATCGACGTCGAGCTCTCGCCGGTCGACCTCCACTCGGGGATGTATGGCGGCACCGTCCAGAACCCTGCCAACGCGCTGGCCACGATCGTGGCCGCGCTCAAGGGAC
The DNA here is from genome assembly GCA_036504355.1 of Candidatus Limnocylindrales bacterium. Classification (GTDB taxonomy): domain Bacteria; phylum Chloroflexota; class Limnocylindria; order Limnocylindrales; family CSP1-4; genus CAIXZV01. The sequence continues at coordinate 4,025 of DASXVG010000151.1, forward strand.
CCGATGGGCGGATCCGGATCCCGGGCTTCTACGACGACGTGGAGCCGCTCACGCCCGTCGACCGCGCGGCACTGGCTGCGCTGCCGTTCGACGACGAGGCCTATCGCGAGGCGATCCCGGTCACGAAGCTCGTTGGCGAGGCCGGGTTCACCGTCCTCGAGAACAAGGGCTCGCGGCCCACGCTCGACGTCAATGGGATGTGGAGCGGCTTCCAGGGCGACGGTGCCAAGACGATCATCCCGGCCCACGCGCATGCGAAGCTGTCGACGCGGCTCGTCGCCCACCAGGACCCGCGAACGGTCTTCGAGAGCCTGGAGCGGTTCGTCGCCGAGGTGGCCCCGCCCGGCGTCACCGTGACGACGACGTACATCCACGGGGGCGACCCCAGCCACACGCACACGGACCATCCGGCCACGCAGGCCGCGGCTCGGGCGATCAAGGCCGTCTACGGGCTGGACCCGGTCTTCATCCGCGAGGGCGGCTCGATCCCGGTCACCGCCGCGTTCACGTCGCAGCTGCGGCTGCCGGTCGTGCTCCTCGGGTTCTCCCAGCCGACGTGCAACGCGCACGCCCCCAACGAGTGGCTCGAGCTCGACAACTTCGAGCGGGGGACGCGGGTCATCGTCCGCCTGTGGGACGAGCTGGCGGCGCTCGAACGCTGAGCGGACCGGGACCATCGGGTGGCTGACCGCCGGAATCGCGGTGCTAGGATGCGCCACACGACGACCAGCCAAGGGCGGAGGACGAACGCGACGTGACGACGGAGACGGGGGCGACGCCGAGAGCCACATGGCGCCTCGACGGACCGAACGGGAGCCTGGCGCCGCGATCGGCGATCGAGGTGCTGGTCGACCTCAACGAGAAGGTCACCAGCGGGAAGGTGGGGGAGTACCAGCCGGTTCCCCTCGGCTTCACGCCGATGGACAAGACGATCGGCGGCGGGCTCCGCGCGGGGGAGCTGCTCCTGATCGGCGGCGCCCAGGGCACCGGCAAGACGACGATGGCGCTCCAGATGGCGCGCAATGTCGCGTCGGGCGGCCAGGCGAACGTCCTCTACATCTGCTATGAGCACGACGAGCTGTATCTGCTCAACCGCCTCATCGCGGCGGAGTCGGCGCTCGCGCACCTGCCTCACAAGACCGGTGCGATCAAGATCACGGACGTGCGCAAGGAGATCCTCGGGACCTGGATGGCCGAGGGAGGCGGCGCCGCACAGCTCGCGGCCAACCCGCGTCTGCGCCCGTCACTGGACCGAATCGCCCGCTACGGGCAGAACCTGTTCCTCCTCCGCGGCACGCAGACCGCGTCGACCATCGACGGCATGCGGGCGCTCATCCGCCAGCACAAGGAGCTGTCCGGTGACCGCCGCCTCCTCGTGGTCGTCGACTACCTCCAGAAGGTGCCGGTGATCCCCGAGCCCCAGAGCGAGAGCGAGAAGGTCACGTACGTCGTCAACGGCCTCAAGGACGTCGCCCTGTCCGAGGACGTGCCGATGATCGCGATCGTTGCCGCCGACAAGGAGGGCCTCAAGGCCTCCCGCCTGCGCAACTACCACCTCCGGGGATCGTCGGCGATCAACTACGAGGCCGACATCATCCTGATCCTCAACGAGAAGTACAACATCGTCGCCAAGGTCAACATCGAGTTCAACCCGTACCAGGCGCAGCGCTTCCGCGACTGGGTCATCGTCTCGGTGGAGAAGAACCGCGGTGGCCAGGACGCGATCGACCTCGAGTACGAGAAGCACTTCGAGTTCTCGTGCTTCGACCCGAACGGGCGGACGGTGCAGGAAAAGCTCATCGAGGAGCGCCTGTACAACGACTGAGCGTGGCGCCTGATCGGGCGCCGCGGCGGTAGCGCCGAAGCAGCATCGACTCGAGCGTCGGCCTTGCGGGTCGGCGATGTCGACCGCACACTCCGCCATCATGCCGACCTGTCCGGGCTGCGGCGACGAGCACCCAGAGCGGGCGCGCTTCTGCGCCACGTGTGGCACGGACCTCGCCGCCGCGGTGCCGATCGCCACGACCCGGAAGCTGGTCACCGTCCTGTTCTCCGACGTCACCGGTTCCACCGCGCTCGGCGAGCAGCTGGACCCCGAGACGCTGCGCGCCCTCATGGGACGCTACTTCGAGGTGATGCGGCGGGTGATCGAGGCCCACGGTGGCACGGTCGAGAAGTTCATCGGCGACGCGGTGATGGCCGTGTTCGGGATCCCACGTGTCCACGAGGATGACGCCCTGCGCGCGGTCCGGGCCGCCACCGAGATCCGGTCCGAGCTCGGCGCGCTGAACGACGAGCTCACCGCGAGCCGTGGGCTCGCGGTGCGCTTCAGGACGGGCATCAACACGGGTGAGGTGGTCGCGGGCGACCCCGCGGCGCGCCAGACCCTGGTGACCGGCGACACCGTGAACACGGCTGCTCGGCTCGAGCAGGCGGCGCCGCCCGGGGGGATCCTCATCGGACGCCCGACCTACCTGCTCGTTCGGGGGGCGGTCGAGGTGGAGGCGGTCCCGGACGTCATCGCCAAGGGCAAGTCCGAGCCCCTTCCGGCCTACCTGCTCGTCAACGTGCGCCCCGTGACGGAGGGACACCGTCGCCGGCTCGACGCGCCCCTCGTCGGGCGAGACGCCGAGCTCGCCCGGCTCGTCGACGCCTTCCGCCAGACCGTGGGTGACGGCGTGAGCCGCATGGTCACGATCGTGGGCGCGGCGGGCGTCGGCAAGAGCCGTCTCGTGGCTGACTTCCGCTCGGCCATCGAAGACGACGCCCGGATCCTGCGGGGTCGCTGCCTGTCGTATGGACAGGGGATCACCTACTGGCCCATCGGCGAGATCGTGCGCGCCGCGGCGGCGATCGGCGACCAGCAGGATGTCGATGCGGCTCGTGCGGGGATCCTGGGCCTCCTCGCCGCGGAGCCGGATGGGGCCGTGATCAGCGCGCGCGTCGCGTCGGCTGTCGGCCTGGGCACCGACCCCGCGCCCCAGGAGGAGGTGTTCTGGGCGATCCGCAGGCTGTTCGAGGCACTTGCCCGGGAACGCCCGCTGGTCGTGGTCGTCGAGGACATCCACTGGGCCGAACCGACGTTGCTGGACCTGCTGGACCACATTGCCGATCGAAGCCGGGGGCTGCTCCTGGTCTGTCCGGCGCGTCCCGAGCTGCTTGACGCGCGTCCCGCGTGGGGCACCGAGCGAGTGCACGCGGTGAGGATCGCGCTCGAGCCCTTGCCGACGGAGGCCATCGGGCGGCTCATCGCGACGCTGCCGGGCGGCAGCGTTCTCCCCGGCGCAATCGTCGACCGGATCCGGGAAGCCGCGGAGGGCAATCCGCTCTATGTCGAGGAGCTCGTCGGGATGCTCGTCGACGAGGGGCTCCTCGTCGAGCGGGAGGACGGCGCCTGGGAGGCAGCCGAGGGTCTGGCCGACGTCCGGGTGCCCCCTTCGATCAACGCCCTGCTCACGGCGCGCCTCGAGCGGCTGGCGCCCGCGGAGCGGTCTGCGGTCGGGCGTGCATCCGTGGTCGGGCGGGTGTTCGAGCAGGATGCGGTGAGTGCCCTCAGCCCGGAGCCACTGCGACGAGGTGTGCCGCAATCCCTCCAAGCGCTCATCCGCAAGGAGCTCGTGCAGGCGGACCGATCGGGGTTCACGGGCAGCGACGGGTTCAGGTTCCGGCACGTGCTGATCCGCGATGCAGCCTACGAGGCACTTGCGAAGGCCGACCGCGCGGACCTTCACGAGGCGTTCGTGGCGTGGGTCGAGCGCGTCGTGGGCGAGCGGACGGTCGAGCTCGAGGGCATTCTCGGGTATCACCTGGTGCAGGCACTGGGGTACCACGGCGAGCTCGGCGAGCGGTCCGAACGCACGACCGCGCTCGCGCTGCGCGCCGCGCGGTACCTGCGCGCCGGCGCCAGGCGTGCGCGCTCCATCGGTGACGAGGTGACGGCTGCGGGCATGCTCGAGACGGCGATCGGGCTGTTGCTCCCGGAGGGTCCGCTCGCCGTGGAGCTGCGGCTCGAGCTCGCCTCGACCGAGGTGCGGATCGCGCGCCTGGCCGACGCTCGCACCCATGCCGACGCGGCGTTCGCGCTGGCGCGCACGCTGGGCAGCCCCGCGCTGATCGCACGGAGTCGAGTGGCCGGCCTCGAGGTGGCGATCGCCGACGGCACCATGGACGACCTCGATCCACGGGCAGTCGCCGAGGCGCGCCTCGCCCTCCGGGAGGCCACGGCATCGGGGGACGATCTGGCCCTGTCCTCGGCGCTGTCGATGCTCGCGACCCAGGCGTACATGGACGGCCGGATGACCGAGTCCGCGAGCATGGGGCAGGCTGCGATCGACCATGCCGGGGCCGCGGGCGAGACGGCGCTCGTGCTCGAGCTGGAGATGAGCCGCCTGGTCCAGGCGATCGTGGACTGGACTCCCGCGGCCGAGGTTGTCGCGCTCGGCGTGGCGTGGCTGCAGCGGGTGCAGGCGTCTCCCTACCTGCGGGCCGACGTGATGCGGCTGCTCGCCGTCGCCGAGGCGATGACCGGGCGTCACGCCGAGGCCCTTGCTCACGCGGCGGAGAGCGTGGCCGTGCTGACGGAGCTCGGCCAGCCGCTCGCGGAGGCCAATGCGCGAGGCGACAAGTGCTGGGTGCATCGCCTCGCGGGCGACGGCATCGCCGCCGAGGCCGAGATCCGCGCCGCATACGAGATCGCGCGCGCTGTCGGCGATCGCACGGCGGCGAGCTGGAGCGCATGCCGGCTCGCCCAGGTCCTCATCGAGCTGGGGCGTCCCCACGAGGCCGAACCGTACCTCGACGTCGCAGAGCAGGTGCCGCTGGTGATGAACCGCACGCGCGTCGCCGGTGCCCGAGCCCGGCTGCTGGCGGCCCGCGGCGACCCCGCCGCCGCCGGGCTGGTCGAGGACCTCATTGTCGCCCTCGGCGACGTCGAGGTTCCCAACGTCAGGCTCGATGGCTTCGTCGACGCCGCGATGGCGATGGCCGACCTGGGCGAGCCCCTGGTGGCGGTCGGCCACGCTCGTACCGCGCTCGACATCTCCGAGGCCAAGGGCAACACCGCCCGCGCCGCGCAGGTCCGGGCACTCATCGCGCGTCTCGAACACGAGCGGTCGCCGGCGGGACCGCCGGCACCATGAGCGTGCCTCTGCCACGGCTGATGCCGTTGGTCCCGGGCTGTATCGTGCAGCAATGAGCATCCAGCATTCCGACGCGTTCCCGGCCGTGGTCGAGATCGTCGTCGAGATCCCGCGGGGGACGCGGAACAAGTACGAGTTCGACGAACACGCGGGCGTGTTCCGGCTGGACCGGGTGCTCTCGTCGGCGGTGTTCTACAACTTCGACTACGGCTTCATCGAGGGCACCCGTGCGGATGACGGGGATCACACCGACGCGCTCCTGATCATCGACGAGCCCACGTTCACCGGCTGCCACGTGTGGGGCCGGCCGATCGGGGGCCTGGAGATGCGCGACGAGCACGGCTTCGATTTCAAGACGCTGTGCGTGGCGATCGGGGATCCGCACCAGCAGCACATCGAACGGCTGGAGCAGATGCGGCCCCACCGGCTGGTGGAGATCGAGCACTTCTTCAACACCTACAAGCTGCTCGAGAACAAGGAAGTGGACGTCGTCGGCTGGCGCGACCGCGACCGGGCCCTCGAGGTCCTCCGCGGTGACCGCGACCGCTGGCGTCGCGAGACGGGTGGCTGAGGCTCCGCACCGCCTGTTCGTCGCGGTCCCGGTTCCGGCGACGACCCGCGACGCCTGCCGCGCGCTCATCGAGCCCGTCCGGACCCTGCCGTACGGTCGCTATGCGCGCTGGGTGCACCTCGACACGCTCCACGTCACCCTGCGCTTCCTTGGCGACACAGCGCCGGAGCGGGTACCGGACGTGATCGCGGCGGTCCGGGATGGCGTCGGCGATCGGCCGGCGTTCGAGGTCCGGCTCGGGGGCGCCGGCGCGTTCCCGCCCGACGGCCACAAGATCCGCGCGCTGTGGCTGGGCATCGCCGAGGGCGCGGACGGGCTCGGGTCGATCGTGGAGGACCTCGTGGCGCCCCTTGCCCGCCTCGGATGGCCCGCCGAGACACGACCGTTCCGGCCACATCTCACCGTCGCCCGCACCGATCGCACCGGCATCCGCGACGCGGCGCTCATCGCCCAGGCGCTCGAGGGAGTGGCGGCGGACTGGACAACGTCCTTCGTCGCGGACCGGGTGATCCTGTTCCGGAGCCACCTCGGCGGGGGGCCGCCCCGCCACGAGCCGGTGGACGAGATCCTGCTCCGCGCCACGGAGGGTTGATCGGCGGATCGTCGAGGCGCTAGGCTCCCGGGACCCCGCAACCCCGTCACCGGAGGCGTCCCCTCGATGGCCAGCAACGGCAGCCGCAGGACCAAGTTCACCCTGGACGAGGACCGGATCCCGCGGGCCTGGTACAACATCGCGGCCGACCTCCGGACGCCCTCGCCGCCGCCCCTCCACCCGGGCACGCACCAGCCCATCGGGCCGGCCGACCTCGCGCCGCTGTTCCCGATGGCGCTCATCCTCCAGGAGGTCAGCACCGACCGCGAGATCGAGATCCCGGACCCGGTCCGCGAGTCGTATGCCCTGTATCGCCCGTCGCCGCTCTACCGTGCCCACCGGCTGGAGGCGGCGCTCGATACACCTGCGCACATCTACTACAAGTACGAGGGCGTGAGCCCGGCTGGCTCGCACAAGCCGAACACGGCCCTGGCGCAGGCGTTCTTCAATAAGCAGGAAGGCGTGAAGCGGATCGCCACCGAGACCGGCGCGGGCCAGTGGGGCAGCGCGATGTCGTTCGCGGGCGCGGTGTTCGGCCTCGAGGTCAAGGTCTACATGGTCCGGGCGAGCTACGACCAGAAGCCGTATCGCCGGATCCTCATGGAGACCTACGGAGCGGAGGTGGTCGCGAGCCCGAGCCTCACGACCAGCTACGGGCGCTCGGTCCTGGCCCGGACGCCCGACTCGCCGGGCTCGCTGGGCATGGCGATCAGCGAGGCGGTCGAGGACGCCGCCACCCGCGATGACACGAAGTACGCCCTTGGCTCGGTCCTCAACCACGTGCTGCTCCACCAGACCGTCATCGGGCTCGAGGCGCAGGAGCAGATGGCGATGGCCGGCGAGCAGCCGGACGTGATCATCGGCTGCGCGGGCGGCGGCTCCAACTTCGCCGGGCTGACGTTCCCGTTCATCGGGCAGATGCTCCGCGGCGAGGCGAGCTACCGGGTCATCGCCGCCGAGCCCGAGGCCGCGCCGTCGCTCACCCGCGGCGTGTACGCGTACGACTTCGGCGACACCGGCCACATGGCCCCGATCGTGAAGATGCACACGCTTGGCTCCGACTTCATCCCCGAGCCGATCCACGCGGGCGGCCTCCGCTACCACGGCATGAGCCCGCTCGTGTCCCTGCTCAAGGAGGAGGGCCTGATCGAGGCGACGAGCATCCACCAGCGCGCCTGCTTCGACGCCGGGGTGACGTTCGCCCGCGCCGAGGGCATCCTCCCGGCGCCCGAGCCGACCCATGCGATCAAGGTCGCCATCGACCAGGCGATCGAGGCGAAGGAGGCGGGGGAGGCACGGGTGATCCTGTTCAACCTGTGCGGCCACGGCCACTTCGACCTCGCCGCCTACGAGCGGCACCTCGCCGGGACGCTCGAGGACTACGAGTACCCGGCGGAGAAGGTCACCGAGGCGCTGGCCGCGTTGCCACGCGTCTAGGGACCGCTCGTTCGGCCGCGGGGCCAGCGGGTAGGATGGCCGGGTGCCGAAGCTCGCCTGCCGCGCGTGCGGTCGCCAGATCTACACCGTCGCGCCGATCGACGCCCTGTTCGCCGAGGAGCGCCGCTGTCCGCGCTGCGGCGCCTACCTCGAGCACGAGCGGCGCGAGACCGACCGGCGCGCCACGGTCAGGCGTCAGAACCCGCCCGACGTGCCCGGCCCGCCGGAGCCCGGCGGCGAGCGCCGGGTCGGCGAGCGTCGCACGGTCCGCCGTCGGGCCCCGCAGTCGTAGCCGGCCGTGCGCGTTGCGTTCCTCGGGCTGGGGCTGATCGGCGGGTCGATCGCCCGTGCCCTTCGCCAGGACCCGGCCGGCGGCTGGAGCGTCGCTGCCTGGACGCCCCGAGGGAGCGGGCCGCGGGAGGCCGCCGCGGCGGGCATCCTCGACCTCGCGGCGGGGACCATCGAGGCCGCCGTGGACGGGGCCGACCTCGTGGTGCTCGCGGCGCCTCCGGGCGAGTGCCTCGCGCTGCTCGACGAGCTCGCGGGGCCGGTCGCGCCGTTCCTGGCGCCCGACGTCGTGATCACCGACGTGGCATCGACGAAGGGGGCGATCGTCCACCAGGCGACGCAACAGGGGCTGCGCTTCGTGGGCGGCCACCCGATGGCCGGTCGCGAGACCACGGGGTTCGCCGCGGCCGACGCGACCCTGTTCCGCGACCGGCCGTGGGTGCTGGTGCCGGGCCGGGCGGACGAGGCCGCGCTGGCGCGTGTCGAGGCCCTCGCGAAGGCGTGCGGCGCGAACCCGTTCAGGCTGGACGCCCGGGCCCACGACGCGTACGTGGCCGCGATCAGCCACCTGCCGCTGGTCGTGTCGGCGGCGCTCGTGGAGGCGGTCGCCGGGACCGGGCCCGAGCCGCGCGGCGACTGGGCGTGGGCAGAGGCGCTCGCTGCAGACGGCTGGGCGTCGATGACCAGGCTCGCCCGGGGCGACGTGACGATGGGTGCCGGCATCGCCGCGACCAACGCGCCGGCGGTCGCGGCCCGGCTGCGCGACCTCCAGGCGGTCATCGAGGAGTGGCTCGCGCTGCTCGAGGCGCCCGACGGACCCGACGAGCCGGCCCTCCACGAGCGGTTCGCGGCGGCCCGGGCGCGCCTCCTCGCGGGAGACGCCTGATGGGCGACCCCGAGGAGCTGGTGCTGGTCGTCCCGCGGGCTTCGATCGTCACGGGCAAGGGCTGGCTCGGCGTCCGGCGCGAGGGGATCGACGCGGCGCTCGAGGCCGTCCGGCGTGACGGGTCCTTCATGCGCCGCGGCGACGCGGAGGACGACCCCACCCACAAGCAGGTCATCCCGTACCTCGTGCTGCGCGACGGCGAGCGCTGGTTCCTCATGCGGCGCACGAAGGCCGGGGGCGACGCGCGTCTCCACGACCTGTGGTCGATCGGCGTGGGCGGCCACCTCAACCCGGGCGACGGCGACGTGGAGGGCGGCCTGCGGCGCGAGTGGGCGGAGGAGGTTGCCGCCGGGTTCGTGCCCCGGTTCGTGGCGGTGGGGCTGCTCAACGACGACACCACGCCGGTCGGGGCGGTCCACGTTGGCGTCGTGTTCACAGCTGATGCGGCCGGCCGTCCGGTGGCGATCCGGGAGACGGACAAGCTCGCGGGGGCGTTCGCGACGACGGCGGAGACGGCCGCCGTGCGCGACGAGATGGAGACCTGGAGCCGGCTCGTGTTCGACGCGCTCGTCGAACGGGGCGACGCGCCCGATTGACCCGCGCGCACGGGAGGTGCGGCACGCGACCGCCGCCGAGTCGAGTGCCATACTGGGCGTGTCGTCGCGCGGCGTCGTCCGGGCGACCAGCAAGGCGGCCGTGACCGATGGACCAGCTCGTCGCATTCCTCTCCGACCCGAACATCGCGTTCGTGCTGTTCGTGATCGGTGCCCTTGGGATCGCGATCGAGGCGGTCCACTCGAACCTCGTCACGGGCGTCCTCGGCGGCTTCGCGCTGATCCTGGCGTTCATCGGCTTCGGCAGCCTGCCGCTCAACGTCGCGGCGCTCGTCCTGCTCGCGTTCGCGTTCGTGCTGTTCGTGGCCGAGACGCAGTTCACGAGCCACGGGCTCCTCACCGCCGCGGCGATCGTGGCGCTGGCGCTCGGTGCGTCGTTCCTGTACACGGACACGCCCACGTCCTCGGGCGTCGTCGTCCACGTCGATCCGGCCCTGATCATCGTCACGACCGGGACGGTCGCGCTCCTGATGGCGGGCGTCTCGTACGCGGCGATCAGGACGCGCCGCATGCGCGCGCCGCTTGGCATCGTCGGGACGCCGCCCATCGTGGGCACCCTCGGCATCGTCCATGCGCCGCTCGAGCCGGTGGGCAGCGTCCAGCTGGGCGGCGAGACGTGGAGCGCGCGGACGCCCAACGGTCTGCCACTCGACCGCGACACCCCGGTCCGCCTCGTCGGGTTCGACGGCCTCACCGCCATCGTCGAGCCGTCCGAGGGGGCCGCATCCATGGCCGTTCACGCGCCGGCGGTGCCGCTGTCCGCCGACCACCCCTAAACCCCTGGAGGTCCCGCTCGTGGAGCTCGCCGTCGCCCTCGGAGTCCTGATCTTCCTTGCCGTCGTCCTGCTCGTGGTGCTGTATCTCTCGGTCAGGGTGGTCCAGCAGTACGAGAAGATGGTCGTGTTCCGGCTGGGCAGGACGAACGAGCTGATGGTCCGCGAGCCGGGCCTGCGCTTCCTGATCCCGATCATCGACCGGCCGGTGAAGGTCGACCTCCGCGAGACGCTCACCGAGGTCCCCAGCCAGACGACGATCACCAAGGACAACGCCCCGATCAACGTCGACTTCCTCGTCTACTGGCGGATCCAGGACCCGCTCAAGAGCGTGCTCGCGCCGCAGCGCCTCGACGACATGCTCCTGGGCGTCGCGTCGACGACGCTGCGCGCCGTCATCGGCGACATCAGCCTGGACGAGGTGCTGTCCAAGCGCGAGCAGATCAACGAGGTCCTGCGCGTCAAGCTCGACGAGATCACCGAGCGCTGGGGCGGCAAGGTCACGACCGTCGAGATCCGCGAGATCACCCCGCCGCGCGACGTGCAGGACGCGATGAACCGCCAGCTGTCCGCCGAGCGGACGCGGCGAGCCGTCATCACCGAGTCCGAGGGCAACCGCCAGGCCGCGATCAACGTGGCCGAGGGCCAGAAGCAGTCCGAGATCCTCAAGGCCGAGGGCGAGCGCCAGGCCGCCATCCTGCGTGCCGAAGGCTTCAGCCAGGCCCTCCAGCGGATCTACTCGGCCGCGTCGGGCATCGACGAGAAGACGATGACCCTCCAGTACCTCGAGGCGCTCAAGGCGATCGGGGCGAGCCCGTCGACCAAGTTCATCATCCCGACCGAGTTCTCCCGCCTGGCAGACCGGATCGGGGGCTACGTGGGCGAGGGGATGGCGAAGGCGGCAGCGACGGGCTCGACCACCCCCGCCGGCGGCGCCGGCGCCGGACCTGCCTCGGGGTGATGCGGCGGCTCCTGCTCGCCGTGGCGACCCCGCTCGCAGCGCTGCTGGCGATCCGACCGGTCGCCAACCGGATCGCTCGTCGCCTCATGGACGCGCCACGAACGGCTCCGGGCGAGGACGCCCTCCGGCCCGCGGTCGAGGCGCTCGGCGGCGAGGTGGTCCGGCTGCTCGCGCGCGACGGGACCCGGCTGTCTGGACGCTGGCTGCCCGCGGAGCCCGGCGCGCCGGATGACGCCTGGGCGCCCGACCCGCGGGAGGCAATCCTCCTGCTCCACGGCTGGACGGGCTCCGTGGCTCCCGACCTGGTTGCCCACGGGCCGTTCCTCCGCCGGACGGCGAACGTCCTCGGGCTCGACTTCCGCGGCCACGGGGGGTCCGACGATGGTCCGACGACGTTCGGCGCCCTCGAGGTCGAGGACGTCGCCGGCGCGCTCTCCTGGCTCGGTGAACGGGGGATCCGACGGGTTGCGCTGGTCGGATCGTCGATGGGCGGCGTCGTCGCGCTGGCCGCCGTCGCGGCCCTCGGTGACGGGCGGCTCGCGGCGGCCGACGCGGACCCGGACGCCCCGGCGGGCGTCACCGGACCACCCCGGCCGCGGATCGTGGCCGTCGTCGTCGAGTCCGTGACCCCGGAGCTTGCCCTCCTCGTCGCCCGCCGGCTGCGGGTGCCGCTGGGCCGACGGCTCGGCGAGCAGGCGTTCGGGGCCGTGGCGCGCGTGGCAGGCGTGGATCCGCGCGGGACCGAGCCCGTGCGCGCGATTCGGCTCCTCGAGGACGTGCCGCTGCTGCTCGTCGGTGGTGACGCGGACGCGATCGTGACGCCGCGCGATGCCGATCGACTGGCCGCGGCCGCGCCCGTCGGCACCGGCCGGCTCATGGTCGCCGGAGCCGCCCACGGAGATGCGCACGCCGTCGATCCCGCCGCCTACGAGGCCGCCGTCGGGGGCCACCTGCGGTCCGCCTTCCGGGGGGCCCGATCGTAGGAGGGACGTACCGGGCCCTCCCCCTATACTGCACGCACGACGCCGACGGGGGTCGGGCACGCGCGCCCGACGTGGTGCGGCAATCGATCCGGGAGGTCGGATGGCCGGCAAGGTCCTGGTCGTCGATGACGACGCGAGTGTCCAGCGACTCCTTCAGTACACCCTCAAGCAGGAGGGGTACGACGTCGTCGTCGCCGGGAGCGGGGCGGACGGCATCGCGCTGTGGCAGAGGGAGTCGCCATCGCTGATCCTGCTCGACGCGACCCCCCAGGGTCTCGACGGGTTCGAGGTCGCCACGCGGATCCGCGCCGACGAAGGCCCCGGGCAGCACGTCCCGATCATCATGCTGACGTCGGACAAGGATGTGCAGCAGCGGGTGCGCGCACTGCGGGCGGGTGCGGACGACTATCTCATCAAGCCGTTCCACCCTGCCGAGCTGCTCGCGAGGATGAAGTCGCTCATCGCGCGTTTCGCCCCCAGCGACACGCTGATGGGCCGCCCGCCCATGGGCCGCGTCCACGCGTACTACGGCGCGAAGGGCGGCGTGGGCACCACGACGATCGCCATCAATGCCGCGATCGCGCTCCAGGGCCTCGGCCGGCGGGTGTGCCTCGTCGACGGCAACCTGCAGTTCGGTGACCACCGCGTGTTCCTCGACCTCGGCCTCGACCGCAAGGGCATCGTGGACGTCGTCAGCGCGCCTGCGATGGACGCGGACCTCGTGAAGTCGATCGTCCAGACGCACGACTCGGGCGTGGACCTGCTGCTCGCCCCACCGACGCCCGAGTCGGCCGACCTCGTCTCGGCCGCGCACATGCACCAGATCCTCGAGATCCTGGCCGGCCTCTACGACTACGTCATCGTGGACATCGACAAGCGCCTCGACGACGTGAACCTCATGGTGCTCGACGTCGCCGAGACGATCTACGCGGTCATGACGGCGGACCTGTCCTGCCTCAAGAACGTCCGGCTGGTGCTCGAGACGATCGGCCACCTGGGCTACGAGGGCAACAAGCTCAAGCTGGTGCTCAACCGGTCCAACGCGTTCACGGGCATCAACGTCAAGAGCGCCGAGGGTGCGCTGCGCCGGCCGATCGAGCTCCAGATCGTGAACGAGTACCGGGGCGCGATCTCCGCGCTCAACTCCGGGGCGCCGTTCATGATCGCGAAGGCGGACTCCGTGCTCGCGCGGTCCGTGCTCGACTTCGCGCGGGCGGTGGACAAGTCGTCCGGCCAGGCGGTCGCGCAGCTGACGCCGGTCGCGGGGCGCTGATCCGCCGGTCGCGGGGCGCTGATCCGCCGGTCGCGCAGGGTGCCGGGAGCGGGAGATAAGTCCACGGTGAGCGGCCACGCCTACCGTGGCGTCCGTGCTCGCGACCCTGCTCTCCGCCACCCTCAACGGCATCACCGGGCGCGTGGTCCGCGTCGAGGTGGACGTCGCGCCGGGACTCCCCGGGTTCACCATCGTCGGCCTGCCGGATGCGGCGCTGTCCGAGGCGCGCGAGCGCGTGCGCGGGGCGCTCCGCAACGCCGGCTACCACCACCCGCCGCGCCGGATCACCGTCAACCTCGCGCCGGCAGAGCTGCGCAAGGCCGGCGCATCCCTGGACCTTGCGATCGCGCTCGGCATCCTGCTCGGATCGGAGCAGCTTCGCGCCGGCCCGGCCGGGGTCGCGCTGGTGGGGGAGCTGGGCCTTGGCGGGGAGGTGCGGCGAGTTCCCGGGATCCTGCCCATGTGCCTTGCGCTCGCACGGCGCGGCGTCGGCCGGGTCGTCGTGCCGGCGGATGCACTCGGCGAGGCACGGCTGGCGGGCGGCATCGAGGCCGTACCGGCGGCGACGGTGGCGGAGGCGGCAGCGCTGGTCCGTGCGTCGCAGACGCGGCGCGCGATGCCGCGCCCGCTGCCTCGCGCGACGGATGCCGCGGACGCCGGGCACGGAGAGATGACGCAGGACCGGGCGATCGCGGCCGGCGTGGTCGACCTCGCGGACGTGCGCGGCCAGGCGGTCGCCCGCCGGGCGCTCGAGATCGCCCTTGCCGGCGGCCACGCGATGTTGCTCATCGGCCCGCCCGGAGCGGGCAAGACGCTCCTGGCACGGACGATCCCGGGTCTGCTGCCGGACCTGGACGACGAAGCGGCGCTCGCGGCGACGGTCGTGGAATCGGTCGCGTCAGGATCGCCGGTCGTCGACCTCGTGCGACGCCCTCCGGTCCGGACGCCGCACCACACGACGTCATACGCGGGGATGGTCGGCGGCGGGCCGCGGCTGTCGCCCGGCGAGGTCACCCTCGCCGACCAGGGCGTCCTGTTCTGCGACGAGCTGCCCGAGTTCGGTCGGGACGTGCTCGAGGCGCTCCGCCAGCCGCTCGAGGACGGGAGCGTGTCCGTTGTCCGGGTCGGGCGTGCGGAGGTGTTCCCGGCGAGATTCACGTTCATCGCGGCGATGAACCCCTGCCCCTGCGGCCAGTCCGGTTCCGGCGACCGCTCGTGCACCTGTCCGCCGGGCGTCCCCGAGCGCTACCTGCGGCGGGTGTCGGGGCCGCTCCGCGACCGGGTCGACCTGTGGGTGCCCGTCGACCGCGTACCGCCCGCCACGATCGTCGCCGGGGCGGCACCCGAGTCGTCGATCATCGTCCGCCGGCGGATCGAGTCGGCGCGCCTGCGGCAGGCAGGGCGCAACGGCCAGGCCCAGAACGCGCGGCTCGCGGGTCGGGCACTCCGCGAGGCGTGCCGACTTGCGCCCGGCACGGTCTCGCGCGCCGTGCTCCTCGCCGAGCGCGAGGGGCTGTCCGGCCGGGGCACGGACCGGCTGCTGCGCGTCGCGAGAACGATCGCGGACCTCGCCGGCGACGACGCGGTGGGCACGACCCACCTGGATGAGGCCGCCCGGTTCCGCGCGCCGGTGGACCGGATGGCCCTCGGACGGATCGGCTGATGATCGGCATCGGGCGACGCGGACCGCGTGGTCGCGACGAGGAACCGGGGATCCGGGCGCCGGAACCGGGCGGGCCGATGGGCGACCCCCGCGGCGAGGCGGCGTCTGCACCCGTGGACGCGGCGGAACGGGACGCCTGGGTCGTCCTGAACGAGGCCGAGGGCGTCGGGCCGGTCACGTTCGCCAGGCTCATCGCGGCGTTCGGAACGGCGCGGAGCGTGCTCGACGTGGCGAGCGGTCCGGATGGCGTGACGCGGCTCGTCGAGGCGGCTGCCGACGCGGATGGCGGTGCCTCCGCGCTCTCGGCCCTCGCGGCGCGCGGGGTCGCGGCGGCGGCGCACGACCCGTGGCCGATCCTCGAGCCGGTCCGGCGCGCCGGGGTCGCCGTCATCCTCCTCGCGGACGAGGGGTATCCGCGTCGCCTCCGTCGAGTCGCGCTCCCGCCGCCCGTGCTCTACGTCCACGGATCCACGGCGTCGCTCGATCGGGAGCGCGCGGTGGCGATCGTCGGGACGCGTCGCCCGACCGAGGTGGGGCGGGGGACCGCCGGGCGTATCGCGGACGCCGTGGCCGGGATGGGCGCGACCATCGTGTCGGGGCTCGCCGTCGGGATCGATGCCGCGGCCCACACGGCGGCTGTCCACGGCGGCCGGCCCACCGTGGCGGTGATCGGCGGCGGCCACGAGCGGCTGTACCCGGCCGCCCACCGCGGCCTGGCCCGCCGCATCGTCGAGACGGGCGGAGCCGTCATCAGCGAGTTCGCGCCACAGACGGTGCCCTCGAGGGGAACGTTCCCGCGACGCAACCGGATCATCAGCGGGCTGACCGACGCCACGGTCGTCGTCGAGGCCGGCGCGCGGAGCGGCTCGCTGACCACGGCGGCCTGGGCCCTGGAGCAGGGCCGGGACCTGTTCCTCGTCCCCGGGCGCCTCGACGACCCGTCGGTCGCGGGGTGCCTCGCATTCCTGCGCGAGGGCGGACCGGATGCCCGCATCGTCGCGGGGATCCCGGAGCTGCTCGAGGACCTGCGGCTCACGGATCGGCGGGTCGGGCTCGGCGAACTCGGTGTCATGCCGGCGTCCGACTCCCGCACCGGGTCATCCGTGGAGGCGATGCTCGCCGGTCTGTCGCCGGCGGCGCGCAGCATCGCCCGCGAGATCGTCGCGGGCCGGACGAGCATCGACGAGCTCGTTGCCGCGACACGCCTCGGCGGGGCCGCCGTGCTGGGGGCGATCACGATCCTCGAGATGCAGGGCCTCGTGGTCGAGACGTTCGGCCGCTACCGGGCCGCCGGGCCCCTCGCGGCGAGCGCCGGACGGCGGAGCCGGCCGCTCGTCCGCACCCCGCGGACCGGCCCGGGGCGGGCCGCGTGACCGGCACGCGGCAGGGGTCGGCGACGGCGCGCAGCCGACCGGGATCCGGCCGCAGTGGTATCCTGCCGGGCATTCCGGCAGCCTGGCTCGCGTCCCCGATCGATGCCTCGCGGCTGCCGTCCGGCGCTCCTGGCACGCGGCGCCGGCAGGCTGGAGGACGACGTATTGCGGAACCCTGGTGCCCTGCTGCTTGCCGCACCCGTTGTCCTCGGTGGTCTCGTCGCGTCCGTGGCGCGGCGGCGTTCCGTGGTCCGCGCGACGGGCGCGTTCGGCACCGCGGTCACCGCAGCCGTCCTCGTCGCCCTCGTCCTCCCGCCCGCGACCGGCAGTGCGCTGCCCGCCTCGGAGCCCGCCCCCGTCTCGGCTGCCCTGTTCGTCACGATCGGCACGGCGCATGATCCGGCAGCCCCGTTCACGGTCGAGTTCGACCAGCCGATGGACCGGGCCTCCACGGCTGCGGCCCTGAGCGTCGAGCCGACTGCCCCGTTCAGCGTCCGGTGGGACGCGGCCGGGCGGATCGCGACCCTCGTGCCCGCCGTGGCCTGGCGTACCGACACGCTCTACCGCGTGCAGGTCACCACGACCGCCCGGAGCGCCGATGGCGGGAGCCTCGCGGCGCCCCTGCGCAGCGTCGTGCTCACGGATCGCGGCGGCACCGTCGGTCTCGCGCCGACGATGGCGACCGCGACGGCGGCACGGCTCGACACCTCGTTCCGCATCCGTCTCGACCGGCCGGCGACCGCGGCCTCGGTTCGTGCAGCGCTGCGCTCGCAGCCGCCACTGGCGGGGAATGTCGTCGAGGAGGCGTCACCGGGCATGTACCGGTTCACGCCGTTCGCGCAGATGGCGCCGGGCACGACGTACCGCGTGTGGCTCGAGGGGCTCGTGGACACGTCAGGCGTCCCGTTCCAGCCGATGAGCGCGGTCGAGGTCCACTCCGTCGACGCGCCGGCCGTCACGTCGATCCGGCCGCGCGACGCCTCGACGCGGGTCAAGCGCGGCGGCGCGATCACCGTGCGCTTCTCGCTGCCGATGGACGAGGCGCAAACCGAGGACGGGTTCCACGTCACCGCGGACGGCAAGGCCGTCGAAGGCCGGATCAGCTGGTCGATCGACGGCCGGACGCTGGTCTTCCGTCCCGCGAAGGCGCTCGCGTTCGGCGCCAGGGTCATCGTGACGGTGGACCGGGCGGCGCGCTCGGCCGCCGGTGCCGACATCCTCGCCGCCGCCCGCGCCCGCTTCACGATCGTGGCCACGCAGGCGGGCGACGTGGTCGGCATCCCAACGGGTGCGGCGGGCGCCGTCAACGGGACCTGGCTGGCCGTCGAGCGGTACTACCTCAAGCTCATGAACTGCACCCGTACCGGCGGCTGGGTCACGTCCGCCGGCGCCTGCTCCTCGCCCGGCGGGCTGGCGACGGCTCCGCTCCGGCTCAACGCGACGATCTCGTCGCGGGTCTCGCGGCCGTATGCGCGGCTGCTCGCGAGGAGCGGCCAGTGCAGCCACTTCATCGGCGGCAATCCGGGTGATCGCCTCCGTGCGGCGGGCTTCAGCGGGTACAACTGGGGCGAGAACATCGGCTGCCGCGACGGCAGCCCGTACCGCTCCGTGCTGGGCACGCACCTGTTCTACCAGGGCGAGAAGCCCTACAACGGTGGCCACTACCGGAACCTCATGAACCCCGGCTTCCGCCAGGTGGGGATCGGGGTCTGGGTGTCCGGCGGCCACACCCGCCTCGTCATCGACTTCTACGGGTCCTGACCGTCGTCCCGCGTGCGGGATGGGACCATCGGGCCGGTGACGCGCGACACCGGGCGGCCCAGCATGGCCAGGTGATCCGCAACGTTTGCATCCACCTGTCCAATGAGCAGCCGCTCATGTGCGACCTGTACGAGCTGCCCAGCGCCGACGACGCCGGTCTCGTGTGCAGCAACGTCCGGTCGATGGACGGCAAGCGGCCCGTGTTCATCGACGCCATCGGCTCGACGTTCTTCTTCCCGTACCACGTCGTCCGGTTCCTCGAGATCCCCGAGGCCGAGATGGCGAAGCACCGCGCCTCCGGCGGCGCGATGCCTGGCTCGTCGCGCCGCACCACGACCACGATCAGTGCCGGGGACGCCGGTGCCCATGGCGAGCGCGACGAGCTGGATGGCGACGGCGCCGCCCCGGACGTCGACCGCGAGTCGCTCCTCCCGGTCGCGGTCGGCTCGCCCCAGCCCGCGCCGGACGATGACCCGGACCTCGAGCTCGAGATCGACGAGGGCTTCCTGCAGCGCATCCGCGACATCTGACGCTCGGGCGTGTCGCCCCTTCGGGGCGAGGCCGCGGGCACGCTCCGGATGAGCGGAGCGCAAGCGACCCGGTGCTACACTCCCGGCCGCCATGCCCAAGCATCTCGTGATCGTGGAGTCGCCCGCCAAGGCGCGGACGATCGAACGCTACCTCGGTTCGGACTACCAGGTCCTCGCGTCGTACGGCCACGTCCGCGATCTCCCCGAGAACCCGGGCAAGGGCAAGTTCGGCGTCGACGTCGATCACGACTTCGAGCCTGACTACGTGATCCCCGACGACCGGCGCAAGCAGGTCTCCGCGATCGAGAAGGCCGCCCGGAGCGCGGATGACGTGTGGCTCGCCAGCGACCTCGACCGCGAGGGCGAGGCGATCGCGTGGCACGTGGCGGAGGCCGCGAACGTCCCCCAGGGCAAGCGCCGCCGGGTCACCTTCAGCGAGATCACGGAGGGCGCGATCCGCGAGGCGTTTGCCAGCCCCCGCGAGATCGACCAGGACCTCGTGGACGCCCAGCAGGCGCGCAGGATCGTGGACCGCCTCGTCGGATACACGCTGAGCCCGCTCCTCTCGCGCAAGGTGCGCGGCGGCCTGTCGGCCGGGCGCGTGCAGTCGGTGGCGGTGCGGATGGTCGTGGAGCGCGAGCGGGAGATCCGGGCGTTCACCGCGAAGGAGTACTGGACCCTCGAGGCGGTGCTCGCGACCACCGACGGGACGGCGTTCACCGCCGACCTCGTGCGCATCGACGACAAGGCCGTCGACATCCGCGACGGGGAGACCGCGGAGCGCCACGCCGCGGCGATCCGCGCGCTGTCGCCGGTCGTCGAGTCGATCGCGACCCGCACCTCGAAGCGCAACCCGGCGCCACCGTTCACGACGAGCACCCTCCAGCAGGAGGCGAGCCGGAAGCTCGGCTTCAGCCCCAAGCGCACGATGTCGATCGCCCAGCGCCTGTACGAGGGCGTGGACACGCCGGACGGGCACGTCGGCCTCATCACCTACATGCGGACGGACTCGACCGCGATCGCGGGCGTCGCGATGACCGAGGCCCAGCGGGTCATCAAGGACCGCTTCGGCGAGGCGTACGGCACCGGCAAGGGACGGTTCTACAAGACGAAGGCGAAGGGCGCCCAGGAGGCCCACGAGTCGGTCCGGCCGACCTCGTTCCTGCGCGACCCGGACTCGATGCGCGCCCACCTGAAAGCCGAGGAGCTGCGCCTCTACCGGCTCGTCTGGCAGCGCGCCATCGCCTCGCAGATGGCGGCCAAGGAGCTCGAGACCACGACCGCGGAGCTGACCGGCGCCCAGTACCGCCTCCGCGCGTCGGCCACGCGGACGCTGTTCGACGGCTTCGCTCGGGTCTACACCGAGGGCCTCGACGATGCCGCAGAGGAGGCGGAGCGGACGCTCCCGCCGCTGGCCGAGGGCGAGGTCACGTCGGTGACGTCGGTCACCCCCACGCAGCACTTCACGGAGCCCCCGCCCCGGTACACGGAGGCAACGCTGATCAAGGCGCTCGAGGAGCATGGCATCGGCCGGCCGTCGACCTACGCGGCGACGATCTCGACGATCCTGGAGCGCGGCTACGTCCGGGTCGAGGAGCGGCGGCTGCATCCCGAGGAGATCGGCGAGATCGTCACGGACCTGCTCGTGGCCCATTTCGGCGAGTACGTCGACCTCGCGTTCACGGCGCGCATGGAAGAGGAGCTCGACGAGGTCGCGCGGGGTGAGCGCGAGTGGGTCCCCCTCCTGCGGGCGTTCTTCGGGCCGCTCAAGGCCCGCGTTGACGAGAAGCGCAAGGAGCTCAAGCGGGCGGACTTCACGACCGAGGCCACGGACGAGGTGTGCTCGCTCGGACACCCGATGGTCATCCGCCTCGGGCGCAACGGGAAGTTCCTTGCCTGCTCGACCTACCCCGACCACAAGGAGACGAGGCCGCTCCCGGGCGACGAGGCGCCGAAGCTCGAGGGCGACGGGGAGACCTGCCCGCTGTGCGGGGAGGGAACGCTCACGACGAAGCGGGGCCGATTCGGGTCGTTCGTCGGCTGCTCGCGCTATCCCGACTGCACCTACATCCGCAAGGACGGCCCGCCGCCGCCCGACCAGCTCCCGTTCGAGGTGACCTGCCCCAGGAACGCCGACGGGACGCTCGTCGCGCGTCGCGCCCGGCGTACCGGGAACGTCTTCTGGGGGTGCTCGAACTACCCCAAGTGCGACTTCACGAGCAACGACGAGCCGACGGGCGCGGTCCACGACATCCACACGGACGGCAAGGGCGCGGTCGTGCGCCGAGGCGAGCAGGGCCTGTGCATGACCTGCGGGGCCGAGGTCCCGCTGCCCGAGGGTCCGCTCGTCGGGCTCCGGCTGCCCGGTGGACCGGCCAACGCGGCGGCGCTCGAGCGACCGGCGCGTGGCGCCCGGCGCGGTGGTGGCCGGACCACCGGTCCGCGTCGCGGCGGTCGCACCGGCGGCTCGTCGCGCTCCGGGGCCGGGACCCGGCGCGCCTCCGCGTGAGCGCGGCCCCGGGTCGGGCAGGCACCCGCGAGGCCGCGGCGTCGTGAGCGCCTCCTCCGACGACGCGCTGCGTCGGTTCATGCAATCGCTCGAGGCGCGCGACACGTCGCCCAACACCCGTCGCTCCTACGAATCGACCGTGACCGCGTACCTCGCGTGGATCGACGATCGGGGCGCGGACTGGCAGGCGCCCGGGCGAGCGACCCTCCGCGCGTACCTCTCGGAGCTCACGGACGGCCACGCGAGGACGTCGGTCGCGCAGCGGCTCGCCGCCCTGCGGGCGTTCTACCGGTTCTGCGCCAGGGCGGACCTCGTGCCCGGCGACCCGTGGGGCGCGATCGCGACGCCCCGCCTCCCGCGGCGCCTGCCGAAGGTCCTCGAGGTCGAACAGGTGGAGGCGCTGCTCGCGGTGGTCGAGGCGGATCTCGACCGCATCGATCGCGCCGGGGGCAGGTCGACGGGGATGGGCCGCGGCAGGCACGACCCCGACCTCGCGCGGGCCATCGCGCTGCGCGACCGGGCGCTCGTGGAGACGGCCTACGCCGCGGGCCTGCGGATCAGCGAGCTGGCGGCCGCGGACCTCGCGAGCCTGGACCTCCGGCGCGGCCAGGTCCGGGTGCTGGGCAAGGGTCGCAAGGAACGGATCGGGCTGCTCGGGGCGCCGGCCCGGGAGGCGCTGCGCGCCTACCTCGACGAGGGCCGGCCGGCCCTCGCACGGCGCGCGGCGGCGGGCAGCGAGGAGCTGTCCGCGGTGTTCCTGAACCACAATGGCGCGGCCCTCGGCGTCCGGGGGCTGCGCGGCCGTCTCGACCGCCTCCGCCGCGCGGCCGGTCTCCCGCAGGGCGTGAGCCCCCACACGCTGCGCCACAGCTTCGCGACCCACCTCCTCGAAGGAGGCGCGGACCTGCGGGTCGTCCAGGAGCTCCTGGGCCACGAGAGCCTGGCCACGACGCAGATCTACACCCATGTCTCTCCCGGGCGCCTCCGCGACGCCTATCGCGACGCGCACCCGCGTGCCAGGGCCGCGACGAGGGCGGGCGCCTGATGGACGAGGCGGACACGATCGACGTGGGTCCCGCTCCGGACGCGCAACCCGTCGAGGATCCGTCGCGGCCGGGCTCATCGCGCACCAGGGCGCTTGCCCGCGCCGGGATCACCGTCACGATCCTGTTCCTGCTGTCGCGGATCCTCGGCTACCTGCGCTACGTCATCATCGCCAACGCGGTCCCGAACCCCAGCCAGCTCGACTCGTTCTTCGCGGCCTTCAGGATCCCGGACTTCCTGTTCCAGCTCGTGGCGGCGGGCGCGCTCTCGTCCGCGCTCATCCCGGTCATCGCGGGCCTGTTCGCGACCGAGCAGGAGGCCCGGGCGTGGCGCGTCGTCTCGACGGTCACGACGCTCATGCTCGGGGCGCTGCTCGTCCTCGCTGGCGTCGTGCTGCTGGTCGCCCCGCAGCTCGTCGCGTTCATCACCCCCGGCTTCGACCCCGCCGAGCTTGCCCTCACGACCGACCTCACCCGGATCATGGTCCTGTCGCCGATGTTCCTCGCCGCGGGCGCGGTCGCAACGAGCGCCCTCAATGCCCGCGGCCGGTTCGGCGCCGCCGCCCTCGCGCCGCTCGTGTACAACATCGCGATCATCGCCGGCGCGATCGTGCTCGTGCCGCTGTTCGGGATCAGCGGGCTCGCCGCCAGCGTCGTGCTCGGCGCCGCGGGGCACGTCCTGGTCCAGCTCCCGTCGCTCGCCCGGATCGGCGCGCGGATCCGGCCGCGGCTGGAGCTCGGCGACGCGGAGGCGCGCAAGGCCCTCGTGCTGATGGCGCCGAGGGCGCTCGGCCTCGGCGCAACCCAGGTCGTGTTCCTGGTGATGACCGGGCTCGCGTCGACCCTCGGCGAGGGCTCGATCGCGGTGTTCAACTTCGCCTTCGCCGTGCTCCAGATCCCGATCGGCGTCATCGGGGTGCCGCTGGGCGTGGTCCTCCTGCCCTCGCTGTCGCGGGAGGCGGCGACGGGCGGCACCGAGGCGTTCCGGCGGCTGCTGGTGCGTGGCCTGTCGATGCTCGGGTTCGTGATGATCGCGATCGCGGCGCTCGGGATCGTCGTGTCCGAGGACGTGACGCGGCTGCTGTTCGACTACGGGTCGATCGGCGACAGCGCGCTCGAGCTGACCGCGGTGACCCTGGCGGTGTTCCTGCTCGGGCTCACCGCGCACGCGCTGATCGCGGTGGTTGCGCGGGCGTTCTACGCGCTCCAGGACACGGCGACACCCGTCGCGGCTGCGCTGCTCGCCGTCGTCGTCAACATCGTGGCGGCGAACGTCCTCGTCGGGCCGTACGGCGTCGCGGGCCTCGCCGGGGCGATCGCGCTCGCCGCCTGGCTGGAGCTCGTCGCGCTCGTGATCCTCCTCCAGCGCCGGCTGCCGGGCGTCGGGCTGGGACACGTCGCGGTGGTGATGGCGAAGGCCCTCGTCGCGTCGATCGCGGGTGGCTTCGCGGCGTGGCTCGTGTACGAGGCGCTCCTCGGCGCGTGGGGCCAGGACCCGGGGTTCCTGCTCCTGCTCGCGCGCACCACGCTCACGACGATCTGCGGCGGCGTTGTCATCCTCGGAGCGTCCGCCGCGTTGCGGATCGAGGAGCTGCGGACTATCGTCGGGCTCGTGGTCGACCTCCTCCGCCGAAAGGGCCGCGCATGACGGCCAGCCCGCCCGAGGCCGCCCCGGGCGGGCAGGGCGCCGGCGCCCCCGACCCGGTGACGTGGGACGCCTGGGTGGAGGCGAACCCGCTGGGCTCCTATCTCCAACTCGACGGCTGGGCGCGCGTCAAGGCCGTCAACGGCTGGTCGTCGCGGCGGCTGCTCGACGCGTCCGCGGGCGCGGGTGCCCAGGTGCTCCTCCGGCGTCCCGGACCGCTGCCGTGGGCGTTCGCCTACGCACCACGGGGACCCGTGCTCGCCACGTGGGGCGCACCGACGATCGCCAGGTTCACGGAGCTCGCGCGCGACGGCCTGCGCGGCGAGACCCGGGTCAGCCACCTGCGCATCGACCCCGAGATCGAACGTGGCGCGGGCCCCGACACGGACGGCGCCGTGACAGCCGGCCTCGGAGCCGCCGGATGGCAGCCGGCGGCGCCGATCCAGCCCGTCTCGACCCGCGCCATCGACCTCGGCGCTGACGAGGACGCCCTGTGGGGCGACCTGCGCAAGAAGTGGCGCCAGTACGTGAACAAGGCCCGTTCGGGCGGCGTGCGGGTCGTGGACGCAGGCCCGGAGCGCCTGGACGAGTTCTACGCGATCTACCGGGAGACCGCGGACCGCGCGGGCTTCCTCATCCGCGCCAGGTCCGCCTACCGCGACATCTGGGACGCGTTCGGCCCGGCCGGTCATGCTCGCCTCCTGTTCGCGGAGCTTCCGGACGGGACGCCGGTCGCGACGCTGTTCCTCGTGCGCTCCGGGAGCCGCGTCGTGGAGCCCTATGGCGGCATGACCCAGGCGGGCGCGGAGAGCCGTGCCAACTATCTCCTCAAGTGGGAGGCGATCCGGACCTCGAAGGAGCAGGGCGCCGGGAGCTACGACCTGTGGGGCCTCGCCCATGCCGGGATCGCGCACTTCAAGACGGGCTTCGGCGGCCGCGAGATCCACTACGTGGGGGCGTGGGACCTCGTGCTCGACCCGCTGGGCCGGCGGACGTTCGCGCTGGCCCAGGGCGCCCGCGTGCGCGTCGAGCGGCTTCGCCACGGTCTCCGCGGTGGGGGCGGGCAGACGGCGGCGGGCTACGGGGGCGACGGCGGGGCCGACGGGTGACCGAGGTCCGGCGGCTCGAGGGCCTCGACCTCGATGGCTGGGACGCCGCGGCCGTGGACGTTGCGGGCGGACATGTGCTCCAGTCCCGGGCCTGGGCCGCCCATCGGGTCGCCACCGGCTGGGAGGCGCGGTTCCACGCCGTCGGCGAGGCGCGGGCGCTCGTGCTCGTGCGTCCGTGGCGGCTGGTCGGCGGTGGCTCCGCGTACGTGCCCCGCGGGCCCGTGCTGGCAGGGACGCCGTGGACCGGTGACGGGACGGGCCGCGCTGTCGGCGCGGCGCTTGGGGCGCTCGCGGTCCAGCTGTCGGATGCCGGCCTCGACGTGCTCGCGGCCGATCCCGAGGTGGCCTCCGACGACGAGGCATACCGTCGGGCGCTCGATGCCGTCGGCTTCCACGGCATTCCCGAGATCCAGCCGTCGCGCCACCGGATGGCGATCCCGATGCCGGCGGGGACCGACGAGCCGGCGGTGATGGACGGCATCGCGAAGGCGACGCGGCAGCGGATCCGCCGTGCCGAACGCGACGGTGTCGTCGTCCTGCGCTGGGACGCCGCGGCGACCGAGGCCGAGGGGCACGTCCGCGCCACCGAGGACGGGAGCGACGCCCTCCGCCGGTTCTACGGCCTCCTGCGCGCCACCGGAGACCGCCGCGGGTTCGGGTTTGCCGGCCCGGACGAGTTCGTCGCCTGGTGGACCCGCGCGCTCGCCGCCGGCCACCTCGTCTACCTCGAGGCGCGCGAGGGCGCCCCGGACGGCGACGTGCTGGGCGGCCTGGTCCTCTACCGGCACGGGCGCCGCCTGTCGACCGCGCACAGCGGCGACCGCGCCGAGCGGCGGCGCGATCACCCGGGTGCCATGCACCTCCTGCGCTGGCGCGCGATCCAGCTTGCGCTCGCCGAGGGCCGGACCGAGATGGACCTCGGCGGCGTGGACGTCGCCGGCGCCCGCCGTGAGCCGGTCGAGGGCGAGCCGACGTTCGGGCTGTACGAGCACAAGCGATCGTTCGGGGCGTCGTGGATCGCCCTGGCCGGCGCGCAGGAGCGGGTCGCACGCCCGTGGCGCTACGCGCTCGGCCGGGGCCTGGGGCGGATCGAGCGCACGGTCAGCCCGGGACGGACCGCCCGATGAGCGGCGCACCGACCGTGGACGACCTCGTGGCGGCCGCCGAGCCCACGCACCCACGCCCGCTCGCCGGCCTGCTCTCGCGCCTCCGCCAGGCGGGACTCGTCCGTGGCGCCCGGCGCGACGACCTGCCGATCGGGGTGAACGGCCTCGGGGACACCGACATCCGGGGCGTCGCGGAGGACTCGCGCCGGGTGGGGCAGGGGACGCTGTTCGTCGCGCTGCCCGGGTTCCACGTCGACGGCGCCGAGTATGTCGAGTCCGCGGCCGCCGCCGGCGCCGGGGCCGCGATCGTCGAGCGACCCGTGACGGCCGCGCACCTCCCGCAGCTCGTCGTCTCGTCGTCGCGGACCGCGCTCGCGCACGCGGCGGGATGGTGGTACGACGACCCGTCCCGCCGCCTCGGCGTGGTCGGGGTCACCGGGACCGACGGCAAGACAACGACCTCGTTCCTGGCCGTCGCCGCGCTCGAGGCCGCCGGCATCTCCACGGGGCTCATCGGCACGGTCGAGACGAAGATCGGTGCGACACGCGAGCGCCACGAGGCCCACGTCACGACCCCGGGAGCGCCGGAGCTCCAGGCGACCATCGCGGCGATGGCTGCCCACGGGAACGCGGCCGCGGTCCTCGAGACGACGTCCCACGCCCTCGCCCTCGAGCGAGTGCTGGGGGTCGCCTACGACGCCGCGATCTTCACAAATCTTACCCACGAGCACCTCGATCTCCACGGCTCGTTCGAGGCCTACCGCGCGGCCAAGCTGCGCCTGTTCACGGCCCTCGCCGAGGGCCCGGCCAATCCCGCGAAGACCGTCGCCGGGCGCCCGTGGCCGAAGCTCGCGGTGATCAACCACGACGACCCGGCGGCGGCCTGGTTCGAGGCAGCGGCCCGCGAGGCCGGCGCCACCGTCCTGACCTACGGCACGGGACCCGAGGCGCATGTCCGGGCGACGGCGGTGGAGGAGGACGCCAGCCGCCTCCGCGTCCGGTACGTGGCACCGTCGGGCGACGGCACGCTGGAGCTCCGGCTGGCCGGCCGGTTCAACGTCCACAACGCGCTCGCGGTGGTGGCGCTGGGCGAGGGACTCGGCCTCGACCCCGGGGCGGTCCGCTCGGGGCTCGAGGCGGTCCCGGGCGTCCCCGGCCGCATGGAGCGGATCGAGCAGGGGCAGCCGTTCGGCGTGATCGTCGACTACGCGCACTCGCCGGCGTCGCTCGCGGGCGTGCTAGACCTCCTGGGACCGGTCGCGGCCGCGCGCGGCGGCGGCCTCGTCGCGGTGTTCGGCTCGGGCGGCGAGCGCGACATCGCGAAGCGCGCCCAGATGGGCCGCATTGCGGGCGAGCGCTGCCGGCTGGTGGTCGCGACCGACGAGGATCCCCGGGGCGAGGACCGCGACGCGATCATCGATGAGATCGTGCGTGGCGCAGAGTCGGCCGGCCGCCGGCGTGGCGTCGACGTGCTCGCCGTCCCGGACCGCCGGGCGGCTGTCGCGAGGGCGTTCGAGCAGGCGCGGCCCGGCGACCTCGTGCTCCTGGCGGGCAAGGGCCACGAGCCCACGATCCTGTACCGGGATCACGCGATCCCGTGGGACGAGGCTGCGGTCGCCCGCGAGACCCTGTCGGCGATGGGCTGGAGCGACCCGCGCTAGGCTCCATCGATGCGCGGCTGCCTGTTCACCCTCCTGCTCGGCGTGGTCGCCATCGCCCTGCTGGTCACCATCGGGCTGCCCCAGGTCTACGCCGGGGTCCTCACGGGCGCGCTCACCGCGGCGGGCCTCCACGCGGACGACACGGCCGTGCACGTGAACAGCGACCCGCCCACGGACCTGCTGGGCCTGCATGCCGACGCCGTGAGCGTCAGCGCGACCGACGCCACGTTCCGCGGGATGCGCATCGGGCGGCTGGAGCTGCACCTCGGCGACGTGGCGATCGTGGACCGCACGGCGAGGCGCGTGGACGGCACGCTGTCCGACGTCTCGCTGACGCTATCCGGCGGTGCCGCCATCTCGATCGCCGAGATCACCCTCGGCGGCGGGGGCGACGCGATCCGCGCGTCCACCGTCATCGACGGCACCGAGGTGCGGTCGCTCATCGCGCAGGCCGTGGAGCAGCGCACGGGCGTCCGCCCGACGTCGGTGACGCTGAAGGCCCCGGACACGCTCGCGGTCGACGTCGGCGTCACCGTGACGGGCACCTTCGACGTCGACGCGGCAGGCGACCTCGTCGTGCGGCTTGTCGACGACCCGGCCGGCATCGGCGAGCTCGTGCTCCTGCGCGGGAGCACGGACCTGCCGATCCGGCTCACGGACGTTCGGGTGACCCGGGCCGGTGACCTGCGCCTGTCCGGCGACCTGTCGATCTCCATCCTCGGGTGATCCCGGGCGCCTGGCGGCGCTCCGGCCCGCCGGATCGGGTCCGCTGCGCCACGCGGTAGACTCGCGGGCATGGCCGAACCCGTCGTCCGCGATCCCGAGGTCCCCCTCGAGACACCGCGCCCGAAGACGGCCGCGGCGAGTCGCCGGGGCCCGCGGCGCGAGGGTGCCGCGGGTGGCGCGACCGCGGTCGCGAAGGCGCCGGCGTGGAACCTCGAGGCGCTGCGGGCCGACCTCCACCGGGCGCTCAAGGCGCAGCACCCGCAGGCCGACCTCACGATGGTCGACAAGGCGTTCGACCTCGCCGTCGAAGCCCATGCCACGCAGGTCCGGGCGTCGGGCGAGCCGTACGTCACCCACCCCATCGCCTCCGCGCAGATCCTCGCGGAGCTGGGCATCGACCCCATCGCGGTCAGCGCCGCGCTCCTCCACGACGTCCCGGAGGACACCGAGTACAGCCTCGCGGACGTCGAGGACGGATTCGGGCCCGAGGTCACCCACCTCGTCGACGGCGTGACCAAGCTGTCCAAGTTCAGCACCCACAGCCACGAGCAGCAGCAGGCCGAGAACATCCGGAAGATGTTCCTCGCGATGGCCGAGGACATCCGGGTCGTCCTCATCAAGCTCGCCGACCGCCTCCACAACATGCGCACGCTGGGCGCCCTCAAGACGGACAAGCAGCAGCGCATCGCTCGCCAGACCATGGAGATCTACGCGCCGCTCGCGGAGCGGCTCGGGATCTGGCAGATCAAGTGGGAGCTCGAAGACCTCAGCTTCAAGGCGCTCGAGCCCGAGTCGTACCGGGAGCTGGCGAAGCTGCTCGACACCCGGCGCAAGGGCCGCGAGACGTACATCGAGCGCGCGATCGAGGAGCTGCGTCCGCGGCTCGAGGCCGCGGGCATCGACGCCGAGCTGCAGGGCCGCCCGAAGCACATCTACAGCATCTGGAAGAAGATGCAGCGCAAGAGCGCGGAGTTCGGCGAGATCTACGACGTCTACGCGATCCGCCTGCTCGTCGACGAGGTCCGTGACTGCTACGCCGCCCTGGGCACGGTCCACGCGCTGTGGCGCCCGATCCCCGGGCAGTTCGACGACTACATCGCGGTCCCCAAGAACAACCTCTACCAGTCGCTCCACACCGCGGTGATCGCGCTCGACGGCAAGCCGCTCGAGATCCAGATCCGGACCCACGCGATGCACCAGGTGAGCGAGGTCGGCATCGCCGCCCA
>DASXVG010000152.1:0-10202 GCA_036504355.1 Candidatus Limnocylindrales bacterium
GTGACCACGGCGCGCGCGACCCGCCGGTTGCGGTCGTCGAAGGCCGCGGCGCAGCCGACCCAGTAGAGGACCTCGAGCGTGTCGAGCGCCCCGGCTGCCTGGACCTCGGCCACCGTGCGCACCGGGAACGGCAGACCCTTCGCCCAGTCCAGCCGCGCGCTCGGCGGCTGGCCCCAGGGGTTGGCCACGCTCTCCATGCCCTTGAACGCGTTGGTGAGCTCGTGCGGGAAGCGTGAGTCCTCGAGCACGAGGTTGCGTCGGATCCCGACGATCTTGTCGACGTGCTCGATCGTGACCGGGCAGGCCTCGACGCAGGCGCCGCAGGTGAGGCAGTCCCAGACCGCGTCGTACGGGATCGCGGTGTCGACGAGCGGCCGCGCGACAGCCTCGGCCGAGAGCGAGTCGTCGAGCCCGAATGCCGCGCGCACCGACGGGGAGTTCGGGATGAGCGGCAGCCCGCGCTCCGCCTCCACGGCCTCGTGGCGGACGCCCATGATGAACGTCTTGGGGTTGAGCGGTTTCCCCGTGTTCCACGCGGGACAGGCTTGCTGGCAGCGGCCGCACTCGGTGCACGTGAACCCGTCGAGCAGATCCTTCCACGACAGGTCCGCGACGGTCCGGACGCCGAACGTCGCGCCCTCGGCCTCGAGATCCATCGCCGGCAGCTGCCCGCGGGGCGCGAGCTTGCGCAGCGCGATGTTCGGGATCGCCGTCGCGATGTGCAGGTGCTTGCCGAACGGCAGGTAGCACAGGAACACGGCGACGAGCACGATGTGGGCCCACCAGCCGATCGCGAACAGCGCCCCGAGGAGCCCCGTGTCGAGACCCGAGAACACGCCGCCGAGCGGGTTCGAGACGATGGCGCCGTCGATCGGGCCGCGCGCCGCGACCTCGAACACCTGGGCCAGCAGCTCGGTCCCCACGACGCCGCCGATGAGCAGGAGGATGTCGATGGCGTGCCGGGTGAGCGTCAGTCGCGCCGGCCGCACGACGACCCGCCGCCAGATCGCGAACCCGACCGCCGCGAGCACGACAACCGCGACCACGTTCTGCATCGCCGTGACCGCGACCCACAGCGCCCCGCCGAACGGGATCTCGACGATCGCCTGGACAAGTCCACCGGTGACCACGTTCGCGGTACCGATCGTGAGCAGGACGAAGCCCCAGAAGATCCCGAAGTGCATCAGGCCCGCGGGCAGGTCGCGAAACATGCGGGTTTGGACGAGCCCGTAGCGAATGGTCCCCGCGAGGCGCGCGAGCGGGCGATCGGTGGGGCTCGCGTTGCGCGCGGCGGCGAACACGCGCAGGTGACGCGCCATCGCGAGGGCGAAGAAGACGGCAGCGCCCCAGAAGACCGGGAATACCAGGGGGTAGAGCGGCACCTCGGCGAACGGCTCGAACATCTACGGGTCCTCCGCAGGCGTGCCGGGCGGCAGGTCGAGCCGCCCGCCGGCGCGGGCGGCGGCGTGGTCGAACGGGCCGCGGAGCGTCTCGAGCGCATGGTCGAGCAGCGGGACGACGACCTCGAACGACTCGAGCGCGCCCTTGGGTGACCCGGGCACGTTGACGATCAGGGTGCCGCCACGAACGCCGACGAGGCCGCGCGACAGGACGGCGAACGGCGTCGAGCGTCGTCCGTCGGCCCGGATCGCCTCCGCGATGCCCGGGACCTCGTAGTCGACGACCGCGGCCGTCGCCTGGGGCGTCACGTCGCGCGGCGTCAGGCCGGTGCCGCCGGTGGTCACGACGAGCGGGTGTACGGCCGCGCCCTCGACGAGCGCCGCCCCGATCGCCGCCCGGTCATCGGGAACCACGCGCCGCTCCACGGCGAACGAGAGCGCCTCGAGCCGTGCCTGGAGCGCCTCGCCCGAGGCGTCGGCACGCGTGCCCGCGGCGCTCCGGTCGCTGCACGTGAGCACGAGCGCAGTGCGGCGCCCGGGCCCGCCGCCCCCGGTCATCCGCTCTTCTTCCGCCCGATGCGCCCAGCCATCCGCTCGCCGGGCGTGTGCCGCGGCCGCGCTGGAGCGCCGTCCGCCGGCGGCGTTGGGCGGTGCCACTCCCCGCTCTTGCCGCCCGTCTTCGAGAAGAGCCGGAGCCCGCGAACCTCGACGCCTCGCTCCACGCCCTTGACCATGTCGTAGACCGTGAGCGCGGCGACGGACGCGGCGGTCATGGCCTCCATCTCGACCCCGGTCGGGCCGGTGGTCGCCGCCTCGGCGCGGATCCGCAGCACGGACGCCGCCCTGTCCGGCGTGATCGTCACGACGAGGTCGGTGAGCGCGATGGGGTGGCACAGCGGGATCAGCTCGGCCGTGCGCTTGCCGCCCATCACACCAGCCAGCTCCGCCACGGTGAGGACGTCGCCCTTCGAGCCTCCGCCGTCGATGACCAGGCTGAGCGTTTCGGCCGACACGACAACCTCGGCCTCGGCGACGGCACGCCGGGCGGTCGCGGGCTTCGCGCTGACGTCCACCATCCGGGGGCGGCCGCGCCGGTCGACGTGGGTGAGTCGGCGGCGTTCCGCACGCGGGGCGTCGTTGCGATCCATGGACCCTCCTGCTCGACCCGATGCTACCCGGGCAGGGGGGCTCGCGTACGGCGCCGGGTCAGTCGCGATCGAGCCAGCGGAGCTCCACCACGGTCCCGGCCTCGACGGTCTCGAGCGACTCGGGGATGACCGCGAGCGCGTCGGCCGCGGCAAGCGATGACAGCACGTGGCTCCCCTGCCCGCCCGCAAGCTTGACCCGCACCCGGCCCTTGCGGGTACGCACCGGCGACCCCTCTGCATCCCGGAGGGCCACGACCCGCTGGTAGCCGCGCCGGCCGAGGCTCTTCGTGACCGGGTCTTCGAGCACCGCGCGGTCCGCCGGCCGGTGAAGGCGTGCATGACCGGCCAGTCGTCGGATCACCGGCCGCACGAACAGCTCGAAGGTCACGAACCCGGACACCGGGTTGCCCGGCAGCCCGAACAGCAGCACCGGTTCCGCGCGTCCGTCGACGTCAGCCCGCCCGAACGCGAACGGCTTGCCCGGCTGCACGGCGACGCGCCACAGGTTGATGTGCCCGACGGCGTCGAACGCGGTGCGCACGACGTCGTACGGACCGACCGACACGCCACCCGAGACCACGACGATGTCCGCCTCGGCGAGCCCGCGCCGCAGCCGCGCCTCGACGTCCTCGAGCCGGTCAGCCGCGATGCCCAGGTCGAGCGCGACGGCACCGGCATCGTGGACGAGCGAACGCAGGCCGGGGCCGTTCGCATCCGGGATCCCGGCGACGCCGAGGTCGTCACCCGGTGCGTGGACCTCGTCGCCGGTCGCGAGCACCGCCACGATCGGCCGCCGGCGGACCGTGACCTGCGCGACGCCCGCGCCCGCCGCAAGGGCCACGACGGACGGCGTCACCCGGTCGCCGATCGCCGCGATCGTCGTCCCCGCCCGGACATCCCCGCCCATCGTCCGGATGGCGTTGCCCACGCCGACGCGCTCGTGGACGAGGCAGGCGACCGGGAGCGGCCCCGCCGCGTCGCGCCCCCGCGGCCCCTGGCTCCCGGTCTCGTCGAGCGGCGTCGTGAGCTCGACCGGGACCACGGCATCCGCGCCGGCGGGCATCGGCGCACCGGTGGCGATGCGGACCGCGGTCTCGGGGAGCACGCGGGCATCTGGTGGATGACCGGCACGCGACTCCCCGACCACGGTGAGCCGGACCGGTGTCAGCTCCCCGGCCGCCGCGACGTCCGCCGCGCGGATCGCGTACCCGTCCATCGCGGAGTTGTCCCACGGCGGCAGCGACACGGCCGCGGTGAGCGGCGCGGCGAGCACCCGGCCCAGCGCCGCCTCGGGCGCGAGGGTCTCGATCGCGGCGAGCGGCGCGACACCCGCGAGGACGGTCGCCTGGGCCTCCTCGACCGGCAGCAGCTCGCCGCTCATGGCACGTCCGCCCGCGTGGCGGCAGCCGCGGCACGCACACGCACGGCGTCCGACACGCTGTCCCGCGTCAGGATCCCGGCCAGGCGACCCTCGATCGCGACGGCCAGTCCCTCCTGCCCACCGGTGCTCATCACGTCCAGCGCGTCCCACAGCGGATCGTCGGGTGCGAGGATCGGCGCCTGCGGCGGGACCGCCATCACGTCGGCGGCACGCGTGGCACCGAAGCGCCGCCGGCCGAGGCGCTGGAGGCGGCGCCGGCTGATGATCCCGAGGACGTGGTCGTCGTCCACGACCGGGATCGCGGGCACGCCCTCCGGGCCCTCGTAGCGGCTGGCGAACGTGTCCACCGTGAGGTTGGGGCCCACGGATGGCGCGTCCTCGCGCATCGCCTCGCGGACCGTCGCGCCGCGCAGGAGCCGCTCGAGCGCCAGCCGCCGGTCGAGCGTACGCGCACCGGTCGTCAGCAGCCACCCGAGCGCGACGACGAGGAGCCCCTCCGTGGCGAGATCCGCGAGGGCCATCGCGATCCCCACGCCGATGACCGTGAATCCCAGCAGCCTGCCGACCCGCGCGGTCACCGCACCGGCGCGCTCACGGTCGCCGGTCCTCCCCCAGGCGAGGGCGCGGATGACCCGCCCGCCGTCGAGTGGCATCCCGGGCAGCAGGCTGAGCAGCGCGAGGATGAGGTTCAGCACCCCGATCACGATCAGGACGCTTGCGATGGCTTCCGCGCCCGGGGCCGCGCTCCCGGTGGCGACGCCCGCCAGGACCAGCACGCCGCCCGCAAGACCGGACAGCACGGGCCCGGCGAGCGCGACCACGAGCTCGGCCCGCGGGGTGGGCGCCTGGATGTTGAGCGGCGCGAGGCCCCCGACGAACCCCAGCGTGATCGAGCGCTGCTCGATCCCGTACCGACGCCCGACGAGCGCATGCGCCAGCTCGTGGGCGATGACCGACACGAGGAACCCGCACGCGATGACGCCGCCGATGGCCCACTGGACGGGCGCCGGCAGGTCGGGTGCGGTGAACGAGGCCTGCTGGGCCCCGAGGAGCGTGACGATCGCGATCAGCACGGCCCACGTCAGCGAGATCCGGATCTCGATCCCGAACACCCGGGCGATCGGCACGCCGCCCGCGCCGATCACGCGGCCACCCGGATGCCGGCCGCCGATTGCCGTCGCGCAAACCACCACAGGACCAGCGACAGCACGACGATCAGCGACCCGACCGCGACCGTCGTCTCGACCCAGAACTGGTACGGGAACAGCTGGACGAGCCGCTCGCTCCCCGGATCGAAGTTGTAGGAACCGGCGGCAAAGAACAGGGTGTGGAACAGCTCGAACGCCTGGTCGAACAGCAGCACGCCGGCCGCGCCGCCGACGACCGTGATCGCCGCGATCCACAGGCCCGCCCGCGAGAGCCGCCGCCACAGCGCGGCCCGGGCGCCCGTGCCGCGAGCCACGGCGAACGCCCCCGCGATGAGGATCGCCGCGCCGGCCGCGACCAGGTAGAAGGCAGCGAACACGCCCCGCACGTCGACCATGTGCTGGCGTTCGCGGACATTGAGGACCGGCGCGCCGTCGAGCGCGACGTCGAACGCGGGCGGCCCGAGGATGAGGTCGCCGAGGATCGCGCCCGTGACGCTTCGCAGCTCGGCGGTCGACCACCCGGTCCACGCCTGGGCCTGCGCCCGGTCCTGCTCGAAGCCGACGAACACCGGGTTGAGGAACGGGACGATCGCGACGGCCACGATCACGAACGCGACGGCGACGCCGAGGACGAGCGACGCGAGCGCGCCGCGGAGGGATTTCATCAGGCGCCGATGGTAGCCCGGACGGGGCGACTGCCCCGGGCGGCTACTCCTCCTCGAGCGTCCGGGCCTGCTCCCACCACGTCTCGAGCATCAGGTCGGCAGGGGGCTCCCAGTTGAGCTCCACGGCCGCACGCGCGAGCCGCGCCCGGAACGTGTCGAGGTCGATCGCGAGCAGGTCGTGCAGCCCCTCGATCCCCGCCTGGATGAACAGCTGGTGCTCCGTCGCCCCGAACCCGGCGAGGTTGAGCATGAGCGCCTCGTCGCGCCACGTGGCGACGTCGTTCGGGGTTGCCTTGACGTGGTCCGCGAGGTACGTGCGGCGCGTTGGCGTCTCCGAGAGCTCCAGCAGGATGCCGGTCGTGAAGACACCCTGCTTCTCGAGGCGCGCCAGGTGCACGGGCTCGATGCGGGTCAGCTCGGTGATGGGCGGCACGGGCTGCGCAGGCCTCCGTGGACGTGGTCGGTGGTGGAACGGCTGGCGCTCGATCGGCGGCCATTATCGCGGGTTCCGGCGTCGCCGTGCGCCGGAGCGGCGGCACAATGACGCCATGGAAGCCTGGGTCGTGTTCAAGTACCTGCACATTCTGGCCGTCATCACCGCCCTGGGCGCCAACCTGACCTATCAGTTCTGGCTGACGCGAGCCCAGGGGTCGCCCGGCGAGCTGGTGTTCGTGCTCGAGAGCATCAGCAGGCTCGACCGGCGCGTCGCGAACCCGGCCTACATCGCGGCGGCCGTCGCGGGCGTGGCGATCGTGCTCACCGGGCCATACGGGTTCGACTCGCCGTGGATCGTCGCCGCGATCGGGCTGTACGTGCTCGTGGCCGTGCTCGGCATCACGGTCTACGCGCCGGCGGCGCGCTCGCAGGTCGATCTCGCCCGGCGGGCGCCCGGCTCCCCCGCCTACGCGGTCGCGGCGCGCCGGACGCGGATGCTCGGGCTCGTGGTGACTGCGATCGTGCTCGTCATCGTCTGGCTGATGGTGGTCAAGCCCGCGCTCTGGGGCTGATCGGGCGGCTCGCGGCGATCAGGCGTCGAGCGGGCGGCGCTCCAGCACCACGTCCCAGTGCGCGTCGAGCAGCTCGAACCGGCGCGCCTCCTCGGCCTTGAACGTCTCCTGGTCCGGGTAGAGCGTGCGGCTGATCTCGGCATCGCTGTGCTCCTGGATCGCCGCCCAGTCGCGGTAGGTGATCGAGACCATCAGGTCCCAGTCCGCTCGGCCGTCGCCGTGGAACCGGGGCGTGAACAGCTCCACGGCCGTGTACCGGCCCGCGGCCATCTGCTCGCGCAGGATCGGCCAGTGGTTGCGCCGGAACAGCGCGACGAACTCGTCGTGGCTACCCCACCTGGTGCGGTAGAAGTACAGGATCGTGATCGGGTCCGACATCGTGCGTCTCCTGGGATGGGGTATCGAGGCGGGCCGCCTCGCGGCGAAGGAGCTCCCACGCCCGCTCGACGTGGCGGGGCTCCGTGCGGAGGTTGCCGATGGCAAGACGGATCGTGAACCGGCCGGCGAGGCGGGTGTGCGACAGGAACACCTCGCCGGTGCGGTTGACCGCGTCCATGAGCCGCGTGTTCCGATCGTCGAGCGCCGCCGCGCCCGCGGCGAGTGACGCCGGCCGGTGGCGGAAGCACACCGTGGAGAACGGCACCGGCGCAAGGCGCTCCCAGTCCGGGGCGGCGTCCACCCAGCCTGCGAACCGCTCCGCCTCGTCGAGGTGGTACGCGATCCGCCGGCGGAGGCCGTCAAGGCCGAACCAGCGCAGCTGGATCCACAGCTTGAGCGCCCGCATCCGGCGCCCGAGCTGGGGCTGGTACTCGTTGTAGTCGTGGACGGGGTGCTCCCGGTCGAGCGTCCGGAGGTACTCGGGGACCAGGGTGAACGCGGCCCGGAGCTGGTCCATCCGCCGGCTCAGCAGGAGCGAGGCATCGAGCGGCGTGAACAGCCACTTGTGCGGGTTCACGACGATCGAGTCCGCGCGCTCCCAGCCCGCGAACGGCGCGCGCCGGTCCGGGAGCATCGCCACGACGCCGGCGTACGCGCTGTCGACGTGCAGCCACAGCGCCTCGCGGTCCGCGACGTCGGCGATGGCCGCGACGGGGTCGACGGACGTCGATGACGTGGTGCCGATCGTCGCGACGATCGCCATCGGCGTCCGGCCGGCCGCGCGGTCCGCCGCGATCGCCGCCTCGAGCGCCTGGGCCTGCATCTCGAACCGGTCGTTGGTGGGGATCTTCACGAGGGCCGCGCGGCCGAGACCGAGCGTCATGCATGCCTTCTCGATCGAGCTGTGGGCCTCGGCGGACGCATAGACGCGCGGCTGGCGGATCCCGCGCCCCGCGAGCCCCTGCGCCGACGCGTCCAGGCCCGCCGCCTCGCGCGCGGCCGCGAGAGCGATGAGGGTGGACGTGGACGCGGTGTCGGTGAGCAGCCCGTCGAACGCGTCAGGCAGGCCGAGCGCCCGACGCAGCCAGCCGACGACCACGCCCTCGAGCTCGGTCCCGATGGGCGACGTCCGCCACAGCATCGGGTTCTGGCCGAGCGCCGCCGTCAGAAACTCGCCGAGAATCCCGGGCCCCGACGCGCTCGTGGCGAAGTACGCGAAGAAGCCCGGGTGCTGCCAGTGGGTGGCGTTCGGGAACACGAGGCGGTCGACGTCAGCGAGGATCGCGTCGATCGGCTCGGGTCCGTCCGGGGCCGCGGTCGGCAGGAGCGGGGCGATGGATCCGGGTTCGATGGCCGGGAGCACGTCGTACCGCTCGACGTCGCGAAGATAGTCCGCGATGCGGTCCACGACGACGTGCGCGGCGGCGCGGAACGCCTCCGGGTCCATGTCGTTGAGGCCGCTCAGCTGGTCCTCGCGAACCGTCGCGCCGTCGCCCACGGCCCCGTCGGTCACACGGAGTCGCCCACGGCCGAGAGGATCGCCGAGACCTGCCCGCCCAGGAAGATGAGGGGGATGATCAGCAGGACCAGGGCGATCGGGATCACCAGCACGATGACGAGGCAGGCGATCGCGAGGCCGTTGCCTGCGCTGGCCGGCCGGACGACCGCGCTGCCGGCGAACCGGTCATGGAGACCCTGCTTCGTGGGACTCGAGATCGTCGTCGCGAGCAGCACGAGCTGCCACACGACCTCGAATAGCCCGACGAGCGGGATGATTCCCAGCCACGACCCGAACGCGAGCCATCGCTTTGCCGCCTGGTCGATCCGGAGCTTCGTCCCGTCGGCCGCGTTGCCCACCTGGAGGCTGAACAGGCGCATGCCCAGAGTTGCACGCCCGGCGGTCGTCCACAGGAGGATGAAGTACCCCGCCCCGATGAGCGTCGAGATGAGCGCCGAGATGCCGCCCTGGGAGGCCATCCGCGAGAAGTCAGGCGCGCCGTTCGCGTCGAGCGCCATGGGCGATGCGAACGGCGCCGAGACGATCCCGGCCACGATCCCGACGAGGAGCCCGTCGACGATCCAGGCCGCCGCGCGGGGCAGCGCGCCCGCGTAGACGAGCCCCGGGGCGCCGGGGACGGCGTAGCGGCCGCCGCCATCGGGCGGAGGCGTGCCCCACGATCCGCCTGGCTGGACCGGTGCCCAGGGCGATGGCCCAGCACCCTGGACCACCGGCGCCGCGGGGGGCGGCGCGTATGTCGGATCGGGCGGGGGTGCGGCCGGGGCCGCGGGGGGCCATGCTGCGGGATCCGTGGCCGGTGCCGCCGGAGGTTCGGCCTGTGGCAGGGGCTGCGGATCGATTGGTGGCTGGGCGGTCGTGCTCCAGTCGGTTCGCGTCGCGTCGTCTGCGTCACCGGGCCCACCGCTCGTCCCGCCTGCTCCCTGCCACGTCATTGGTGTCTCCCTCGAGCTGCGCCGGCCGCGCTGGTCACGCTGATCGTACTCGTGGCCGCACCACGCGAGGCCGAACATCCGCGCGAGCGTCAAGGCGCGTATCAGTGGTGCGTCCCGGCCTGCGAACTCGGCTGGCCGGGGCGCGACCCCCGGGATACTGGCAGGGCGGCCGCCGCCGAAGCGTCAGCTGTTCCCGTTGAGCCCATTGTTCGCGGACGCGCGATCGACGGCGGCGCGATATCGCTCGTGCGCCTCACCCTCCGCCACGTCGGCCATCGCCTCGTCATTCTCCGCGTCAACCACATCCGAGCGGCGCGACTGCACAACCGACCGCGCCGCGGCGGCGGTCCGGGTCGCGGATTGCTCCGCACCCGATGCGGACTCGAGCACCGCCTTCGCCGCCCTCGCAGTCTGCGCCGCCGCCTCCGCCGTCGCCTGGGCCGCGTCCGCGGCTTCCCTCGCCGCCGCCGCAGCGGCCTCGGCCGCGACCCGACCCCTGCGTGCGACGGCCGCACTGCGCTCAGCCTCGCGCCACTCGTGCAGCGCATCGGAGGTGGACTGCTCGCGAGTCTTCCCTTCCATCTCTGCGTGTCCCTCAACATGCCCGGTGAAGACTGGCCGATC